>MGHM01000023.1:14544-31138 GCA_001793235.1 Candidatus Woesebacteria bacterium RIFCSPLOWO2_01_FULL_44_24b | reverse complement strand
TCTTTCGTATCTTCCTTTTTCTTATCCTCGTCCGGTTTTTCTTCCTTGCTTCCTTGGCCTGCCGAAGCTTCAGCGGAGGCGGCATACATTTGTTGGCCTACTTTTTGTAGTTCCTCCGAAAGCTCTTTCGTAGCACTCTCAATTTTCTCCTTATCATCGCCGTCTTTGACTTCTTTTACGGCTTTAATTTTCTCCTCAACTTTCTCAACAATATCCTTTGGCGCCTTGTCTCCGGCATCCTTAATGGCTTTTTCGGAAGCCGCAACTATCGCATCGGCCGCGTTTTTGGCATCCACCAGCTCTTTTTTCTTCTCGTCTTCCTCTTTGTGCTTCTCGGCCTCTTCCTTCATTTTTTCGACTTCTTCATCCGAAAGCCCAACCGCACCAGTTATTGTGATGTCCTGGGTTTTACTGGTCGCTTTATCCTTGGCTGTAACTTTTAGAATTCCGTTTGAGTCAATATCAAAAGTAACTTCAATCTGGGGAACTCCACGCGGCGCCGGGGGAATGCCGTCTAGAGCAAAAGTTCCAAGTTGCTTATTGTCCCGGCTCATTGGGCGCTCACCCTGGGTAACCACAATTTGCACTTGAGTCTGGTTATCAGCGGCTGTTGAGAAAACCTCGGTTTTGCTGGCCGGAACCGTGGTGTTTCTTGGAATCATCGGGGTGGCCACTTGGCCCATTGTTTCAATTGCCAAAGTCAAGGGGGTTACGTCCAAAAGCAGGATGTCCTTGACGTCCCCGCCCAAAACCCCTCCCTGAATAGCCGCGCCAACTGCCACAACTTCATCGGGATTAACGGACTTATTGGGGTCCTTGCCAAAAAACTCTTTGACGGTCTCAACCACCTTGGGCATCCTGGTCATGCCGCCCACCAAAATTACCTCGTTAATATCTTTTGGTGAGAGTTTCGCGTCTTTTAGAGCTGCCTTGACCGGCTCCATGGTAGCCTCAATAAGCTCACTCACAAGACTCTCAAGCTTTGCCCGGGTAAGCTTCAAGGTTAAGTGAAATGGTTGACTGTCTTTTTGAGTAATATATGGCTGGTTAATTTCGATCTCGCTTGCAGCGGAGAGCTCAATTTTGGCCTTTTCGGCGGCGTCGCGAATTCTTTGAAGTGCTTGTTTGTCAGCTCTCAAGTCAACGCCATTTTCTTTTTTGAACTCCTCCGCAATCCAGTCAACTATTGTCTCGTCAAAGTCGTCGCCTCCAAGGTGAGTATCTCCGTTGGTGGATTTGACTTCAAAAACGCCATCCCCAAGCTCCAGAATTGAAATATCAAAAGTGCCGCCACCAAGATCATAAACCGCGATTTTCTCGACTTTTTTCTTGTCCAAGCCATAGGCCAAAGCTGCGGCAGTCGGTTCGTTTATAATGCGCTCGACTTTTAGGCCGGCAATTTCTCCGGCCTGTTTGGTAGCCTGCCTTTGGGCGTCGTCAAAATAAGCAGGGACCGTAATTACCGCACTCTCGACCTTGTCACCCAAATAAGTCTCGGCATCTTTTTTTAGCTTTATTAAGATTTTGGAGCTAATTTCCTGAGGCGTATATTTCTTGTCTTCAATTTCAACTTCGGCCATGTCGCCTTTGCCCGATACTATCTCATAGCCGACCATTTTCTTGGTGCGCTCAACTTCTTTATCCGAGTATCTTCGGCCCATCAAGCGCTTGACCGAATAAACCGTATTTTTAGGGTTTAGGATCATTTGCCTCTTGGCAACATCACCAACAAGGTTCTTAACCGGCTCCACAACCGAAGGCGTGATATTTCTGCCAGTATCCGCCGCAGGAATCACCTTGGGTGAGCCTCCCTCCATGACAGCAACAACGCTATTTGTGGTTCCTAAATCAATGCCAATTATCTTAGCCATGTTATCTTAATTTTATTTCTCTAATTCCACTCTGTCGACTTTTTGTATGATTACTTCAAATCTGTCTAAAAACTTCAGCGTCTCATCAGTTACGATAAAATCTACTAATCCATTCCACATCTGACTTTTTCCTTGATAGACAAAAGCAAAATCATCGCTGTCAATTGTTTCACTCCCTTTAAATACTTCTTTTCCTTCTACAAAATAGGTGGCTTCAAGCGCCCAGTCTCTATCTAAATACTGCTCTTCGCTAATATCTATCTGTAAATTTACTTCAAACAAACTGGGAGGACCTTGCTGTACCTGAGTAACAAGTCCACCATTTTCATCTTGTGTAAATCTAAAAATTGGTGTTTCAAGTTGCGTCTCGTGTGCCGCTAAATCATGCCCACCTCCACCTTTAGTTAAATTTTCCAGGCGTATTCTTCCTTTACCTATTCCTATAAGTTCAAATTCATCAGAGTCAAACGCATGCTTTAACTTGCTGGGATGTAATTGACTATCTATAAATGGCCTGAAATTTTTCCCAAGCTCCACCCTCCGAATATCATCTTTTAAAGGCCCGTTTTTTATCTCTTGTGTCATTATCCTTAACTAATTTTTTGGTAAACTTTTACTTTTGCTGGTCGTACGACTTGACCTTCCACAAACTTCCAACCAGAAACTACTTCCTCGCAAATTATATTATCTTTATCCGAACCTGCAACTACTTCAATTGCCTCATGTAAACTCTCATCAAAAACGCTCTCTCCATTTTTTATTGTAATCCGTTCAAGCCCTTCACTTTTAAAAACTTCTTCAAACTCTTTTATGGTAAGCCCAATCCCGCTATCGTTCAAGTGCTTTTGCGCCTCATAGAGCATATCTAAGACAGGTAAAAGTTTAAGTATAAGTTTAAGATTTGAATATTCGACAGACTCCCGTCTTTCTCGCTCAACTCTCTTGGTCAAGTTGTCATAATCTGCCAATGCTCTGGCTAACTGAGATTTTAAAAGTTCAACCTCCTGATTTTCCTTATCTTTCTTAAACTTCAACTTAGACTTAAACTTTTTCTCATGCATGGGCTGACAGCTCCTGTATAAGATTACCAAAGTATCGCACAGTTGGAATAACTCTTGGGTAATTGAGCCTAAACGGCCCAACTACACCAATTGCACCCTTTTTGTCGCCTATTTGAAATCTGCTGGCAACCATGCCAATGGGTTCAAAAAAATCCCAGCCAAGCTCTTCACCGAACAAAACTTCAATTGGGGAGGCGCCTGTAAAGTGCCCGAAGAGAAGCTCTCGAAGACTTCTTTCCCCCTCGAGCATCCCAAAAAGACTCTGGCAAACTTGATAATCAAAAAACTCCGGGCTTTCAAACAAATTAGAGTGGCCGAAGCTCCAGGCATCCCCGTTATCCAAGGCCGAAACCGCCAAATAATGCGTTTGCTCGGCCAAGGCGTGAGTGGCATCGCGCATAAGTTTATCCGCGTTATCCCTTGAGTCCCAAACTTCTTCTTTCGCATGCACCTCATCAGTGACACTTAGGGACTTTTCCTCCATCAGCTGATTAATATAAAACTTCATGGCCTTTGGGGTGGGTACGCGGCCAGCAGAAGTGTGGGGCTGCTTTAAAAACCCTTTGGAAGTCAAAAGCGCCATCTCGTTTCTGATGGTTGCAGGTGACACCCCAAGACTATACTTATTTTCCAAGGCAACTGAGCCAACGGGCTCGGCTGTGGCGATATGCTCGTCGATTATCACTTTCAGGAGTTGAGTTTGTCTGGCGGATAATGCGTCGTCCATTTAGCAGAATGCTAACATGAGTGATAAGCCATGTCAATAACTTACTGACTCCTCTTCTTTGGGGATACCAAAACCTCGCTTGCGCACTAGCTGCCACAAGTCCTTGAGCTCCTCCGAGCGCAAGAGAAAACTTACCAAAAGATAAACGACACCGCCAATGGCCGCGGTAATTACTGTTAGTATGAGAAGGTTGGAAGTATAGCGGGTGTCGACTACAAAGCTTTCAAAGTCCAGTCCCCGAAGAGCCGAAATATCGGTCAAAAACGACAGCCTTTTAATCCAGACCGAGCGGTCAAAAAACTTAATTAAAAAGTACATGGTTGCGCCCGACGCTATGGAGGCCACGAGACTTTTCGCTATTGGTATAACCGCAAACAAAGTGCCGCCATTAAGCTCCCGGCTAAGAAGCACATACATAAGTGTTGCCTGAAAAGTCATTCCTAAAGTGTACGAAAGCGCCAGTGACCAAGTTGGAAGGTGAAAGACCACAACGAAGATGATGCTCAAAATAAGACTCATGGCAACCCCCATGAGTGAGAGCTTGACGGGAGTGGTTGTATTGTGGCGCGCATAGAAGGCGCGTGAGAGCAAAGCCGCGGCTGCTTGAGCAGGGATCCCCACAGCAAATACCGATAAGGTCAAACTTGTTTGAACAGTTGCCTCCCAGCTAAACTTGTCGGTCCCAAAAAGAAGCCTGACAATCGGGATTCTTAAAACTATTAGAGTGGCGGCGACCGGCATAACTAAAAAAGCAATCTGGTAAAGAGTCTTCAAAAACGCCCTTCGAAACTCACGGTTGTCATCATCAACTGCTGAAAGCGTTGGAAGCGCTGCTTTGGCTAGAGACACGCCAAAAAGAGTTATGGGCATAATCCGCACGGCATCAGCCAAGTTGTAATAAGTCAAGGCCGCAGTTGCAATAATGGACGTAAAAAAAAGCTCGGCCAGTTTAGAAATCTGCAAAAACCCGAGCTCCAAGACTCGGGGGGCAGCAAGCTTGCCAATTTTTTTCACCTCTTCAGTTAGACTAAACGAAAAGGAAAATCGAAAACCCAGTCTATAAGCCGTCGGAAACTGGACAAGAAAATGCAGTAGTGCCCCGATGACCGCGCCTATTGCGGGCGCATAAAGGTGAAGTTTATCGGCCAAAAGTATTGTGGTTACAATTATCCCGACATTATAAAAAATAGGTGCCAAGGCCGATACAAAAAAACGCCGCAAGCTTTCAAGCACCCCGGTCATTATGTAGCTCACGATAAAAATACCCTGAGCAATCAAAAGAACCCGCGCAAGGGAGGCAATGAGCAGGTGCTGGGCATCGCTGTAGCCCGGAGCAAAGAGGGAATATATGGGTTCGGCTAAAATTGAGAAGATAACGGCAAAAACTATGAAACCCACAAGGGCAATATTGACCACCCTTGCCGCAGTACCAAATGCCACACTTTCACTTTTTTTATGAAGTTTGGTAAAAACCGGTATGAAGGCCGAGGAAAAAATTCCAAAGGCCAAAAGCTGAAAAACCAAGTCCGGAAGCCTGAAGGACGCAAAATACAATGATAATTCTTCAGGCTCAAAATAATTAAGAAAGAGCCTTTGGCGCAGAAGTCCAAGTACCGAGGAGAACACAACCATCACCATGATGATGAATGCCGCTCCCAATATTGAATTCTGAGGGCCGGAAAGAAAAGCTTTACCTTTAATCAACAAGTGTCTCATTGTTTGATATTTTACCCTCTCTGGGCTATACTCGAAAACAGGTAAAATTATGCCAGTCACCAAAACTGCAAAAAGAGCCCTAAGGGTCGCAAAAAGAAAGGCCGCTGTCAATAGCATTGCGCGCTCGCGACTCGAAATAGCTGTGAGAAAAGCAAGAAAATCTAAAAAGGCTGCGGATGTTGTTTCGGCAAGCTCTCTGGCTGACAGGGCGGCTAAAAGTGGACTGATTCACAAAAATCGTGCCTCCCGAATTAAAAGTTCTCTTGCCAAACTTAAGTAGCTTTTCATAAGTCCGCCTTCTTGGTATAGTGAATTATGGCAACCAAGAAAGGCTCCCTCGTGAATTTGCTTCCCAAGGAAGATTTCGAGCGCACTACTTTAGGACGGATTATGAAGTGGGCTCTGACTTCGTTTAGATTTATCGTAATAGTAGTCGAGTTCATAGTAATTGCCGGGTTCCTGTTTCGATTCTGGCTGGACGTCCAGATCTCTGACCTTGACGACGAAATTACTCAAAAGTCGGCTCTCATTTCTTCCAAGGCAGCTTTTGAAAAGGAGTTCAGAGGAGTTCAAACCAAACTTGCGCTTGTTAAGCAAATCACCGCCGAGGACAATATCTCCCTACCTGTCTTTCGCCTGATAACAGAAAGCCTGCCTGTCGATACTCAGCTTACGGTCTTCACCAGACAGGCTGACACTTTACTTATTAACGGCGCCACACTTAACGAAGATTCGATTGCGGGATTCATATCTAATTTGGAGGCCAAGGAGAAGGTAGATTCAGTGGTCTTGCAGCAAATCTCGACTTCGGACGCGGGACCTTTGGTTGAATTCAGTCTTGAAGTGGAACTTGTCCGGGGGGGTTAACTATGGCTACTGTCTGGCAACAAAACTACCAACTCTATAGAAGATATGTAAGAAACCTTGCCTTGCTGTACCAAAAAAGGCAGGATGTGCGGGCTTTTGTCGAGTTACTGCTGTCGCTGTCCGCCATTAGCATCTTCGGGGTGTTTGCCATTCGCCCTACGGCGGTCACTATAATCGAGCTTAATAACCAGATTGCAGGCGAGCGCGAAACTGTGCAGCTTCTGGACGCCAAAATTCTCGCACTCGCTGAGGCTGAAGAGGTTTATAATAGAAATAATGAGAATCTTCCCCTTGTCAATGATGCAATTCCTGCTAATCCAACGCCGGAGCTCTACATCAGGCAAATTGAGGGGCTGGCCAGAAGGCACTCTCTTATTATCCTTAATATGAACACCAAAAACGTTCCTGTTCTTGGGCTAAAAAGTGACGGGGGCGCCGATGAAGAACCTTCCGAGGAAGAGGCGGTTGACTTTTTTCCGGCCACCAGCCAGCACTTTGGATTCGAGCTGACTGCGGTCGGCAGTTTTGCTCAGGTACATGCGTTCCTGGGCGACTTTGAGCGCCTTAGAAGACCAATGTTTGAAGACACGGTCAATATTAGACTCTCTCAAGGGGAACTCCCGGGAGAGCTAGCTTTATCCGTTATAGGAAGGTTGGCATACTTACCAAATGAATAACAAAAAACCGCTTCCGAAAATAGTAGTTTTTGCCATACTTACAACCATTACCACCTTCGTCTGGATAGGTTTTGAGATTGTCCGGGCGATCACAAAAGAGCCCTCTCCCACGGTTTCTGCAGAAATCATGGCAGAGCTTGATTCCAACTTGGACACGGCAACTCTAACGGAGCTAACCCAGAGAATCCACATAGAAGAGTCCGAAATTGGCGAAACTCAAATACTTGATCTGACTACTCTTGAGCTAGTCGAGCCCGAGGAGCCGGAGGACCCTGTGACAGCCGAGCCAGCTCCTGAAGAAGAAGTAGTTGAAGATGAGGTGGTCCAGGAAGCAACCGAGGAAGGGAGTGGCCAACCATGAGCATACTAAGAAACAGAATCCCATCAATCTTGGGTGTTATTGTTTTGGTCATCGGCCTTGCGGCCGGGGTATTTCTCATCGGCCAGCAGCAAATATTCAGGTTGGGTGCTGCGGGAAGCCAGGCCCCAAACGACGTCAGAATCTCAAATGTCAGCGACATCTCGTTTACGGTTTCCTGGTTTACCGAAAGGGACACCGTAGGCTTTGTCAGTTGGGGGGAAAGCACATCGCTTGGAGAGCTTGCCCGTGAGGTGGAAGGGAGCTCAAAAAGTGTGCACTCGATAACTATTGGCAGTTTGACACCCGGAAAGACTTACTACTTCGTCATAAACTCGGCCGGGACGGATTTTGACAATAACGGCGTTCCTTGGTCAGTATCCACCGGGCCCGCACTAGGAAGCCCACCGGGGACACTCTTGGCCTCGGGTGTGGTCGTTAAAGGAGACAGTACTCCCGCCGGAAATGTCCTGGTCTATATAAATGGCGGTGCAATGGGACAAATGTCAACCATAACCTCTATAAACGGAACTTGGACTATTCCACTGTCCCAAGCCAGAGCCAAAACGCTCTCCACCTACGCTGCCTTTGACGCCAACTCCGTTCTTGATATTTTTGTGCAAGCAGGGAGCACTACGGCTGCGGCACAAGTGACCGCACTTGAGGCAAACCCGATTCCAAACATTACCCTAGGGCAAACACATGACTTCAGAAATGAACCAACGGGCGGGGTCAACTTGCCGGAGGCAAATGTTAATTTGCCGACAGAGTCCGACGAAGGCAGCCCTGGAGCTCTGGATGTATCGGGCGAGGCAAACACCGAGCCAAGCGAAATTGTCACACTTAAAGATCTTGACCCGGGCGAAACTGTGTTTACCGCAACCCCTGAGTTTTTCGGGGAGGGACCAGCCGGGGAAACAATTACCATTACCATCGAGTCTACTCCCGTAACAGAGAGCGTCCGTGTCAGCTCTGGAGGCTTATGGAAGTTTAGCCCACCAACTACGCTTGAAGACGGCGAGCATACTATTACAATTACATGGACTGATGCCCAAGGATTTTTAAGAAGAGTGAGCAGGACATTTACAGTTCTTGCGGCCGAAGGGGAGCCCGGTTTTGTGTCCACCCCGTCCGGCGCTACTGCAACGCCAAGCCCGAGCCCAACACCCTCGCCCACCCCAACTCCAACGCCATCACCCACGGTCACCGCCTCCCCGGCTCCCACTCCCACTCGAGTCAGTATCCCGTCCACAGAGTCCGGGATACCCGTGGCCGGTAGTTTGACACCAACCTTTCTACTGGCTACCATTGGATTATTACTCTTTTTTTCTGGTATAGTTATTAGTATCAAAAACGCATAATGGACCCTGCCGCAAATCCAACCAGCACGTTAAACCCACCGGCTTTCCCGGCAACAGATGCTACACCTCCTGTATTCCAGACAATTGAGACAGCTGACCCGGTCACCCCGCCAAGTAGCACTCCCACTGCACCCCCCAGCGACAGTACTTCAAACGTTGTAGAAGCGTCACCAAAAGGTAAAGGAAACCGAAAAAGGATTTTAGCCGCACTCGCAATACTCCTTATGATAGTCGGCATAGGTGCCGGGGTATTTTTAGTCCGCAATCAGGAAATTAGCCGCTCTTCAGCTTGGGATTGTTCCCTTTATTCATTTACGGTAAGCGAGAACGGCACGGTTACTGTCGCAAACGGCTCCTCCCGCGACGAGCCGCAACAACAGGCCCAAGTTTATGTAAACAATAATTTGGTTGACACCTTTAATGTGCCGGCCCTTGAATCGGGTGAAGGAGCCACTTTAGGCACAATCAGTCTCCCGACCGATCAGTCCTACTCCTGGAGAATAGAAGGTACAAAAGACTGCAGAGACTCGGGACAGTCGGAGGTCTCCGAGCCGTCAGTTTCCTGTAGCGCAGTCGTCGCTTATGATGAAGACTGGTCGCAATTGTCAGCGGCGCAATTGTCAGCTCTTTCCAAAAGCGACATTGTACGCTTTGCTGTTTCCGGAACCGCAACTTCAGGAACATTCGACAGGGCAAGATTTAGCATTAACGGCGGCCCAAGCACGGAAGTAACTGACAAGCGGCCCGGGAGTGAAGAATTCTATTATGAATATGAAATTCCAACAGGCACTACCAATTTTGCGGTTAGTGCCGAAATATTTCATAACAGTGTAGGTTGGTTTTAACTTTAAACATGAATAGTGAATTCCTCAAAAAAAACCTGACAACAATACTGATTGTTGCCGCCACTGTGGTGCTTGGAGGAATAGCGGTATTTACCGCAGTGAGGCTTTATCAACTTAGAAGTGAGCCTGTGGCGCCAAGCGCTCCCGAAAGCGAGCCCGAGGCAAGTAACCTTTTGCCCCCCGCTGCTTGTACCCAACTAGCATTTGCATTAACAACGGCAACGCCGACAGCAACACCAACTGCTACCCCTACCAAAACACCTACTCCGACACCGACGCCAACCAAGACGCCTACACCAACACCTACCGCAAGTACTACGCCGACAGCAACACCGACGTCCACTGCTACGTCTACGCCAACGTCGACACCTACTCAAATTGCTCAGGCTACGGCTACACCTGCGTCTTTGCCCGCGGCCGGCATAGCCACTCCTACAGTTTTGGGCATCGGGCTCGGCATTCTCCTCTTGTTCGGCGCATTATTACTTGCAATCTAGAGACTTAAATGGCCAATGAACTTTCCGAGATCATAACCCCACCCAAAGAGCGGAGGAATTTCTTCACGAAAAAAAATATACTAGGCCTTCTGCTTATTATTTTTCTAATTGCAGGTATCGGCGTAGGTTTGGTCCTTCTAAACCGCGAACAGGATATCAGGGGGAGGGCTGCAACTATTGATCAGGGGTCAGCTAATAATTTAAGCGGCTGCTCCGCCGATATTGACCCAATTGCACGAGAGAGCTGCTCCTCATTTTGCACGAACTCCGGCTGCACGCTCCCCGGAGGGCTAGCTTCAGGACGCTGCGAAATCAGGCGTTTCCATTCAAACCAAAATAACGACCAGGTTGTTAACGACACCCAAACCGGCTTTACTAATAACGGTGGAGCAAACATGGGCTTCTCCCAAACCTGCGGGGCGGAACAAATAGACGTGGGCTGCTACACAGACGAGCTTAATAACGACGGCGTGTATAACGACGGCTTCAAAACTGTTGCCAATGCTTGGAGAAGGTATAGTGAGTCATGCGGCGGGGCACCCGCACCCACCTCTACTTCTCCCTCATCAACCAATCCACCCACGGGAGGAGGCGGCGTTCCTCAATGTGGCTGCTACGGCTCAGGAGAGTGTGTAGATAAACCCAACAACGAAGGCCCGACACATCCCGCAGGCGAGTGCATAATGGACAACGACAAAGGCTACTGTGTTTGGGATCCGGGAAGATGTGCTAGTGGAGGAGGAGGTGACACTTCAACACCAAAACCTGGTCTATGTGACGACAGTTGTAACTCCGATGATGATTGTGCCGATATGAGAAACGGAGCAATTCTTAAATGCAACACCACCATTAAAAAATGTGTCAATATGCTTTGTCCGAATGACACAATACCAAGAAACAACTGTGACTGTAGAACTCCAGTGCAAACCTGCGGCGAGCCATGTGGAGGAGGTTATCCTCTGTGTGGTGCCGGATTTAGTTGCGCATATATTGTAGGCCCAAGCTGTACAACATCTTCAACTGTGAAACCAACTTCCTACTGTATGCCCAGCCCTATCCCGTCCGGTTATTCTCTTCCAAAATGTGTGGCTCGAGATCAATTTAATTCTTATATAAAGCGCGTCAGCGACGGCAAGAGCAGTTGGACCCAAGCCGAAATAATTCAAACTTTCTGCCAGCCCGCTGCCACTCCCACAGCCACGCCAGCAGTTGCTACCTCAATAACCGCCCAATGCCTAGCCATAAAAATATATGACCAAAACTGGGATAACCTCACAGTTGCAGAATTTTCTCAGCTGAAACCCGGCTCCATAGTCAGATTCTCAGCCGGAGGAACCACCACGGGTGGGCAATTTGAAGCGGCCCGTTTTACAGTTAATGGAGTCCAAAGACCTGAAGTAACCAGCAAAGCACCCGGCAAAGAGGAGCTTTACGATGAATATACAATTCCCGAAGGAGTTTTAAGTTTCACTATCGGCGTGCAACTCAGGCATTCCAGCTTGGGCTGGTTTTAAACTGCTATGAAAAAAAATCTTTTAACACTTGGCTACATTATCGTAACCCTTATCCTTGCAGGTGTTGCAATCTTTATCGCAGTTCGCCTTTACCAGCTGAGAAGCGAGCCGGTGGCTCCCACCGCTCCCGAGTCAGAGCCTGCCGCTGAAGCTCCGCCCACTCAATCTTGCGAGGTACTCGCCCTCAACCTTACACAGGCCGAAAGCCTGTCACCCACAACAACCGCGACGGCAACTGCAACCGCTACAGCTTCGCCTACTCCAACTTCAACAAGCACAAGCTCACCTACGAGCCAGCCGACGAGTACACCAACACCTGCATCGTCACAAATTGCTCAAGCGACTGCCACCCCCACCATACCGTCTGATGTACCAGTCACGGGTATTAGCCTGCCTGCGATACTTGGCTTGGGCTTAGGCGTACTGCTTATACTCGGGGCCTTGGCGCTTTTGTAATTATCTCCAGCTTGGAAACCAGTAATAAGTTTTATCAAGCCACTCGGGGACGGTGAGCCCGGTCCAGTGCGGAAAGAAATAAACAAACAAGACAGCTGTGACGACAATTACGGGCATTATCAAAAACTTATATCGAATCGTCAAATACGCTAATGCGAAACTTAAAAAAGGCAGGGAAGGCATGTAGTGATAAATAAACATGATCCTGGGACTCATGGCCCAAGGAACGAATAAGACCGAGTATCCCAGAACTATAACAAGAAGTACGACAAACTTTTGCTTTATAAAAAACCAGAGGGCTGAAATTATTGCCAAAAACCCGGCCCAGAAAAAGGCGGGGTTGCCGATTGCATAAATATTTGCGATAAAGCCGGTTTTGTAATCCTGATAAAGATATACCGGCCGGAGGTTTAGTGGCCAACTCCACCAGGCAGATGTATATGGGTGAGTGGCAGTTAGTCCCGAGTGATACCACCACATTTGCTTCTGCATGCCCCAAAAGGTGGTAAGGTCATACCCGAAAGTAAACATGGGCAAATAGCTTGCAAGGTATATCAAAGGCACAATTAAAATAAACCAGAAAAGAGACCGGCGAAGATGCCTTTGAAGCAGAATAAAGGTCACAAAAAATATCGGCAAAAACCACAACGTGCTCCACTTACTCGCTGCGGCAAACCCCAAAAACAGCGCGGAGCTCGCGTCGCGCTTTTGTAAAAACAGATAATACGCTGCAAGCGCAAAAGTAACAAAGTAAACATCGGCGGTGCCAATCCTGGACATTGTAAGGACTAACCCGTCAAGCGAAATCAAAAAAGCCGCGAAGATGCCAACATCCCGACTATTAAAAAGCTTCTTTGCGGTTAAATAGACTAGATAAATTAAGGCAACCCCGGCCAAGGCTCCCGGAAGTCTCCACGCCCACGAACTTACACCAAAAATTCCCATACTGACGGCCATAATTTCTTTGGCCAGTGGCGGATGAGTCCACTCATAAGCAAAACCTTCCGGGTGGGCACTGCTCCAGTGCCAGGGTTTGGGGTCCCCCGCCAAAATCTGCCGTGCGGTAAAGGCATGGTAAATCTCGTCAAAATAGTCGGTACTGGGAACATCAAGCCTGTAAAGCCTCACGGCGAGAGAAAAAACTAAAATTAAAATAAGCAAATATTTTTCCTGCTTTAAGCTTAAGTGGTCACGAATTTCAAGGCGCTTGAGATTCACCGATTTAATTAACTGTAACAATTTTAGGAGCTTTGCCTTTCCCGGACTTAGTGTTTGCTTAACCAAAGCTATAAATAAAAAGAGATTAGCTATTATGAATAACTTTATTAGCGGACCGCTAAAAACTTCCAAAAAATCCTGTGTAATCCATTGGTAAGAGTAATACATGTTGGCAACATACGTAATTGAGAATCCCGCATATATAAACCACAATATTGGAGTACCTGCAGCGGCTAATGCCAACGGTGCGAGCGCCGGAAGCAAGTGCCGCTCATGCATCCGGGTTGTGAAAAGAAAGTTTACTAAAAACAAAATCGCCAAAAAGTGGTATGGTCTTTTAACGGCAATTTTTCGCTTGAGAAGTATAAACAAGTTTGTGGCAATTAAGACAACTGCTCCCACACCAAAGATATCCTCCTTCCAAAAGCCCCATAGGCCCCAGAAATTAAACGCGTTAATGCTGCCGTAAGGGTACTGCGCTAGTGTTGCCGTGAATCTATCCACAATAAAGGTCGGTAAGTTCCCACTACTAAACGGCACAAAAAGGACAATTAAGACCGTGGCTACCACAAAGGCATATCTAAAGAGTTTGCGAAAACTCCATTTTTTATTAAGTGCCAGAGCCAGTATTAGCGGGGCGGCAACAACAGCCTGCGGCTTGACTGCGACTCCGAGAGCCAAAGCAACAGCCGAAACCGGCCAAATATGCATAAACATTATTGCAACCAGAGTTGTCAAGCTGGTTATAATGTCCACCTGCCCCCACAAGGTAGAATTTGCCAAAACCGCGGGGTTAAATAAAAACGCGGCAGAAGCAAAAAAGGCGAGTTTCGGCTTCTTCTTGGTTATGAAATAAATCAAATAACCAACGGCCAAGTCGGAAAAAATTGCAGGAAGTTTATAAAGAATTGTCGTGCTTATGTCTAAAACCGGCCCAAGCTTTGCAAGTCCCCAAAGGATATAAATGTAGCCCGGGAGGTAGTCGCTCCAGGCTCCGTAAAAATTGCCAAAACCAACTTCGACCGCGCGCCTGCCCCAAGCGATAAAAGTATTTTGGTCCAAGCTCAAAGTACCCGAGCCTGCTAAAATAAGCCTTATGATTAAGGCGCTCAAAAGAAGAAGTAGTATATTTCTGTTTTTTGCAATTTTTTCCATTTACTTTTTAACTTCCGCGGGGAACACCCCGCATGACTATTTTACCCGATTGGCAGGGGCATTTTTAGAGGGACGAATATACCTGACCGAAAGCCCACCTTGGCTCAATGAGCTTATACCGATTGCCGGAAAATATTATGTCGCATATCCCCCAATGCCTGCTATTATAGCCATTCCTTTTGTACTAGTCCTCAGGAATTTTGAGCAGCAATGGTTGGCACATTTACTTGGTGCCGGGACTGCAGTAATTATCTATAAGTTAACTCTTTTAATTACCAAAAACCTGCCTGCGCAGGCAGGTAAAAAGATCGCAGTCTGGATGGGTCTGCTTACGGCATTCGGAAATGTTCTTTGGTTTTTGGCAGCCACTGGCTCTTCGTGGTATTTGGGCCAAGTTAGTGCGGCCTTTTTCCTGACTCTGGCCATCTATGAAACACTTACCAAAAAGCGACCGCTTCTCATGGGCATTTTTCTTGGGGCAGCATATTTGTCTCGAGTGCATACAATTCTCTCGCTGCCCTTTTTCCTGTATTTTGTTTTTAAAAAACGTCAAAGACTTAGTCATTTTTTTGCAGGCCTCACCCCATTTTTAATCTTCAACGCACTGTACAATTTTGCCCGCTTTGGGGTCCTGTGGGACAAAGGCTATATGCTAATTTCGGGAGTACTCAATGAGCCCTGGTATCAACTGGGGCTTATTCACCCAAGCTACATTGAAAGGCATTTAAGAATAATCTTTACAGCCCTTCCGGTTCTGAAAGATACTTTTCCGTATATTTTCCCACCGTGGAGCGGGCTGGCAATCTGGCTTACTACACCCGCTTTTTTGTTGGCGCTAAAAGCACCATTTAAGAAACCCGTTGTGAGAATGTCGTTTCTTGCAATAGCCCTTATTGCAGTTCCAATTCTTATGCACGGCACTTATGGCTTTGCACAATTCGGCTATCGCTTTGCCGTTGATGTTTATCCCTTTTTATTTTTGATTTTAATTTACGCTTTACCAAAAAAATTGGGCAAGATTCATTGGTTGTTGTTGTTCTTAAGTATTCTCGTCAATGCGTGGGGAGTGGTGTGGATTAATAAGTTTGGGTGGGTGGTGTAGCTACTTTATTGTTGTGATTTGTTCCTTGGGCAACCATTTTAAATCCACCAATTTTTGGAATACCGCGGGCTTTAGATTTTTCATATCATGAGCAATTCCACCTGTCTTTTTATCCCCGTGTTCCGTTTTGTCTACAATTAAATATCCTCTACCCAAAGATGTAATCATTTCTAATGATTCGACAATATGAACCAGCTCATCGGTGGTATTTTCTCTGTCTCCCCACGGATGAATCGCGATAAAATCCACATCTTCAGGTAAAGTAGATACTTCTTTGTGAATCTTTTTGTAGGTATCATGCAAAAATTTTATATTGTCGCTGGTTTTACCTATCAATACCCTTTCTTTGCTCCAATCTTTGTCTAAATACTCTCTCCATTGAGACAGAATCTGGCCCTTTGGATCTCTCACAACCCCCAATGTACCAGCCATCGATATAAACCTCTTAACTCTCTTTGCCAGTTTTGGTTTTTCTTTTACAAAATCAAGAAACGAAGAAAAATTGGCAAGCGGGCCAAATGAGTGACCAACCAAAACTACGGTCTTAAAAAAAGGAGTCAAAGTTTCCAAGGCAACTTTTGGTTCCACCAACCAATCTGCCATAGTGTGTGTTTTTTTGACTCCGATTACCTCTTGTCCCTGCTCTTTTGCTACACGTTGTTTTTCCTTACATACAATATAACCATCGGAGTGTTTGCCGTTTATTATGGTACCTACATGCCTAATGAGGAATACACTATGTCCACTTTCAAGGACCTTCCTTAAAAACAATTCCTCAAAATACCCTGAGCCGCCCCCAGGGAAACCAGGTTCGAATATAACCAATTTATCTTCCCCCTCGTGGGGTATATGAATCTTTCCTTCAACTGCTCCTGATTTGCTTTGAAATGTAATCCAAAAAGAATCGGCAATTTTTTTATTATCCTTTAGAGAGATTGCATTTGAGTTTTCAATGAGATTATGGAGTCTTTGATTTTTCATAGGAGTGTATTTTATTTCAGAGTATATCCACCATCAACAATCAAATTCTGGCCTGTAATCATTCTAGCTTTGTCGGAAGCCAAGAACAAAACCGCTTCTGCAACATCTTCAGGCTCAATCATTTTACCAAGAGGTGTAACCGAAATATTTTCCTTTAATTCTTCGGCGGGTGCGGTAAGCCAATAACC
>MGHM01000023.1:0-14531 GCA_001793235.1 Candidatus Woesebacteria bacterium RIFCSPLOWO2_01_FULL_44_24b | reverse complement strand
CTTCGGCGGGTGCGGTAAGCCAATAACCCGCTCTGACGGTTCCGGGAGAAACCGAATTCGCCCGTCCCCACGGAGCCATTAGCTTAGCCTGCGCTTGGGTAATATTTATTATTCCCGCTTTGGCCGCGGCATAACTAATAGCATCGAGCTGACCATAAAGCCCGTGTCTGGAGGCAATGTTTACAATTACTCCTGATTTTTGCTTCTTCATTTCTTCAATTGTATATTTTGAGACACTTAGCGCCGATAATAAATTTTGCTTAATGCTTTCTTCCCAAATTTCAGCTTTTCCATCCCATCTGTCCCCGTTAATATAACGCCCCGCATTATTCACCAAAATATCTATCTTTCCAAAATGCCCAACAACTGCCTCGACAAGTTTCCTCGCTTCAGAATCTCGAATTAAGTTAGCTTGAATCGAAACGGCGTCACCACCTGAGTCACTTATTTTTGAGATGACTTCATTCGCCCCAGCTTCATTTTCTTTGTAGGAAATCGCAACTTTTACATTATTTGCAGAAAACAACATTGCGGTTGCTCTACCAATCCCACTGGAGCCGCCAGTCACAAGGGCAACTTTATCTTTTAATTTCATAATTAGTATTTTATTCCAAACTTGAAAAATAGTATATAATGACTAAAGTGGACACTAATCAACCTCAAAAGCCCGTAGTGCAGGCTCAGCCGGCGGCCAACGCCCCTTTGATATTAATAGTTGAAGACGACCCGTCACTTTCCAAAATGTATGCCCTGAAATTTAAAAACGAGGGCTTTAGAGTAAGCGTTGCCCTGGATGGGGCAAAAGGGCTTCAACTTGCGGCGCAGGAACAACCAAATTTAATCCTTCTTGACATGATGCTTCCCAAGTACTCAGGCATTGAGTTTCTGGAGCAGCTCCAGCAGCATCTAAAGTCTATAAGCATGCCTATTTTGGCCCTGTCGAATTTAACAGAGAAGCAAGAAGCCGACCGGGCTTTGAAGCTTGGAGTAAAAGAATATTTGGCCAAAGCCATGAATACCCCCGAGCAGGTTGTGGAAAAAGTTAAAAAATATCTTCAAGCCAGCGGTGCACCTCAGACCACTCCCCAGCCTTCGGTATAAAGACATAGAGATTGTTGTACTCATCTGAATAAGGCGGATTTTCAAGTAGCTCCAGAGGTATTGTGTGAGAGGAAACTTTGCCGGAGTTCGCAACTAACCTGCCAATATAGGCCAGCTGGGGTTTTGTCATATCCGTTTCAGTGACTTTCCAAAATACAAACCAAAGTGACGACAAGGTTTTTGGAGAAAAGAGTATGTCCCGGCTCGCAAGTTTATCTTTAATAGCCAAGAGCACTTTCTGTTGCCGCGCCGCGCGCGCGAGGTCATTCCCTTCATCGGGGTCCTCAGATTGCCTTGAGCGGGCAAACTTCAAGGCTGTCTCACCGTCCATTAACTGCCTCCCTTTTTCGAAATGGATTGTTTCATAACGACAGGAAAACTCAGGGTCTCCCCGTAAAACTTCGTCACGGGGCAAGCCGCCACATTCGTCATTTTCACGCCCCGGGATAGGAAATTTCTCATCAGTAAAACTGCGCTCAACCTGAACCTCCACACCACCAAGAATATCTATAACTTGAGCAAACCCTTCAAAGTCAAACGCTGCAGCATAATGAATGGTTACCCCAAGAACATCTTCTGCGACGGACTTACTCAATACCAACCCGCCTCCAGACTCCTTTTCCTGTCCGCGCCAATAGGCACTATTGATTTTGTCGGTGAACTCGGGAATCCAGATGTCACGAGGTATAGATATCACTGTTACATCTTTCTCTTTCCGGCTGATTGAGATTAGCATTATGGTATCCGTCAGTGTCGGCTCCTTCCCGGCCTTGCCCAGAAGAAGTATGTTGGTTCGGCTATTGGTTGACTCAACTGCACCTTCCGGAAGAAACAGGAAACTGCCGGCCATTTTTATGATTTCCGACCTGCTTATCGTAAACTTAATGGCGGCAAAAAGAAGCCCTAACAAGGCAATAACAGCAATACCCAATACAACCCGGGCGAGCATTAGATGCCGAGATAAAACTCGACGCCTTATTCTCGCAAAAAACCTGGTTAAGCGCTCAAACATACTAGAAATGATAGAATGGGTACCATGAGTCTACTAGAAAGTCTTAACGATAAGCAACTGTCGGCAGTCACGAGCCAGGCTAATAAACTTCTGGTTTTGGCCGGTGCCGGTTCTGGCAAAACCCGGGTGCTTACTCACCGGGCAGCCTGGTTTATTGAGGGTCACATTCCCGCAACCGAGATTCTTCTTTTGACATTTACCAATAAAGCCGCGCATGAGATGAAAGAGCGAATCTTCGGGCTTATCCGGGAAGTGCCTACATACTCTGGTACTTTCCACAGTTTTTGTGTGAGGGTTCTTCGCATCGATGGCGAGGGCATTGCTGTGCCGCATGATTTTGTAATTTATGATGAAACTGACAGGAAGGACACAATCAAAGATATTCTCACCGACATGAATCTGTCTGTGGACTCATATAATCCCGGGGTCATCGCGGGGATAATTTCCGACGCCAAAAATAATATGATTAAGCCCCTCGAATACGGTGAGCTTGCGGGCACAGAGATGCAGGAGAAGATTTTTGCGGTCTATACTGAATATGAAAAACGGCTCAACGAGATGGGCGCCTTGGACTTTGACGACTTACTTCTAAAAGCTGTCGATTTGTTCGCCACAAACCCGATGGCCCTTTCCCGCTGGCAACGAAGGCTCACCCACATTCTGGTTGATGAGTGGCAAGACACCAATAAAGTTCAATACAAACTGACAAAGTTGTTGGTCGGAAAAGACGGCAATCTGACTGCGGTTGGGGACGCCAGCCAGTCAATTTATAGTTGGCGCGGGGCTGACTACAGGAATATTAATTACTTAAAAAAGGACTACCCTGACATCACGGTTGTAAACCTCGAGCAAAATTACCGCTCAACTGAAACAATTCTAACCACCGCCAATGCAATTATTGCCAAAAACACAAGCCACCCGATTTTAACGCTTTGGACCAATAACGGCCCCGGCGAGAGGATCAAGCTTTATAAAGCGGTAAACGGAATTGAAGAGGCAAAATACGTGGTAGCAAAAGTACAGGAGCTTATTAGATTTGGTTATAATTATCGAGATTTCGCGGTTTTGTATCGAACCAATGCTCAGTCGCGCGTTTTGGAAGAAGCCATGCTGCACTCAGGTATCCCTTATGTTTTAGTTGGCGGCACCAGATTTTATGACCGCGCTGAAATAAAAGATGTGGTAGGGTACCTGAGGCTCATGGCCAACCCGCGGGACACTGTTTCCAAGAAGCGGGCCATTAAAATCGGCAAGAGAAAGTACGATAAATTTCTAGAGTTTAAACAGACCGTTGATAATATTGACGGCTACACGACTTTGGCACTCATGGAAGCGATTTTGCAAGCAACTAACTATCAAGAGAAATACGAAAGAGAAACCGAGGAAAATCTGGCAAGGCTTGAAAACATCAAAGAGCTTCGCTCTGTTGCCCAGGAGTTTCCCAAGCTCCAAGATTTCCTGGAAAATGTTGCGCTGGTTGAGGCAGAACAGCAGTCTCTCGGAGTTTTGGATTACACAAAAATAAATGGCGATAACAAGATAACACTGATGACCTTGCATGCCGCTAAGGGTCTTGAGTTTCCGGTTGTTTTTATTGTGGGCATGGAGGAGGGCCTTTTCCCCCACTCCAGATCTTTGTGGGACACAAACCAGCTGGAGGAGGAGCGTCGTTTGGCATATGTTGGCATAACCCGCGCCAAAGAGCTTCTATATTTAACTTACGCCGATCGCAGGTTGTACTTTGGCCAGCGAAGTGCAAATCCGCCGTCAAGATTTTTAATAGACATTCCAGAGGATCTTCTAGACACTTCCGAAAATCTGCAACCAAATAAAGTGGAATATAATTTTGAAGATGATATTGATTGGTGACTAGTTATAAACAATTGGTCTTGGCTTGACTTTTAAAACAGTCACGACTTTATCAAGTTCTTTAATTTTATAAACAATTCTATAGTTCCTAACGTGATAGGTGTACCGACCTGTCAACTCCATTCTTAAAGGTTTGCCGATGAATGGATCAATTTTTAATTCCGTTAAGGCCTCGATAATAGCACCACGCAACTTCTCGGGGAGTTTCTTAACTTCTCTCTCAACCCTGGGAGGAATTATTACTTCATACATCTAGTTTCAGGTCTCGCTTTAGCTGTTCTAGAGTTATATACTTTCCTTCCTCTGCTTCTTTTTCTGCTTTGTGGATTTCCTCTAAAGCTCCTGGTTCAGATAGAATATCCAAAGTTTCCTCTAGGCTCTCATATTCGTCAGCAGACATCACTATGGCTTTGTTTTTTCCATTAACTGTAATGATATATTTTTCAAGCAAACGACTTGCCCTATCTATAATTTTAGGGAACTCCTCACGGGCTTTGGTAATTGTAATTGTTTTTGTCATGGCCTATGATACACAATTCTGTACAGATTAGTCAAGTAGAATAAGTAATGAAATATTCTGCGCGTTTTGCCCAAACCAATCGCCATAAAAGGCAGCTTGGGCATTTATAGGGTAAAATTAGAGATATGAAAGATGTTCACCCACTTCAAACCAGAGCCTGGGGGCAGTTTCGCCGTGCCTGGGGCAATGAAGTCATAGAAACCAAGCATGGAATATTAACCCTTCACAAAATCCCTTTCGTAAATAAAAAAATCGGCATGTTTATCAAAGGACCCGAGCCAACAAAAGCAATGCTCACTGACCTTAAGGGCCTTGCTCGAAAGCACAATTTAATTTTCGTAAAACTGGAGCCTGATGTTGCCTTCGGCAACAGTAGCATGAAGCATGTAGCAAGTAGCAAGGAAAGACAAAAACTAATCAAATCACTGGAGGAGGCCGGCGCTGTGCAAGGCAAGACTTTATTTACCCCGACGACATTTCAGATTGACTTAACGCGCTCTGAAGACGAACTTTTAAAAAGCTTTCACCCAAAAACCCGCTACAACATCCGCTATGCCGAGCGAAAAGGAGTCATGGTTGTTGAAGATAATTCCGCCAAAGCCTTTGAAAAATACTTGGAGCTTATGCGCCAGACGGTTCAAAGACAGGGCTTTTACGCCCACTCTGAAAAATACCACAGGTTAATGTGGAAATATCTTCGCAAAGCCAACATTGCACATTTACTGGTTGCCAATAGCGGCAAAGAAGTTCTAACCACCTGGATTTTGTTTAAGAGTAAAGACGCCCTTTATTATCCATATGGCGCAAGCTCCGGCAAAGACCAAAATCTCCAGCCAAATTCTCTTATGATGTGGACAGCCATAAAATTTGGCAAAAAACATAAACTTAAATATTTTGACTTATGGGGCCGCGAAGAGGGCCGTGGTTTTACACGCTTTAAAGAAGGGTTTAACCCGGAAGTGGTGGAGTTTCTGGGAACTTGGGACTTAGTCACCTCTCTGTTATATTGGCCATATGTTTATGCTGAAAAAATCCGTTGGGCACTACTGAGATGGAAGACTAAGTTTAGTAAACCAAGTTTTTAAATAAACAAATAAAAACCGAGAACCCACAGGCTTGAGAATATTATCACCACGTATTCAGTATAAGCAGAGCTTTTTGTTTTTACATAAATACCCAACGATACAAGTATGGCAATGAATGGTATTGCAATAAATATAGTCCCTACAATATTAAATAATTCAATTCCAAAAAGAAGTTCTCCTGCCAGTGTAAACACAACATATAACTTTGCCAGCAATGCATGAACTCTGTGAGATTCCATCTCGGTGACCATTCCCGCGACAAACAAACAAACCAAGGAAAATACATAGAAGCCCAAACTGATTGGAACATAACCAAAACCAAAATGATTCAATAAGTAATATGCAAAGACCAGTTGAAAAATTGAAGTAGAAAACAAGCCTAAATTAAAGATGTGCCGCCAGTAGCGATCAAAAACCATGTGGCTAATCGGGTCCCTCCTTCTGCCTGTTTTTGTCAGCAGGGATGGTGCAACCGAAAAGAGCCAAACGGATAATATTGCCAAAAGCCCGGAGTAGTACAATAGTGTATTCACCAAATTATTATGACTGATATCCGCCAAAATAGAAAATATGCAGAATATTTGAAACTGCAGAATTGGATTGTGGAAGAGCACGACGGAGTTTTTTATTACATCAAGAAGATTCTATTTTTCTCAGTAATGAAACTGCAAAGGCCAAGGGAAATAAATTATAAAGAGATTAAAAGATTAAATAAAAAATACAGAGCCGTACAAGTTATAATCGAGCCGTGGTCTACCAAAGAGGCAAAAGAATTAATCAAAAAGGGCTGGCAGCAGGTTGACCCTTTTATCCCTTCTAAGACAATCATCCTTGATCTAAGCAAGTCGGAAGAAAAAATTTACGATTCTTTTGATAAAGACACAAGATATTCAATACGCAGAATGCAGAATGTAGCAGGTAGTATGGAGGAATGCAAAGACATAAATCTGTTTCGGAAATACTGGAAAGCTGCGGTGGATTATAAACGCCATGTTTTGTCTACTAAACAGCTGGAAGATTTAAAGAGAATTTTCACTAAAGATAGCTTGTTTCTAATTGCAGACGACGGCGTGTCCGGTGGAATATTTTTAGTCGCCGGCGACGTTGGTTACTACTGGTATGGCTTTGTTGATAAGGAGGGACGAAAAAAACTATCTCAATATAAGGTTTTATGGGAAGGCATAAAATGGGCTAGGAGCCGAAGTGCAAAATACTTTGATATGGAAGGGATTTACGACGAGCGCTTTCCCATTCCCACTTGGCAAGGTTTTACAAAATTTAAACTTGGTTTTGGAGGAAAAGTGGTTAAATACCCTGGCGCTTATCAGAAAATCGTTCTGCCTTTGTAGTTTTTTTTTGGCTTCGCCACCTTACACTCGACAAAATTGGATAATATAAATCATCTTTTGGTGAGATATTGAACTGCTTTCTTTGAAGTAAAGACGGGGAATTACTGTTAAAGTTAATATTCTCCAAATCTTCACAAATAACAATTGGGTTTTGCTCCTTTCCTTCACCCATCGCAAGTACTGCCGCGGCAGCCAAGCCGTCTGCTACGTTAGCCATGGTATATTTAAGCTCTCTGCCGAACAAATCCTTTTTGCCAATATAATTATTCAGTGCTTCAAACCCAGAATAACCGATTGAAATTCCGGTTGTACCCCACCGTAGGGGCATGGTTTTGCTGTCTGTTATTACAACTCCAAGGTTTTTAAGACGAAATTTTTTAGCCAAAAAATTTCTGATCTTTCGCGCGCTTTTATATGAATCCTCCGGCCAGAGTATAAAATTCCCAAAAGCGTTTGACTCATCTATTCCCGCCGCAGGTATTAATACATTGTCTTTGATGGTCAAGCGCAAATTATATTTTTTTATTTTAGGCAGATAATAATCTGCTTCTTCTATGACCAGTTTGTCCTTTTCGATAGATGTGTTATTTACAATTCTCTTCTCCATAATTGCTACTACTTTCGATGTAATCGCAATTATAGATTTCTCTTTCAAAGAGCTTATGTGCTCATCGACAAATTGTATTAAATCCCCGTCTTTATTTGTAACTATTTTAGTCTTTATAGGAACAATCTTCATTGCGAGTATTCAAGTTTATACAAAAGCTGTTCTCTTGGATACCAATATTCACGGGCTTCGCCGAGCATATAAATCGACCCAGTTATAACGATCATCCCTTTCTTGTTATTTTTGTTCAACAAAAGGCCCGCTTCTATTGCTTCATTAACATCCGGGTAAGTCATTACTTCGATCTTGGAATTGACGTTTTTCACTATTTCCGCCATTTCCTCAGCATTCATAGAAGGCTTACCAATAACGTGTGGCTCAGTAGCGATAATTTTATGAACATTTGGGACTAAAGCACTTAAAGACTGTTGCACATCTTTATTTTTAAGCATTCCGATTATTAATGTTATTTTCCGATCGGCGAAGCTCTCCCTCAGTAAAGTGGCAAGCGAAGCAATTTTTGCCGGATTGTGGGCGCCATCTATAACAGTAAGTGGAATTTGCTGCATTGTTTCAAATCTCCCGGGTATATTAACTGATTTTAAAGCGTGTCTAATTTGATCTTGATGTAGGTGTTTACCTTCAGAATCGAGGACCAGCTGTGCAGCTATCAAAGCAACAGCTGCATTTTCAGCCTGGAAATTACCTTTAAGACCTATTGCAACTTCTCTATATTCGCCAAACGGAGTAAACAGGCTGGCGACCGTACCTTCATCTAACACTTTTACACCCCTCGCTCCAAAATCTCTTCCAATTATGTATACACGACTACTATTGGCAATGGCTTCTTGTTCCACTATATTTAACAGCTCAGGCTGAGTTACCCCGGTAACAACCGGTCTGCCAGGCTTAATTATTCCCGCCTTGTGCCAAGCAATGTCGGTTAAACTCGGCCCAAGCTCGGGAACATGATCAAAGTCTACGTTAGTAATTACCGAAACGCTGCTATTAATGATATTGGAAGCGTCAAATCTTCCACCCATTCCCGCCTCAATTACACCCCAGTCGACCTTCTTGTTTGCAAAAACCAAATGTGTGAGACACGTCCATATCTCTGCATATTTCGGCCTATCTTCAGGTTTAGCTTGATAGGCATCATAAAAACTCCTGAAGGCATCTACTTGTTCAATATATTCGGTAGGGGTGAGCATTCTACCATCAACTATTAACTTTTCGTTGGGAACTTGCACATAAGGGCTAACATGTAAACCCACCGATGGGTTAACTTCTCCCAACAAATTTGCCGTCATTGTGGCTACCGAACCCTTCCCGCTTGTGCCAGTAACATGAATTGCGCGATAGTGCTCCTGTGGGTTACCCAAATGATGGAGGAAACTTCTGGTTCTCTCGATTCTAGCTTCGTGCTCTTGCCGAACTTTTAGGGGAGTTTTCTGTGTCAGGTATCTTAATCCTTCCGGGTCAAGTATCAACGATTCCATCCAAGCGTTTGTTTGATTGTAATGAGCCAGAATGTTGGGCCAATCTTGCTCTTTCCTTTCCTTTTTCATTATGCGGAATTATATCATTTTAACTTTGTCTGCAGAAAGTTTTATATTCACAATTTTGGCAAAACGGGTGGCCGGAGCAGGCAAAATCACTTTTCTCAATCTCTTTTCTGATTTTAAAAACCTCGTCAACTGCTTTGGTCAGCTCCTCAGCAGTTCTTGTAGTCGTCAACTTAGTTCCTTCATCCAGAAACCAAAGTGACAGCTTCACTTTATCCGGCTTCTTATTAAGAGGTGGTTCGTTGACTCTCATTGCTGCCAACGCATAAAGATTAAGTTGCATGTTTTTATCAACTTCTTTCTGGGTGGGGACATTGGACCCGGTTTTGTAATCAATTATCTCAATTTCGCCGCTTAGCTCGTCAACCCGGTCAATAACTCCTCCAATCTTTAAGGGCCGCTCGCCGGCTTTTGCCAAAGGCACCACAAACGGCTGCTCCAAAAGAGCAGGAAGTTTTTCTTTTTCAAAACCTTGGTTATAAAACGCTTCAAGCATCTTGCCAGCTTTCTCAAACGATTGCCTTTCGTGCGCGCGGCTAATAAAGCCCTCGTCGAGCCAGTTTTTGGTAAGCAAACTTTGTAGTAACTTTGGCGTTGGCTTTTTGCCGCTTTTTATTTTTTCGTAGAATTCTTTCAGGGTTTTGTGAACCGAGCTTCCCAAGGAAAGTGCTCCGGATGGGGCAGTGGGTACTCCAAGAATATAGCGGAGTCTGTAATGCATCGGGCACATTTTGAAGGTTTCGATCTGAGAATACGAAAGATAGTCAACATGTAGCATGGAGGGTGTAGCATGCAGTATGGGTTCCGCAGGTTTATGCGAAAAAAGACCAAGCTGTTCCCTTTCTACATTCTGCATTCTACTTTCTACAGCACTGTCGCCCAATGCTTCGAAAATAAAAGGGGAAAGTTTTTTAGGCCGGCTCACGGCCTCTCCATAAAAGTCGGCCGCAGTGAAATACAACCTGTCCCGAGCGCGGGTCATCCCCACATAAAAAAGCCGCCGCTCTTCCTGCTCGTGCACGTCCCCCGTAGGCAGAATTTCTTTAAGAATGCCATCCGGCAAAGGAATCTGGTCGCTTCTTCCCACACTGGGAAAGCGGAGGTTAACCAAGTTTACTAAAAAAACCACCGGAAACTCGAGACCCTTTGAAGAGTGAATGGTTAAGATATTTACCGCATTTTCGCGCGTCCAGTCTAGCTCCGCGGCCCGAGGCGAGTCACCTAGGCTACTCGCAAGTTCTATCCAGTCGACCACATCAAAGGCGTTGGCATTAGCATGAGCCGCTTCATAGCCTTTGATTTTATTAAACAAAATACCAATGTTAGCGGTGGCTTTTTGGCGCGCTTCTGTGTCCGGCTCAATGTAGCGGGGCATTATTTCCATTTCAGTTAGGAATTCATAAAGCAGTTTTCCGGCTAGAGCACTTTTGAGACCCTTCTGTTGACTCGCAATCACGCTTTTTAATTTATCCAGAGTAGCTTTTGTTTCATCTTTAATGTCCACTTCTGTGTAGTTTTCAACTACCTCAAAAAGGCTTTTGTTTTTACGCCTTCCGAAACTCGTGAGCTTCACAAGCTCCTCTGCGGGAATTCCCAACTCCTCCATTGATAAAACCTGATACATTGCCGCAGTGTCGTTTTGGTCAGTCAGAACCTTGAGGTAGCTCACAAGCTCCACAATCTCGGGCTCAAGAAAAAGCTTGTCTGGGCCTAAAAACTGGTGAGGCACTCCGTGGTACTTTAGCACAGTTACAAAAGGCTCCGCATGGGCATTGGCACGAATAAGAATAGCGAAGTCCCGCCAGTCATATCTTTCTTTTTTTACAAGCTCCCGAATAGTCCCAGCTGCCCTTTCAGCTTCGTTTTGCACACTCCTTTCATGGAAAAATATAATCTCGCCTTTACCTTTTCTTTGCGCCACCAACTTTTTGTTTATACCTTCTCGGCTTTCCAGTCGGTTGGGGTTGTTGTGTTGAATAAGCCTGTATGAAGCATCCAAAATTTGCTGATAAGTGCGGTAGTTTTTAGTCAAGACCACCGTTTTTGCTTTTTTGTATTTTGTCCGAAATTGTAAAACATTTGAAACCGAAGCTCCACGAAATCTATAAATACTTTGATCATCGTCTGCAACAGCCGTAATATTTGCCCGCTTGCCAGCTAAAAGTAGCGATAACTCAAACTGGGCATAATTAGTGTCTTGAAACTCGTCAATGAGAAAATATTTAAACTTAGACTGGTAATTTTTCAAGACATTTGGGCGCTTCCTGAAAAGAAGTAAAGTTTTTGCAATCAAGTCGCCAAAATCAAAATAACCCTCGCGAGCTTTAAGCTCCTCATACTTTTTATATGCCTTAGAAAGTTCTCGCCATTTATGGAGTTCCAACTCCTCATCGTCGCCCAATTTCAAATTTGAAATTTTAAATTTTAAATTCACCCAGCGGACATAGTCCGCGGGTGTTATACCTTCATCCTGAAGCCGGGAAAAATGAGTCACCAGTCCGTCAATAAATTTGGTTGGGTTTCCAACAGGGCGAAAGTAATCCAGGGAAAACTCATAAATATTATTGCGTATAAATTGAATCGTCTCCGCTTTGGTCAGTAGTGAGTAGTCACTCGAGAGACCAATGGCAAGGGCCTCGGCGCGGAGGATTCGGTCGCAAAAACTGTGGAAAGTGCTAATCCACATATCGGTGTAGCCCATGGGCATGGCAATATCAACCCTCTCCTGCATTTCACCTGCTGCCTTCTCAGTAAAAGTCAAAGCCAATATTTCTGAGGGTTTTGCCCGGCCTGACTTAACCAAATGGAGAACCCGCTCTGTGATAACCGTGGTTTTTCCCGTACCCGCCCCAGCAATAATGAGCAGCGGGCCATTCCCGTGAATCACCGCTTTTTGCTGTTCCCTGTTCAGCCTCTCCATGCCTGTATGATACTATAGCATCATGAAGCCAAACCAAAACGTGCCCCCCGCGGCTCCCGCTAACCCCTCTATGCCGGAGGAGAAATCTGAGCCCGCCCCCAACCAACCATCTGCCCAGGTCATTATCCCTAAAAAGCGTACTTTTCCCAAGGCCTTGATGGCTGTAATTTTTTTCATTCTTATTCTCGGCATAGGCAGTTTTATTTTCCTTCGGGGAAGGGATGGCGTTGTCAATGGCCCTGAAACCACCACCCCGGAGCATGTCTTTGAAGAGTTTCCCGACTTCCCGGGAATTCCCATTAATGACTCGACCATAAGCTTCGTAAAGGCGGATGGGAAGTTCTGTTTACTCTACAAAGGTGTGATTTATTTGCCGCAAGACTCCGGAGTGCTTGTGCCGAAATCCCAGGAGGAAACCGAAGAAATGGCTGCCTTCCCCTGGATTGGCTTAGTTGATGCACCGGGGGACATAAACGGGACGGACGAAGTCTTTAGTTTTAAGGATTCTCCAAGCAACAACAGCTTTGTCTTCATCACGCGCTGGGAGACTAGCTCGGGCGAGAGCTATCACATGTACAGGTTTTTTAATAACAACATCTCCGAGCTTAGAATATTTAGACCGGACAATGGCCTTTTCTACGTCCCAAAGCTTAACCTCTTCAGTCTTGGCGGGAACTTTCTAAACCTCAGCATGTTCCGCTGCCCGGAGTGCTTAACGGAGCAGCCAGAAACCATGCTTTACTACATCCCTACGGGGGACACAAGAAACATCGGTAAAGTTAGCCATTTTGAATGGAGTGAGGACGACAATGTCTACAAGTACAAACAATACGAGGAAGGTGTAGATCCGGCCGAAATGCCCATCCGCACAAATGAGTTCTTCGAGCAATCAGAGGAGCTTCTTAACCCCTGAGTCTTCTTCTTCCAGTCTATTAGTTGAATTAATTTTCTGGCCCATTAAAGAGAAGCTCGTGAAGACGCTGCCCATCATGTTGTAGGCGTTATTTAAATGCTTCTGCAGAACCGACATGTTTTCTTCTACTTTAGTGTAGTCTTTCTGAATTGCCCGAAGGGCCCGGAAGACTTCGCGCGCGTGGCTCTCAATCTTTTGGCCTTCAAAAGACAGGAGTATGGTCTGAAGGTGCGCATAAAGTGTGGATGGGGAGACCGGGTATACTCGCGATTTCTGAGCTAAACTCGTAAGTTCTTCCTCATTAACAACTTCGTAATAAACCGACTCTGAGGGAATATACATTAAGGCAAAATCCATAGTCCCCTCCTCAGGCAAAATATATTTGCGGCTTATGTCGGTAATATGTTTTCTGATGTCGCGGATAAAGGCTTTTTTATAAGCCTCTCTCTCGCGGTTTTCCCTGGTTTTGCTCATCTTTTGGAAGTTCTCCATGGGAAATTTTGAGTCTATGGGAAGAATTCCTGCGCCGGTTTTAATGGCGGCATCCACCTTCTCGCCGGACTTAAATGTGTATTGCAAATGAAACGTGGACTTGGGAAACATCTGGCCAATTAAATCCTTTAAGACCTGTTCGCCAATGTTGCCCCGCAGTTTCGGGCTTTGTAAAAATTCCTGCAAGTCTCTCATGCCCCGCCCGATTTCACTCATCTCGCCAACGTTTCTTTGAACATCAGAAATAACTTTGGCGGCATTATCAAGCCTCTGGTTTAGAGCCTGAGAATTCGCGGTAAGAGATTCAAGAAGCACTTGCCTGTCTTTTCTGGAGGAGTCCTGAAGCATTGCAAAAATCTTAAACAACATAACAAACACCATAACCAAAACTCCAATCACTGCTATTATTAAGAACGCATCCATATGTCTATTCTATCATCAAAGCTCAAAGCAATTAGAAAAAAGCGAGAGAAAGAAATAAAAAAACGCAAGAATTTCTTCCCCTTCTTAATCTTCACCATCATTTTGTGGTTTATCTTCACATTAATAATTATCTTTATTGACCCGGAAAAAAAGGGCGCGCTTGAGCTATTCATCACGAGCGTCTTTTTCGCTAACTTTTTTACGTTTTCACTGATACTTGGGAAAGCCAGAAGAGGATTCTTTGTGGCTGGTGGAATTACGTTCTATATCTTCTTGCGTTACTTGGGAGTCGGTAACCTAATCAATTTACTCCTTATTATAGGGGTAATTACAGCATTTGAATTTTATCTTTCAAAGAGGTATAACTAGTTTGTTTATGAACTCTATTTTGCGAACCCGCTTGGAATCTCTTTTCGCTCAAACAGTTTCAGACCTAAAAACTCCAGAGGAGGCTAGAGAGTTTATCAACGACTTTTTCTTTCCGTCCGAAAAAGAAAGTTTTGTCAAAAGGCTTGCCCTTATTTATTGGCTCAAAAAAGGCAGGGGCTACTCAAATATTAAGCAGAACCTTAAAGTCAGCTCGGCAACTATTGCTTCGGCACAGACGCTTCTTGATAAAAAAGGCGTGCAAAACGCACTCAAAAAAATAGAGGCGGAAGAATGGGCCAATCAGTG
>MGHM01000022.1:11413-49447 GCA_001793235.1 Candidatus Woesebacteria bacterium RIFCSPLOWO2_01_FULL_44_24b | reverse complement strand
CGCGGATTTTGATGCAACGGCCGCAATGCTTACTCACTATGTGCGCCAGGTTAATACTTCAGGCGGGCTTATTCCAAAAATTCCCCGGCCTAGGGTAATTGTTGGTATTCCCTCGGGAGTTACCGAAGTTGAGCGCCGCGCAGTAGCTGATGCCGCAATAGCTGCTGGAGCCCGCAAGGCTTACTTGGTTGAGGAGCCAATGGCCGCAGCAATTGGAGCGGGCCTTGCGGTTGAAGACCCACGGGGGATTTTTATAGTAGATATTGGCGGAGGAACCACAGAAATTGCTGTGATTTCCCTGGGTGGGATAGTTCTTGGGCGCTCAGTTCGAATTGCGGGGGACGAGATGGATGAGGCGATAATGAATTATTTTCGGCTTAAATATGCGCTTCTTTTGGGCCAGCCGACTGCCGAGAACTTAAAAATTCAAATCGGCTCCTTCACCCCAAGCCCGGAGGAAAAGTTTGCCGTGGTGCGCGGGCGCGACCTTGAAACCGGGCTCCCCAAGTCAATGAAGGTTTCGGCAGAAGAAGTGCGCGAGGCACTCTCGCCCGTTATCACCGAAATTGTGGGGCACATCAAAGACGTTTTGGAAGAAGCTCCACCCGAGCTTGTGAGTGATGCGATGGAGAATGGTATTGTTATGGCAGGAGGAGGTTCTCTAATCCCAGGTATCGATAAAGTAGTTCGTGAGGCTACAAAAACCAAAGTGATAATTGCGGAAGACGCTATGACCTGTGTGGCCCGCGGCTGCGGCTTGCTTCTAATAAATCCCTCACTCTTGGCAAAAGTGAATATTACCGCAGGTCTTAGATGATATATAGTGAATTACTATATTGACAACTTATAGTATTAGAGCATAATAGAATATGCGGGAGCATTTGAAAATTGCTGGAGGCTTGATTGGACTTTCTTCGGTTCTAGTAGGTGGAACAAAGCTTTTATCCTCACAGGAAAATTTTGACGCAAGCGAATTTAGACTTAAAACAGAATACAACAGAGGTGAATCCTCTGAAATATATCTTTATGATGACAATTTAGGTGGAATTACAGCAGTTAATATAAGCCGAAATGAAGCTGCAGATTTCCAACCAGAAATATCTTCTGACGGCACACGTATGATTTTTGGGTCACGCAGAGATGGGATTTTCGAATTATATATAATGGATTTTAATCGGATGGAGTTAGTTCGAGTTACCAACACAACTGATCACGAGTATGAGCCAACATTTTCCCCTGACGGTGACCGTGTGGCATTTTTATCCGTTTCAGTTGGTGATTATAAAAGAGAAGTCTACGTTATGGATATCAATGGAACGAACGTACGCAAAATCACAGATAACATGGCGTATGAATATAATTTAGACTGGCGAACAGTTTTTAAAATCAATTTTGAAAGCTGCATACTTCAGAGTTGGTATGGAAGCTGCGATCCAAATTCTCCAAGAGTTGCTGTTGCCCCCCCAAGAACTTGAAAGTTGGCTCCAAATAATACAAACTGCACTTATGATGCAGTCTGCGGCAACGCCCAAGATTCAATCCTGGCTGAGTTGGTTTTTTCGTGGCCTTCTTCTTCTCGGAATGGTTGTAATTATTGGCCGGCTCGCCGAACTTCAAGTAATCAAAGGGGCTTATTACCGGGAGCTTGCTGAAGGAAACCGCGTGCGCCGAGTTGCCATAGTTGCGCCCCGTGGAAAAATTTTGGACAAAGATGGCGTGCTTTTGGTGGATAATGAGCCGGTAAAAAAGACTGTTAAGTTCGACCCCTTGGAGGGCTATACAAAAGGGCTGGCGGATGAAAATACTCCTGAGGAACAAACGATTGTTGAGTGGCGTAGAAAGTATATTTATGGGCCGGACTTTGCTCATATCACCGGGTACTTGGGTGAAGTTGATGCCGAGGAGGTAGATAAAGTAGACCCGGAATGCGCGCATAAGGGCGCCAGACAGCTTGGGTCGTTTGTTGGCCGCGGAGGGCTTGAGCAGTATTATAACTGCAGGTTGAGGGGCATTGACGGGGAAGAGTTGGTTGAGGTGGATACTATGGGGAACCGCGTGCGGACACTGGGAAGACGCGCGCCAATTCCCGGCGAGGATGTTAAAACGAGCCTTAACTATAAACTACAAAGAAAAGTGGCCGAAACGATGAAAGGCAAGGTAGGCCTGCCTGCGCAGGCAGGTTCAGTGATAGTTACAGACACCATCGGCCATGTCTTTGCGCTTTACTCCTCACCTGCCTTTGACCCAAATGAAGATATTAGTAAATTTTTAACGGATACGAGCCTCCCCATGTTTAATAGAGTCATTGCAGGCACCTACCATCCGGGCTCTATTTTTAAAATTGTAACTACTACAGCCGCTGTTGAAGAAGGCAAAATTGAAAGCGAATACACCTATGAGGACAAGGGCGTCATCTCCATTGACGAGTTTCAATATAATAATTGGTACTTTACCCAATACGGCGGTACTGAAGGAGTGATTAATGTAGTTCGGGCTATTGCCCGCTCAACTGACACGTTCTTTTATGAAGTAGGTTCCCTGGTTGGTGCCGAGGCGCTCTCCAACTGGGCCAAGCGCTTTGGGCTATCCGAACCAACCGGAATTGATTTGCCGGGGGAAGCCTCGGGACTCGTGCCTTCTCCCGAGTGGAAGAAGGCAGTCAAGGGCGAGCGCTGGTATCTTGGTAACACCTATCATATGGCTATAGGGCAGGGGGACTTGGCGGTCACACCTCTGGCAAACCACAGACTTGCAGGATTCGTGGCAAATGGGGGCAAGCTTTGCGATTTGAAGCTGGTTCAAGAACCCGTATGTAGATCGTTAAATGTGAGTAGCGAGGTACTGGGTTTGATAAAAGAAGGAATGAGGGGGGCCTGTGACGCGGGTGGAACCGGTGTGCCATTTTTTGATTTTTCACCGGATGTAGGTTGCAAGACCGGGACTGCAGAAACTTCGGTCAAAGACGAGACCCACGCGTGGTTTACAGTCTTTGCCCCACTGGACAATCCTGAATACGTAATCACGGTCTTGGTTGAGAAAGGTGGGGAGGGCAGTAAGGTTGCGGCTCCAATTGCGCGGGAAATTGCGGACTTTATATTCCATCCATGAAGACTTGGATACTCGGAGAGGTAACGCCCCAAGACAAAAGAGCAGTTGCGATTGTAGGCTCAAGAACCCCGACGAAATATGGCAAAGACATGGCATATAAATTTGCCTTTGAACTGGCCAAAAATGGTGTAACCATAGTGTCTGGTCTCGCCCGCGGTATTGATACTGTTGCCCACGTCGCGGCTCTTGCCGCGGGCGGTCGGACAATTGCAGTTTTGGGAAGCGGGATAGACATTATTTATCCTCCCGAAAACATAGCTCTTGCCAATCGAATAACTAACAGTGGTGCCTTGGTGAGTTTATTTCCCGTGGGTACCAAACCGGTTGGAAAAAATTTCCTGCAAAGGAATGAACTCATAGCCAAATTGTCACTGGCGGTTTTAGTAGTGGAAGGGAAACAAAAAAGCGGAACGCTTTCGACGGCCACTCACGCGGCGAACTTGGGAGTGGAAGTTTTCGCAGTTCCCGGGCCGGTCAATTCACCCATGTCTGAAGCACCACTTTATTTAATAGAACAAGGCGCACGAGTGGCCAAATCCCCGGCAGATATCTTGGAATATTTAGAGTCTGTCTATTGACACATCTGCTACACTTCATGTTTAGTTAAGGAAGTCTATGAACCTGATAATAGTAGAGTCTCCAACGAAAGCTAAAACGCTGTCGCGATTTTTGGGGAAGGACTACTCAGTTACGGCCACGATGGGCCATGTTAAGGATCTGCCCAAAAGTAAACTTAGTGTTGATATTGAGCACAATTTTGAGCCGGATTACCAGGTTGTTGAGCGCCAAGCTAAGACGATAAAAGACCTTTTGACTGAAGCCAAAAAAGCAAAAGTGATTTACCTGGCTACCGATCCCGACCGTGAAGGCGAGGCCATTAGCTCCCATGTTGCTGAGATTTTTGATGAGAATAAGATTAAAAAAGATACAAAACGAATAGTATTCCATGAAATTACAAAGTCAGCGGTCGAGGAAGCAATCGGGCACCCTCGAAGTGTCGATAAAAATTTGGTGGACGCGCAAATTGCAAGGCGGGTTTTAGATAGATTAGTTGGTTATAAGCTCTCGCCCTTGTTATGGAAGAAAGTCAGGCGAGGATTGTCAGCCGGCAGGGTTCAGTCGGTGGCGGTGCGCTTGATTGTCGAGCGGGAAAAAGAAATTGAAGCCTTTAAGCCGGTCGAGTATTGGGAAATCGGCAGCGAAGTCAGTAAGAAGGGTGACAAGGCAACATTTGTTGTGTCACTCGTCAAAATTAACGACAAAAAGGCGGAGATTCATAATGAAAAAGAGGCCAAAGATGTAGTCTCGGGCTTGGAAAAATCGGAACATAAAGTTTCCGATGTCCGTAAAAAAGAAGTTCGCAAGCATCCATATGCGCCTTTTACTACGTCGACCATGACGCAGGCCGCGGCACGGCTTTTTGGCTGGTCCGCTAAAAAGACGATGACAATGGCTCAAATACTTTACGAAAACGGGCTTATTACTTATCACAGGACTGATTCGCTGAACCTTTCGGCAAGCGCGATAGATAGTACCCGCGTTTTTATAGCCGAACAATTTGGTCCAAATTATTCGCCTGAAAAGCCAAGGCTTTATAAAACAAAAAGCAAAAGCGCTCAGGAAGCTCACGAGGCTATTCGTCCAACAGACGTTTTTGTTAAAAAGGAGCACTCGAAGCTCGAGAAATTAGACGGTAATGACACTAAGAAACTTTACGAGCTTGTCTGGCGACGGTTTGTGGCTTGCCAGATGATGCCCTCGGTTTATGACCAGACAACTATTGAAGTTAAAGCATCTGGGCCCGTGCTACATGCTACATACTACATACTGCGTGCCTCCGGGCAAGTTATGAAGTTTGATGGCTGGAGAAAGGTGTTACCTAAGTCCGGTGATGAGGAAGTAATTAATTTACCTGAGGTAACCATAGATGAAAGCCTGTCCTTAATTAAAGTTCACTCTGAGCAGAAGTTTACCCAACCTCCAGCGAGATTTAACGAAGCCTCGATAATTAAGACGCTTGAAGCTTTGGGTATTGGCAGGCCCAGCACTTATGCTCCTACAATTTCGACTATTCAAATTAGAAATTATGTTGAAAAAAAGGAAGGTAAGTTTTTTGCAACTCCGGTAGGGGTGGCTGTGACTGAGTTTTTAGTTAAGAATTTTGCTGACACTTTTGAATACGATTTTACTGCCCAAATGGAAGATAATTTGGACAAAGTTGCCGAGGGAAAGTTGAAATGGAAGGATGACCTAAAGAAGTTCTACGAGCCTTTTTCAAAAAGGCTCGCAGATGTTGAAAAAAATGCTGAACGAGTCAAAATTGAAACTGAAAAACTGAACCTCCCGTGCCCTGAGTGTGGGGTTGAACACAAAGGGGAGTTAGTAATTAGGGTTGGGAGATTCGGAAAGTTCATAAGCTGTTCGCGTTTTCCGGATTGCAAATACACGGACAAGTATGTTGAAAAGATTGATATGGAGTGCCCGAAATGCGGCGAGGGCGAAGTGATAGTTAAAAAAACCGGCAAAGGCAGAGTTTTTTACGGCTGCAGTCGCTACCCCGAATGTGACTGGGCCTCCTGGAAAAACCCAAAGAAAGAAGTGGCAACAGCAGCTTAGGCTCTAGTTTTACTGTATTTTAAAGTTTCTTTATATTTATAAGACACTGGGATTTTGGCTTTTTTGAACATTTGTTCAGACTCCGCTCCCGCGTGATACTTTCTTTCACAATAAACCCTTACAATTCCACAGTTAATAAGTAGCATTGCGCATGTGCGGCAAGGAGTCATTCTGCAATATACCGTTGCGCCCCTAATTGAAACTCCACGTTTTGCAGCTTGGCAGATAGCGTTTTGCTCGGCATGGACCGTTCTTACACAGTGTTCGGTTACCGTCCCATCTTCGTGAATCAGTTTTTTGATTTGATGGCCAACTTCGTCACAATGGGGAAAACCGGAAGGCGAGCCTACGTATCCTGTTGCTAATACCTGTTTGTCTTTTGCGATAACGCAGCCGCTTCTGCCGCGGTCGCAAGTGGCACGCTTTGATATTGCATCGGCAACCTCCATAAAATAATCATCCCATGAAGGCCTTTTGTACTTAACTGATTTTTTTGTAGATTTCATTTAATTGTTTGTTTAAGAAAGATATAGACTTTGTATTAAGCACAGTATAGTCCGACATGGCAATAGTGCCACCTTTATCCAAATTCTTTAATTCTGCCAAATCCCTCGACTCAGCCTCGCTTCTGGTTAGTGGTCTATTTACTACCCTTTTATCGCCCGCGATGAGCTTTCTTTGGGCAAGCCTTTCATATCTCATGTGGGGCGGAGCGTAAACAGAAATTACAACTATATTTTGCTTAAATTGTTTTTTAAGAATCAGAAACTCGTCGAAGCTGTATAGCCCGTCGGCTATTACCGGCCCTTTTTGTTTGAGAGCTTTGAGTTTGGGTAGGTTCAGAATTGCCATTGCGGCCATTCCGTGTTTTTTCCTCAAATATTCTCTGATTTTTCTTTCATTTTTTTCGTTTACTGTAAGCCCTTTTTTTATTAAATAGTCCAACACTGCTTGGCCGAAGCGTAAGTGCAGCATGCCTTTCTTGATAAAAAATTCACTCGCAAGAGTTTTCCCGGCTCCCGGCATTCCGGTTATGCAGATGATTTTATTTCGAAGAAACAAACTTTGTTTATTCTTTTTCATATGTACAAAACTCGTACCCCTCTTTTTTAACACATTCTGTCTCTTTCCATTCTTTCCCAAGTTCCGGGAAATAAGCATCACCTTTGTAATTTTTGTTAATTCTTGTTAAATAAATTTTGTTTGCCAAGGGCAAAGCTTGTTTGTAGATTTTGGCGCCGCCAATAATGAACGTCTCGGTTTCGCCTGCTTCGCTAGCGAGCGAAAGAGCTTCTTCAATTGAATGAACCACTTTTACTCCTTTTGGCTTAAAGTCTTTGTTTCTCGTTATTACAATGTTAACTCTATTTGGAAGCGGCCTGCCGATGGACTCGTATGTCTTTCTGCCCATGATTACCGTGTGCCCGGAAGTGACTTCTTTGAAGCGCTTCAGGTCCTCGGGCAAATGCCAGGGAAGTTTGTTGTTCTTCCCGATGACGTTATTGTCTGAAACAGCTGCGATGATGGAAATTATCATACTGAAATTGGCGCGCTAATGGGCTCGTGATGAATGTAGTCTATTAATTCGAAATCTTCGTATTTAAAGTCATCTATATTCTTTACTCGTCGCTTTATTTTTACAGTTGGGAATTTGTATGGCTTTCGCGAGGCTTGTAATTTTGCCTGCTTTAAGTGATTTAAATAAAGATGGGTGTCCCAGCCAAAAATTGTGAGCTCCCCGGGTTTTAAATTTGTGATGTGGGCAACCATAGTCAGAAGCAGGGCATAGGAGGCAATATTAAATGGGAGCCCTAAGAATGTATCAACCGATCGCTGATACATGCCAAGGCTTAGCTTGCCCTTGGATACGCCAAATTGATACATCACATGGCAGGGGGGCAAAGCCATGGACTCAATTTCGTCCGCCTTCCAGGCATTTACTATAATTCGGCGATCTTCAGGTTTATTTTTTATGAGCTCTACAGCCAGAGCCAACTGGTCAACTTTTACTCCACGCTTTCCGGACCAAAAGCGCCACTGCTTGCCGTAAACCGGCCCCAAGCCTCCCCACTTTTTGGCAAAACTTTTATTGGTTTTTACTTGCCCAGCAAAAGCTTCCATTTCCTTGTTCCACTTGTTTGAGTTTGGTTTGATGTTTTTGCCTTTAGCTTTTAAGTAATTTTGAAACGGCCATTCATTCCAGATATTTACGCCTTGCAAAACTAAAGGGCGAATGTTGGTGTTGCCGCTAATAAGCCACAGAAGCTCAACCAGAATTCCCTTAAACCATGTGCGCTTGGTAGTAAGAAGGGGAAAGCCGTAGCGGTCAATGTCAAACTTGAGCATTCTGCCGAATATTTTTCTGGTGCCGGTGCCGGTGCGGTCTTTACCGTCAATGCCATTCTTTAAAATATCAGCAAGTAAATTTAGGTATTGATATTCGGGATGACTTGGCATTATGCTCTCAAGAGAATAGCATAATTTTACAAATGAATAAAGGAAAGTTTATTGTTTTAGAGGGCGCGGACGGAAGTGGCAAGGCAACTCAACAAAAGCTATTGATTAGTAGAATTAGAAAAGAACTAAAAAGGAAGGTTTATAAAATTGATTTTCCTCAATATGAAAAAAGCTTCTTTGGTAGCTTAGCAGGAAGGTATCTGGCGGGAGAGTTTGGGACATTACAAGAAACAAATCCATATCTTTCTTCTCTTGCGTTTGCTGGAGACAGATGGCAAGCGAAAGATAAAATTAATAAGGTTTTAAAAGCGGGAGGAATTGTGATTTCCAATAGATACGCGCTTTCAAATATGGCACACCAAACTGCTAAGCTTCCGAAAAGTGAAAGAAAAGCATTTCTGAGTTTTCTTGAAGAGCTTGAATATAAAATTTATAAAATTCCCAGAGAGGACATCAACATTTTTCTCCATGTACCTGCCAAAATTGGCCAAATGCTTGTTGACGGAAAAAGAAAGCGTAATTACCTTGGTGGTAAAAAAAGGGATATTCACGAGGGCAACTTGAGCCATTTGGAGGAGAGCATAAAAATGTATGAATACTTGGCAAATAAATATAAGAATAAAATTAAGATAATAAATTGTTGTGACAAAAAAGGTAAGTTAAAGTCTGTCGGGGAAATCCATGAGCTTGTTTGGAAAATAATGACTTCGGTTGTAAAATAGTCCGTTATGACTATAGAAAGAACAAATCTTGGCTCACCTGAAGTTAACTCGGTTCGACATTTTCCAGACGTATTTATAAATGATGAACAGAGGGAAATAATAGAAAGGTTGCGTAGCGAGATTACCCGGGTCCAAGCAAATACTCAAGCTGGTAGGTTTGTTCAATTGGTTAGTGAAGAATCTAATATAAATCAGTTAGTTTTATATGACGAGATTGAACTGGCGCTTGGGCTTAAAGGGATGACTAAGGAAAATGTGATTTCAAACCTTTATGTAGTAATACACAACGTTAGAAATGATTTTTTTGATAAAGAAGCTTCGTTGTGGAGCAAGTTTGATCTTGCTGTTAAAAGAGGAAGAGGCGTGATACTCCTGCCTGAAAACCAGTATGACTACATGCAATTACCTGCTTTACGAATTAATCAGCCTTCGGTCTTGAAGCATAAACCTGAATGGTTAGAACCATATCTCGCAGTCAATCAGCGATTTGTTAAATCAGCTTCGGGGAATTTAAATCATATCGTTAATCCTTATGATATTAAGTGTTTGGATAAACTAATTAAAGCATCAAATGTAGAGCTTGAGAAATATAAAGTTATTGACTTAGTTATGCACGCGCGCCAGGCTGGAGTCAAAATGGTTATAAATCACCCTCATAGCGTTCCGAGGCATAAACTAATTGATATGCTAATGATAGAATAGCATTATGGACAAAATACTTCAGATAATTAAACAGGAAAAGAAAAGGCAGGAGGAGACTCTCATGATGATTCCTTCGGAGAATTATTCTTATCCTGAAGTTCGCACGGCCGTGGGGTCGGTGCTCATGCACAAATACTCCGAGGGCTACCCCAAAAAGCGCTATTATCAGGGCAATGAATTTATTGACGAGATTGAGCAACTTTGCCGTTCCCGGGCATTGGAGCTATTTAAACTTGACTCAGAAAAATGGTCGGTTAATGTGCAAGCTTTGTCCGGAACTCCGGCAAACTTGGCCATTATGAACGCGCTTCTGGAGCCTGGAGATAAAATCCTGTCCATGTTTTTGTACGACGGCGGGCATCTTTCCCATGGCTGGTCATTCAAGGGTAAAAATATAACCCTCTCATCCAAAATCTGGAATATTAATTTTTATTATGTTGACCCCGCAACCGGCAGGTTTGGCTACGCTAGGATTGATGAGCTGGCGAGAAAAGTCAGGCCTAAGCTTGTTGTTTCCGGCGGCACGGCATACGCACCTGAGATTGACCACAGAAGGCTTTATGCCATTGCCAAAAAAGTTGGAGCGTATTATTTGGCAGATGTGAGCCATGAGGCTGGGCTTATTGCCGGGGGCGCAAACAGAAGGCCGTTTGAGTACGCCGATGTAGTTATGATGACCACCCACAAGACTCTAAGAGGCCCACGAGGAGCTCTGATATTTTCAAGAAAGGAAATAGCAGACAAAATTGACTCCAGTGTTTTCCCGGGGGTTCAAGGCGGGCCGCATAACCACACAATTGCTGGCATTGCGGTGGCCCTCGAGAAAGCCAAGTCACAAGAGTTTAAAAACTATGCCCATCAAACAGTTGCTAATGCTAAGGCGCTTGCCACCGAGCTTAAGTGGAAGGGCTTTAGAATTGTTTCCGGAAGCACAGAAAAGCATCTGGTTTTGGTTGATCTTCAGAGTAAAAAAGTCAGTGGCTGGTTTGTGGGTTGGGCGCTGGAGGCGGCGGGGATTATTACCAATAGAAGCACTGTGCCGGCAGACTCTGCAACTCCATATTATCCTTCGGGCCTTCGGCTTGGAACTCCTGCTTTGACTACGCGTGGGATGAAGGAGGAGCAGATGAAGACGATTGCCGGCTGGATTGCCAAGGTGGTGGAGCACATAGGTGCGAGGACTATCCCAGAAGACCCGGAGAAGAGGTTAAAAGAACTTAAAGCATTCAAAGAGGAAGTTTTTAAGGATAAGTTTTTATTAGGTATTAACAAAGAAGTAAAGGCACTTTGCAACAAATTCCCCATAGACTTAGGTTAATCTGATAAAATAGCCCCATGGCAGTTGAGTTGACAAGAAAGATTGTGGATCTTGAAGATTTAGGTGGCAGGCCGGACTTCATGGGAATTACTGTGGATGACGCAAAAGTTAAATGTCCCGAACAGGCAATAGGACTTACTTCTTATGGACTTATACACTTTTCAGTGTGTGACATAGGTTATTTATTGGACGATTTTGGAATTAAACCGGCAAAAGTGGTGGAGCGAGCATTTGAGAATTTCGGAAATTTCGTTCCAAAAGGACGATTTGAGTTTAACTTCGGTACAACGCGTCCAGCTATTTCCATGATTTTGTCTGAATATGTTTATCAGCCTATTGCTTCGATGGTGACTACAGAAGAAGCAATGACGAATTCTGAGGTAAAATGGGCGATCGAACGAAATACCCCCAGTGGTCTAGTGTTTGCGCAAGTTGCAGAGATGGTCAAAAAGGTGGAAGAAATTTTTATATTAAACGGTGCGCACGGCATAGCCATTAGGGAACGCGATCGGCCAGTAGAGGTTTTTGCGACATCTACCAGGCTGGCAGTTTACACTGGCGCTTTAGTTGGAACATATTTTCAGGAAAATTCTATCCCGGGTTTGTATGTGGCTTATGAAAATGGCAAGAAGGCAGGCCTTTCAGTGAGGCCTTCGATGAGCGATTTTTATGGTTTCCAAGGAGCCCTCCAGTGGAGTTCACCTGCGCGCAACAAAGCCGCGCTTGTTAATATTTTGCAGCTATCAGCTCATCTTCGGGGCAGACAACTGCCTTTTAGCGAATCTGATCTGCTAAAATACACCCATGGCAATAATTTTTGACGGAAGAGCGTTTGCTCGAAAGCTGGAGGATGAGCTTTACCATAAAATTGAGAAGTTGGGAGTAACTCCCGTCATGGCTACAATTTTGGTGGGGGATGACCCGGCGAGCAAGCTTTATGTAAATTTAAAACAAAAAGCCGCTGAACGCGTCGGGGCCGAAATGGATGTTTATGAGTTCCCGGCCACAATTACCCACGCCGAGCTTGTGTCGCGGATAAATCACTTGAATTTGGATAAAAATATTCATGGGATGATGATTCAGTTGCCACTGCCCGAGGGCTTAAAAAACAAAACTCACGATATTATTCACCATATTCCGGCCGGGAGGGATATAGATGGCCTTCGGGATAACTCGCCTTTTGTCCCGGCAACCACCCGCGCGGTTTTATCAATCTTGGGGGAGAGTAAAAAGCATGTGGCAATTTCACCTGATGACTATGTGGTTGTAATTGGTGCAAAAGGCATGGTTGGGGGGAGCCTGGTTTCGGAGCTGACCAAGTTTGGATACGAAGTGGGGACGGAGCTTTCGGAGGCTAAAAACGCGAAAATTATAATTAGCGCCACGGGGAGTCCCGGGATCATTAAGGCCGAGCATGTTAAAAAAGGGGCTGTTGTCATTGATGTGGGCTCCCCCCATGGGGATGTGGTCCACGACGTGCACGAAAAAGCCGGCTTTGTCACCCCCGTCCCTGGCGGCGTGGGCCCTGTAACAGTTGTCAGTTTGCTAGAGAATTTGGTGGAGGCAGCAGAGAAATAGTATAATTCCCCTCCAATGAGGGAAATATTGTATTGTCCTATTAAAGCAAGACGAGGTGAGAAGTGCGATGTAGATATATGCCGTGAAAGGGCTAATGATTGCCATACGAGAGCGACATTCCTTGCACGAACAAAGCCCGGTTCAGAAGGCCATTTGAGCGGGGAAGAATATGCAGATATAGTTTTTGTACAGGCGATAAATCGTTATCTTGATCCTAAGGAGTATGAAGAGTATATCGAGGAGTTGCGAAGCATGAGCAAGTAACATATAATACCCTCATTACACACATCTATCAGACTCTCCCTGATTAACTTCTGACAGATGGCGGAACAAGGGAGAAATATTTCAAACATGATTGATATTAGTTTAGAAAAACTTTTAGAAACTGGTGCTCATTTTGGCCACCAGACAAAGCGCTGGAACCCTAAAATGGCTCCTTATATTTTTGGTGTCAAAGAGGGTATAAGTATTTTTGATTTGGTTAAAACTAAGAAAGCCCTTGAGGAAGCGCTTGAAGTTTTGGTAAAAGCGGTGAGCGAGGGAAAACTTGTGCTCTTGGTCGGCACTAAAAGCCAGGTTAAAGAAAAACTCAAGGAGGTTGCTATTGCACTTAATACCCCGTTTGTTGACGAGCGCTGGCTAGGGGGGACTTTGACTAATTTTGATCAGATTAAAGCTTCGGTCAGGAAACTTTCTGAAATGCGGGAAGCCCGCGAGCGGGGAGATTATAAAGAATATACCAAAAAAGAACGTCTCTTAATTGACCGGGAAATTGAAAAACTTGAGAAAAAAGTTGGCGGGCTCGCGGGACTCACACGCATACCGGACATAATGTTTGTGGTGGACACTCACAAAGAAGACAGCGCCGTGCGTGAGGCCAATAGGATGGGAGTTGAAGTAGTGGGTATAACTGACAGCAACGCGGATCCTGCTTTGGTTGACTGGCCGATTCCTATGAATGATGATGCAAGTGCAGCTTTAGAATATGTGCTGGATTTGGTCAAAGAAGCAATGACTGTTAAAGCAGAACCTGTAAAAAAGGCCAAAAAGGCAGTTAAGAAAGTTTCTAAAAAGAAAGCTAAAAAAGTTATAAAGAAAAAGAAATGAAAATTACAGCACAGATGATTCGGGAAGTTCGTGAGGAAACGGGAGCTCCAATGCTTCGCGCCAAGAAAGTTTTGGAAGAAGTTGGTGATAAGAAAAAAGCTATTGAAATCTTGAAAAAAGAAGGCTTCGAAAAAATGGCCAAGAGGACTGACAGGGCAACCGGTGCCGGGGTTGTAGTGAGTTATACCCATCACACTGGTAAAGTTGCAAGCTTGGTTGAGCTATTGTGTGAGACCGATTTCGTTGCTAAAAACGAAGTATTTTTGGAAGTTGCCAATAATATTGCAATGCAGGTGGCTTCGATGAACCCGAAGGATGAAAAAGAACTTTTGGCTCAGGAATTTGTCAAAGACCCGGGCAAAAAAATTGAGGAATTGATAAAAGAAGCTACAGCCAAGACTGGTGAGAATATTAAGTTGAGCAGGTTCACAAGAATAGAAATAGGAAATTAACTTTCTTCTGGTATAATCTTCTTATGGATGAAGCTTCAGCGCGCGCCAGGATGGATGAGGTCCAACGGGTGCTCTCGGAAGACTTAGCAAGTATCAGGACCGGTAGAGCTACACCGGCATTAGTGGAAAATGTGGTGGTTTCCGCTTATGGCGGCGCACAAAGATTAAAAGTTCTCGAGCTTGCAACAATTACAGCTACAGACCCCCAGACTTTGGTTATCGAGCCTTGGGATAAAAGTGTTATTGGAGAAATCAGGCAGGGGGTTCTGGCGGCCAATATTGGCCTGACCCCGTCAATTGATGGCGATAAAATTAGAATTTCGACTCCGCCCATGACCTCTGAGGACCGTGATAAATTTGTAAAAATTCTCCATGTTAAACTTGAGCACGCCCGTGTGATGGTGCGACAAGTACGTGGGGACGAAATGCGCGATATCAAGGATAAATTTGAGAAAAAGGAGATGACGGAAGATGAAAAATTCGGGTCTGAAAAAAAACTGCAGGAGCTAACCGACGAATATGTTGGTAAAATAGACGAGCGTGGGAAGGCAAAGGAGCTAGAGCTTCGCCAGATTTAATATATGCATCCAATAATCTTGATTATTTTAGCGGTTATTGTTTTGTCTATTCTTGTGCTTGTCCATGAGTTTGGCCACTTTATTGCGGCTAAACTTGTAGGAGTCTGGCCAGAGGAGTTTGGTATCGGCCTTCCACCCCGCGCTTGGGGGAAAAAGATCGGCGAGACTATTTATTCTGTTAACTGGCTGCCTTTGGGTGGATTTGTACGGCTCCATGGCGAGAGTGCGGATGCTAAAGTCACCAAGCCCGAGCGGGCGTTTGTAAATGCTTCTCGCGCCAAGCGCGCGTTTGTGGCCCTCGCAGGAATTGTCATGAACTTTGCCTTTGCATGGGTTTGCTTTAGCTTGATGTTTTTGATAACTGGCATCCCTAAGGGCGTGCGTGTCTTATATGTCGAGACAGAGTCACCAGCCTCAGTGGCTCAAATCAAGCCGGGAGATGAAATTTATAGATTCGATAACGCCGAGCTTATTGGCACTGAAGAATATATTTTGAATACCAAAAGCGCAAAAGGTAAAAAAGTAAACCTGAGTTATAAGAATGGTGATGTTAAGCAAGTTGACTTTTTAACTGAGCCATTAAGTTATCCAGTTTTAGTTAGCGAAGTCGTCCAAAATTCGCCTGCTGCCAATGGGGGAATACTTGAGGGCGATATTATTAAAACTATAAATGGCTCTGGTTTTTTAAGCGCAAACGATTTTCAGTCTGTGATTAAAGATAATCGCGGAAAGCAAATTGTCATGGGAATTATGCGTGGAGACGAACTTGTGGATCTGTCAATTGATGTTCGCCAAGAAGCACCAGAGGGACAAGGGCTAACTGGAATAACTTTCCAATCTGGGGGGTCGTATGATGGATTGAGTGGAATTATGTATGGTATTGAACCTGTTGAAGTGGAAAGACCCAGTCCTTTAAATGTTATTTATTACGGGGCCCGGGAAACAGTTAAGTGGACCAAATTTACCGTTGAAGCATTGGTGACAATATTTACCGATCTTGGCGGCGGGAAAGTTCCACAAGGCCTCGCGGGGCCGTTTGGTGTAACCCTGACCATCGCAGAGGTTATCCGCTACGGCATAGTGGCAGTCCTTAGCTTTACCGGAATTATTTCGGTCAATTTGGCACTTGTAAATGTAATTCCCTTTCCACCCCTCGATGGCTCACGGGTTTTGCTTCTAGGTGTTGAGGCAGTGGTGGGTAAGAAGAATGTTCAAAAAATTGAAGGAAAGCTCTTAAATACAGGCATGGCGTTACTACTTCTTTTGATAGTCTTGCTTACCCTGTCTGAAATCCCCAAGCTTATTGCCGCTGGCTCCATTTCTGGCTTTGTGGAATCATTGTTTGTGGAGTAGACTTGCGGAATGTACAAAGAGCTTGATATTTACGAGGTGACTCGTGTTAAAGAATTATTGTCACAACGAGGCCCTGTTGAAAGTAAAATAATAACTCCGACAGTTTCGCAAAAGAAAACCCCGCTTTACGAGGGAGACTCGGATATTGTCCCTGAAGGTCAGTATCCTGCACCCATTCACGCGGAATGCGCCGCGGTTCTCAAAGCCATGGAGGTTGCTGGACCAGACCATCCCAAAGTGCAAGATTATTTAGGCAAGCTTGGGATTTTGAATGAATTGGAAACTAGAGACGATATGTATTACGCGTTAAAGTATATTTACATCATATCTTCTTTGAGGACTTTTCAATGGTACCGGTTGGAGCAGAAGTTAGTTCGCATAAGTGCTGATGAGAATTCGATCCTTTTAAATAAAAGTTACAGCCACAAACATGAATATTATATTTGGGAAGACGAAATGGCGAATTCCAGAAGGATGACTCGTGAGAGGATGATGGAAATAAGAGAATTTATGGAAAGCGCTTTTGAGAAGAAGCATAGTAATGTAGAATAGGGTATGCGTCAATCACAGCTTTTCCCAAAAACCAAGAAAACTGCTCCTAAGGATGCGGAAAGCACCAATCATAAACTTTTAGTTCGCGGGGGATTCATGGATCAATTAATGTCCGGAAGTTGGACTCTTTTGCCTCTTGGCTGGCGGGTAATCACAAAAATTAACAACATCATCCGCGAAGAGATGAACGCCGTTGGTGGGCAGGAAATGTTAATGCCACTCTTGCACCCGAAAGAGCTTTGGAATGAAACAGGCAGGTGGGACAAGGCGGAAGAAATTATGTATAAGATAAAGGATCAGCATGACCGGCAATACGCGCTTTCTTTTACGCATGAAGAAGTTGTGATGGACCTACTTCGCAAAAACATTTCAAGCTACCAGGATTTGCCAATTTCGGTTTACCAATTTTCTACTAAATTTAGGCGGGAGCTCCGTGCCAAAAGCGGAATCTTGCGGGGCCGCGAGTTTATGATGAAAGACCTTTATTCTGCTCATGTCAGCGAAGAAGACTTGATGAGTTATTACGAGAAAGTAAAAGATGCTTATTCAAAAATTTTTACAAGGCTTGGCTTTAATTTCAAAATCACTGAAGCCTCGGGTGGGGTGTTCACCGACAAGCACACTCATGAGTTTCAGGTTTTATGCGAAACCGGCGAGGACACGATTTATTGGAAAGAAGGCGATGAAATAGCCATTAATGACGAGGTTTTTGAGGGAAATAAAGATGAATATCAATCTGCCAAGTCAATTGAAGTTGGTAATATTTTCCCCCTTGGTACGTGGTATGCCGAAAAAATGGGGATGAACTTTACTGATAAAGATGGCAGTAAAAAACCGGTATGGTTCGGGAGCTACGGTATAGGCCCGACCCGTGTGATGGGGACTTTGGTGGAAGTTTCTCATGATGACAAAGGTATTGTTTGGTATCCGCAAGTGGCCCCGTTTGATACACATTTAATTGCAATTGGTGCGGGAGAGGAGAGCGCAAGAGTAAAAGAAGTTTACCAGAAATTAATCGATGCGGGTGTTGATGTTCTTTTTGATGATCGCGATGTAAGCGCTGGCGAGAAATTTTCTGATGCGGATTTGATTGGCATTCCGGTGCGTCTTGTGGTTTCCGGAAAAACCGGAGACAAAATTGAGTGGAAGGAAAGAGCTAAAGAAGAAATCGAGTTATTAAGTATGGACGAAGTATTGAAACGACTTCATCCTTGACAGTGCTGCTACAATAGTTCATGGAACGGCTGAAAAATAGATTGGTAAAAACCAAATTGTTCAAGTTGGCCGTAGATATGGGTCTAGATAAACTTCCAGAATTGTTGCCTCACGAACAGCCTTTTGAACCACCGGTTGACCCGGAGGATACACGACCATATTCACCAGAACAGATAGCAGATATGGAGTTAACAACTCAAGAGGGAAACTGGCACAAGCCGGGAAAATAAATTTACTATTTGATTAAGTCCTCCAAAGCATCTTTCAGCTTCTCGGGATTGTGTCTAATAATTCTTTTTTCTTTTTCTGATTTGGAAGCTGGAACAACTACCACATCAGTTGCTCTATGTGTTATTATCTGGATTCCTTCTTTCTGTACTTTGTGTAGCTCCTCCTGCTCCCAGCCCAAAAAATGAGAACTTTCCTCTTGAGCATACAAAATAGTGGTTTGTGGATCACGGCTTTCAAATTCGAAACGAGATATATCTGGGACAATTATTCCGTCTATACGGCCATTGCCTATATATTCCTCGACAACGCGAATGTAGTCCCTTGGGCTAAATTCATGGGTTTCGTTTCTGTTGCTTACCAAATTTGTTATTACATATACCTTGGCTTTTGATTTTGCGATTGAGTCCTTCATACCGTCCGGCAGAAAGTTGCATAGGACAGAACCATGCAAGCTGCCGCAGGAAAGAAAGATTACCTGAGCTTCTTCGATGGCTTTGCGAGCTGGCAAGAAGGCCGAAACAGTTGGTTCCAAAACCATGCTAATAACCATATCAGTGGATTTTTCTTGCTCGTCCAGTAATGCTTCACCGCTGTATGTATTGCCCAACATGGTTGTAAATTTAATGTGTGCAGACTCGGTGGAAGATGGTAATACCTGCCCCATTAATCTTATGCCCAATTTATTAACATCTCGCTGCAATTTTTCAAGGCCTTTTTGGGAATCGAACCAGTTGTGAGCAAGCCCATATCCTGGCACCTCGCCATTACCGTTTTTGAAGGTGAACCACTCCGTAATAACCTCTGCTTTCTGTCTTTGGTTGCGATTATTAGGGTCAATTAAAGAGCACATAATCCGGAGTGCATCGCTGTATGCTACTTCTTTACCAGTCTCGTCAAGGAGCCTTCGTTTTCCGGTGTAGCCGCCGTTGTCATACATTGCGGCAATCGCGTTTATATGAGGGACACCCGCTAAAAGCAGGGCACGGTTGACAATCGGGCTTCCGGTGCCGCCACCCACTGTAACAATATCTTTTTCTCGCTCGCGCATGGGGCTATATTATACTATATTTGATATACTACTGTTATATGACAGACTGCATCTTTTGCAAGATTGCCAGAAAAAAGATTCCTGCGGAAGTAATCACTGAAAGTGAAGATTTAGTAGTGTTTAAAGATAATCAGCCAAACGCACCAATTCATTATTTGATTGTTCCAAAAAAACATTATGAAAGTTTTTCTGATGTGTCTGATGATATTTTAATAAAGATGAAGGAAATGATGTTGACATTGGCCAAGGAGAAAGAATTGAAAGCCTTTAGAATTGTAGCCAACTGGGGGGATTATCAGGCGGTCAAGCATTTACATATCCATTTTACTTCAGGATTTAAGAAAGAGGATTACTGAAGTTGAAAGTTGTTTTTACTAAGCACGCAACAAAGAAGTTTACTGATTTAAAACTATTGGGTGTGTTCCTCTCCCGAAAGAAAATTTTTTCTATAATTGACAAACCACTTAGAACAGATAAATCTTCTGATTATCCTAATGTTATAGCATGTGGTGAATTGGACCAGACCCATGTCATACTTGTTGTATACAAGATTGAGGATGATATAATAACAATAATCACTTTTTTCCCGGGCAGAAAAAGGAGATATCTTAAATGAAATTTAGATATGACAAGGAGGATGATGTTTTAATGGTTTGGCTGTCCCAAGCCAAGGTTGACTATGCTGAAAAGAACAAAAACGTCATTATTCACTTTTCCAAAAATGACAAACCTATATTAATGGAAATTTTAGAAGCATCTAAGTTTCTGAAGAATACTTCGAAAGTTCTTCCAGACAGTATTAAGAAGCAATTTGTGACTGCATGATCACTCAAGACCTCCAGAAACAAATTGCCGAGGCTATGAAGGCCAAGGATACTGTAAGACTTGCGACTCTCAAACTCTTGTCTTCTGAGCTTCACAATGAGTGGATTGCCAAACAACACGAGCTTTCTGAGGATGAGGAATTTGCCGTTGTCCGGCGGGAAGTTAAAAAGCGAAAAGACGCGGCTGACGCTTATGAAAAAGTGGGTCGTGCTGACCGCGCAGAAGTTGAAAAACAGGAAATGGCAATTCTGCAGGAATTTTTACCTGCTGAAATGAGTGACGAAGAATTAAATCAGCTTATTAGTGATTCGATAAATCAAATAAATGCTACCGGAATGCAGGATTTGGGTAAAGTAATCGGCTTGGTAAAAAGCAGGGTTGGGGCCAAAGCCGACGGGGCCAGAATAGCTGGGATGGTAAAGCAGAAGTTATCATGATTAAGGTTGCAATCTTTAAAGAGAGAAATTATCCGATTTCTTCAGTGAAGGTAAAAAGCAGACTTCTGGAAGTGCTGAAAAGAAGCGGCATCGATTATAATTGTTCGGTCAGTTTGGCATTTGTTGGCAAGCGAAAAATGGAGGAGCTGGTTAAAAAGTATTATAAAGGCGACCCGCAAAACTTGTATGTTCATCCCATTTTGACTTTTCCCTACAATGACAAGGACGAGCTGGGAGAGATAATTATTTCGTATGATGATGTAGACAGCGAGAAAAATCTACTGGATTTAGTAGAGCACGGGGCTATGCACCTGATTGGCAAACATCATGACTAGTTGTAAACTGTCTTTGTGACTCTCTACTTAAAGTACAGGCCTCAAACCATAGATGAGCTGGACTTGGAAAGCGTCCGCAGTCAATTAAAATCTCTGGTTAGCTTACAAGACAAACTTCCTCACGCGTTTTTATTTGCAGGGCCCAGAGGAACCGGGAAGACCTCGGCCGCAAGAATTTTAGCAAAGATTGTGAACTGCGAAAAGCCGGTTAAGACCAAAGATGGCATTGAACCTTGCAATAAATGTGCCCAATGTAAGGCAATTTCGGAAGGCAGGAGCATGGACGTGATTGAACTTGATACCGCGAGTAACCGTGGCATTGACGACATTCGAGTACTTCGAGAGAATATTAATTTGGTGCCGACCTCGTCAAGTAAAAAAATCTACATTATGGACGAAGCGCACATGTTGACGGTGGAGGCAGCTAATGCATTTCTTAAAACCCTCGAGGAGCCCCCTAGCCACGCGATTTTTATTCTTGCCACAACTGACCCGGAGAAGCTTCCCATAACTGTGCGCTCAAGGCTCACAACTGTGCAATTTCAAAAGGCGACAGCTGAGGAAGTTGCCAGACCTCTGGCGAGGATTATTAAAGGCGAGGGCCTTGATGTCGAGGATGGAGTAGTTGAGATTATTGCCGCCTGTGCAGATGGCTCACTTCGGGACGCTGTCAAAATGCTTGAGAGTCTGGTCCCGGCAGGCGACAAAATTACCAAAAAGACAGCCGAGGACATGCTTCTTTCTACAAACTTAATAAATGTTGAAAAACTCTTAGAATCAATTATGGCCCGTAACCTGGAGCCGGTCTTAATCGAGATTCAGAAGTTTATCGCCTCCGGTGGCTCGGCCCGGAGTTTAATCGACGCGCTTCAAGCTCTTTTGCGCGATAAGCTACTTGCCGATCCTACTCCCGAAACCATAAAACTCATGAAGCAGTTATTTGAGGCAAGAGCCAATATTGCCAAGTCTTTTGCTGAGGAACTTCCACTGGAGCTTGCATTAATAGAGTGGATTGGAGTGGAAAAAGTTCAGAGTAAAAAAAAAGCCCCCCTGTTAGATAGCTTTGCATCTAACGGGGTTACTAACGTCGATCCCGAAGCTTGGACAAGAATACTCACCGAAACCAGAAGCCGTAATGTATCACTTGAGGCACTTCTTCGCACGGCCCGCCCGCTTACGGTTGACGGAAATACACTTAGTGTTGCTGTTTATTATCGCTTCCACAAAGAGCGGCTTGAGGCTGAGCAATATAGGAGAATGTTTGAGGGAGTGGTTGGTGAGGTCTTGGGACTTGCCAGTCCTCGAATTATTTGCACGCTTGAGGACCCGCCCACGAGCATCAAAGAGGCACCCCCTGCGAGTTTGACGCAGACTCAAGAGACCGATATAATTAAAGCTGCTGAAGAAATCTTTGGAGAATAATGTTTGATAAGCTACAACAGGGAAAACAGTTACTGCAGATGCGCTCGCAGGCCAAAGCTTTACAGAAAAAGCTTGCGGATGTAACAGAAAGTGTAGAAAAGGGCGCTGTTCATGTTAAAGTTTCTGCGGACCAGAAGGTGCAATTTATTAGTGTAGACGGAGAAGAGAGGCGGGACATTGCTGATGCCGTAAATGAGGCCTTTAGTAAAGTCCAGAAAAAAGCCGCACAAAAAATGCTTCAGGAAGGCGGGCTTTCGGGACTCCTCGGCGGCATGGGCTAATAACTTTAAGTGATACAATAGGTGATGGATATTGTTAAACCCATTGCGGATGTAATTGACTCATTTAGTAAGCTTCCGGGCATTGGGCCAAAGACGGCCCAGAGGCTTGCATATTATTTGCTTCATGTTCCTCAAACGGAATTGGATAGCTTTTCGGAAGCCCTTGCCAACCTTAAAAAGCGGACTGTTCTCTGCTCAATTTGCAAAAATGTTAGTGAACATGACCCGTGCGAATACTGCGCGAACGGCAACAGGACTAAAAATGTGATTATGGTGGTTGAGCAGCCACTTGATATCTTAGCCTTTGAGCGAACGGGCAAGTTTGACGGAGTTTACCATGTCTTGCATGGAGCCATAAACCCTTTGGAAAACATCGGACCCGACGAAATTTTTATAGAGCATCTTATTTCCAGAGTAAAAACCCACTCCGCCAAGGCTACGCGGGTCAAGGAGCTAATCATTGCGACCAATCCAACCATGGAAGGCGAGGCGACGGCTATGTATCTGACTAAAAGATTGAAAGAAATTATGAATGGAAATCCATTGAAAATTACGAGGCTTGGAATGGGGATACCAACGGGAGCATATCTGGAGTTTGCGGATGAGACGACTCTCATGCAAGCGATGGAGGGAAGGAGAGAATTGTGAAGGGGCAAGTTGTTCAGGCCAGACGGGATTTAACTGATGAGTTTGAAAAGTTGGGACGGAGCGCCAAGACACAAGTAACAGGTATTGAGCAGACCCCGGCTCTGGGCCAAAGTAACCCTCAAATTGCTGACCCCAATCAATTTTCTAATGCCGAGGCCTTATGGGCTCAGGAGCAGAGGAAAAATGATGAAAGAGTGCAGCAGCTAAGAACCATGATAAGTCAGATGAAGGTAGATGAAAACGAGGCAAAGTTAAAAAGACAGCAACAAGAACAAGCTTGGCAGAAAGCGCAGGAGGAGGCCATGCAGGCGGGTAAGCCAAAGGAAGAGGATAAGAGGGGTTTTACTGCTATAATTTCAAAAGCAACGAAAAGAATAAAAGGCAGGCTTGGTCAAGTTGGTAAAGGCAAGATGGAAAAAGGCCGTGCGGCAGGGGGCTAAGCAATGAAAATTTATAATTCGCTAAGTAAAAAAGTAGAAAACTTTGAGCCTATAAGTCCACCTGAAGTTGGAATGTATGCCTGTGGCCCGACTGTGTATTACTATCCGACAATTGGGAATTATCGAACTTACACCACAGCGGACTTATTGCTTCGAACCTTGAGGTATTTAGGCCATGAGGTTAATTATGTTATGAACTTGACGGATGTGGGGCACTTGACTGGGGATAATCTGGGCGATGCTGATACCGGTGAGGACAGGCTGGAAAAGGCCGCCCGTGAGGAAGGCAAGACTGCGTGGGACATTGCGAAATTTTATTCTGAGGATTTTCTTCAAAGTTTTGAAAAGCTTAATTTAATAAAACCTGATACTGTGGCCGCTGCAACAGAGCATATTCAGGAACAAATTGATTTAATCAAAAAACTTGAAACGAACGGTTTAACTTACAAGATTGATGACGGGATTTACTTTAATGTCAAAGTTTATGAAGAGAAAGGACATGAATATGGACAGCTCTCAACTTTGGACAAAATAAAAGAGGGTGCACGGGTAGAACCCAATCCTCAAAAAAGAGATCCCCGTGATTTTGCTTTATGGAAGTTCTCACCAAAAAACGACAAACGTCATATGGAATGGGATTCCCCGTGGGGCAAAGGCTTCCCGGGGTGGCATATTGAGTGCTCGGCCATGAGTATGAAGTACTTGGGTGAGCAATTTGACATTCATGTTGGCGGTGAGGACTTGAGAAGCACCCATCACCCTAATGAAATTGCCCAGAGCGAGGGAGCAACCGGCAAGGAGCCGTTTGTAAAGTATTGGGTTCATGGAGCCTTCTTGACGGTTGACGGTGGCAGGATGGGTAAAAGTCTTGGAAACGCGTATTCGCTTCACGATATTAAAGAAAAAGGCTATGACCCCCTGGACTTAAGATATTTTTATTTATCAGGACATTATCGAAAACAACTTAATTTTACCTGGGATGCGCTTGCCGCGGCAAAGACAGCCCTGACCAAGCTGCGTACACAAGTTACTAGCTATAAAGCTACTCACGAGAGAACAGTGTTGTCCTCGGAGAAAAATGAAAAAGTGAGAAAGTTTCAAGATGAGTTTAAAGCTGCCCTTGAGAATGATTTAAACATGCCGCAAGCACTGGCTGTGGTTTGGGAAGTGGTCAAGAGCAATATTCCGGATTATGATAAGTATGATTTACTTCTAGGTTTTGATGAAGTCTTGGGCCTTGGGCTCGGAGAATTTCAAATTTCAAATTTAAAATTTAAAATTACTAAGGAGGTGCAAGCACTGCTTAACAAAAGAGAAGAGTTAAGAAGTGAGGGTAAATTTGCCCAGGCCGATGCCATTCGTGATAAGCTGAAAAAGGAACACAATTATGAAGCTCGCGACAAATCTCTTTAAGCTTCTTCTGGTCGTACTTGTAGTTATAAACTCACTGGCTTCTTATTTTTTATTCCAACAAGTGCAAGGTCTTAAAAAGCCAACTCCTCAACCAAATTCTATAGTACAGATCCCCGTAAGCGAGGATGTTGATCTGAGCTCCTATGCCACCAAAGACTATGTTAACCAAACTGTTGCCGATATTCCCGAGGCCTCAAAAACGGAAACCGCAGCGGTGGTAAAGGAGCCGGTTGTGAGCCAGTCCGCGCAAACTACGATTATCCCAATAAGTGCAACTTATAGTACGCAAAGCTTAGACTGGGTGGATGTTCCCAATTCAGATTTTTACCTTGATCTGGTTGGGGATTATGGAGAGAGCGCAGCCGCTGTTTGGGAAGCTTTTATATATGAACAACACGGCAACGGAAAAGTGTTTGCAAGGCTCAGAGATGTGACTCATAGTATTGCGGTTGTTGGAAGCGACCTGGAGACAAATAGCGCGAGTTCCAAACTTGAAGTTTCTGCCGGGACCCTAGGCATCTGGCGGGGCAAGAACCTGTACCGTGTGCAGCTCAAGTCCGAAAAAGGCTTTCCTGTTTATTTTAATTCAGGTAGACTGAAAATTACATACTGACATGAAGTTCAAGTTATTTATTTTGATAGTTGCATTGGCCTTATTATTTGTGCCTGGTATTGCGGCGCAGGGCACACCGGCGCCTGAAGAAGAGGAATTTGATTTCGAGCGGGCGTATCAGGATTATGTTTTCACTCTTGATGTCTACAACAGTGTTCATGCTGATTATTTGTTAAGCAAAGCCCAGTATGAACAGGCGGGTACTTTGGTCGCCCAATCTAAGGCTCAGGAGGCAACCACAAAGATGCTTGAAACCCGCGATGATGTGGTCACAACTTATCTTACGGCCATCAGAATGCGGATGGTGGAAGCGGAAGGAGTGAGTGATATTACCAAAAACGGGCTATTCAGTAGAATTGACTCGGAAGTAGCATGGTTCAAAGACCACAAAAAAAGGCTCCCGAGCGCGGGGACATTGGCGGACTTACAAGCTGACTCGGAGGAAGCAAGCAAGCGCTTTATGGAGCTCACTCAAACTGTAGCCTATGAAACCCTCTCCACCATACCCTTTGGCAAGCTTTCTTTGATGCGCACGGCCACAGGCGGCATATTGTCGGACATTAACAATAAAGTCTTTCAAATCCGCGCCAATGGCGATAAAGACACAGCCATTATTGAGCGCTGGGCACTGGAAATTGAAAGTAAAATCACGCGTTCATTAGATAAGGAGATAGAGGCTCAGGCCTTGATTCCAAACTTTACGTCAGACTCCCGAAACAGAAATCCGGACCACAGAAAAACCTATAATGAGATTATTTTTAAGCTTGATGAGAGCAGACAATTTCTACGTGACGCCACCGAGTTTATTGAGGAAATAATTCGCGAGATCACGACGGTGTAAATATATGGAAAAACTAACAGGAACTTTGCTCAAAATTCCAGAAATAGTTAAAAGTGCTTTGAAATCTAAAAAAGCTGTGACTCAACCGCGGCTCTCGCAAGTTGAGCCTCAGCAAACAGTGCAAGCTAAGCTGGGAGTTCAAGCTCAGCCAGTTGTGCAGGTGGCCACGGCTCCGCCCCCCCGCAAACTTCCAGGCATCAAGATTCCCAGGAAAATAATAATTGCTGTTGCCGCGCTTGTAGTTATCCTGATAATTCTGATGATTGCTATGAAGCTTTTTGGCGGGAAAGGCACTGGCGTATTTCCAATTGCCTCACCGTCCCCGAGCCCCAGGCCAACACCCGAAGTTGAAGTTCCATCACAATACGCCGATGATGAGGATGTGAGAAAGATTCAGGAAAACATGGAAGCTTTGGATAAGGAATTAAATGAAGCTGAGTTCCGCGACGACAGGTTAAGAATTCCGACTCTTGATTGGGAAGTTGAGTTTGAAAAGTAAAGCTTAGAAAAGGAGCATGTCGCGCATGGTTTCTTCGAGGCTTTTGTATCTCGCTTCATAATACTCACGGTTTTGCTGCTTTAGGGTTCTGCGGTCGTTTTCTCCATAAGTATCAAAGTAGAGCTTAACGAGCTCACCGGTCAGCCCGGAATCATGGGCGAGTTTTTCTGATGCCCGAGTGTATCGTCTGTAGGCCTTTTTGGTTTCGTATTCAATCTTCCACTCTTTATAACCTAAATAAATCTCAATCAGATACTTCGTGAGTCCCTCCAAGAAGACCGCGAAGGCCAGAGGGTTAACCCAGAAGTAGGTATAAACCAAAAGGGGAACGAGTATAAACGGCAAAATCACTGACCCCATAAATGTATTATACCAGCTTAATCTTCCTGAGTTCAAATGGCTCGATTTTTTTAACGCTGAAATCGCGAATAATGACGCCGACTCGGTCGATTAGTGGGAAGTCCCGCTGTACCTCGCCCCAGAATTTCTCGGCCAAGTTTCCAGTGTAGGAGGCATAGCCGCTGCCTTCGGAGTGTTTGCAAAGGCGATCTTCATAGTCTCTTATTATTGAAACGATTGGCTTGCCCGCCTCGTTATACTTTTCTTGAAGCGAAGAATCTTTGGAATATTCTTGATGAACTTTCCCAAACTCCTTGAAAGCCCCGGAGTTTTCCTCAAGCATTTTTTTGTAGTATTCCTGATATTTAGTCACGGGCAGTGTATTTTTTGTCCTTCAGGTTTTGATACCAAGCGTAAAGGCCAGAAGCATATTTATTAACTTTTTCAAGCTCTTTAAAAACTTTATCACGAATTTGGATAGAGGTCACTTGGGGGTTCTTTTTAGCTTGTAACTCAATCCACCTGGTTACTTTTTCTGCCAACTCTGAGGCGTCAATTGGCCGAAGCCCTGCGGCAGTTGTGACCCGTACAATTTTTTCGGCATCATAAGGCTCAAGGTTGCCGTTTCTTTTTCTAATCATTAGCTCCATTGCCTCGATATCATACCACAGTTTCATGCTACAATTTTTTAAGACGAAGTCTAATTTTATGCCCTTGCTCGATTCATTCTTCTATATTTCAACTGACTCTATGTGTTTGCTCTCGACGGATGGCAAAATTGTTGAGGTGAGCCCGTCGTTTGAGACTCTATTGGGAATCCCCAAAAGTGAGCTTCTTAGCAGGCAGTGGGGGGACTTTGTCCACCCCGAAGACCGTGGGTTGGTTGGCAATTCGTTTGAAAACAGAATGATTTCTAAGGACGGCACCAATATCTGGGTGTCTTGGAAAAGTACCGTGGAGCAAGGTAATACGCTTCTTGTCGGCCGTGATGTAACCAACGAAAAAGCGGCCCAGAATGAACTGATTTTGCAAAACCGCAAGACTCTCGAAGTCAAAGCCAGACAGGAGGCGATACTTGCGTCCATTGGCGACGGCGTGGTTGCGGTTTCAGACAGGGGTGAAGTGATATTTACCAATGCGCAAGCACTTTCCCTGTTGGGAGTAGAGTCACAAGAGATGCTTGGCAAGCACTTGATAAGCGCCATCAGAGCTGTGGATGCGGATGATAAACCACTCCAGTCAGAAGCGCACCCAATGCAACAGAGCTTACTGCGTGGCCGGAAAATTGTGAGCTCGAGTATTTATTTCTATAAAAAAGATGGCACAAAATTCCCGGTCGCCGTCACTGCTTCGCCGGTTATTTTAATGGGCGCTTTAATTGGCGGGGTGCTCGTGTTTCGCGACATCACCCGCGAAAAAGAAATTGACCGGATGAAGACTGAGTTTATTTCGCTGGCAAGTCACCAGCTCAGAACCCCATTGTCTGCGATGAAGTGGTTTAGCGAGATGCTCCTTTCGGGGGACGGCGGGGCTTTAAATGATGAGCAGAAAGTAATGGTCAATAATATTTATCTTTCGAATGAGCGCATGATTGAGCTTGTGAATTCACTCCTTAATATCTCACGCATTGAGTCCGGCAGAATAATTATTGAGCCCACACCCACCAATTTAAAAAAACTCATTGATGAGGTACTCGTCGAGCTTGCCCCCAAGATTGCACAGAAAAAGCACAATGTTGTTGTAAGCGTTCATGGCGCACTGCCCGAGATTAATATCGACCCGAAGTTTGTGCGGCATGTTTATATGAATCTTTTGACCAATGCTATCAAATATACCGGTGAAGGTGGGGAGATTCATATTATAGTATCGCGCTCGGGCGGGGAGATAATAAGCCAAATTAGCGATAACGGCTACGGCATTCCGGCCTCGCAGCATGAGAAAGTTTTCCAGAAGTTCTTTAGAGCCGAGAATGTGGCGAAGGTAGAAACGGATGGAACGGGGCTCGGGCTTTACCTGATTAAATCCATAGTTGAGGCCTCGGGTGGGCGCATCTGGTTTGAAAGTGCGGAGGGCAAGGGCTCAACATTCTGGTTTAGTTTGCCTTTTGCTGGAAGCCCCGCCAAACAGGGTGAAGTTTCTATTAATTCCTGACAAGTCTAATGGAGTTTCATGATATAATGCGGTATGAACTATACAGTCAGTATTACATCACAAGGCCAGTTTACCATTCCTGCTCCAATTAGACATAGGCTGGGTTTAAGTAAAAAAAGTCGTGCGGTTGTTTCCGTGAAGGGAGATAAGATGCACGTTTCACCCGTTGTGGACTTTTTAGAATTGGGCGGCTCTTTAAGTACTAGGAAAAAAGCTTCAATTGCGGCAGTGCACGATGCCTTTGAAGAGCACCTTGGTGGTCGCTCCGTGAAATGAAAGAATACATTGTTGATACGAACATCTTGCTTCGGTTTTTACTCAGGGATGTTGAGGATCAATATCAAAAGGCCAGTATTCTCTTTAAGAAAGCTTCTGAAAGGGAAGTAAGATTGTTAATCCCGCAAATTGTAATTTTTGAGGTGGAGTTTGCATTAAAAAAATTCTACAATTTTGAAAAAGGCAACGTTATTGATAAACTGGAATCCATAGTTAGTGCTAATTATCTAAAAGTGGAAGCTAAGGAGATATTTTTGAGAAGCTTAGCTATTTATAGGGTAAGAAACATCAGTTTTGTGGATTCTTTTCTTAAAGCTTACTCTGAGGCACAGAAAGCGGGTTTAATGAGTTTTGACAGGAAAATAGGATAGGTAGTATGATTAACACGATGGAACCAAAGCAACTTGTGATGATTATTGAAGACGAAGTTATGCTTCTTCAGGCTATTGAAAAGAAACTCAAAAACGTTGGCTTTGAAACCGTGAGCTTCACCAAAGCCACTGATGCTCTACGATACTTCGATGGCGGCGGGGCGAAACCCGATGCTATTTGGCTCGACTTTTATCTTGAGGACGATATCGACGGGATTGCGTTCATGCAAAAGCTTAATGAAAAGCCGGAGCTGTCAAGTATTCCGGTAGTTGTGGTTAGTAACTCCGCAAGTCAGGAGAAAGTGAATGCGATGATTGCCTTGGGGGTCAAAAAGTACATGCTCAAGGCGGAAAACCGCTTGGAGGATATTGCAACAACTATTCATCAAGTTCTGTCTCCCAGAAATGAACAAAAACAGTGAAAAAACCATTCTTGTAGTGGATGATGAGGAATTAATCACCGGGGCCTTGGCCAAAAAGCTCACGAGTGCCGGCTATAATGTTCTCATTCAGCGCAATGGTGAGGATGGTTTAAGGGTGGCTCTCGAGGACCATCCGGATTTAATTCTTCTTGATATCGTGATGCCCCGAATGGACGGGATAACTTTTTTGGACAAACTTCGCGAAGATGAGTGGGGGAACAACGTCCCGGTCATTATTCTTACCAATCTTGAGCGTGGGGAGCAGGTGAAAAAGGGTGAGGAGCGCGGGGTTTATGATTATCTGGTTAAAACCAATTGGAGCCTGTCGGATGTTTTGGATAAAGTAAACGAAGCAGTATGGCCAAAGTCTTAGTTGCGGAAGATGACAAATTTCTCGGGGAGGCTTACAAAACAAAGCTCACCAGTGCGGGCTATGAAGTAAAACTTGTTGCCGACGGTGAGGAAGCCTTAAGGGAGCTTATAGACTTTGCGCCGGCCGTTGTTATTTTAGACCTCAAGATGGCCAAAGCAGACGGTTTTTATTTCCTGGAGAGTCTCGGCAAAAGCGCTCAACCCCATCCTCCCATAATTGTTGCCAGTAACTCAGGGGACAAAACGGATATTGACCGGGCAATGAAGCTTGGAGCCACTGATTATGTTGTCAAAAGTAACCTTTCCATGAAGGGTTTAATTGAGAAGATACAACTTATTCTTCAGCCAAAGAATCAAGTAAAAACATAGTCCTCAGGCTTCTTCAAGCATTAATTTTCTTTCTTTGCTAAGAAGATACATTGAGGTTGGGACCAAAAGTAAGGTAGAAGTATAGTTAATCAAGTAAAAAATTCCTAAGGCGCTGGCTGTAGATACCGCAGAATTCAGGGTAATTTTGGCTATCAGCGAAAAACCAATTATCATCATTGGTAGCACCGATAACCCGGAGGCAAGTAAATAGCCCTTAAATTTTATTTTAGACAAACCTGAGCCGTATGAGATGTAGTCTGTTGCAGCTCCGCCTACCAATTTTAGAATAAAGACAGTCATGGGCTTGGTGATATTTGGTAACTTGTCAATTTTTGTCAAAGCACTTTTGCCAGCGAGTCGCTCCACAGCCGGTCTTCCCCAAATTCCTGCAATATAAAAGTTGAGTGAGCTCCCAACCAAGTTTCCTAAAAAGCTATATATAAACCCCATCCATGAACCAAAAAGGATAATGCTTGCTATCCAAAACGGGGTGACTGCCAATGGGGGAATAACATTAGTAGAGCTGATAACTGCTATTAAAACTACTGGAGCAAGTATCCCAAATGAGGTTACAAAGCTGCGAATATTATCGCTATTAAACCCTTCCTTTAAAAATAACGCAGGGGTTGAAATAAGGAGCAAAAAGAAGAGTATCAGTAGTACTAATTTTACCAATCTTTTCTTTTTTGAGGAATGAAAGTTCATGTAGGCAGCTTAACCTTTAGAATGTGAGTTAAAAAAATGATAAATTCTTTCTATATCGTTTTTACTAATTTTCTTTTGAAAGTACTGTTTGGTGACTTTTCGTGGATAGTGGCCGATTTTGTTTTTTAAAATCAGAGTTTGCCAGCTATGATTTTTGAAATAATTGGTAATATAATTTGTGTCTAAAGTTAAATCCTCGGGATTAATAATTAACACATGAGGAAGTTGGTGAAGTGTGCATTTAGTATGATTTGCTAACAGCAAATTAGCCACTGCAAAAAAGGTCCGCGGGTCAATTTCTCTGTGAATTAGCTTGCTTCTTCTGGCTTTATATCCACTTAAACCAAGGTAGTGGTGCTTCCATAGTCTGCTGTTCCAAATAACATGCTCAAGATGAAGGAAAAGAATAAGTCTAGTAATTGCATTATAAAAAAATCTTTTGCTTAAGCTTATTCTTTGTTTGTTTAAGCACCGCACATCGATATATGGCTCAATAGCTATTATGCCGCGACAAGCTCGTGATAATTTGGAATTTGTAGCTACCCAAAAACCAAAGGATATTCCGGCGACGATATAATGCGGTAGTTCCAATTTCTCTATTTGATTGTGTAGAGAGTGAGAGAGAGTGTCTAATGATATCCTCCTAAGAGGAGGGTTGGTTGAGATAAACCCCGGTAAGTCTACCGGGTAAACTTCAAAATGGTCTTGTAGAAAATGGATAAGCCCTGAAAGCAAAATACTGTTGGTAGGGAACGAATGTACTAAAACCAAGTTTTCCTTTGGCATAAATATATACTACACTTAATTTATCAGGATTTTTTGATCTAAAATAGCTTCTAGGATGAAAATTTGCATTTTTTCTCGTTCCTTTAGACTTAGATTCCAATTTGTTTCAAGAGTTATGCACTTGATGCCCTTATTCTGGCAGTACATTCCCAAAGAGCTGAGACTTCCGATTCTTTGTAACACTTCACAAAAAATTCCTTTTTGCCATAAACCTGAAGTTTTAAGAGGATATTTGAGGTAGGAGAAAGGGTCCAGAATTATGCCTTGTTGTTTTGTAAGTCGCAAAAACTTGTTGGTAAATTGTACCTGAGTATTTGGTTCAGATATGAGAAGAAAGTTATTTACGGGACCTTCATGGAAACTGACAACCAAAGTTGGCTTAAAATTATCAATCAAATTGCGTTGTAGCTTTATCTTTGGATTTAACGATTTTGCAAAATTTCGATTTAGATCTTCACCAAGTTCATCAAAACGAGTATTTTTTTTGTAACCATAGATATTTAATGGACTTGTTAATTTAATATTTGGTAGAACACTTTTATTTGATCGTTTTAATAGTTTGTTAATTCCAAAAAACCCCGTTACCGAGGCAAATTCATTACCATGGATTCCGGTGAAAATTAATATTCTCCGAAAGCTTTTAGGATTTCCATAATTAGTTTCGAAAATTGATATTTTTGAAAATGCTCTCAACTGTTTCTTTATTAGTTGAGTATCAGGTCTTTCTGTGTTTTTTTCAGGGAACAGGATTGTGGTATCTGCCTGTTTTTTATTAGCGTAAAATTTAGTAAATCTTTTTACTTCACATATGAAATTCCATGGCCTTCCCTTGTGAGTTGCGATTGTCCATAAAGTTACAACGAGCCAAAAAGGAAAAAGTAGTACATACAGAAAGAAATTCATAGTAAACATAGTATACTTAATTAGATGCATCAGTTGAGGCTTCATTTAAAACAATATATATTTGTTACTTTGATTGTAATTTTTCTTATCGCTACTGGATATGCAGGCAAGCAGATAGGATATGAACGAATAATAACCCTTCTTAAAGAGCACCAATTATTAGGCATGGCGGTGTATATTGGATATACAGTTTTATCTACTGTAATAATAACTCTGCCGATAGTTCCTGTTTGGCCTGTGGCATTATTGCTTTACGGCTTTTGGACAGCAGTATTTTTGTCCTTAGTAGGAATTCTTGTTGGAGCTTCAATTAGTTTCTTGCTGGCCCGACACTTCGGACGACCTTTAGTGATAAAAATGATGGGTAAAAAAGTATTTACAGAAATTGAACACTTGATACACGTCAATAATACTAAGACTTTCTTATTAATAAGGCTATTTGGTAACAATTATTTTGATGCAGTTTCCTATATTGCAGGGTTATCGAAACTTACATTTAGAACTTACATAGTGATCACAAGTGTCTCCTCGTTCATTTGGATCATATTTATGATGGTTATAATTCAAAAAATTGGCGGGCTTGAAAATATTAAGTCGTTTTTGACAATGATGGGGATTTATGGAGCGGTGATACTAATTGGCACAGTACTTTGGGAAATCTTCCATAAGCATCACAAATTAAAACGCAAGAAAAGAAGTTAAACTACTTCATAGTAAACCCCACGCGTAGCACCTCTTTTTCTAATTAACCCTTGATCTGCCAGTTTTTTGAGATCGTATCTCAAAGTTCTTTCGTTGACCTTTGCGAATCTTCTTCTGAGTAAATCAAACTGCACCAGTTTGTGGTCTTTTATAATGTTATAAATCTCGGCGCGGCGGGGAAGAAGATAATCGGTTACTTCGGCTTCCTGTTTTTGCATGACTAACTCTCGAGCTTTTTTCCCGGTCTCGTCGATTGCTGTGAGCATAAACACCAAATAGTCGGTTGCGTCTTTTTCGGGCTCCTCGAGCATTCTGTAGTATTCGCTTCTGTGCTCATCAATATACTCTTCCAAGCTCAGAAGCCCCTTCATCCCATAGCCGCCTTGAATTAGAATTTTTTGCATAAGTAATCTTCCGACACGGCCCGAGCCATCTAAAAAAGGGTGGATTTTCTCAAAAGTAAAATGGGCGAGTACTGCTTTGACCGGAGTAAGCTTTTCTCGGTCAGAATTAATATATTTAATTAATCGTGTAATGAGCGCCGGGATTTGCTTTGGGGGTGGGGGCATGTAAACGGCAATTCCCGCAGCATTAAAAATTGCCTCCATGTTGGTGCGAAATGCTCCGCTCTCAGTCAAGCCCTTCATTGCAATTTCGTGAAGTTTCAATATGTCTTTTGAAGTAACATCACGGCCCGGCTGTTCGTTAATAAAGTTCATCGCTTTCAGGATGTTCATGACTTCAAGTTTTTTTTGAGTTTCCGAGGAGCGGGCAAGCTCATCAAGGGTTAGGGGATTCCCCTCAACCCGGGCGGAAAAGAGCGCGCTTTTGAGAGTGGACTTTCTCCTGATATTGTTTTCAATTTCCGGCGGGATGGCAATTGCCTCAATAACTTCCCGGCTTGCCTCGATTGAGGAGAGCAATTGGGTGATTTCCGGAATTAGCCTGTAGCGAGGTGGAATCAACATATTTCACTTTACCAGATAATACCTAATCCTGCCAGATGTTTCCTGATATTTCCTAATATTGACATAAAGAAAATTGAAGAGTCATGTATAATATGTGTATGGCTAGCAAGAAAACTAAAAATATTTTGAGATATAATGCAATTTTTGACCCTGCGGATGAGGGTGGTTTTACCGTGACTGTTCCTAAGTTACCGGGACTCGTGACCGAAGGTGACACGTTTGAGGAAGCCACTCGAATGGTTAAAGATGCAATTGTAGGGTATTTAGAAGTTCTCAAAGAAGCAGGAGAGGAAATTCCAGAACCGGATAACAACAGTTTTGCTTCTCCAATTGATGTGAGCGTTTCAGATAAATTTATTCATGCCTAAGGTTAAGGCCCTGAAGCCGCGCCAACTCATAAAACTTCTAAAAAAGAATGGTTACGTTGAGCTCAGGCAAGTTGGAAGCCATCTGCATTTGTATAATGCTTCATTGAAGGTTAGAGTGACCGTTCCTGTACACAATAAAGATCTTAAAAGAAAAACTTTATGGTCTATTATTAAGCAGTCAAAAATTAAGGTGTGACTTTTTTTTGATTAATGCTTTTTTTGCTATAATATCTATATCAATGGCAAAGTTTAATTTGGATGAGCACATAAAAAAGCGTTTTCAGCTTTTTGAGGACAAAAGGCCAAAAGAGGAAGACGATAAGATTTATGACAAAGTTTATTCTTTTTGCCTCAATGAAATGATTGTGTTTGTGGGGCAAAATGTATCTAAGGATGAAATGGACAGGTTGAACAAGAAGTTGGATGCTGAAGACCCAAAAAACGCGTTTTTGGAAGTATTGGAAGGAGTGCCGATGGCCAAGCTCAGGCTTGAAGCCAGACTTAAATATTTTGTTGATCAGTTGCTTTTGGATAGTTTAAAGAAGCATAAAAACAAAAAATAATGGAACAATTAACACAACCAGGTATAACAGTTGAAATACCCACAAAGGTAATCTCGAGCCCTGAAAGTGACTATTCGTTTATTGTTCCAGCAGAACCTAAAACATCATTTGCCTATGAAGATGAAAGAGAAAGATATAAACAGGAGGAAAGGAAGATAATCTTGCACAATTGGGAAAAAGTAACGGGGTCAAGAGAGGGAGATTTGGTCAATGCGGACTTTCTTGAGGATTCGGTAGACTCTGCATTTTCACAAATTGACGATGAAACAAAAAATTCGGACTTTTTTAAAACAATGGACCGCACCTTTGGAGGGAAAATGAAAGCTCAAAGGGCCAAGGAGTGGTTGAGTAAAGTTGAGTCCGGCAGTGTTGAGGCAGAGGAGCTTCATGCTTCAAATTCAAAATGGAACGCAGTGATGAGTCTCGCTAAAGAGAAAATTGGTGGTAGAAGTACTACGGGATATGCCATGGCAGCATCTATAGTAGCGGTGAAGGAGAAAATTGGTGATAATATCGAGGTTGAGAATAAAGTTGCAGACTTATATATTAACTATTTAAATAATCTTCCTCCTGAGAATGCCAGGGAATTGAAATTTAGAAATATTCTTCCAAATGCTTGTAAACAACGGGGAGTTTCTATGGAACAACTTTTTGATAACTTGAAGAATGAAGTTAATAAAGAGCAGATTACGCAACATGTTGATGGGATCATAGCAGATGATATAACTGATTCGGATTTTAGTGAAGAAGATTTTGAATTAGAGCCTTCTAAATTGCAGGTTATTAAAGAAAGACTGAGGTCAACTTATAGTGAAATAAGACAAGATATAGAAGATATTAGAAGCAGAGTTAAGATATCTCCAAGATCTATGGTAAACGGTGTGTTGAAAAATATTAAGCCCCCTCACATAGAAATAAGCCCCAGTACAAAGAGAAAAGTAGGACTTGCCGGTAGGGGTGCAGCAATGGTGGGATTAGGTGCATCGCTCGTTATTAGCCCAGTGGCCAATGGAAGCAAGCAATCACAGGTAGAAGATACATCGGGTAACGCTGGAAATCCTCCAACAACACAGGAAGTCCCAAATCCATGGGCAGGCAGTGATCATTCACTTCATCAGGTGGACCAAATAGTTGAGAGTATGGAAGCTGCGCGTCAAAACCAACCAACACAAGAAACAGTGCAAACATCAGAAGATGCTGGGGAGCAACAGCCGGTGCAGGCTGAAGCACAAGAAGGTACACAGGAAACTTTAGACCCTTCAAGGGTTGAAGAGGTGTTGAGGGTTCTGCAGGAAAGAAGATTTGAAGTAGGACTGGAGGAAGGGACTGGAATAATTTATTGGGAGCCTAAAGTTTTTACTCAAAATACAGGTTCCTGGTCTGCTTTCATGCATGGTCTGGGCTATACAGATGCGGATTTATATCCTAGCGGAAGGGACTTGCTGACCAAGTTTGGCCTTAGAGCGAATATACCAGAAGCCGGCAAGCGAGAGTACATACCACCATATGTTATCTCGCAGAGCCCTCTTTACCAAGGTGCAGGCGAGGCTGAAGAAGCAGCATAAGGCTTATGCTTCATTTTGACAACCTCTCCAAATTTCCTCAAGTAAAACACTTCGTTAGTACGAGGAGTAGCAAAATTGACCTTGAAAATTTTGTAACGGTTAAGCAGGTTCACGGTGACAATGTATTGGTTGTACAAAATAAAGATGTTACAGGTTTTGAAGCCGATGCGATGATTACCGATAAAGCCAATATTGGGCTGGCGATAAAAGTTGCAGATTGTGTGCCGATTTTGTTTTTTTGACCCTAAAAATACTGCAATCGGAATAGCTCATGCTGGCTGGCGGGGGACCCTGAAAAAAATTGCCGGGAAGACGGTGTTTAAAATGCAAAAAGAACATGGCACAAATCCAAGCGATCTGGTTGTTGGTATCGGGCCGTGCAT
>MGHM01000022.1:0-11394 GCA_001793235.1 Candidatus Woesebacteria bacterium RIFCSPLOWO2_01_FULL_44_24b | reverse complement strand
GTGGACGAAGCGGTCTTGCCGGGAGCCAAGGGCAATTTTGATTTGAGGATGGCCAATAAAATTCAACTGGTTGAAGCCGGAGTTGACGAAAAAAATATCGAGATTATGCCTTATTGCACTTATGAGCGGACGGATTTGTTTTATTCTTATCGCGCAGAAGGCGCGACCGGTCGGATTGCAACTGGTATACTAATAACTGGATGAGAAATCACCCGTTTTTGTTTCTTTTTGGCTTTGCCATGGGATATCTGCCGGTGCTGCTTGTTTTGGCAAAGATAAATGTTGCTGCGCCGGAAACGCTTGCCCAAGATAGCCCGCGGGAGCTCACGGTCGTTCTGGAAACCCAGGCACCTGTAATTGAAGAAAAACATGTGTCAGCGGCAGTAGAAACGCCGGAGCTTACACCACGTTCAGTTGACATGAATGTGGCAAGCCCAACGCCATCTCCAATACTCATCGAGACTCCAACTCCAATACCCACTCCCACCCCTGATGTCTGGGCGCCACCCGAGCTGGAGGGCTGGTTTACCCAGTATGCCGGGTCTTATGGCATAGACAAAAACATTCTGGAGCGCCTTGCTAATTGCGAAAGCCATTTTAACGTTAATTCTCAAAATAAAGATTATCTTGGCATGTTCCAGTTTTCTTCGAGTACTTGGAGTAATTATAGGGTTCAAATGGGCTTGGACCCGAATCCGGCGCTTAGAACTAATGCCGAAGAGTCCATCAAAACTGCAGCGTTTGTAATTCAACAAAGAGGCGTTGCTCCCTGGCCCAGCTGTTTGAGATAACTCGTTAATTTTGCCAATTTCTGGTAAAATACTACTGTTCATAAACTTCTTATTTCTTCTGTCATCCTGAACTTGATTCAGGATCTATATAAATAATATTTGTATGGATTCCGGGTCTAGCCCGGAATGACAAAGAAAGAGAGTTTTTGGACTAAAAATATGGAAGTCAGAAATATTGCAGTTATCGCGCACGTTGACCACGGCAAGACCACTTTGGTGGACGCGATGCTCAAGCAGTCGCACGTTTTTCGCGAAAACGAAGAGGAAATGGCACAAACTCAAATTCTTGACAGGAATGAGCTTGAGCGCGAGCGTGGAATTACGATTCTGGCTAAAAACTGCGCCATAACTTACAAAAATACCAAGATTAATATAATTGACACTCCAGGTCACGCGGATTTTTCAGGTGAAGTTGAGCGCACACTTGGCATGGCCACCGGAGCACTCCTCATAGTGGACGCCCAAGAGGGTCCAATGCCCCAGACGAGGTTCGTCTTAAGAAAAGCCCTGGAGATGGGCTTAAAGATTATCGTCGTGGTCAATAAAATCGATAAAAAATTTGCCGATCCTGTTGCAACTGTCTCAAAAGTTGAATCGTTATTTTTGGAACTTGCAACTAAAGACACCCAGCTTGATTTTAAGGTGATATACGCAATTGGCCGAAAGGGTGTGGCTTTTGATTATTTGCCTGCCTCGTCGGTAGGCGGGCCGGATGACCCTGGAAAAGCCGGCAATATTTCTTCGCTTCTTGATGCAATTGTCGAGCATATTCCTGCTTCCGGGCAAATTGAAGGCCCAGTCAAAATGGTGGTTAGCTCACTTGAGCAGGACACACATTTGGGCAGGATTGTTTTAGGCAAAGTTCATCAAGGCGTAGTTAAACCGGGTTCAAAAGTCGTGATAGCAGGAGAGCAAAAAAGCTACAAAGTCGAAAAGCTCATGGTTTTTCAAGGGCTTGGCAAAGTTGAAGTGGAAGAGGCGGGAAGTGGCGAAATAGTGGCTTTTTCTGGCGTTCCCGATGCCAAAATCGGGGACACCATAGCAGACCCTTCGGACCCAACCGCTCTTCCGGCCATAGCAATTGGTGAGCCCACGCTCCACATGTACCTCGGTCCGAATACTTCCCCCTTTGTCGGGCGTGAAGGCAAGTTTGTAACAGGTAGGCAGCTGGAAGAGCGGCTTGAGAAGGAACTTGAAAGTAACCTCAGTTTGCAACTCGAAAAGCAGGGCAACGGCAGGTTTATAGTTTCCGGCCGCGGGGAGCTTCACCTTTCAATTCTTCTTGAAACTATGCGGCGCGAGGGCTATGAGATGGAAGTGGGTAAACCCGAGGTAATTGAGAAAGTTATAGACGGCGAGCGCCAGGAGCCAGTCGAGGAAGTCTCGGTCATTGTCCCAAGCGAATTCGTCGGCGTTATAAACGAGGAGTTTGGTAAGCGCTATGCCTCCTTAATTAAAATGGAGCCTACTTCGGACAGCGATGTTGAGTTTCTCTATAAAGTGCCAACACGCGCCCTTATTGGCCTCCGGAGCCATTTACTCACGGCAACCAGAGGAACGGTTGTTTATAGCTCGGTTATTGCGGGCTATGAGAAAGTCGGCAAGGCCGTCCCCAAAATGCGCCGGGGAGCCTTAATTGCCAGTCAGTCGGGCACTGCCTTGGCTTATGGGCTTGAAAATGCCCAAGGTAGAGGAGTGGTTTTTGTGAGCCCCGGGGAAGTCATTTACGAAGGAATGGTGGTTGGGGTAAATGCCAAAGACGAGGACATTCCGGTCAATGTTTGCAAAGGCAAGAAGCTGACCAACATGCGCTCGAAGTCCTCGGATGGCGTGATTCAGTTGACTCCGGCAACCAAGTTTTCACTTGAGCAGTCACTGGACTTTTTGGAAGCCGATGAGCTTCTTGAAATTACGCCAAATAGTTTGCGTCTTCGGAAGAAGCATTTGTCTGAACTTGAAAGAAGAAGGCACAAGGTATAATTAAGAGGTCATGAATTTAAAGAAAATTGTCAGTGTTTTATTTGTTGCTGGAGCTTTGTTCGGATTTTACGCGTGGCAAAATCGCCCCCGCCCCGCACTTGAGACAAAATTCGTTCCCGCACTTCGTTCCGACGATGTCGGAACTTCGGACGGGCAAGCAGAATTCACTGAAGTTAAAACTCCTCCGAGCTCTGTGAACCTTGGCTCGTTTAATCACTCATACCAGACTTTCAACAATTGCGGCCCGGCAACGCTTTCCATGTCCCTGGGTTGGTTTGGCAAGAAAGTTTCGCAAAAAGAACTTGGGGACAAGATGCGCCCATGGCAGGTGGCAAACGGGGACAATGACGATAAAACAATCTTTACAGATGAGTTTGTAGCATGGGCCCGCGAGTACGGCTACGAGGCAATTGCCCGCCCCAATGGTGATATTGATACTCTGAAAAAGTTCACCGCAAACGGGATACCGGTAGTTGTCAAAACCATGCTTCATGCAAATGATGACATTGGTCACTTCAGGATTGTTAAGGGTTATGACGAAACCAAACAGGTAATAATTCAAGACGACTCGTTTGAGGGGCCGAACCGCGAGTTTTCCTACTATGATTTTTTGACACTTTGGCAGCCTTTTCATTATGTTTACATTGTTGTGTACACCCCTGAGCAGGCAGAATTGGTAGAAGCTATTATTGGAAACGAAATGAATGAGACTGTTGCTTGGCAGAATACTTTGGTGCGGTCTGAAAAAGAACAGGGATTAACAGACAACGTTTTCCCGACCTTTAACATGTCAGTGGCAAATTATTATCTGGGCAATTTTAAAGAATCGATTGCGAATTATGAATCAATTGCAGACGGGCTCCCGCGCCGTATGCTTTGGTATCAGCTGGAGCCGATTTTGGCAATGCAAAAGTTGGGCCAATATGACAAAGTTATGGCGCTTTCGGAGCGAATTTTAAATGGTGGCAATAGGGCTTATTCCGAGCTTTACCAAATCAGGGGAGAGGTATATTTAGCTCAAGGAAATGTTGATGCCGCCCGGGCAGAATTTGAAAAAGCCGTGCAGTATAACGTTAACTACCAGCCCGCCAAGGATGCCTTGACTAAGTTGTAATGTTGACTTATTGTATGAATATTGTATAGTTATTGTATGGCAACGATAAATATTTCAATTCCACAAAAACTGAAAGAGCAGGCGCAGCTTTTGGTGAGAGCTGGGGTGTATTCTTCGTTTAGCGATGTAGTCCGCGACTCCTTGAGAAAGAATATATTTAAGAACAAGTATGATTTGTTGGCCGAAAAAGCAAAAGAAGACTATAAAAACGGCAGGGGGGTTGTCTTAAAGACTGCAAAAGATATTGACGATTATTTTGATTCATTGTAAGTGAATAATGTACGAGGTATTTTTCTCCGATGCCTTTTATAAAAAAGTAAGAAAAATAGCCAGGAAAGACCCACAGCAAACAAACAGAATTAGAAAACAACTTAAGATATTATCAAAAAATCCGGACCATCCTTCACTACGGCTCCACAAGCTATCCGGGAGAAATAACTGGTCTGTTTCTGTGGATCGTAGCGTTCGAATAATAATTAATATCGAGGATAATATTATCTATTGCACAGACATCGGCACTCACGATGAAGTTTACTAAGGTGTAGTATAATTGTTCCATGGTGGAAGTGCCTCGTGGTATTGATATTAAATATACAATCGGATTTTGTGTTGTTCCCGCTGAAAATAAAGTTTTAATGCTTTATAGAAACAATAGACCAAACAAAGATAAGTGGAACGGTTTGGGTGGCAAAATAAACTTTGACGCAAAAGAGACACCGCAAGAATGTGTGATAAGAGAAATTTCCGAGGAAACCGACAAGCTGATTGATTTGAGCTTGGCGCCGGATCTTAGATATACCGGAATTGTTACTTGGGACGTCACAACGGGAGAGGAAAAACACAACGGAGGTATGCATGCATACGTCGCGAATTTTAATGATAGAACAGTAATTTTTAATAAAAAGGAAACTCGTGAAGGAGTGTTGGATTGGCTGGACTTAACGGAAGTAACAAGTAAGGATAATAGCTCCGTAGTGGAGAATATACCTCATTTCCTTCCCGAAATGTTAAAAGGCCACGGAAAGGCTCGCTATCACTGTGTTTATGAAGATGGCAATTTGGTCGACTTCGCTGTGAGCCCATTGAAGTAGTATAATTGCCCCATGGCGCAGACAATTAAATGTAAGAATTGTGGTGCTGAGATTGAGGTTTCCGAGGCATTGACGCACCAGATAGAAGAACAAGTGCTGTCCTCGCTTTCTGCAAAGCATAAAAAAGAGCTTGAAGATCTTAAGCGCCAGCTTGAGGCAGACGCCGAAAAAAACGCCCGCGAAATTCTTGCGAGAGAAGGCCAGTATTTAGACCAAATTCGTGCGTTGAAGCGCAGAGATAATGAGCGTGAGCTTGAGATGAAGAAAAAACTTCTTGAGGAGGAAGAGAAAATCCGCTCGGAGGCTCTCAAAAAAGCTGAAGAAGAACACAGACTTAAAGACTCGGAGAAAGATAAAAAACTCTCAGACGCATTGACTCAGATTGAAGAACTAAAGGTCAAAATCGAGCAGGGCTCCATGCAGACGCAAGGTGAGGTTTTGGAGCTTGAACTGGAGGAGCGTCTCAAGAGCGAGTTTCCGATGGATATTATCTCTGAAGTTAAAAAAGGCCAAAGAGGCGCTGATGTGCTTCAGGAAGTGGTAGATAAATTAAACCGCAAGTGCGGAACAATTCTTTGGGAGAGCAAAAACGCCAAATGGACGGAAGTCTGGATAGCGAAATTGAAAGAGGACCAGAGACGCGCCAAGGCCGATTTGGCGGTTCTTGTTAGTGTGGATTTGCCCAAGACCATCGATACATTTTCTTATGTGAACGGCGTTTGGGTTGTAGGCGTGGCTCACTACATTGCGCTTGCGCTTTCCCTGCGGTTTAACTTGGTGAGCTTGTATCACGAAAAGCAAAACCAGGAAGGCCAGGATGAAAAAATGCAGATCCTTTATCAGTATCTGACAGGCAATGAATTCAGGCAAAGAGTGGAGGCCATTGTTGAGGCCTTTGGTGCGATGCAGATTGAACTTGAGCGCGAAAAGCGCTGGTTTAGCGTGAAGTGGGCAAGGCAGGAAAAAGAAATCAGGAAAGTAATTGACCACACACACGGGATGTATGGGGATTTGCAGGGAGTCATTGGCAAAAGTTTGCCGGAGATTAAAACATTGGAATTACCAGACGGTGAGGCTTAATAATCAAAATCCTGCCAATCAGTAGTCAAAAGTCTGGGCTTTTGCTCGATATTGTTCATTTTTACAATATCGTCCGGCTCCATTTTCCAATTTTGAGATTTGAAGTTATCTTCAATGTTTTCGGGCTTACTGCTTTTTGGAATTGCCACAATACCGCGGGCGTTTATCCAGTTTAAGATTACTTGCGCGGGCGAGACCGAATATTTTTGCGACAGCTCAATAACAGTCGGATGTTGCAATTCTTCGCCCATCCCAAGTGGTGAGTATGCAGTTAAAGTAATGTTGTGGCTTTTGCAAAAATCGTGCAACGATTTTTGATTAAATGTTGGGTGGAGCTCAACCTGGTTGCAGGTAACTTCATAGCCTTTAGTCAGAATGTCTTCAAGGTGATGTATTGTGTGGTTTGATACTCCGAAATTTTTTATCAAGCCTTTTTCGCGGATTTCAGTAAAAGCGCCAAAAGTTTCCTCGATTGGGATTTGGCGGTTTGGCCAGTGAATGAGAAGCAGGTCGATGTAGGGAATCTGAAGTTCTTCCAAAAAACGGTTAGTGCTGTCCAAGACTTGTTGACGGTAAAGCTCGTCAAACCAGATTTTGGTTGTTATAAAAAGCTCTTCGCGGGCAATTCCTGAGTCTTTGATGGCTTTAGCAATATCCTGGTGATTATCATAGCGGTCCGCGGTGTCAATGTGCCGGTAGCCAACCTCCAGAGCTTTGGAAACTGAAGCGATGCAAGTGTCGCCAGTTAATTTCCAAGTGCCAAATCCAAGCAGGGGAATGTTCATTATTGTTGATCTTCGGGGGGATTATTTGGCTCAGTATTTTGCTGTGTTTTTATTGGCAATGTTTCGGCGGGGCCCGCATCTGCGGCTCTCTGCATGTTTCCTTTAACGACTTCTTTAAACTGCCCGGTATCCATAACTCCTCGTGCAGCATGCTCTCCGGCGGCAATATTTAAATAAGAAGCACCTTCTTGGCTGTTTACGGAAACTTCTTTTCCTTGCAACATTTGATTGGTGATGGGCGCGAAAGGTGGTGCAACTTTGGTGTCTGGCTTTACTCCCTCCACATTGATTGGGTCAACTTCTTCTGCCTCATTGCCTTCTTCACCCGGTTGCGGCTCAATTACTGGTTTTTCTGCTTCATCCATAAACAAATTATACATATTCTGGTAGTATTGACAAGGTACGTTCAGTTTACATGAATGTACCAAGCATGGATGAGTTTGAGAAATATGTAGACGAGGCAATGAAGATGCTCCCCAAAGAATTTCGGGAGAAGCTCGATAATGTTTCGATTTTTATTGAGGACTTGCCAACTCGTGAGCAAATCGGCAAATTTGATGCTAGGCATGAAAACTTCACGCTTCTTGGGCTATATGAAGGTGTCCCGCAGACCAGGCGCAGTAACTATGGAGTCGGCGGCGCGGTGCCAGACAAAATCACACTTTTTCGCTACCCGATTTTGTCCTTCGCTCATTCACAAGAACACTTGATTGAATTAATTCGTGATACGCTGTGGCACGAAATTGGCCATCACTTTGGTATGAGCGAGGAAGATATCAGGAAGGCTCAAGCTAAAAATCGCTTAAAGGTCGTATAACTTTTTTTTATACTCTTCAAGCATGTGCTCTGCACTAAATTGCTTCGCCAGCGAAATTGACTTTCGCATGCGCGCTATCCAACTTATGGGCAAGCCGTCTTCGCGGGTATAGTAAAGCGGCACAATTTCCCGCTCAAGAAGTCTATAAAAATCTCTGGCAGCGGTATCCGGCTCAAGCACCCAGCCAGTGCCGTCCCAGTCTGCCTCATATGTCCAGCCATCAAGAACAGTGCAGTTGAGAACCCCATTTGATATTGCTTTCATCCCGCTGGTGCCGCAGGCTTCAAGGTTGCCCTTTGGGGTATTGAGCCAGACGTCCGAGCCCGAGGTCAAATGATTTGCCAGGGAAATATTGTAGTTCGGAATAAAAATTGCATATCCGGGGAGCTCTGTCGCGAAAATTTTAATTACTTCCTCAATGAGATTTTCAGAGCCCGGATCAGCCGCGTGGGAGTTGCCTGCATATAAAATCTGCACCGGGCGCTCGGCGTTTGTGATAATACTTTTAAGCTTTTCAATGTCCTCGAAAATGGCTTTTGGCTGTTTATATTCAGCAAGACGCCTTGCCCAGGTGATTACCAAACGGTTCATGTCATAATCAATGCCGGTTCGCTTTTTGACCGTTTCGGCAAGTTCGTGTTTTTTGGTTAAGTGCTGGTCCCAAAGCTCCTGATCGCTTAGGCTTGTGTTTCGAAAGTCCGAGTCTTGCCAGCGGTCCATGTGAACACCGTTTGTAATAGTAATCCAGCTCTTGCCCGGGTGCTCCTTTTTGCAATATTTTCCATGGACTTGGGAAACCGCGGATTGCTTTGCCGAAATGTTAAGTGCAAACTTAGTAATTGAGAAGTCCACATCCGGAATATGCCCGGCTTTGACCAATTCGTATGGGTCGCCAATCCCAAGCTCCTGAGTAAAAGGTGCTGCCCAATACTTCACCGCATCAATGTGATAATTGGGGTTCCCGGCGGGAACCAGTGTGTGGTTGGTGTAAACAATTTGCTTTTTAGCTTCCTCCCAAGCCTCATAGAAGGGGAGGGACTTTGCCTTCATAATCTGAGCGGCCAACTCCCAAATGAGAAATATTGGCCTTCCTTCATTCATATGGAATAATCGGGGCTTAATGCCAAGGGCGCCGAGAAGTCTCATGCCGCCAACACCAAGCAGAATTTGCTGCCTGATTTGGGAGTCCGTATCTCCCGCATACAAGGTATCCATATCCCGTTTCCAGGCTTCGGGGTTCTGGTCAACATCGGTTGAGAGGAAAAACAGGATCGACTCATCAGCAAGCCTGATATGGTACGCCTTAACTGTAACGTTTCCAATCGGAGAGGGAAGTGTAAATGTCACCTGTTTACCTTTGATGGTGGTGGGCCTGAGGAATGAAGTGTCGTGATCAAACTCAGAGTCGCGCTTTTCCTCTATGCCCTCGGCCGTGATGTGTTGAATGAAATTTCTGCCTTTATATAAAATTCCAATGCCGACAACCGGGAAGTGGGCAAGCGCGGCGGCGTTCATGTAGTCGCCGGATAAGACCCCAAGCCCGCCAGCGTATGTTGGGAGCTCACTGTCTATTGCAAACTCTGAAGCAAAATAGGCAACGGGCTTATACCCCTTGGGCAGTATCATAATTTAAGGTTATCACAGGACTTGAAGTGTTAAAATAGACAGATGGGGAAATCCAAGGGCATTGCCCACCTTGTGCTTATTGCTGCTGTAGTTGTCATTGGTGCGGTAGTTTTTGTGTCCAGAAATAACACTTACGAAACTTCTAACCCAACGCCGTTTCCTACCCGCAATGCTACGCATAGCGTTGCAGGTGGGCCCTTCCAGGAATTAACAATTCCATTCTTGAGAGACCGAGAATATAAAAGCGAATTGGGGGAGCTGACAAGATATTCCGAAAATGCGAGCTATACTTCATATCTGACAAGTTATGATTCTGATGGCTTAAAAGTTAACGGGCTTTTGACTGTCCCCAAAGGTCCTGAACCTGTCGAAGGATTTCCGGCTATTGTCTTTGTTCATGGCTACATAGCGCCGACAATTTATAAAACAACAGAGCGATACAACGATTATGTTAATTATTTAGCTCGGAATGGCTTTGTTGTTTTTAAGATTGATTTGCGCGGCCATGGTGACTCTGAAGGCGAGGCGGGCGGGGCATATTACTCTGAAGATTATGTCATTGACACCTTAAATGCATATAGTGCGCTTCAAAATGCCGAGTTTGTCGACCCGAGCGGGGTTGGCCTCTGGGGGCACTCGATGGCCGGGAACGTCGCTTTCAGAAGTTTTGTGGTCAAGCGTGATATTCCGGCTGTCGTTATCTGGGCTGGTGCGGGCTATACATATTCTGACCTTAGCGAATATAGAATAGATGACAATTCATACCGCCCGCCGCCAACGGACTCGCCGAGAGCTAGAAAGCGCGCACGCCTGCGCGAGGCATATGGCGAATTTTCCCCTGAACATACCTTTTGGAAGCAAATTGTTCCGACTAATTATTTAGACGGAGTCACGGGCAGCTTGCAGGTTCACCATGCTGTGGACGACAACGTGGTGAGCATTGATTATAGCCGCAATTTAATGAGTGTTTTGGAAGGAACTTACATAACCCACGAACTATTTGAGTATCCTTCCGGCGGCCATAACTTGGTTGGTAGCAGTTTTACTCAAGCCATGCAGCGTACTGTCGAGTTTTTCAAAAGTAAGTTAAAGTAATGTAATTTGACAGATTTAATGTACGTCTGTATAGTTAATGTAATATGAATTATTTAGTCAGTATCACATCCCAGGGCCAGATCAGCATTCCGGCGCCTATTAGAAAAAAACTGGGCCTTAACAAAAAAGGCAAGGCTTATGTGAGTGAGGAGAATGGTAAAGTCTTAGTTGAACCTGTTGAGGATATTATGAAGCTTGCGGGTTCTCTGAGTAAATATGCCATCAAGGGAAAAAGTATTGCTGAGATCACGAAAATGGAAAAAATGGTTTGGGAGAGGGCGGCGGTGGAGCGTTATAAAAAAGCGCTTAAAGATACGAAATGAGAAAGTATATTGCGGATACAAATTTTTTTCTAAGGTTTATTCTTCAAGATAACGAAAAGCAAGCAAAAATAGCAGCAAAGAGGTTTTCTGAAGCAAAGGCCGGAAAGGTAAGTATATTCTTTCCGGATGAAATAATTTTAGAGATGGAATTCGTTATGAGGTCGTTTTACGGTGTGGACAGAAAGGAGATAGTAGGCAATTTATTGAGTTTATTTAAGATGAGTTATCTTAAAATAGAGAACAGAACATTATGGCTTGCGTCAGTTGAGCTCTATAAAGAAAGAAACATAAGTTTAATAGATATCTTTTTGCACACAAAAGCAAAGGCTATGCAGGCAGAGGTTTTATCCTTTGACAAAGACTTCAGGAAGTTGGCAAAATAAGCTATGGATCTTAAGAACATAGCCTGTGTTCCTTGTGAAGTTGGCGCGCCAACTGTGACTCCCGAGGAGCTTCTGAATTATTCAAAAGAAGTGCCAAACTGGGAAGTGTATGACAATAAAACCAAAATTAAAAGGGAGTTTGAGTTTGAGAATTTTGTGAAGGCTATAGCATTTGTAAACAAAATTGCTGAAGTTGCCGAAAGCGAAGGCCATCACCCTAATATTTATGTTTATGATTACAAGAAAGTAAGAGTCGAGCTTTGGACGCATAAAATCGGTGGTCTTCATCGAAACGATTTTGTACTGGCG
>MGHM01000021.1 GCA_001793235.1 Candidatus Woesebacteria bacterium RIFCSPLOWO2_01_FULL_44_24b | reverse complement strand
TTTAGTTACACTATTTTTGGTTCCGGTGGCCGTAGCATTGATCTTTATGTTTTTGTCACCCTTGTTAATTGCGGTCTCTGCCGGGGTCTTTATTGTTGTTTATATTCTGTATGTAATTTTTTCATTCGACATAGGTGTCGTTAGAAATATCATCTACCCGGTTTTAGCCGTGATTTTGGTGGCTATTGCCAATATTATCTATAAATATTTAACCGAGTCCGCGGCCAAGAAATTCCTCAGGCGCGCCTTTTCTTACTATCTTTCGGAGACAGTATTGAATCATTTACTTGAAAACCCGCATAAAATTAAACTGGGTGGAGAGAGAAAAGAGATGACGGTGCTGTTTTCCGACATTGCCGGCTTTACTTCAATTTCCGAGTCAATGGAAGCGGGAAAGTTAGCCGAACTTTTAAATGATTATCTGACCAAGATGACCGAAGTCGTGTTCAGAAACGATGGAGTCCTGGATAAATATATCGGTGACGCTGTCATGGCTTTCTGGGGAGCGCCGGTTGCAAGTAAAAACCACGCTTTGGCCGCCTGTAAGACCGCTTTAGAAATGCAGAAAGTTATTGCTCAAAACTTTAGCTTTACGGCTCGCGTAGGGATTAATTCAGGTGAGATGGTAGTGGGCAATATGGGTTCAACTCAGAGGTTTGATTATTCGCTCTTGGGAGACAATGTAAACTTGGGTTCGCGGCTTGAGGGCATCAATAAAATCTACGGCACAAAGATTTGCATCAGTGAATCAACTTATAAAATGGTAAAGAATAAAGTTACGGCCAGAAAGTTGGATACAGTGGCCGTTAAGGGCAAGGCAAAAGGAGTGGCGATTTATGAGTTGAGGCATTTTGGGAAGCTCACAAAATCGGAGAGAAAGTTCTTGGATGAGTTTGAGGCGGCCAGGAGTTTGTATGAAAAAGGAAATTTCAAGAAGTCTTTGGAGAAATTCAAGCATTTAAGTAAAAATTATCCTGATGATGTCCCAACAAAAATGTATCTGGAGCGCATTCCGGAACTTATTAAAACTCCTCCGGAAAGTTGGGATGGGGTTTATCACGCAACTAGCAAGTAGTGTAACACGCATTACATAAACTTCAGGCCAAAAATTATAAAATTTCTTTATGCTTGGAGGTGATAGATATGCCTAGGGTGGAACAGGGAGAAGTCGCGAGAATGGGTGCCTTGCCTTATCAAAGATATGAGGTTGTTGATTTACGGGATTATTGTGCCGATTGTCCAGATGGATTTGGTTTTGAGCCGGATGCAGCGGGAGAGTTTATAGAATTTAAAGCCTCAGAAGCACGTCATGTGAATAATTTTTATGAAAGGCTCTGGAAACGCGAGGAGGCCATACAACAAAAAGCGGTATCAGAAGGCACTGCTATTTAAGAATTTTTAAGCATCTTTTTGTATTATTACCCTGATTACTGGTAAAATACGCATCCATGAGTTTAAGATGTGAGTCAGAGGTTTTGTGCGCGCCCATAAAAGATAAGTTGAAACATCCGCCCAGAGGGGCTGAATATCAACCCTTTTTTATATCAGGTGATGCTGTTCGGGAAGATTTTCGTGATATTTTGTATCTTTTTTCCAATTTTGACCAGTCTAATTCTAATAAAGAGCTGGTTAGTTCAGTAAGTAATGATTTAGCAAGGGACGGCACAGTCGCAGTGGCTTTGAAAGCGGGAAAAACATTTAGTGCATTAATAGTGGCTCAGCCGTTTGAAGTAAAGGATAGAGAAAAAAAGAGTTTGCAAATAACTGGGCTATATTTAGGCAGGGCGGTTTTGGCAGATGACGTAGGCGCCACTAGAGCTTTGTTAAATGAGCTCAAAGAAAGGGCCAAGGAGAAGAATATAAGTAGGATTGAGTGGATAGGAGACACTGAAAATAAACCTTTATTGGATGAGGTTTGTGGTATGAAAGGGGTGCGTTTTGGGAAAAAATATAAATATTCAATTGATTTGGGAGAAGATAGTCACTAGTGATGGACCATTCCAATTTGGCCCAGGAAGTCTCTGAGTTCGGCCAGGCTGTGCCCGCTTAAGTCAATTTTGTTTTTACTGCATTCAACTAAGGCTAGAGTGTATCTTCTAGCCAGCCTTGCATCATCTTTGGACAAATACCTCAATGGTTCTGGCTTTTCGAGACCAAAGGTCTCAATAAAAAGTGTTGCATAAAAGAGTCCGGAACTCACATGGGAGCCTATCACGTTCTCGATTGGTAGCGGGCGTTCATTACTGCCAAATAAACTTCCATATGTTATGGTTATGCGGTTTGGGCAAATTGTCAATGTATCTGGGGCAAAATCAAAGGGTCTTTTAGTCTGAGTTGCAAATATCACGTTTCCAGAAGAAGCTGCAAGAAGTGTCAGCCTGTCATCTTTAGAAACATTAGTACGAAAACTACGCTTAGCCAAAGCTATATTAGTATGTTAGATAATTATATCATGTGGGAAGTAGGGAAGTGAGGATTTTGGTTATTACAAAGGAAATAATTCCGCACACTGGAAAGGTGAGGATCCATGCAATTACTATACTTCGTGCCACTCCCCAGCGAACTTTTTTAAATCGTTGGACAGAGCCTGCTCCCATAATAGCTGTGTTAATGGTATGAGTAGTTGAAAGTGGAATTCCAAAATGGGAAGCAAGCATTATCGCGGCCCCCGAGCCGGTTTCTGCGGCGAAGCCATGCTGGGGCTCGAGTTTCGAAAGCTTGACTCCCATGGTTTTAATAATTCGCCACCCTCCGACTGAAGTGCCCACGCCCATTACACTGGCACAGAGGATTATAACCCAATAGGGAATTGTAAACTCGTTTGTCACTCCGCTTAAAAATAGAGCCAATGAAAAAGCACCAATAAATTTTTGGCCGTCGTTACTGCCATGGCCAAACGCCATGAAAGCAGCGGAAAATATTTGAAGTTTGCCGAAAAGTCTGCGTACGCGGCTAATGCCGACGTCGCGAAAAAGCCAGGCGATTAAAGTGAATATAAGATAAGCTCCACCAAAACCCAAAAAGGTTGAAAACCCAAGGCCAATTAGAACTTTTTCCCAGCCACTAAAAATGAGTGCGTCAAATCCTCCCACGGCCAGTCCCGCACCGGTTAAGCCAGCAATAAGGGCATGGCTCTCGCTTGTTGGCAAACCCCACTTCCAGGCAAGTGTACTCCAAACTACTATCCCAATCATTGCGGCAAGTATCGTGGGCAGTGTTATTATATTGGCATTTACAATGCCTTTGCCGATGGTTTCCGCCACGGCAGTGCCGGAGAGTGTTCCGGTGATGTTAAGAACTACTGCCATGGCAATTGCAATTCTGGGGTGCATTACGCGCGTGGAAACAACGGTTGCTATGGAATTTGGTGCATCTGTCCAGCCATTTACAAACTCTGCCCAAAGCACAAAAAATAAAACTACCAAAAGCATAGGAGTTATACCATCCATGTATTGATTTTTAAAAGTTTTTTACAATTATCGTCTCAACCGTATCAGAAGTATCTTCGCATTCGTCAAGCACCTGCTCCAGATTTTCGTAAATATCTTTCCACTTGATTACATCTATCGGTTTGGCGCCATTGGCAAACAAGTGTTTCAGTGCTTTGTTTAACAGGCTGTCCCCTTTGTTTTCCAAAGAATGAATTGTCATCACATGCCGCTTAATCTCTTTCGTGTTTCTGCCTTTTTGTTTCAGGTCAGAAATCAAATGATCCAGCTGTCTGGCAGCATTAATGATTACATCGCAAAATTCATAAAATTCTGTGGGTACCCTGCCAACTTTATATACGCTCATATGCGAAATCGCGTTTTCAATTAAATCGATTACATTATCCAGGTTTTTGGCCAAAGCCTGAATGTCCTCGCGGTCAATTGGGGTAATGAATGTCTTGTCTGCCTCCTGAAGAATTTTATGGCACAGGTTATCGGCTTGTGCCTCTATTTTAAAAGCGGAGACGGATAGTTTTTTCCAGTCTACTTTCTTTTGGCGGTTTCCCGGAAGAAGTAAGGCAATTTTTATGACCGATGAAGAGAGCTCCTCGAATAAATCAAAAAACTTTGGTGACTCTGGAAGAAAACCCATATGGCTTTATGTACTTTACCATTAATAAGTATAGAAGCTATGGCAAAAAGAGCAATATGAATTAAAAACCATTAGTTGTTGTATAATACCGATATGCCGACTGAATACGACAATCCATTAGAAAATAGAGGTGAGCTTTACGAAATAATTGGGCGAGTGGCGAAAAAGGAGGCAAACGCTTTAAGTCAAATTTGGGGATCTGCTGAGTTCATCCCGGATGTAGATAGAGTAATTGGAAATTGTGGCGAAGAGTCAGTATTTTACTTTTTGGCTGCTTCTCAAGGTTATTCGACCCCCGAAGGGCTTTGGGATTATCACCTTAGACAGAGCGACACCAACAATTTGATAAAACTCCTGAATAATGTGAACAATCTGACTTTAAAGATTTGGGCGCATGCGCATGTCAATAACGTTGATTTACATCGAGCTTTAACAACTCCTGTAACACGGGAGGATGGCCCGGGCGAATATGATGAAGGAAGAGTACCGGAATCATATTTTGAAAAGATTACTCCTTCGGCAACTCCCTCGGTATGGGGAGCGTCGAGACTTCTTGTTCTGTTGGCAGATAAAAATAATATTATCGATTTTGATAATCCAGAGATTTGGAGAATTGTTGACGAAACAATAAAAGACAGCGGCTCACCGGAAGAATTTCTTTGTGGTTTAGCTGAGAAAGTGTTTGAGAAGACAGATTCTGTTGGTGATGTCATGGACCGAGTCCTGAAATATAATAAGCTGGCAGAAGAAAATGATTTTGGATTATATAGAAAGATAATCGAGGAAATGAGAGCTAGGTCACCAAAACTTTGGGATGCTGCGATTAAGGCCGAGACGGAAATAAATAGTTCAGGTGCAAAAGCACCGAAGTGGGTGAAAATATTAGGACTATACCGTGAAGGGGAGACTTCTTAACATTCAAAATAATAACTGGTAAATATCTACAAAGGTCAGTATACTAATCGTTCTGCCCAAAAAAATGGTAAATTTTAACGTTATACTAACACTCATTATTGCGTTGTCCGTTATTACGGCTAGTAAATATATTTTTTATGTTTTGACAAGCCCTTTTTATTATCTGAATAGATCAAAATTCTTGAAAAAATCAAAAGAGTTTACCAGAGAAGAAATTCAAGAGTTTATAAAAATATCTGTTATTATCCCGGCCAGGAACGAAGAAGTTGGAGTTGTAAGCACAATAAAGTCTGTCCTTAGTAGTCAATACAACAATTTAGAAGTTGTAGTAGTTGATGATGGGTCCATTGACAACACTTTTAAAGTCATTGATGAATTTAATAAAACACAAGGAAACGAATATCTCACAAAGGACAAATCGTTGCTATATTTTAGTAAGCCGAACGGTGGAAAGGGAAGCGCTTTAAATTACGGTATACAACATTCTAATGGAGACGTTGTGGTTACAATGGACGCTGACACTGTTTTTGAAAAAAACGCGTTGTTTCGCGTGGCGAGATTCTTTGTTGACGAAAGAGTCGACGCTGCTGTAGGAAATGTGAAAGTAGCAAATTCAAAATCGATTATAGGTATTATTCAGCAAATAGAATATACAATCGGATTTTACTTCAAAAGAGTTCACTCGATTTTCAATAGTGAGTATATAATCGGCGGTGCTTTTGGGGTATTTAGAAGGGACATTTTTGAGAAATATGGTTATTTTGATGAAAGTAATAAGACTGAAGACATTGAGCTTTCAACGAGGCTTCAAACTAAAGGTTGTAGGATTGTATTTATTGAGGATGCCATTGCCTATACCGAAGGTCCTGCAACTATCAAAGATCTTGCGAAGCAGAGGCTCAGGTGGAAGAAGGGAAGACTCGATACTTTTATAAAACATAAGGGCCTCTTTTTTAGTAGAAAAAAGTACCATAGTAGATTCTTAACTCATTATCTTTTGCCTATTACATTATTCTATGAAATCGAGTTAATCATTGAACCTTTCTTAACTGTATTTGGTGTTTATTACCTATATAGAACTCATGATTTTAGAGCCCTTATCCTTTGGATACTTTTTACAGGATTAATTAATGCGTCCGCTTTTGTTTTTGGTTCAAGCAAGAATAGTCGTACTGCGTTTGTTTTTCTCCCTCTATATTTCTTACTTTCGTATGTATTAACTTTTATTGAGGTATACGCGATGTATATGTCTATTAAGCTCCTAATTTCAAAAAAAGATGTCACTTGGCAAAGGTGGAACCGAAAGGGTGTAGGTACTGTTTCGGGAATAAATAATTGAGAAGTGTGCAGGCCTAGTAAACTTTGTCGGTAACTACTTCAGGGATAATCCTTACGCCTATAACTTCGCTTTGTTTTGAAAGACCTTCTCAATAATACCACGGGGGGGATAGCACTTGGAGCGTGGTGGCAAAAATCGGACCGGTTATATCTTCACATGGCGTTGCTTAGTTAGAGCTCAAAAACTATAATTCAAGAAGGTGAAATGACAAAAAATCAAAAATGGCTTTCCAGAAGATTTCTTATTTATAAATTTCTAACAAACCTCTGGTTTGTGGGAGCTGTTTGGCTTTATTTTTATCGGATATACATAACAGACAGGGAAGTTGGCATATTAGACGGAGTGGCTTTTGCAATTGGCCTCATTGCCGAAGTGCCATCGGGTGTTCTAGCAGACAAGTTTGGCCGAGACAAAATGGTGCGGTTGGGTCAGCTACTTGCTGGCAGTGGGCTTATTATACAAGCATTTGGTAGCAGTTTGATTCCTTTTATGGTTGGGCAGGCAATAATGATGATTGGTGTATCTTTTGTATCAGGAGCCGATGAAGCACTGTTTTTTGATAAGCTTCAGTTTAAACAATCATCGGTTGACTGGAGAAAGCTAGTTACCAGGGGTTCGCAAATTGCCCTAATTGGCTCAACAGCTGCGATTATCATTGGAGGAGGGCTTCATTCAATTGACCCTCGTATCCCCTGGATTCTTACAGGCTCAGCATTTATAAGCACAGTATTTCTAATATGGCCAATCAAAGAAAGTAGGCCAGTCAAATATAAACAAAAGCTATTGGTAGAACTTCGGGAGCATTTGGCAAGTATTGTATCGGGGTTTGCCGAGTTTCGTACAAAAAAGCTATTTTTATATGTACCAATAATCGTTATTGTGCAAGGACTTTTTTATACCGCTGGTTGGGGGCTTCTACGCTTAGTTTTATTAGACCGATTTCATTTTAGTCCACTTTCAGGCTCAATAGTGATAGCTTCAAGCAGCTTGATAACTGTTGGGATTTTGGCGTATATGCACAAATTTGCTGAGCGTATGAGTGAGAAGCGAGTGCTTATTTTAATCTCAGCTCTGGCTGGAGCAAGTTTGCTCTTTTCTATCATGGATATTGGCATATGGGGGTATTTTGTTATTCTTGCCCTATATGCTGGGGAGCATGTGCTTCAGCCATTTATGAGCGAAATTATAAACTACCGCACTTCTGAGGAACAGCGTGCAACTGTTTTGTCTGTGGGCTCGTTTTTGAGAACAATACCCTATGTTGCACTTGCACCTTTTATCGGCTATCTCAATACCCATGACAGCCTTGAGCAATTCCTTATTGTTTGGGCGTTTCTCATCGGTGTAGCGATTATTTTTTACCTCTCTCTTAAAAAACGCGATGCTCAGATAAGTTTGACCGAGCTTGACAATACGCAGCGTTCGTAGCTACAATGTAATTACAAATATGATTACCTCAATTATTACCATTGGGAATTCACGAGGAGTAAGAATACCCAGGCCTCTGCTTGACGAGAGCGGTCTTAAGGAAAAAGTTGAGCTGAAAGCTAAAAAGGGAGAGATAAGGATCGTTGCCGTAAAGAAACCAAGCGCAGTGGAAACTGCCTTGCTTTCGGAAAAAGCGCTTTCTGATTGGAACCGTCCAGAGGAGGATAAGGCATGGGGAAGCTTGCAGCGGGAGACATAGTTTTAGTTACTTTTCCTTTCTCTAATTTAAAAGGCCAGAAGGTTCGCCCCGCACTAGTTTTGGCGCGTGCCGAATTTGGGAACTTCATTCTTTGCCAGATTACTTCAAAGCCTTATTCCAGCAAAACATCAATCCAAATTAAATTAGATAACTTTGAGTCTGGAAGCTTACCGGTAGTGAGTTACGCACGACTGGATAAGCTGTTTACGGCTGATCAAACTTTAATTAAAAATGTTGCCGGTAAACTGCGAAAGCAGACAAGAAACAGAATTTTGAAAAGAGTTCATAATTTGTTTGTTTGAGGCTGAGTACAATCCTGCTGGGCAGGCCCGCCAGGATTCGCTGTGCAAAGTATGAAATTCTATAACGGTCACTATCGAATACTGAGGGAATGCGAACGAAGTGTGCAGGCCCGCCAGGATTCGAACCTGGAAGAAAGGTTTTGGAGACCTTCATGATACCATTTCATCACGGGCCTATGAGGCCTATTTTAGCTTATTTTGTGAATTAACTCCAGTTATCAGTTGAGGCTTGTTTCAAAGGCATTGTCGATGCATTTTTGAAGGTTAGCATCTTTGATTCTAAATTTTTCTTGAAGCTGTAGGGTCCTCTTTATGCGGGTATCGTAAACACCACCACCGATTATTTGAATATCAGGGCTAATCGTTTCAGGAGCCAGGAATTCTGCTATCTCCAACATACCTTCAATCGACAACTCCGAGTCCGAAGCAGCTTTATAGATAACTAGGTCCGGGGTTTCGTGAGCCGGGGCCTTGTTTACTACAAAGTAAGAAATTTTGCTTGGCTCAATCTTGTTTGGAAAAGCTTGTGAGAGAATGTCCGTGTGGTCGAAGGATATATTGACAGGTACAACACCTTCGCCATTTGAATTGGCCTGCTTATCGGGGCAGAGAAAAGTTCCTTTCTCTGATATCACTGGGCGAGTATAACATGTGTGATAAAATAGGGCAAATGGAAAATATAGAGGGCAACGCCGAATTAACAGAAGGCGAAAGAGAATATTTGAGGGAGATATGGAGGGGTAAATGGGTTGCATATGTGGATGATGATACTGACGACCCCGAGGTGTTAGAAGAAGCCCTCTCAGCATATCTTGGACTTGATGTGGTTTCAACCTCTCGAGAATTGAGAGATAAACCCAATAGTGTTGTATTGCAAACTTTTGAAGATCCCAAAAATTTTTTACAAGCTTTGAGAGACCAAAAGGGTACTGGTGGCTACGATTTGGCAATTATTGATGGTAAGTTTAGTGATGCAAAGTCACTTATCGGGCCACAGGTTGCAAGGCGAGCATTTGCCATTCAACCAAATTTGGTGGTTGTGGGCAGATCAGCTGAGTTGAGGTACAACCAGATGTTTGAGGGGTTGGATGAAGTTGCTTTAGTTATACCCAAGGCCATGGATTTGGCTACTGCGTTTCCACAACTTGCAAAAGTTTTTGATGAACAGGCCTACTAAACTTACTTCAGTTTGGTACTTTCCTTGTGGTCAGTTATTTTTTTACAAAACTTGCACCATTTTTTTAAAACCAGCTTTTCTTCCATATTAACTTTATTACGTGTAGTCACGTAATTTTGAGACTTGCACTTGGTGCAGACCAAGGCAACTATTTCCCGATTTCCAGCCATGAGTGATATTGTACCAGAAGCTTGACCTCACTTCAATTTTGTCGCCTCAACGGTGACCCGCCGATGAGGCGGGAGCCCAAGATCGGGATTGAACCGACGACCTTACCCTTACCAAGGGTACGCTCTACCAACTGAGCTACTTGGGCGTGAGTGAATTATATAACATATACCCGTTTCTTGTTAAACTAGTTTATGGGCAAAATACTTGCGCTTATTTTTAGTTTCTTTTCAATTTTTAGTCCCGTCACTGAGGAGCCAAAGTTAACAACGCTAATATTGGGTGGAGACGTGATGCTTGGGCGGACCGTAATGACTACGGCATTGGACAAAAATGATCCCATATACCCATTTCGTAAAATATCTGATTATCTTGGGTCTGCAGACATTACTTTTGTTAATCTTGAAAACGCCGTAACCAAAGACTGTAAACCTGACGCCACAAGAAGCAGCATGGTCTTTTGTGCAAAACCCGAAATGCTCGAGGGGCCGGTTTATTCAGGGGTTGACATTGTAAACCTAGCAAATAATCACACTTTGAATTATGGCAAGGCTGGATTTATTGAAACTAAGCAATTTCTGGAAAATAAAAATATTGATTTTACGGGAGACAGTAATTTAATAATTAAGGACGTTAACGGGACGAAATTCGGCTTTCTGGGCTTTGAAAAATCCCAGCAAGCAAATCCCAAACTTTCTGCTGCAGAGATAAATTTGATTAGTCAAAGTGATGCTAAAGTTGACGTCTTAGTTGTCGCCATGCATTGGGGAGTAGAATATCAAGACACTGCATTGCCCGGAGTCACAACACAGGCTCACGAAATAGTAAATTTGGGAGCGGATGTCGTCGTCGGGCATCACCCGCATTGGGTCCAAAATACGGAATATTATAATGGTGTGCCAATTTATTACAGTTTGGGAAACTTGGTCTTTGACCAAATGTGGTCAGAAAAGACCAAAGAAGGTTTGTTGGTAAAACTAACTTTCGAGAACAGAAAAATAGTAAAAGAGGAATTGGTTACAACTTACATGGGGGTTTGGGGCCAACCAAAAATTATTCATCAGTAAGTGAGTCTCTTGGGTCTGCCAGGTCAAAGGCGGATAAATGTCTGAATTCGACTACGGGATTACTTTCATCGAGCAAGATTGAATATTCCTCAACATTGTTGACCCTGTCAAATACAGATATACTGTAGGCTGTTTGCGTTTCTGTTTTCAGCAGTACATCCTTTCCCTGTTCTCGAAGTGCATTGACTATAACTTCGAAAGGTAAGTCTGAGTTGATAAGTAATAATGCGGATTCTTTAATGCCCCGATTCTCGGATATTATTCTTCGCGCCTCATCTATATCTGTTTGTTTAGCTTGTTCGACTCCCGGCATGGGCTTAATTCTAAGCTTTTCTGCCTAGGCAATCAACATAGCATCTCCAAAGCTATAAAATCTGTACTCTTTTCTAATGGCTTCTTGATATGCTTTGCCAATTAGTGAAGACTTAAAGTCCGTAAAATCTTCATTAGTATTTGGTTTTGAGACAAATGCACTAACAAGCGCAAGTAGTGTTGAATGGGGAAGATGAAAGTTGGTGATAAGAGCGTCTACAAAGTTAAATTTATATTCCGGGTATATGAAAATATCAGTGTTTCCCGAGAGTTTTTTGTTTTTAGAAATGGTCTCCAATACCCGGGCAGTAGTTGTTCCCACGGCGACAATTCTTTTGCTATGCTTTTTTGCGTTGTTTAATGCTCTAACTGTTTCTTTAGAAACAGAGTAATACTCGGAGTGCATTTTATGCTTTGTTATATCTGTTTCTTTGATGGGGGAGAAGGTTCCAGGGCCAACATGAAGTGTAACATACTGCATCATGACGCCTTTTTGCTTGAGTTTGGCTAGAAGCTTACGCGTGAAATGAAGCCCGGCTGTTGGAGCTGCCACGGAGCCCACAACTCCCGCATAAACAGTCTGATATTTGGCTCGCAATGATTTTTCCGGCAACTTTGCGGTAATATACGGCGGAATTGGCGTTTTGCCTTCTAAAATGAGCAAATCCAGTAATCTTTTTCCGCCTGTAAATACTCTAATTTTTGCGGTATGCAAGCCTTTTTTAATAACTTTTGCGTAAAAATTGCTGAATATTATTTGCTCGCCAATTTTTGGAAGATTTTTACCCAAAATTTCCCAAATGTTATTTTCCAATTCCTTCAAAAAGAGAACTTCAACTGCGCCACCCGTGGTTCGTTTTCCAAAGACCCGGGCGGGGAAGACTTTGGTGTTATTCATGACCAAAACGTCAGTAGAACTTACTATATCAGAAAGGTCGTAGAAGTGTTTGTGTTGGATTGATGCAGTTACTCTATCCAAAACTAAAAGCCTTGAATGATCGCGTGGATTCGCGGGAGCATTTGCAATAAAATTCTTAGGAAGAGAATATTCAAACCGGGAGCGTTTCATTTACCAGGGAGTCTGTCATTACCTGAACCGCCATAAGTCTTGCCCACATCAATCCTTCTGCCGTTCAAAGGCGCCTCAGTTGTATTAGGACCGAAACGTTCTGACATTCGCTGGGCTATTCCTTTAGCACTGGAAGCACTGCGCAAAAATTGTCTTCTTGATTCATTAGTTTTTAATATGTGATCTTCCGGATTAAATGCTTCTGTCATAAGTGTATTATATCAAAAAATGAGTGCTGAGACTAGGATTCGAACCTTCGTAGCCCGTTCGGGCGTCCCGCTAAGCGGGATGCGATTGTCCACTAAGTAATTGTTTAAAGCTATTTCCACCCTTATATCTTTTAATTTCTTTTTCTCTTTTTGCAGCTTCAGATCCGGTTTTGAACTTTTCTGAGTAAACAAGCGCCCATGGTCTAAACGGCCTTGTATATCTTGACCCACCATTGTTGTGTCTGTCTATCCTATTTTGAAGATTACTGGTTGAGCCAATGTAGTATTTGTCAAAGGGTTGGCTATAAAGAATATATGCAAAGTACATGTGCTGAGACTAGGATTCGAACCTAGGTAGGCCATACGGCCACCAGATTTACAGTCTGGTGCGATTGTCCACTCCGCCATCTCAGCCCTTCGATTTCACTCAGGGTAAACTTGAGCCGGCAATAGGATTTGAACCTACGACCTTCGCTTTACAAAAGCGTTGCTCTACCACTGAGCTATGCCGGCGAGGTAAGTGAATTATAGCAAAAAGAAGACCCCGCTTCCGGGGCCAGTTGCCTTTTCCTGGATAAACCAGGTGGTTGGGCTCAGCCAGTCGACCTCGGTCTCAGGCAATTTGCCTTCCCTTCAAAAGACGTAGTCAGGAAAAGTACTTCTGGATCACCCTTTAGCAGGGTCTGCTTTATTATATCACGTACTTCAACTCATGAAAGACTTGTTCCAGGGATATAAATTTTTAAAAGAAAGTTGATAACAGGCGAAATTATTGAGAACACAAAGGAAGTTCCAAATATGGGAAATACTAGAAGGATCAAAATGAAAATGCCGTATTTACTCATGAATAAGTCAACTTTTGTTGCATCACGATGGGGCAGTAGGCCGACTAAAATCTTGCCACCGTCCAGAGGATGAACTGGAATAAGGTTAAAAATTGCGAGCACAACATTAAGCATAATGAAAGGCGGAATAAGTCCGGCCAGTAGGTATTGTGCGGAGAAAGGCGAGGTTGCAATTCTTAATAGCACAGACAAGATGCTTGCAAGTAGTAAGTTGGCTGCGGGGCCGGCAAGCGAAATTACTGCAGCGTCCCGGCGAGGGTTTTTAAGGTTATATGGATCAAAAACAACAGGTTTTCCCCAGCCAAAGCGGACCAAAAGTAGCATTAAAGTTCCAAGTGGGTCAAGGTGGGCCAGTGGGTTTAAAGTTAACCTGCCCTGAAGTTTTGGTGTGGGGTCTCCAAGGCGCACTGCGGTCCACGCATGAGCAAACTCATGGACCGTGACGGCGGAAACCAAAGCCGCGGCCCAAATCAAAAATTGGAGGGGGTCGGTGAACAAAAATCCAAGCATCAGTCTCACTATTATGCTATAAGCGAGCTTGAAACACAACATTCATATAATTGTGTGTTACAAGCGTAGCTTGCAACATGAATACATGTTATAATGTCGACGATATGGCAAACGTTTGTTTTAATTGTGGCAAGAAAGCGGTTTTTGGTAGTTCTCAAAAACACCGCCGGGGTGTTGCGGGTAAGCGCTGGAAAAACAGAGTAACCCCAACTCCTCGCCTTTTTAGGGTCAACTTGCAGCCCTTTAGTATTAAAGTCGGTGGTAAACCAACTCGTGCCATGCTTTGCGCAAAGTGCATTAAGCGTAAGAAATTCGACGCCTCCCGCGAATACCTCACAGCTTAAAGTTTGGGTAACCCTTTTTAAATTCCTCCCAAGTTACCGGTTTTTTGCCCTCAAGTTGAACGATATCAGGCACTAGTGAATAGTGATTAGGCATTAGTTTCTCTAGATGCAGTTTTAGAATTTTCAATCTTTTTTGCTCTTTGTTTATGTTTACATATGTCCATATTCCCGGCCATGGGTCAAAAGCGCGAAAGAGTCCTTCGGTTTTAACAGGGTCTGCAAAAGGCTCTTTAATAAAGCCATTGTCTTTTGTTATCAATTTTGTAAATGTTGCTTCTTTATGGTTTTGGTCTTTGGGCTTTATTTTGCCGCTAATGTAGCTGGGAATTAGGCTAATTAAAAATTCGGCTGAGCGCTCGAATAATCTGGTTCTTAAGGTTTCGTTTGTGTCTTCCGAGCCAATCTCTTCTTTAAACGAGGAAATAATCGGGCCATGATCCATGAGCTCATCCATCTTGATTACTGTTACGCCAGTTTCAGCTTCCCCGGCTGCAATTGCAGCCTGAATAGGCGAGGCACCGCGATATTGGGGTAGGAGCGACGGGTGAACATTTAAAATCCCTTTCAGAAAGTGCTCAATTACAGACTTTGGGATTATCTTGCCATATGCCGCAACCACTCCAAGCTCTGCCTCGGGCAATTTCTCAAAGTTGTGGAAAATTGGAATTTTATGCTTATATGCCCAAGTGTCAACAGCAGAATATTCAATTTTTTTCTCGCGGCCGGCAGGTTTAGGAGCTTGGGTAACAACTGCCACGACACCTTTTTCTTTGGTTGTCCGAAACTCTTTAAAAAGCGCTTCTGCTATTGGTACAACATAGTCTGGGGTTCCAAAAAAGACTACCTTCATGTAAGCTCCACTTCTTCAAAATCATCACCATCAAATAAGTAAAGCGGTGCATTCTGCTCGAGAATATGATCAATAAAAAGCCTGCCGTTTAAGTGGTCAATCTCGTGCTGTATTATGTGTGCCGGGAAGCCCTTAAACTTCTCTTGTCTTGTTTCTTTATTTTCATTGATGTATTCAATTGTTACCTCATTTGGTCGCTTAATTGGGCCGTAATAATGAGGAAGGGACAAGCAGCCTTCGAGAGTTTTTTCTTTTTTCTTTGTTTTTTTAATTTCCCCCATGGAAAGCACTTTTGGGTTAATAATTACTCTATTTAATTTCTCAAAATTGACAATAAATAATTGGATTGACTTGCCAACTTGGGGAGCCGCAAGACCAATTCCTTCCGGGTCATCGGCCTCAGAAAGTGTCTCCTTCATGTCAGCAATAAGGCCCAAAATCTTTTTATCTATTGACTCAACCTTCTTTGCTTTTTGGCGCAAGATTGGGTCTTTTATATCGAGAAATTTAAGTATCATAAGACAACTATGGTAGATGTAGTATATCAAAAAGCTCGTGCGCTTTTTCATAATCCGGTTTCATTTCAAATACTTTTAGTAAGATCCTTTTTGCTTCGTCTGAATTTCCCAGCTTTACTTGAGTTAGGGCAAGGCTATACCAGACTTGGGCATCCGTTGGCGCAAGAACTGTGAGCTTTTTATAAATGGCAAGGGCGCTGTCAAGCTCTCCGAAGTCGTCATAAATACTTGCCGCAGATTTAAGAAGTTTTATGTTTCTTGGAGAAAGCTTTATTGATAATTCTAATTGCACTTGCGCCAGTTGAGGCGAAATATCTTTGTATTCTTCGGCAAGTTTGTCATGATAGACCGCCTCTCGGGGTACCATCATTACAGCCTTCTCTAGGCTTTCTATGTCTCCTTTTGCAAAGTAGTAATCGGCAAGCCAATAGCGCGCAAGCGCTTGCAGCATGTAGCAAGTAGCAAGTAGTATGGGTAGCTTCATTCTACCTGCCCGCAAGCTCTGCGCGCTAGCGCTGGCAGGCGGGCTTTCTACAGTCACTGCCATTGCCGGAAACAAAAAAAATAGAAGTGCCGTGGGAACTGTTGAAAAACCAAAAAAGTTTGTGATTAGAATACTTACATAACCAGCGCAGAGCGCGGCAATTTCCAATTTTAAACTTTCAATTTTCAAGTATTGGAAATTTTTAACGAATATTGATAATGAAGTGATTATTAATATCAGATAACTTGCCAAGCCGATTGTTCCGGTAGTTGCTGCAAAGTTTAAGTATTCATTGTGAGCTTTGTTATAAATAAAATTCCACTCGGAAGTGAGATTGTGCGCCACTGGTCTTGTTTCGTAATAGGAATATGCAAAAGTTTCTACACCAGTCCCCAGAATCGGATATTGTTTCCAAAGCTCAATCGCCCCCTGCCAGACAATTTTTCTAATGTCTCCCGACTCAGTAACGCCCTCTATTGGGGCTTCTGAACTTGGCACAAAGGGATTCCATATGAAGATAGTAGTAAATAGTATGTAGCATGTAGTAAGGAAAAAGACTTTAAGAATTTTCTTGATATTTTTTCTGTATAAATAAAACACGGCTGGCCAAAAAATAAAAAAAGCGAAACCAAATCCCAGTAGTCCTGACCTGGATTTTGTGAATAAGAGAGTCGTGAAGAGTAATGCAGATAAAAATACATAGATTATTGATTTCTTTCTCAACGCTTGGCTCCATGCAAGTGGAGCCAGCGAGACTAAATATGCCGCCAGCCAATTCGGCTGCCCAAATGTCCCGAATACTCTTGCTTGGATGTCCTGTACCCAGCAGCTAACATCGAAGTTTCCGGATATGAGTAGGCAGCTTGGGGAAAGTCCAAAGTGCTCGAGGGATGCATAAATTGCAGCAATGAACGCTGAGATTAATAAAGTGTTAATGAGTTTTAGGGTTTTGCCTTTGTCCATGAAAGTTACAAAGGCAAGATACAAAATTACATAGCAAACGGTAGAAAGTAAACCTCCGTGGAATCTGCCGTAGTAGCCCAGAAGTGAAGTTCGCTGGTCGATGGAAAATAGCGTAGCTAAGACTTGGGAAAGTAAAAAAAGCAGCAGAGGTATGGTGAGTTGGGTATTTCTAAAAATTATTTTTTTTCGCTTTATACACTCAAGAATCCAGACTGCCGAAATGAGAATAGTGAAGCCGTAAATGAGGATTATTTTATTAAATTCGAAAAGCTCGGATGTTTTTGGAAAGAATGCCAGAGGGACTAAAAATACCAGAAGATTAAATAGAAATGTAATGATATGCATTGTTGAGTTCAATGATATACTCATGGTGAAATGTTTGGAAGACTATTAGGACTTTTCTCAGACGATATTGGTATTGACTTGGGCACTGCAAATACCCTGGTCTATGTTGTCGGCAAGGGAATTTTAATTAGAGAACCTTCGGCCGTAGCAAGAAACAAAAAAACAAAAGAAATTTTGGCAATCGGGATGGCCGCCAAAAAGATGATGGGCAGGACCCCGCAAACGATTGAGTCCGTGCGGCCTTTGAAAGATGGGGTAATCGCGGATTTTGATGCAACGGCCGCAATGCTTACTCACTATGTGCGCCAGGTTAATACTTCAGGCGGGCTTATTCCAAAAATTCCCCGGCC
>MGHM01000020.1 GCA_001793235.1 Candidatus Woesebacteria bacterium RIFCSPLOWO2_01_FULL_44_24b | reverse complement strand
TTATCGCGAACTTGTCGGGTTTATGGGCCAACAATCGGATAACACCGCCTTTACGGTTTGTACAAACTTGCTCGGCGAGGAGCTAATTGATGACTATATTATAGAGTTTGGAATGAATAACACATCTTTTGAAGATAATGAAATGACTCCGCGGGACATTGGACTATTTTTCAAAAATCTCTGGGAGAGAAAAATTGTGGATAGAGCTGCCCGCGACGAAGTCCTGAAGTTTCTGACGGACACAATTTACGAAAGCTGGATAAAGGCAGGAATTCCGGATGTGCGGGTGGCTCACAAGTTTGGCCGTGAAGTGCATGTGGTCAACGACGCGGGAATAGTTTTTGCCGACGACCCCTATGTGTTGGTAATTATGAGCAAGGGCATTATTGAGTCCGAGGCCGACGAGCTCATGCCTCTCCTTGCCGCCGCGGTGCATCGTTTTGAGGTTGAGTGACAGTATCTTACGAAGAGGCCTGGAGAGTTCTTATGGGAAGAATTGCAATCTTGCGATCAGAGTCCATTCCCCAGAGTACATTGCGTCCCAAATCAACCGTAATCATGGGCGATTGCTTTGGTGATTCGCCGTTATTAATCTCGTGTTGAATATTTGATTCTATGAAACCCTTGAATCTTTCAGGAACCAGTCTTTTGAGCTCCTCCAAGTATAAATATCTTAATAAACTATGTCCTTTTTGGTAAAAAACTGAAGTAGGATGTTCATTTGGATATCTTTGAGAGAATAATTTTGAGATTTCTTCGTCGATCGATATGACCGTTGACTCACTCTTATCCTTGTCACAAGCTTGGTCCACTCGCGTTTGCATGGAAGTTGAGATGCTAGAATTGAAGGTTCGTATAAATTCTTTTCTTGCTTCAACAGCGCTAATGGAAGCAACTGAAGCTTGGGCCTCTATTGTGATTATATTTTTGTCATATCCAACCAATAAAACATGTGCAGTTGACTTGGCTGAGCTTGGCTTAAAAACATATGGTGCCCCTCTTTTTGACACCTCGACACCATAATGTTTGGCCACAAATTCGATTTCCTTATCGTCAGTAATTAACTCATAATTTGCATTTCCTTCTACCCATCTTCTTATATCGCTTTTTCTAACTGGGTTTGAATGCGATGGAACGAAAACTCCTCCTATGAAAGCCTCTGGTAAAAGCGGTCTAGTTGCCAGGTTGTCTTCAATCTTTCGATCTACTATTTGGCTGACTTCAACTTCTTCTCCTTCAAGAGAGCTCTTCTTCAGATTTTCTAGAGTTTCTATAATACTTTGCCTTACAGCCAGCTTTGCCTGTGCTTTCAACTTCGCCTTTTCCAGTAAATCCGGAGTTAATTTTGGAATCAGATCCATTTGCAAGTTATCAACGTCGCCATTTCTTTCGATATTAATGTCTACAGACCAATGCTCATTTATTCTAACTTGAGCCCTGCCGCCGTCTTTGAATTGCTTGTCTAAGTTATCCAAGACCTCGGTTTGTTCAGCGACGTCCATAGATTCCTGCTCCATTGTTTTTGCCAAAATATCCCTTGCAGTTGTTTTTGGAGAAGTCGTTTCTATTGGATTGATTCGAAAACTACCCTTTCGGATGACATAGCCACCTTCGCCTAGTTCAGAATTTATAGGTTCACCTACGTAAACCTTTGCTCTATTGTTAAGTGCGTGCTGAACTCCGTTTGCACCCATTTCAACTTGCCTGTCGATCTCTATCATAAAGAATACGATAATATACTACCTTTCTCTTCGTTTTTCAACCTTCCTTTGTTCATCTTCTTTATCTGTATTATTTTTATTGCACTCAATTTTTGGTTGATTCTCAACCAAAAACCATTCCTCCCGCCCGCAAACCTTCTTTTGCACCAAGCCTTCTGGTATTTCCCAGGGGTGATTACTCATGTCTGCCACGAGATTTGTCATAATAGTATTCCAAATGGGTGAGGCACCCGTAACTCCTGAGGCGATTCTACTCATGGGTGAGTTATCGTTATTGCCAACCCAAACCGCGACCAGATAATTTTGATTGTAGCCAACAGTCAAATTGTCCCTGAGGTCATTACTGGTTCCCGTTTTTACGGCAATTTCCCGGTGCTCGGGAACCACCAACGCTGAGTGAGTTCCAAAAGCCGGTGTCCGGGCTGTGTTGTCTCTTAAGATATCGGTTAAAATGAAAGCAACTCTGGGGTCGACAGCGGGTTGACTGGCTGTTTTGTGCTCGTATAAAACCTTGCCACTTGCGTCCGTGATTTTGCTAATGCCAAAAAGCTCCGGCCGCTCTCCGCGATTGGCAAGGGTTGCATATACAGTTGCGAGTTCATATAAAGCAACCTCACCGCCTCCGAGAGTTAAGGACAAACCATAAAAATTGGGGTTTTGCCAGCTAGTAATGCCCATTTTAAGGCCTTGGTCTATCATGTTTTTTACTCCCATTTGATTAAGCACCTTAACGGCAGGAACGTTTCTGCTCTCAGCAAGCGCACTTCTGAGAGTCAGTCTGCCTCTAAACTTTCCATCATAATTTCTGGGTATATAGGGCGGCTGGCCGTCAACATTAAAAGTTATTGGTGAGTCGTCAATAATGGTGGCCGGAGTCATACCATGGGCAAGAGCATAAGTATAATTTACAACTTTAATGGAGCTCCCGGGCTGTCTTGGGCGGAGAACCACATTTACATTGCCATCATCGTCCTCGTTGAAATAGTCCTTTGAGCCAACCATGGCCAGAATCTCACCTGTTTGCGGGTGCAAAACGAGTACGGCTCCGTTTGTAACATTCAGGCGTTCAAGTTTTGACACTTCGTCTGCAACAACCTTTTGAGCGAAGTCTTGGATCTCCATGTCAAGTGTAGTGGTAACTTCCAGACCGTTTCTATAAATAAATTCTTCGCCGTACATTTTGGCCAAAAGTTCTTTGATATACATAACAAAATGGGGAGCTTTGATGTCGGTTTTTTTAATGCTTAGGTTGGTTTGCTCACTGGTTGCTCTTTCAAATTGGCTATCTGAAATAAATCCCGCATCCTTCATTAAGTTTAAAACTTCTTTCTGTCTCTCAAATGCCAGAGACGGGTTTAGGCCAAACGGGGATAGAAGTGTCGGGCTTTTTGGCAAGCCCGCCAAAAGTGCTGCTTCACTTAGACTCAAATCTTTTGCATTTTTGTCGAAGTATTGTCTTGCTGCTTCCTGCACTCCATAAGCGGTGCCGCCGTAGCTTACTTCGTTGAGGTACATTTCAAGGATTTCATCTTTGGTATATTTCTGCTCTACAGCAAGAGCAATGAGAATCTCGCGGAATTTTCTTGCCATGGTTTTATCAGGGGAGAGGAGTGCATTTTTCACCAGTTGTTGGGTAATCGTGGAACCCCCGGTAATTTTGCCTTGCTGAAAAAATTTATAAATTGCTCTCGTAATTCCTCGAGCGGAGATGCCCGGATGATTGTAAAACTCTGAGTCTTCCGCTGCAATCGTTGCCAAGCGGACGTGAATGGGAATATCGTCAAGTTTGACCAGGGTTCTATTTTTGTCTTTATAAAGGTTGTATAAGAGAACGCCGTTTTTGTCGTAGATTTTTGTGGAGATGTCAATGCTTCGTGTCGCCAATGCGTCCGGCGAGGGTAAATCTTTTATGAGGGCCAACCAAAAAAGCAATGTTGAAGTAACAAAAACCACAAGCGTTATAGCAAATGCGAGTGCTGCTTTCGCAAGAATTCTCTTTGGAAGTTTTGTCTTTGGAAGCCTAAGGTTTGCTATCAACCTGAAGATAAAAAATGATATAACTGCGACAAATACTAAGAAATAAAATAATGGAGTACCGAGTTTTCTAAACACTAAGGTCACTTTAATAATTATAGGTACAGGAGAAAACTATGTTAAGAGGCAATTTGCCACGAATTTTTACTCTCTAGGATAACTATCGGCCTAATATTTTAGAAGAGATGACAAATATTATTCAGAAATTGGATATCCCATGGTGACAGTGGGCATGGGGCCGGAACAGTCAAGACAAATTAACGTGTTTAAGGGGTCTTGAATGATAAGATGGTTTTCTTGGTGGACTTGCTCTGGAAGAGCCTCGGCGTTTGCGGGGGTTCCTGTGTCGTTGAAAACCAAAATATCTTGTCGGAAAGCTTTGCCTTCCGGAACGGTGCCCTCCAGAAAATACTCAAATCTTGTAGGGCAGCCGGAAGAGGCATCGTTTTGGATGGCACCGGTATTGGCGCATATTGTAGCCCCCACAACACCGGCGGGCTGTTTTGGCCAGGCATGGCCTTTCTCGTCCGGGTCGTAGTAGCCCTTCTCTGCTTTATTTAAAACCTCTTTCATAATCCGGTTCCAGATGGGGGATGCGCCTGAAACCCCGGAAACCGCGCCGGACATTTCAGAATTGTCATTGTTGCCCACCCAGGTTAAAACCAAAGCCTGCTCGGTGTAGCCTATGGTCCAGTTGTCCCGGCGGTCGTTTGTGGTTCCGGTTTTTACGGACACCTCCGGGTGGCCCGAAACATTAAGATAAGAGCCTCCGCCAAAAGCCGCACTGCGGGCATTATTGTCGTACAGAATATGTGAAATTATAAAAGCCGGCTCGGGGTCCAGGACCCGCACACCTTCTGCGTCTTTTGCCGGTTTTTTCTCAAAAAGGACCTTGCCGTGCCAGTCTTCAATTTTGATAAAAGCGATGAGCGGTTTTTTTACGCCCTGATTGGCCAAAGTAGAAAATGCCACCGCCATGTCATAGGGTCGTACTTCACCGCCGCCCAAAGTAAGCGACAAACCATATTTAGACGGGTCGGTAAAGGTAGTTATTCCCATATTGTTTGCAAATTGAGTAAACTCTTTGAGGCCGTTTAGGGCAAGCACCCGTACAGCCGGGATGTTATAGGAGTTACCCAAGGCAAAGCGTGCCTGAATTGCGCCATGAAATTGCCCGTCGTAGTTTTGCGGGCAGTACTCGGCTTGGCCGGCAACTCTAAAGCAGGTTGGAATATCCGCCAGGGGGGTACTTGCCGTAATTATTTTATTTTGTAGCGCGAGCGCGTAGTTTAGGGGTTTTATCGAGCTCCCCGGCTGGCGGTTAGCGAATATTATGTTTACTTTTCCATCTTCGTCAGAGGCAAAATAGTCTTTGCTGCCAACCATTGCTAAGACTTCGCCCGTGTTTGGTTTGACCACCAGGGCGGCACCGTTACCGACGTCAAGGCTCTCAAGCTTGTCTACTTCGTTGGCCACGGTCTCTTGGGCAAATTCCTGGAGCTCTAGGTCCAGAGTGGTTGTGACCCGGAGGCCCCCTTGCTCAACCACAGTCTGACCGTACTCCTCGGCTAATTGTTCTTTAATCCAGAGCGCAAAGTGTGGGGCATTAAGGACTTCGGTTTCTGCGTAGACGAGCTCCTCTTCTCGTGCGCTCTGTGCTTCCTCTTTATTAATATAGCCATCTTCTATCATTCGCTTAAGTACCGTTTCCTGTCTTTGCCCGGCAAGCTCCGGGTGGCTTCCAAAAGGGGAGTAGCGCGAGGGCGCCGCAGGAAGCCCCGCCAGAAGGGAGGCTTCTGCAAGGCTTAGGTCTTTAGCTGCTCTGTCAAAATAAAGTTCGGCCGCAGCCTCGATTCCATAAGCCGTTCCACCATAGGGGATTTCATTAAGGTAGCGCTCCAAAATATCCTCTTTTGTATAGCGGGCCTCAACAATTAAAGAAAGGATAAGCTCCTGAGCTTTTCTTCGGAGCGTCCGCTCTGGAGTAAGATATGCGTTTTTAACCAGTTGTTGGGTCAGGGTCGAGCCGCCTTCGAGCTTTTGCTTGAATAAATTTTTATACAAGGCCCGCGCAATTCCGCTTACCGAAAACCCCGGGTGCTTGTAAAAATCTTTGTCCTCAATGGCAATGGTTGCGTCAACGACATGCTTGGGAATGCTAGCAAGCTCGACCGGCGAGCGTTTTTTGTCCGCGAATATTTCATAAATCAACTCTCCCTTGCGGTCGAAGATTTTAGTTGACACAGCTTCGGCTTGTATAAGCTCGCCATTTAAGGGGATTCCCCAAAAAAACCAGGTAGTAAAGGAGGCAAAAGCGACCACTACAAGGATTATGAGTGTCCGCACTTTCCGGTTTTTGGGAAGCCTTGCAAGAGCCCTTTTTCCAAGCGAAAATTTCTCCCTCGGCTCATGGTCACCCTCGAAGTTGATAGGTTTAACCAAGGAAGTTTTTACTCTCCGTACAAGCTTTCTGCGGGCGATCTTTTTCTTAATTCTTCTTGGATTTCTGGCCATCTTTAAGAATTATACCTCATGCTAAGATATAACTAGATGAAAATTACAAATAAACCCTGGTGGAGCTATCTATCCGAGGACCTGCAGGAGTCGATTGAGCTTTCTTTTCAGCTGGCTGACATGTCCAGCAAGTGGAGCAGCCGTTTTCATGACTATTCATTTATAGTCTTCCCGGCGGCAAAAGCTTATGAGGGGTTTTTGAAGAAATTGTTTTTGGATATGGGTTTTATTACAAAAGCAGATTACTTTGGCAGGCATTTCAGGATAGGCAAAGCCCTGAATCCCGATTTGGAGGAAAAATATAGAGATTCAGAATGGGTTTACGAGAAACTCACGGACTATTGCAAAGGTGAGGCGCTGCCAGATAAACTGTGGAAGACGTGGAAAGAGTCGCGGAACTTAGTATTTCATTGGTTTCCGGATGAAAAAAATACGGTAGACCACGCAGAAGCGGTTGAAAAACTTCTAATGGTGGTGGCAGCGATTGACGAGGTATTTACAGCATGTCGAGTCAAACTAACGTTAAGTACATAAAATACGCAATAGCATACTATGCGTATTTGCTCGTGGTTTGGGGGTTTTATAGGCTTTTATTTCAGGCCCCCGTGCCTTTGGAGGAACTTCTGGTCAAGCCTATTATCTGGCTTGTACCGTTGTTTTTTCTAATCAAGAGTGAGAAGTTGACTCTCTCAAGCATCGGTGTTGTTTTTAATAATTTTTTTAAAGTAGTTTATTCTGTACTAAGTTTGGGTTTTGTTTTTAGTCTTTTTGCACTACTTGTAAATTATTTAAAGTACGGTGAACTTAACTTTGCGGCCAACATTGGCGAAGTGACATTTACGGGCGCGCTTTTACTCTCATTTATAACGGCCATTACCGAAGAGGTTACTTTCAGAGGGTACCTCCTAACCAGACTCATGGGCTCGATTAAGTCGGAGCGGACAGTAACCCTCGTGATAAGTGTGGGTTGGGCGTTAATCCACTTGCCGATAGCCATTTTGGATTGGCGGCTTGAGCCGGGATCGCTACTTATTTACACAATCGTTGTTTTTCTCTTCTCAGTCGGCACAACATTTGTGTTTTTGCGCACCAAAAACATTGCTGCACCCATTCTTCTCCATGTCCTTTGGCAATGGCCGATTATTTTGTTTAGGTAAACCAGTGTTATCTTGGTTACTGACAGCTTTAGGCCCTGTGGGGGACACTAAATTAGACAAGTGGCCACTAATATTATTCAGACATTGAAGTTTTCCCGAAAGATTGACTTTTCACGCAAGTAATACTAGGATGTTAATCACCCGATGAAGAGAAGTCTTAAGGCGCTGCCCCTATTTTTTGCGGCTATTTTGATTTTAGCCGTTTCTATTTTTAAGACTGCAGCTGTGAAGTATGTGTTTAGCCAAGCCCCATCTCCCTCTCCGGAAACTCCACAAGTCGTAAAAGTAAATTACGACCTTCCTGAGCCGGGGCTTACTCCGGAAGATGCTTTATGGCCCGTGCAGGCTTTAATTGACATGGGAGAACTTACTTCGGAAGCATATCTTGAAAATGCGGACATGAGGCTTGTCGCCGGGGAGCAGATGTTTGATAGCGGAAAAGTGGAAAAGGCAGTCTTGGTTTTTGAGAAAGCAGAACTTTATCTAAGGCAGAGTTATGAGTCGGCAACGGTGGATGAGTTATATACAATTTCATTGGCTTCACTGAAGCATAGGCAGGTTTTGGAAACAATATTAGTTCGGGTGCCGGAAGACGGCAGAGCAACAGTTGCCAGAATTTTGGATATCCCCAAAACGGTCTATCTTGATTCGGCTTCGGACTTAGTCGATGCCGGCCTCGGCGCCCCCGAGTATCCCTTCTAAAGCTACAGAAAACTGACACAATCTGACACATTTATTTATGGTTGACAATACGTATCTAGTGTTGTTTTATAAGTAATGCTACTGGCAATAGCGATTTTAGATTTCACGGATGAAATGTCCCTTTTGTGGTAATAGTAGTTCACAGGTTCTGGAGTCCAGGACAGTAGAGGGTGGGAGTAGTATAAGAAGACGCAGAAAGTGCGAGCATTGTGAGAAGCGCTTTACCACTTACGAAAAGACTAGAAACAGTGTACTTTGGGTTATCAAGAAAGATGGGAAGCGAGAACCGTTTGAGCGGGACAAAGTAAAGCGCGGGATATTAAGAGCCATTGAGAAGCGCCCGGTGTCCCTCGACTTGGTAGACGAAATAGTTGGAAGAGTCGAGCGCGAAATGCTTAGAAAAGACAAAGCTGAAGTCCCATCCCGCGCAATTGGCACGGCGATTATGAGGAAGCTTAAAAAGGTGGACAAAGTAGCTTGGCTACGCTTTGCCAGCGTTTATATGGAGTTTGAAGATTTGGATGACTTTGAGAAGGCGATAACTAAAATTTCTGAATAGCATGGTAAAAACTAACGGCAAAGACAAAACACAAAACGGCGCATTCAAGGACTTACGAAAAAGCAAGTTATTCTTTTTTGGTGAGGATAAAATTTCGGTAAAGACTGAACTGACCGAGCTCAGTAAGACTGTCTTTATAGACCGCTATTCACTTAAAGATGCGGAAGGGGGAGCAATGGAGAAATATCCCGAACAAATGTGGGCAAGGGTAGCAAAAGGCATCGCTCAGTTTGAGAAAAATAAAACCCTTCAAGATAAATGGGAAAAGAAGTTCTACCGAGTGATGAAGGACTTCAAGTTTGTGCCGGCCGGCCGTATTCTCTCCGGTGCGGGAACCGGCTATGAGGTTACTTTTTTTAACTGCTATGTAATTCCATCTCCGCCAGACTCCAGAGGTGGAATAATGGAAAACATTACCCAAACTGTGGAAATTCAGTCCCGGGCCGGCGGGGTTGGAGTTAATCTCTCCACTCTTCGTCCTCGCGGCGCACGAGTTAGAAAAGTAAACGGGTATAGCTCGGGCCCGGTTAACTGGGCCGCTCTTTATTCAACCGCTAATCACGACGTTATTCAGCAAGGTGGAAGCCGCCGCGGGGCCCTCATGCTCATGCTTAACGATTGGCACCCGGATGTGGAGGAGTTTATTCGAGTCAAGGAAGATCTTAATAAAATCCCCGGGGCCAACTTGTCAGTTTGTATAACTGATAAGTTTATGGATGCGGTCAAAGCAGACCGTGATTGGGATTTAATTTTCCCGGACTATGTAAATACTCCCGACTACGATGAGTATTGGGACGGGGATATTGATAAATGGCTTGAAAGCGGCCGTAAAGTGAAGGTATATAAAACCGTTAAAGCCCGAGAAGTTTGGGATATGATTGCAAAAGCCGCATGGACTAGCGCCGAGCCCGGGCTTCATTTTATTGAGCGAAGCAATAAAAGAAGTAATACTTATTACTTTGAGAAGTTAATTGCTACAAACCCTTGCGGCGAGCAACCCCTTGGTGCTTGGGCGGTTTGCAACTTGGGAGCAATGAACTTAACGGCTTATATAAAGAACGGTGAATTTGATTATGCGGCACTTGAACAAGATGCCGCAGTTGCCATGCGATTCATGGACAACGTGGTTGATGCCAATTTCTACTTTTACCCCGAAACTTATGAGTCTCAGATGGACATCCGCCGCACGGGCTTGGGGACCATGGGCTTGGGGGACGCGCTCATTAAAATGAAAATTCCATATGGGACGGACGAGTCGGTCGCGGTGATTGATAAAATTTACAGAGTCATTCGCGACTCGGCTTATAGGACCTCCGCACTTTTGGGCGCGGAGAAAGGTGTATTTAGAAAATATGATAAAGATAAATATCTGGATGGCTGGTTTATCAAAAAGCTCCCCGCAGATGTTCGCGAAAGCATCGCTAAAAACGGCATCAGAAACGCGGTCCTTCTGACCCAAGCCCCGACCGGCACCACATCGCTTTTGGCAGGGGTGAGTTCCGGCATTGAGCCGGTTTACAACTTTGAGTTTAAAAGAAAAGACAGAACAGGCGAGCATATGGTTTATCATCCTTTGTTTAAGGAGTGGAAGAATGCTCACCCGAATGAGCCAAAGCCAAATTACTTTGTCTGTGCGATGGACTTATCCCCCGACGAGCACTTGAAGGTTCAAGTCAAGGTTCAGGAGTACACCGACAGCTCGATAAGCAAAACCGTAAATGCTCCAAATGCATATACGGTTGAAGACGTGAGAAGTCTTTATACCAAGGCATATGAATCAGGTTGTAAAGGAATTACCTTCTTTAGAGACGGCTCGCGCCAAGGAGTACTTGAAAATGTGTCTGCCGATAAGCCGAAAGACTCCCCTTCGCCAGAGGCTACGGTTGGGGCGGGGGAACCAGTTCCAGAGTCGGCTTATTTAGAGCCGAACCAGTTGTCTCTGCCGGTTTCGCCGGAAGCGGGGGCGAGGCTTGTGACAAGACCATATATTGTTCACGGGTCTACATACAAGCTGAAGACCCCCGTGGGCACAGCTTTTATTACAATTAACAATGACGATGCCGGGGAACCCCTTGAGATGTTTATCAATATCGGCAAAGCCGGTAGTGACGTGAGCGCGTTTGCGGTAGCCCTCGGGCGCACCATTTCGGCGTCTTTGCGCTTTAGGAGCACACTTTCTCCGAAAGAGCGGGCCTTGGAGATTGCTGATCAGCTTAAAGACATTGGTGGCAGAAGGTCTGTGGGCTTTGGGCAAAGTAGAATCCGCTCACTGCCGGACGCGATCTCAGTGGCCCTCACTACCCATTTTGGTTTAAACCCGGCAACCAATGGGCATGCAACCGAAAAGGTGGCTCTTACTGAAAATGAAACAGAACAGATAGAAGCGGGAGCGTTGGAAGCTGATAACCCCGGGGGGCAGGTTATGATGATGACAGCAGAGCCACAATATGGTGCCAAGGTTGATTTATGCCCCGAGTGCGGAGAACACACTCTGGTTTTCGAAGAAGGCTGCGCCAAGTGCTACTCCTGTGGCCACGCCGAATGCTAGTTCTCCTTGACTTCGTATTACAAAAAAATGTAAAATCGTATAACTTATGCAAACTGTAACCGTTGGGCCAAAATATCAGGTAGTAATACCAAAAGAAGTCAGAGAGAAGCTTAAAGGAGTTAAAGCCGGCTCCAAGGTGAGTGTTTCTGTGCAAAAAGGGAGCGTTGTTATGAAACCTGTGAAGGGTGATTGGATAAAAAAGACCTATGGTTCTATGAAAGAGGCGTGGAAAGACATTGATCCGATAGCGGAGCTAAACAAAATGCGCGACGAATGGGAAAGAAAATACTAAAGTCTGTCGGGATAGACACAAATATCTTCATTTATTATTATCAAGCACATACTGAGTTTGGGCCAAAAGTGAGAAAGTGGTTTGAGCGAGTCAAGAATGGTGAGCTAAAAGGGGTGACTAGTATTCTTGCGAAAGCTGAATTGTTATCTTACAAAAGGCCTCCAAAATTAATTAACGCTTTGAGGGAGCAGTTTGAATCCACCCCTAATTTAACAGTTTATGAAGTGGACGATGCAATTGCTCTAAGGGCAGCGGAATTAAGAAGGAAATACAGTTTTCGCCTGCCGGACGCAATTCAAATAGCTACAGCAATTGCTGCGAAAGCTGGAGCTTTTTTGACAAACGATGGAAGGCTCGAAAAGTGCAAAGAAATTAAAGTTATAGTTATATAATGACTCACAGCTTGGAGGACTTGGATAAACAGACCACCAAAGCCAAAAAGGAAGTAGAAGTCGGTGGGATTTATTACCACTACAAAAATCCTGACAAATTTTATGTTGTGGAATCAGTTGGCTTTTTGGAAAATACGGAGGAGTTATGCGTAATTTATCGAGCGCTTTATGGAAAAGGAATTGTCTGGGTCAGAACTTTAGATAATTTCTTGGAGAAAGCAAATGGAAAAATCAGATTTACTAAAATCAAAAACTAAGGGTAAATTTCTCGTAGCTGTTTGTGCATTTATCATAAACAACAATGGGGAGATTCTAATGACCAAAAGGAGTGGTCAACGCGATCATGATCCTGGCGCCTGGGAGTTAATTAGTGGAAGGTTTAATCAAGATTTTTCTAATGTCGAAGATGAGATAACGAGAGAGATTAAAGAGGAGTTGGGGGAAAATATTAACATTCAATTGATAGCGCCGATTTCTTTCTATCATTTTTATCGAGCAAATGACAGAAATTCTGAATTAGTTGGGATTAATTATTTGTGTAGATATTTAGGAGGAAAAATAAAATTATCTAGCGAACACACTGAATATTCGTGGATTGAATTTAATGAAGCTGTCAAGAAAGCAAAGCACGAACTGTTAATAAAGGACCTGAAGCATTTCATCAAGATTAAAGATTTGTATTTAGATAATGACAGCCAATTAACAAAAGTTTTTAAGAAATCAAATTAATGCCAATATATTCTAAAAATGACTAACCCCTTTTCTTATACCCCAGAATTAGATAACCAAATTGCCCCCGCGGTTTCTAGAGTTTTAAACCAAGATGTGCGTTCTGCTCAGCGGATTACTAGGGGAGAGTATAACCATGTTTATAAAGTTGTAACCAACAAACAGTCGGTTATTGCCAGAGTTTTTCGGATGGATGGCTGGCCGGAAGTTGAAAAACCCTCTTGGCTTGAGGCAAAGCTTTCGGAGCTTAATATCCCGCATGCAAAACTGCTTTACCACAGTAGAGGCGATGAGTTTTTTCCATACGGCTTTATGATTACTGAATATCTTGAGGGCCAAAGTGGTTGGGAGGCCATAGACTCGGGGAAAATTGATTTTTCAAAATTTCATGAAAAGCTGTCTCATATTTTAGCCCGGGTGCATGGCATTAAAGCAGACAAATATGGATCCTTAACTGACAAAGATGAACAGCGCTCAAGTTTTGTGGACTGGAAACTGCATAAACTTGAAAAAAGCTGGAAAAAATCTCAAAGTGTAACTTCATACGACACTGCGCTTTTTCAGGAAGTTAAAGAAAAGACGATTACTGTTTTGCGAGAAATGGAAAGTAAATTCACACCGGTTCTTATGCACGGCGATGCGAGCCCAGACAACTGCGTTATCGGCGACTCAGGAGAAGTGATTCTCGTGGATTGGGACTCGGCTCAGGCAAGTATTTGGGTAAATGATTATTCTTATATTATGTATTGGGGCTCGCATATGAGTTCCCTTGGTTTGCGGACCGAGAGGGCGGAGAAAATATTTCAATCTTCAGGGGAAATTACGAAAAATACCGACTTTTCAGAAGGTGAGCTAAAGCGAATAATTCAAGCACTCCACATTCTCCAGGCAGTTGATCTATTGCCGTATTATTATTTTGAGCAAAAGAATATGGAAGCTTATGAAAATACAAAGCTGAGATTGGGGGAGTTAGTAAAATAAATGCCAATATATACCAAAAAAGGGGACAAGGGGGCGACGAATTTTATAGACAAAAGCAAACGCGTTGACAAGGACTCCATTAAAGTGGAAGCATTGGGATCTTTAGATGAGCTAAATAGTTTCTTGGGAATTGCACGGAGCTTTTGTGATAATCCGGAGAGGAACATTTTTATCAAAGATATTCAGGATAATATTTTTAGAATTTGCTCGATTATTGCAGGGTCTGACTTAAAGTTTAATAAAAGCAAAACCACAAAGCTGGAAAAAGAAATAGATAAAATTGAGGCCAAGGCCGGAGCTATTGACTCTTTTCGTTTTTCCCAGGGAACGCGCTTTGCGACTCACTTGATGTTTGCCCGTTCCCTGGCAAGACGCGCTGAGAGGCGAGTGGTGGCCCTTTCAAAAGAAGAAAAAGTCCACCCGCAAATTTTGCAATATGTTAATAGACTTTCTGACATGATATTCATGCTTTTTCGCGAAGCCAATTTTGACGCAGGGATACCGGAGGAGGGCTGGAAGGGGAAACCCTAAGCGGTCTTTCCACAACTGACATCTTCTCCGCATGTTTGGCAGTGCTTAACGAGTTGTCCGTATGGTCTTGTGTTGGTGTGGCCTTTTTGGCATTTGAAAGTTAGAGAGCCATATTGGTCTTCGACTCCAGAGTAAACTATTGAATTTGCGGTCATGAGTTCTGAGGCTGTCCTCATTCCTGGAGGGCATGTGGGGCTTTGGTCGCCTACAAAGTTGTCCTGTCTCATTCTGGCCGCTATTTCTTCGGCAGGCACACCTTTTTGCATCATATCGTAGTAAATTGCTGCTCTGTCAAGATGCCCCTGCCTATGAAGTAAATCGTCGTCGTTTCTGATTTGGGTGAACAACTCACCTTTGCCAAGGTGTTTTTCAAGAATTTGGATCCAATCAATATCATCTCTAATTATTAAGAGTTCGCTTCTTAAAGATTCAGGGTCAAAGATGTTTTGTTCAGGGTCTATGGAATGCCGAATCAAATCATTGGACAAGTGCAAAAATTCTAGTCGATCAAGATTTACTTGGATTGATCTATTTAAGATTTTGTCGCCCTCGCGAGTCGAAATAATAAACTTACAATTTTCAGATCTCGACGGATGGGTATAACTTGCCCAAGCTGTATTTTTTTGCGTCCCATTTACGGCCCAATCTTCAAATTTTTGAAAGAATTCAAATTCTGCTCTGTCTATTGGCGTGTCCTTTTTGATTGAATCTATTATTGGCTTTTGGTCGTTTGGGGAAATTACCAGTCCGTTTTTAGTTTCAAAGTAATATGCATCTATGTTGCCTGTGGTCTCTGCCCACAAAGTGACGAGCTCTTCCAAGGTTTGAGCTTTGTTTGCACGCCCCGCGCGAACATTTTCTGAAGTACTATAAACCGTATCGTAGACTATGCGTTCTGCCAACATACTTTCTTGCTCGAGAATGAAGCGATTACTAGTTTTCCGACTTTACGGTTGCGGCACAGTGGGGGATTTGCACCCCGCTTCCTTGGAACATAATCGCTTAATTTAACATCACTATTCTCTTGTATGAATTTTCCTTCAAACCTTTTTGTATAAACAAATATGTTTCAAATAATACAAAGCCAGCGGGAACCAAAAGAATTGTACTAAGTAGGTTCATTTTCAAAAATGGCAGACCCATTTCATAAGACTTTAGAAGACCGTTTAAATCGTTTGTGTACATGCTCCAACTATCTAATGCCCACACTCCAAAGTTGGTCCAAAAATAAAAGAATAAAGAAGTGGCGATGCCAGCGAAGCTTCCAGAAATAATTTTGTTTTTTGCTTTGGTTAAAACTTTCGATGCAACTAGCGCTGGAATCAAAAACCCGCTCCAGGTAAAGAGAAATATGTTTGTGTTCCCCAAGGTCAAATCACTTAGCACCATCACTACCAAAACCAGAGTTAAAGAATATCTAGTTCCTAAATATGCTGCTGCCAGAAGCATTGCTCCAGTCACGAATTCAAAGTTTGGTCCTAAATCAAAAGCGACACGTTCTAGAAACGCTAGTAAAAATAATATTGCAAATATAATTTTTTTACCGCGAAGCGGCAAGCTTTGCTTATTCATCGGGCTCTATATACTTCCACTCAACTAAATCATTGGAATTGATTTTCTTTTGGTCTGCAGCCACCTGCCCGGATTCCCCATTTACATAATAAATCCAAGCTTTCTCAGCCGAGCTTTCATAGCCGTTAATTGCTTTCACAAAAATACCGAAGTCATATTGCCGGGTTTCTAAATCTAAAGATTCGGATTGGGCCAGGTCGTTTAGGAGAGAAAAGGCTGTAGAGTTGTCATCGAGAGGTAAGGCTTTTGATATTTGGTTCTCATCTCCAAAGTCTAAGCTGATAGTCGCATTTGAAACTTCATTCTGAGAGGGAACTGGCTCGCCAGGGGTGCTTATATTTGGGCGGGCTAGATAAAAGAAAGCAAGAAGAACAATTCCTATTAGTAAGGCTAATAATAGATTATTTCTGTTTTTCATTTCTTGCTCGAGAATCCGCCGGCTGGCGGAGAAGCTGCTAGTTTTCCGACTTATCGAAGATGGTGAGCATCGTCGAACCACGGTTGCGGCACAGCCCTTGATTTACACAAGGTTCCTTAAACACAACTTCTATAACCAATATACAGAAACTAACGGGGTTTGCAAGAGCAGAACAAATGTTCCTTTGAGGGGATGCGCCAAACGTTATACAATAGTACTATGGCATTACCAGAGGCAGCACCTATAGCACCGCCTGACCAGCAAGTACAAGAGATTCCAACGGTTCCTGAAGTGCCTGCAGCAGTTGAGCAGGCTACGGGGGTGCAGGCCGTGCCTTCAACACCCCAGCCTCTTCGAGACAGCTCGGGTGCCACGGTTGCTCAACCCGTTCCGGCTCCACCCAGCGGGCCGTCAATCACTATTCCCGCAGCAAATGCTCAGGTGCTCACCCAAATGGCCAAGGGAAACGCTGCCAACTCCCAAACCTGGTTTGGCGTGTTTTGGCTGAAAAAAATTAAAAAAGCCATCAAAGACGGCCTCGCGGTACTTTTTGGGAGCTGACACAATTGGCATGGACGCACTCACCAATATTTTAACAACACTATTTTTGTTTATGTTTGCGTTTATTTTTTTCTTCCTCATATTTATTGGCATACTTTGGTACGTGATAATTAGGATTAGAAACGCGGATCGCGAGGAAAAATCCTTAGACTCGGTGCTTTTGGAAATTACGGTGCCGCGGGGGAATGAAGTCAAGATTGATGCCATGGAGCAATTGATCGGCGCCTTGGCTTCAATTAAAAAAAGCGGCTTTATGATGCGCTTCAAAAGCCAACCCACGCTTTCCTTTGAAATAGTCGGGCGCACCGAGGACATCAGATTGTATATCTGGGTGCCCAAGAACTTAAGAGACATGCTAGAAAAGCAAATTCATGGAGCATACTCGGACGCTCATATTATAGAAGTTCCTGAGTACGAGATTTTTACCGAGGATGGAAAAGTGGCCTTTAAAGCGCTGCAACTTCGAAAAGAAGATTTTTACCCTCTTAAAACCTATAAAGAACTTCCGACGGACCCATTGGCTGCACTCACCACGGCGATAGGCAAGATGGGCCCGGGCGAGGCCGCAGCAGTTCAAGTTTTGGTGGCCCCGGTTGATAGTAGTTGGCAAGGGGCAGGCCGTGGCTTTATTTCGGAGACCAAAAAGCAGGAGTCTGACCCCACCAAGGCTAAGTTCTCGGTTCCTGCCAAGACTCTCGAGGCAATTGAAAATAAAATAAGTAAGCCCGGTTTTGAGGTTTCAGTCAGAATCGTGGTGGTGTCCCCAAGTGACGCCACGGCTAATGTGCACCTTGGCAACATCTCAAGCGCCTTTGCTCAATATTCAAGTGATACGAACAGTTTTACCACCAGAAAAGTGAGGAATAAAGGCGCGTTTGTGGAAGACTTTATTTATCGCTATATGCCTGCCTTTCACTTTATGGGCAATAGGCCTTCGATCTTAAACTCCGAAGAAATTGCCACAATTTTTCATTTCCCAAATAAACTTGTTACCACGCCGCACATAAGGTGGCTCAATGCAAAGACCGCTCCCGCCCCAGCTGAGATTCCTCAGGAAGGGCTTTTTATGGGCGAAAGTACTTATCGGGGCCTTAGGCGTCCGGTGTATATTTCTGACAGTGATCGCCAAAAACACATGTATATTATTGGGAAAACCGGTACTGGTAAGTCAAAATTTTTGCAAAGCATGATTTTGCAGGATATTAAAGCCGGAAAGGGGCTTTGTTTTATGGATCCGCATGGGGATGCGGTGGATGAGCTCTTGGGCATGGTGCCTCCTGAGCGGGCAGAGGACGTGATTTACTTTAGACCCTCAGACACCGAGCGGCCAATGGGGCTAAATTTGCTCGAGGCCAAAACTGAAGACCAAAAGCACTTTGTGGCAACGTCGGTCATAAACATGATGTATAAGCTTTTTGACCCATATAAAACCGGCATTGTGGGGCCTCGCTTTGAGCACGCCGTGAGAAATGCAATTTTGACGGTTCTGGCGGAAGAGGGAGCGACTTTCATAGAGGTAATGCGGGTTCTGACTGATGCCAATTATGTCCGCGAGCTTTTGCCCAAAGTCCAAGACCCGATTGTCAGGCGCTACTGGACAGACCAGATTGCCCAAACCAGCGACTTTCATAAGTCCGAAGTTTTGGACTACATCACTTCCAAGTTTGGCCGCTTTGTCACAAACCGCATGGTTAGAAATATCATTGGGCAATCGCAATCGTCGTTTAACTTCAGAGAAGTGATGGACCAAGGGAAGCTTTTATTTATTAATCTCTCCAAAGGTGAGCTTGGTGAGGAAAACTCAAACTTCTTGGGGCTTGTTATTGTGCCAAGGATATTAATGGCCGCCATGAGCAGAGCAGATATGCCGGAGGAGCAAAGGCGGGACTTTTATCTTTATGTTGACGAGTTTCAAAACTTCGCCACTCCAGACTTTGCACAAATTCTTTCGGAGGCCAGAAAGTATCACTTGAACCTGACTGTGGCCAACCAGTTTATCGGCCAGATTGATGAAGAGGTCAAAAGCGCGATTTTTGGTAATGTCGGCACTATGATTACTTACCGTGTGGGAGTCAGTGATGCCCAGGTTTTGGCGCGGGAGTTTACGCCAACGTTTGGCGAGGATGACCTTCTTAATATCGAGCGCTACAACGTTTACATAAAAACAATTGTAAATAACGAGCCGGTGCCGCCGTTTTCAATGGCCTTATCAGGCGACATTATGGAAGAGCTGAAAAACCGCAACCACAAACTGGCCGAGGCTATTCGCGAGATGAGTAAGCTCAAGTTTGGCCGGGACGTGCGGCTAGTGGAGCAGGAGATTACAAGAAGAGCGAAACTTTAGCTTCAGTTGATTTTCCTTTACATTTAGCATATTCTAACCATAGAATACATATTTCATTTTATGGAATGAAGGTTCGATTATGACTAAAGTTATTGAAAGGGAGAGAGCAATACAACTCAGAAGTCAGGGTAGAAGTTATGGCGATATTCTTAAAGAAGTGCACGTAAGTAAGAGCACCTTAAGCCTTTGGCTCCGACAACATCCCTTAAGTGACCAACAGATAAGTAAAATAAAAAGCTCAAAAGCTATAAAGATCGAAAGATACATAAGAGTAATGAGGGCCAGAAGGTTAAAAAAATTGGAGAGTTATTACGAAGAAGAAAAACTAAAATGGTTGCCGATGTCGAAAAGGGAATTGTTTTATGCTGGACTTTTTCTTTATTGGGGCGAGGGAAACAAAGCAAGTAGACACACGATAAGTATAAACAATACCGATCCCTCTGTTGTAAAATTTGCGCTTTATTGGATGACAAAATCTTTAAGCTTTCCTAAAAGTAAAGTTAGAGTATTCATGCATTTATATGATGATATGGATATACGAGAGGAAGTGATATTTTGGAGTAAAACTTTGGCTCTGCCTCTGAAACAATTTTCTAGACCATACATTAAAAAAAGTACAAGGGTAGGCGTAACTCAAAAAGGATATAATCATGGCACATGCGGTGTAAGGGTTGATCATACGCCAACAAAAGAGCGGATTATAATGGCTATTAAGGCAATTTCGGAAAATTTTGATATAATCTGAGGTATGTTCTGGGCGTGTAGCTCATTGGTAGAGCGATTGTCTTATAAACAATAGGTACATGGTTCGATCCCATGCACGCCCACCATTTCTGACATGTCAGGTTCACGGAATCTGTCATAAAGTATCAACGATGGTTCGATTCCATCCAGGCCCACTTAGAGCTCTTCGAGAAACTGTTTGGTGCCGGGCTCGGGGACTTCGGCAATGGGCAAATACCGCTCGGTAGTCGAAAGCCTTTTGTGGCCGGCGGCATGGGAGATTGTTACCAAATTTACTCCGCGCTTAATGCTTTCCACAATAAACGTGTTTCGAAGGTCGTTTACCGAGTACTCGGATAAATTGGCACGTCTTAAATATTTATCAATCGAGGCTCTAATGTTTCTAACAGCCAGGGGTTTGCCGGTTTTACTTACGAAAAGATTGGGCGAGCTAGTGTCTTTTCTTTCTCTCATGTATTTTTCGATTGCCTCACGCGCGGGAGCATTCAAAGGAATTTGGCGCTCGGGCTGAGTTGCGTATGCCTCAATTGTAATCATGTCGCGGGTGACATCTACCAGCTTTAAGTTGGCAACTTCGGAGATCCTCATGCCTGTTTGAAGAATAAGTTCGATAATGGCCGAAACTCTATTGTCGGCTTTTGCGGTGTCTCGTAGTGCTCGGTACTCAATGGGGGAGAGGAATTTTGGCTCAGGCGCTATGATTTCCGGGTGCTTAACATCCTGGGAGACGTCAATCTCGAGGTGGCCTTCGTCTTTGAGCCAGCGAAAAAGTGTTTTGACAGCATTGAGTTTTCTTGAGGTAGATTTCGGGGTGTATTGGTGCGCCAACAGATGATCGCGAAAGCCTTCCAAATCAGCCTGTTGTACTTCTTTTGGGTGGCTTACGTTTTTGTGAGACAGAAACTCGGCCAACTGTTGCAGGTCAGAGTTATAAGCTAAAATGGTTGAATGAGATCTGCTTTTTAGCTGCAAATCGGCTATGAATGCGTTTACTAGTTGAGTTAATGGCTGATTAGAGTCTCTCATTTTACAAAATCTATCAATGATATCATATTACAAGACATCGTCAACATTATGGGATGATGTTTTTAGGCAGGTTTGGGTTGAAAAATTAAGTGAAGTTTCACCGTTTTGTGCTGGTGTGTCATCCATTGGTAGGCATTCCAAATTAAGTATAATTTATACTTATAGGTATACATGAAACAGAAAGCCCATGTCAAATCGGCCTCTTTTTTAGCCAGAATTTGGCGAGTAATTCTCGTTCTTGTCTTTATTGGAGTAATGCTTACGGTGTCCCGAGGAGTAGTGCGTTTAATTTCTTCTGGCAACCGCGTGAATGTTGCCCGCGAGAACTTGGAAGAAGTTAAGTACGAGCAGGATGAGCTTAAGGCCCAGTTGGAAGAAGTGAATAGTGACTTTTACCGCGAAAAAGCGGCGCGGGATCAGCTTGGGCTTGCGCACCCCGGGGAAACGGTAATTGTGTTACCGGAGGAGAGCCTGCTTCGCAGGCTCTCGCCCAGGCTCATTGAACAGGAAAATCTTGAACCTCCAGAGCCCAATTGGCGAAAATGGGCAAAGTTATTTTTTTGATATTTAGGAAAAATATTCTTTTAACATTGTCTTTAATGTAGTTTTGCCTCGATTTGTTTTGAGATACATTTCTCTACGCTTAGCGTCATTTATGTTTTTATATGCTTCATAGTGTATTAGTTCTAAAGGTAGATAAGCTTTTGTAGATTTAGACTCTCCATTGTTATGTTGCGTATATCTCTGTTTTAAACATTCTGAATAGCCAATATAAATAAAATCCTTTTGAGGGTTATGAAGGATATAAACGTAGTAAAATTTCATTTACTGTCTGCCAGGTACCATTCGGTACCTGACTGCGGCAAATTCTGCTAAGCTCCTGGCGAAGGAGGGTACAGTACTGTACCCTCCGAAGCAAGGCGCAGAATTGTGCCTTGTTGCGGGGCCGGGAGTCGGACCCGGTCTGGAAGATTATGCTTTTCTGTTACCTCATCTTTCGGTGAGTGTCGGACTATGTCATCCCCGTTAGATAGATTTCTCATCTAATGGGGCTCGGCGTATAGTCTCTACGGATTCCCCGCTAAGTGGGGCCTTTCCTCGGCGTTGCCATGTTTAATAATTTAGGTTTCGCCGATATAGCCAAGTTCTCATTCTAATATTGCTACTAGACGGGCCCATTTTGAGCCTTCCGTGCAGCCGTACACTACCCCGCATGTAAAAATAGCTGTTAGACATTAGCTATTTGCTTGAATATGATACCAGAGTGGTCAACTTGAGGCAAGTTTGATAAAATATGTTGATGCGCCAGCGTAGCTCAGTTGGTAGAGCAGCGGAATCATAAACCGCGGGTCACAGGTTCGATCCCTGTCGCTGGTACTTGTTGCCTTTCTCTGCCTGAGGATTGGCAAAGGGTCGGTCCCTTTGTGGGTACGGTTAGCAATCGAGTATTACCCGATACGTCGTGAGAGGAATATCGGATTAGCTACCCTAAACACTTACGACTTGGCGTCCCGTTCGAGTCGGGCACTCAGGCAGCGTGAGGCAACAAATTTTAACTTCCAATTTACTTCAATTTAAGCTAACATAGCCTAATGGCAAAGGTTGTTTTTTCTGGCATACAGCCCTCGGGGAATCTTCATATTGGTAATTACTTGGGAGCTGTGCGGCACTGGGCAAAGGGGCAGGATGATGGCCTTAATATCTTTTGTGTTGTTGATATGCACGCAATAACCGTGGAGCAGGACCCTAAAGTATTGCGAGAAAACACTCTTAGCACTGCGGCGTTTCTTCTGGCTGCCGGAATTGATCAGGAAAAATCAATACTTTTTGTTCAGTCTATGAATGCTGACCATGCAAACGGAGGCTGGATTGCAAACTGTAATATCTCGATGGGCCAGATGAGTAGAATGACTCAGTTTAAGGATAAGTCCGAAGGAAAGCAGTTTGTAAATGTTGGCCTTTTTGATTATCCCGCCCTTATGGCTGCCGATATTATCCTTTATAGCACCACGCATGTACCCATCGGGGACGACCAAAAACAGCACGTAGAGCTCGCTCGAGATGTTGCTGAGCGCTTTAACTCTCGCTATGGGGAAACATTTTTGCTTCCGGAGCCTGTTGTCGGTGAAACGGGTGCTCGGATTATGAGCCTTGTCGATCCAGAAAAAAAAATGAGCAAAAGTGACCCCAACACAAGTGCTTCGGTTTTTCTATTTGACGAGCCGGATGTAGTTAGAAAAAAAATAATGTCTGCCGTAACTGATAGTGGTGCCGAAGTTAAAGCTTCCCCGGAAAAGCCCGGAATTACTAATTTATTAAGTATACATTCTGAGTTTGCCGAAACTAGTATGGAAGACTCCGAGCGCCAGATGCAAGGCTTGTCTTACGGTGACTTTAAGTCAAAAGTTGCCGATATAGTTGTTGAAAAACTTAAACCAATTCAAGAAAAATATGCTCAAATTCGCGGTGATGACAATAAATTATTGGAGACGTTGCGGGGTGGGGCAAAAAAGGCGCAGGAAATTTCTCACAAGAAACTTACTGAAGTTTATGACAAAATTGGCTTCGTTAGCTAATTTTGACACAAGCTTTGCTTATGAGAAAGTGGGTTTCATAAAATGAGTGATGAGGTATCAATAGACGACTTTCAAAAGTTGAATATTCGGGTTGGGACTGTAACCAAAGCAGAAGTTCCCGAGTGGAGCCATTGGGTGATTAAATTAACAGTCGACTTGGGGGAGGAAATTGGCGAGCGCACAATATTTTCCGGCATTATGAAGTTTTATGCGCCGGAGGATTTAACTGGTAAACAATTTCCGTTTATTGTTAACTTAAAACCTAAAAAAATCGGGTCGGAAGGGGACTTTAGCGAAGGCATGATGCTTATGGCTGTTCCCAAGGACGATGAAGAAACTAAACCGATACTTTTTAATTTACCCGAGGTCGTCCCCAATGGCACTAAGGTGAGATGAGTGATATAATCTGTAACTGATGGCAACTAAAAAGAAAAGAATTGAGCTTAAATTTAAAATAAATCTCTGGAGGATTGCAATTCTTGGGCTTCTTGTACTTTTTATGGCCCCATTTTTTCGAGTTTTGTTTCAGACCAGAATTGACGAGAGCAAACTTGAGCTTTCACAAGCATTGGAGGACATTAAAGACGGCCAAGTGGAAATGGTCGAAGTGGAGACGGAGCGCCTAGCATTAACTTACAAAGATGGGTCGGAAAAAGTTTCTACCAAGGAGGCCAGTGTCAGCTTCCCCGAGCTTTTGGAGCGCTCGGGCATTGACCCGGCGGGTGTTGACTATACTGTCTCTGACCAAACCATTTCGCGGGCAATTGCCGAAGTTGTCGGCATAGTTTTGCCGCTCATTGTGGTTGCTGTAATATTTATGGTAATTTTTAGAATGCAATCACGAGGCGCACAGGAGATATTTAGCTTTGGCCGAAGTAAAGCTAAGCTTTTTGCCAAAGGCAAGCAGTCGGTGACTTTTAAGGATGTAGCCGGTGTGGATGATGCAAAAAAGGAACTCGAGGAAGTGGTTGATTTTTTGAAAAACCCAACTAAGTACACTAAAATAGGTGCGCGGACTCCAAAAGGCGTGCTCCTGTTTGGACCGGCAGGTGTAGGTAAAACCCTTCTGGCACGCGCGGTAGCTGGAGAAACGGGAGTGCCATTTTTTTCAATGGCGGGCTCGGAGTTCATGGAGATGCTCGTTGGTGTTGGAGCTTCCCGCGTGCGTGATCTTTTTGCACAAGCCAAAGCCCAAGCGCCGTCCATTATATTCATTGATGAGATTGACGCGATTGGCAGGCAGCGCGGCCGCGGAGTCATGGGCGGGCATGATGAGCGCGAGCAGACCTTGAATCAGATTCTGGTTGAGATGGACGGCTTTACGCCAAATGACAATGTTGCCGTAATTGCGGCAACAAACCGTGGGGATTTGCTGGACCCGGCCTTACTCCGCCCCGGGCGCTTTGACCGCCGGGTGGTTTTGGATATGCCCGACAAAGAAGGAAGGCTGGCGATTCTTCACATTCATGCCAAAAATAAAAAATTTGGCAAGGATATTAATTGGGGGAGAATTGCTGACCGCACCGTTGGCTTTTCCGGGGCTGACCTAGAAAATATGCTCAATGAGGCAGCAATTGCCGCGGCCCGAGAGGATAAAGAGGCAGTGGAGATGAGCGACATTGAAGAAGCAGCGACAAAGGTCAAGCTTGGCCCGGCCAAGAAACGGCTTCAGTCTGAGGAGGATAAAAGACTGACTGCGTATCATGAAGCGGGGCACGCAATCGTTACTCACTTTCTGGTTAAGACCGATCCTGTTCAGAGAATATCAATCGTTGCCCGCGGCATGAGCTTGGGACACACTTTAATTCCACCGGCGCATGATAGAACTCACGAGACCAGGAGTCGTCTTCTGGACCAGATTGCCGCCATGCTTGGGGGCCGCGCCGCTGAGGAAGTTGTGTTTGATGAGATGACGGCAGGAGCTTCAAATGACATTGAGCATGCAACTGCTCTGGCGCGTGCAATGGTTACAGACTTTGGTATGAGTAAACTCGGACCCGTGAACCTCGGGTATCAAGGGGAAGACGCGGCTAATACTCTTCCATGGGAGTCCGGGGATGTTTCAGAGGCTATGAAGGAGCGCGTTGACCTTGAAGTCAGTGAGTTTATGGAAGTGGCTCATAAAAAAGCCATTGAACTCGTCAAAAAAAACAGGAAACTTTTAGACAAAGTGGCCGCAGGACTTCTTGAAAAAGAAACTCTCGACCAAGATGATTTTGAAAAGATTGTGGGGAAGAAAGAAAACGGCGAAGGCCTTAGCTAGCTTTCATTAATCCCTTTTTTCTCATCATGGCAGCGGCATAGCCTCCGGGAATTGTTTTTATTTCATTTACTCCAAGGGACTTTACAAACCTCTCAAGTTTTTTGTAAGTTTTTTCTACCCCGCCCGAATTTTTGAGAGATTCTGCCTCAAGAAAATAGCCCAAGCCCACAACTTCATCGAAAGCAATTTCGATTGTCTTTTTATAAATGTATGTTTCTCTTTTTTTATCCACCGTAATAATTTCTTTGATTTCAAGTGCGTGCAGTATCTTTTTGAGCTGCACTTTGTCGGAGACTTCCGTTTCATATTCATTGCAATGAGTGGTGTGCTTCACGCCTTCAGGGTACCAATGCTTATAGTTTAAAAGTATTTTGCCGTCCCTGGCCCTGATACTCAGCCACTCGTATGGATATTTTGGCTTGAGAAAATTTTTATGGCCAGAATTATAATAACTATCAACGTGGTGAGATGATTTAACGAACTTTGAAGTCTTTTTTATTTTCTTTTTAATGTCATCAAACTCGGCCTTGGAAAGTTGAATTTTTATTTCAACCTCAATGTTGTTTTGGGCCATAATGCATTAAAATCCAAATAAATAACGAAGTCAATAAGTAGATTTTTATGGTATAATCCACTTATGCAAAACCTACCAATGACAATAAAGATGATGTATGACGGGCGCTCAAAAGAAGCGCCGTATGTAGCATATAATCCCGAGCTCGATGTAAGCTCATGTGGCAAGACTGAAGAAAAAGCTCGGAAAAACCTTCACGAAGCAGTTGAAATAGTTCTTGAGGAAGCTGAAAAGAAAGGCAAATTAAATCAGCTTTTGGAAGAAGCAGGTTTTGAGAAAGAGAAGAAAAATTGGAAGTCTCCGCGAATTATTTTTGAACCATTTAGATTTCCTGCTGTCAATTAATCAATGCCTCATGTTGCGCCAGTTCATTGGAAAAAACTTGCAGGAGTGTTTGAAAAATCAGGGTGGAAATACATAAGAACAAAAGGAGATCACCTAGTTTATATAAAGAAAGGCTTTGTTCGTCCCATTTTAATTCCAATGTATAAACAAGTCCCCACGTTTATAGTTCAAAATAATCTAAGAACTGCTAAAATCTCAAGAGAAGAATACTTTAAGTTATTAAGTTCTGAAAAATGAACAAACTTGTATTATTTGACGGCAACGCCATAATGCACAGGGCTTATCATGCCCTGCCTCCGTTAACTGCTCGAAACGGCGAGCCCATTAATGCCGTTTATGGGCTTATTTCCATGCTTTTGAAAGTTATTCAGGATGTGGCCCCCACGCACATTATCTTTGCTTTTGACCGCCCGGAACCCACTTTTAGAAAAAAGATTCTTGAAAGTTATCAGGCACAGAGACCGGAAATGGAGGAGGCGCTTTCGACTCAGTTTGAAAAAGCTCAAAATGTAATTCGTGCCCTGGGAATTCCGATTTATGATAAAGCAGGCTTTGAGGCGGATGATGTTATCGGAAGCATTGCCGAGAAAGTGAAAAAAGCCAAAATAAAAACCTTAATAATTACCGGGGACCGCGATATGCTCCAGCTTGTTGATGAAAAAGGGGAGACGTTTTTGTATATGCCTCTCAAGGGTCTTACGGACGCCAAGGAGTTTGGAGTCAAAGAAACCGTTGAGCGAATGGGAGTGGGGCCCGGGCAGATAGTGGATTTTAAAGCACTGGTTGGGGACCCTTCAGACAACTATAAAGGAGTGCCCGGTATTGGTCCCAAAACCGCGGTCACACTTCTGGCAAAATACAAAACTTTAGATAATATTTATAAGTATTTGGACGAGCTGCCCGAAAAGCTTAAAGAAAAACTAACTACTTTTAAAGACTCGGCTTATCAATCACAAACCTTAGCAAAAATTGTAACGGATGTTGATATTAACTTTGACTTGGGGAAAGCCAAGTCTTGGCAGCTTGATTCGGATAAAGTAACACAGCTTTTCGAACAATACGGTTTTCGAACATTAAGCCGAAGAGTGAAAGAAGTGGGGAAGAAAGTAGAAGAGGAAAAACAGATGAGTCTGCTCTGATGTAGCAAGTAGAAAGTAGTATGTAGCATGGGGACAATCACCAAATTTACAGAGCTAAATGCGTGGAGGGAAGGACATAAGCTGGTCCTGATAATATACAAAATTACCAATCAGTTTCCCGAAAAAGAGAGGTTTTCTTTAACGAATCAAATGCAACGAGCTGCTGTTTCGATAACAAGCAATATTGCAGAAGGCTTTGGAAGAAGAGGCAAACAGGAAAAGATGCAATTTTATTACATGGCTCAAGGTTCATTGTCCGAGCTTCAAAACCAGCTTCTTATTTCTAAAGATTTGGGTTATTTGAAGAAAGATAAGTTTGAAGAGACCGCAGAATTAACAGTAACAGTTCACAAGTTATTAACGGGTTTGATTAAAAGCATTCGGAACAAGGAATAATTCCCATTCTACGTTCTACATGCTACATTCTACATGTATGCGAATTGCACTGGTACACGATTATCTAAACGAATTTGGGGGAGCGGAGAGAGTGCTTTTGGCGCTTTCTGAGATTTATCCCAAGGCTCCAATTTATACAATTTATTTTAAAAAAGACTCTCCATGTGGGAAAGAATTTAAAGATAAAAAAATAATTCAGTCTTGGTTTTCGTATTTGCCTTTTGCAGATAAACTTATTTCTCCTTTGCGGTTTTTGGTTCCCTTGGTTTGGAATAGTTTCAACTTTTCAAAATATGATTTAGTGATAACAAGCGCCTCTTGGGCTGTAACCAAGGGCATGAAGGGCGCTAAAAAAGAGATTTGTTACCTTCATACGCCGCCAAGATATTTGTGGGGATATGACACTTCACGCGACTGGCAAAGTTTGTGGTTTGCCGGTGCTGTCAAAATTTACGCTTTGGTCGTCAATCACTTTATGAGAATGTATGACTTTACTCAGGCTCAAAAAGTGACATATTTTATTGCAAACTCTAAAAATGTTGGCAGGCGAATTGAGAAGTTTTACAGGCGCAAGGATTACGCTGTTGTGTATCCGCCTATTGAATCTCCCCATGCTACATCCTACATGCTACATTCTACACATTATTTAACCGGCGGCAGAATGGTGAGGACTAAAAATTTTGATTTAATTATCAAAGCTTGTAAAAAAGCTGATGTTAAATTGAAGATTTTTGGCTCAGGGGTTGAAGAAAAAAACTTAAGAAAAATTGCGAGTAATAAAGTTGAGTTCCTTGGGCGAGTTTCAGATGATGAGTTAGCCAATTTGTACACAAATGCAAATGCTTTCATAGTTGCCCAGAAAGATGAGGACTTTGGCATGACTCCCTTGGAAGCCGCAAGTTACGGAACGCCAACTATTGCGTTTCGTGCAGAAGGCTATTTGGAAAGCGTGGTGGAAGGAAAGACTGGTTTATTCTTCAATGAATTAACCACTGAGGCAATTGCTAAGGCCATTAAGAAGTCAGAAAAGATAAAGTGGAATAAAGATGTTATCAGGAATCACGCAAAGAAATTTAGCAAAGAGAGATTTGAGAATGAAGTTAGGAGTATAATACAAAAATATGCCGGAACTTCCTGAAGTCCAAGCAATTAGAAATCAACTTGAAAAATTTGTCGTTGGCCATGAAGTAATGGATGTTGAAGTCAAAAACAAAAAAGTTGCACCTGATGACTTTACGCCAATAGTTGGCGCAAAATTCAAAAGCATTAGAAGGTTCGGCAAGGTTTTGGTTTTTGATTTTGATAATGGATACTCCACGGTAACTCATATAAAGCTAACCGGCCAGTTTATTTACAGAGGGCCAAAACTTGTAAAACACCCGGCTTTGTCCAAGAAAGTTTCCGGTGGAGTTCCAGGCGGGCACACTCATGTAATTTTTAAATTAGACAATAAAGGTTTTTTGTATTACAACGACATCCGCCGTTTTGGCTGGATAAAGCTAACCAAAACCAAAGATGTAGAAGAGTTTGGCTTTATTAAAAAATTGGGCCCGGAACCTTTTGGCAAGCTGGACTTGAAAACTTTCAAAGAAATTTTGGGGAAAACAAAAAGGCAGGTGAAAGTGGTTTTAATGGACCAGAGCAAAATGGGGGGAGTTGGAAATATTTATGCCAATGATGCCTTGTGGGATGCTAAAGTCCACCCCGGAAGAGCCGCGAACAGCTTAAGTTTAAGTGAACAAACTCAGCTTTTTAAATCTATAGAAAAAGTTTTGAAAAAGGGAATAGAGGCCGGGGGAGCAAGCGAGCTTGCGTTTGTTACTCCGGACGGTGGCGAAGGGAGTTATCAAAAGTACTTTCTGGCCTATGGCAAGCAAGGTGCTTTGTGTACAAGATGCAAAAAAGATAGATTCAAAAAGATCGCCTTAGGTGGCCGAGGGACTTACTACTGCCCGCATTGCCAAAAAATTTAAATGCTTCGGAAAGTAAGATTACAAGATTTTCGCAATTTTGACGACAAACTGTTGGAGTTTTCTGAGGACGTCACTGTAATCATTGGCCCCAATGCTTCGGGAAAGACCAATATTTTGGAGGCCATAAATTTGCTCTCCACCGGCAAAAGCTTCAAAGCCAGAATAGATGAAGAGATGATTAATTATGATAAAGAACTTGCGAGGGCAAAAGGACTTTTGAGTGATAAAACAAATCTTGAAGCGGTTCTTACTCGTGGGGTTATCACAAGAGGAAACTTGAGCGAGCGTATCGCCAGGAAAAAAGTTCTTGTAAATGGTGTTGGCAAACGGCATATTGACTTTGCCGGGAGACTCAAGACCGTGCTTTTTATGCCCAAAGACTTGGACTTAGTTACCGAATCGCCATCGCTTCGTAGAAAATTTTTGGACTCCGTGCTCTCGCAGGTAGACCGGGAATACCGACGTGCCGCGCTTTCGTATGAGAAGGGGTTAAGACGTCGAAACAGGTTACTATTGAGAATCCGAGAAGAGGGGATTTCGCGCTCACACCTTTATTTTTGGGATAAGCTCTTAATTAAAAACGGCGAGTATATAACCCAAAAGCGTGAGGAGCTTGTAAGTTTTATTAATTCCACCGAGAACTTAAATGACGGAAAATATGAAGTTAATTATGACAAAAGCATCATTTCCGAGTCGAGACTCTTGGAGTATAAAATTGAAGAAGTTGCGGCGGCGACAACATTGGTTGGGCCACATCGGGACGATATTATTTTTTTTAAAAATAGAAAAGACTTGGCAAAATATGGCTCCCGGGGCGAGCAGCGAATGGGGGTTTTGTGGCTCAAAATTGCCGAGCTAGCATTTGTTGAGGCAAAAACTCATGAAAAACCAACACTTTTGCTGGATGATATTTTTTCGGAGCTTGACCATGAGCACAGAAAAATAGTCTCCGAAATTTCCCGGAATCAACAGACTGTTATTACTTCAGCAGACCCTCATTTTGTTGAAGATTTTAAGGGAGTTAATAAAATAACTCTTTAACTACGTGGATATTCCGTCTCTCCAAAGATATAGATATTAGAAACACGCCAGAGCCCCTTGATGCCCGTGTCTGTGTTGATTCTAGACAATTCTAGGTCTTTTTTACCACCATATCTTTCTGCTAAATCATCTACTTTTTGAATGGCTTTATTGAGTCTTGTGATCTCAGGTCCGCTTATATGTACAGAGATAAGGCGACATTTTTCCGAAAATTCTTCTAGTTCAGACATTATTTCGCTTACATGGTCTGCAGCTTTCGGTTCGTCTATGTTTCTTAGGAAGTTTTCAATGTATTGAAGTTCTCTTATTTTTATATCATCCTTATATTCCGCCCATACAACGACTGGTTCTCCGATGGGTACTACATGTTCCCACCAAGGTTGTATGATTGTGAATTTACTTATTTCGTGTACGAAACCCTGAGCATTTAGTTCAAAATCAGGAGTTTGAGAAATAGATTCAACTTTCGACATAGGCAAATTATAGCCACATTGTCAAAATTAACCTGAAATAGTAAACTATAGGTATGGGTCCGGAAGGTGAGCAAAAACTAGAATTACCAACCTTTATAGACGAGATGTTTGTTGAAGACGAAGAATCAGGAGAGTTAGTAGTGAATGAGAAATTTCTTCCGCCTCAGAAGAGAAATTATGGACACTATAGTCCTGAAGCCAGGAAACTTCTGGAGGAGCCCATTGGTGTTAAAAGGTACGGAGTTGACTATTAAAGTCTAGCCGCGTGAGTTAAAGTATATTGATGAGAAAGTTTGCCGCGAGTGAGCTTAGGGGATTATACAGGCCGGATAAAAATTCTTCTGGAGAGGATAATGGCCAGGTAGTTATAATTGGCGGTTCTAGCCTCTTTCATGGCGCACCATTTTTTGCGGTCCAGTCCGCATCTCGTGTCGTGGATATGGTTTTTTTCAGTTCCCCCGAGAAGTCCCTTCGAGACGTGGCGGCAAACTTAAAGTCTAGACTTTTTAACTTTATTTGGGTCCCATTTGGCGAAGTTGAAGACTATATTAAGAAATCCGATGCTGTGTTGATTGGTCCCGGCTTCATGAGGGCACATAACGAAAAGGCGAATACGGGGCCAAGTAATGCCTCAGATAAGGCATATAATGTTTCAAGAAAGATAACTCAGGAGCTTTTGGATAAGTTTCCGAACAAAAAGTGGGTAGTAGACGGCGGGAGCCTGCAAGTTATGGAGCCAGAGTGGATTCCAAAAGGCGCAATTGTTACTCCGAATAAAAAAGAATACAAAATACTTTTTGGAGATTTGAACCCCGATGAAGCTTCTAAAAAATATGACTGTATTATAGTTTTGAAGGGTCCGGTTACTTATGTGTATTCGTCTAATGAGCGCTTTGAGGTTCATGGTGGAAATCCGGGCATGACCAAGGGGGGAACTGGGGATGCGATGGCCGGGCTGACTGTTGGGCTTTTGGCCAAAAATGAGCCAATGCTTGCGGCCACTTCGGCGGCGTATGTTACAAAAGCCGCAGGGGACGCGCTTTATAAAAAGCAGGGGGTTTATTACAACGCCGATGACTTGGCCAATATAATTCCAGAAACATTGTATAAATTGACGGCCTAGATTATAATCGTTTAATGATTTCACCGGAGATAAAAGATATTTTAACCAAGGGACTTCTAAGTGGTTATATCAACGATACTAATGTTCTGACGACTGAAAGAGGAGCATTTCTTTTTAGTTCAAGTGATTATCGAGGCCCAGAAGGAAACTACCACGACGAGTGGATTGGTAAAAGGTCAGGTGGTGGCCAAGAGATAGTGCAAGCCGGCGACAAAAGATATACACGACTTTATGCCGGGGGTACTTTGGATGACGAAACACTGCTGCAACTAGGAATTACCAGAAAACAAATAAGTGAATTCAGAACAGAAGCAATAGAAAAAGGACTGGATCAGACACGTCTAGAAACAGTATTTAATTACGAGTCAGAAGATAGAAAATGGCTGTATGGCTACGATATTGAAAGCGATGAACAGGAATTTAACCTGATGATTGGTCGAGAACAAATACTTTATAATGAGGAAATAGTCTTTCTTCACAAATTCCTTTTAACTCCTGTAGAATAAGCGACTTGTTTTCTCCGCAGAATTTGCGATAATTAGCTACGGTGTATTCACCAAAGTTTATTATCACAAACAGTATTCTGAAAAGTATAGGCCAAGTTGAGGCAGCAAAGGATGTAATCGAAAATGCGCCCTTAGTGCCGGACTATGTAAAAGACTTCAAGTCCGATGCGATTGTCCGGACTGTTTACCATGGAACCCAGATAGAGGGCAACGACTTGACCCTTCTTCAGACTAAACAGGTTTTGGAAGGTGAGGCGGTGGTGGCTCGCGATCGTGATATTCAGGAGGTTATTAATTATAGAAACGTGGTAACACTCTTGGACGAGCTTGCCGCCAAGCGAGGCGGGTATGACGTCGAGTCTTTGCTTGATATTCACAAAAACACAGTTGACAAAATTGTAGAGCCCGCGCGCGCCGGAGTTTTTAGGACCACTCAGGTGGTAATTAAGGAACAGGGAACGGGTAAGGTGATATTTACGCCCCCGCCTGCGGTAGAAGTGCCTTATTTGATTGCCGACTTTATGAATTGGCTCAACTCGCAGGAGGCTATTGACGTCCACCCTGTTATTAAAGCTGGCATAACTCATTATGTGATGGTCACCATTCACCCCTTTATAGAGGGGAATGGCCGGACCGTGCGTGCTTTCAGTACTCTTGTGATGCTCAAAGAAGGCTACGATATTAAACGCTTCTTTGCCTTGGAGGAGCACTTGGACCGCGACTTGGCAGCCTATTACACGGCATTCTTTAAGGTTGACTCGCAAGGGGGCGAAATTTCTACCCGCGACCTGACTGCCTGGCTCGAGTATTTTATAGGTCTTGTCGCAATTGAGCTTACCAAAATCAAAGACAAGGTGAGACAATTGTCTGTAGACTCCAGGATGAGGGTCAAAATAGGTGAACAGGTTGCTCTTTCCGCACGGCAGATGAAGCTCATTGAGTATTTGTCGGACCACGGGAAGGCGATTATGAAGGATTTGAAGGATATTATGCCCATGATTTCGGAGGATACAATATTGAGGGATTTAAAAGACCTACTAAACAAGAATATAATAGGTAAAGAGGGGAGCACGAAGGCTGCGAGGTATGTGCTGAAGCATTAAATGATTCCAACTGACCCACAATTTTTATATATGATTTTGGTTCTGCCCACACTTTTTGGGTTGACTTTGGTGGGAGAGGGCTTGAACAAAGTAGTGCACCACGAGTGGCACGGCCTTATTAGTCTTCTTTTTGGCGTTGCTTTCATTGGAGTGGTAGTATTTGCATTTGTATTTTTCTCCACGTATATTAGGGAAAACGTATGAAAGTGAGTCAACTTTCAGAATATTTTGAAAGGCTAGAGCGTACTTCATCGAGAATTGAAATAACCAAAATTCTAGCCGAGCTTTTTAATGAGATTTCGGCTGATGAAATTGACAAAGCCGTTTATCTTTCGCTCGGAACACTCGCCCCAAGTTATAAAGGCATAGTTTTCAATCTGGCTGAGCGAATGATGATCAAGATTATCTCGAGAGCTTATGGCGTAGCCCAGGAGGAAATACTAAAACAGTATAAAGCTGCAGGAGATCTTGGGGCTGTGGCATATAAACTGGCTCCAGACAGGAAGTGTAATCTTACTGTAAATGAAGTTTATGCCGAGCTTGTCAAAATTGCGCAAGATGAAGGAGAGGGAAGCCAGGAGAGAAAAATGGGCGCGACCGCGGCTTTGCTTAAGAAACTCGACCCCCTGAGTGCCAAGTTCGTGGCCAGGATTCCGGTGGGAAATTTACGCCTTGGGTTTTCGGACAAGACTATTCTTGATGCCCTGTCCTGGATGGAGACAGGGGATAAATCCAAGTCTAAAATGCTTGAGTCAGCCTATCAAGTATTGCCCGATGTTGGCAAACTGGCTCAGGAAGTAAAAAAAGGCGGGGTTGATAAGGCAAGCAAAAATGTTAAACCGGTGGTTGGGGTGCCTATAATGCCGGCACTGCCACAGCGGCTCAAAAGTGCCGATGAGATGGTCAAAAAAATGGGCAAGGTTGCGGTGGAGCCCAAGTTTGATGGGCTCAGAGTCCAAATTCACTATCAAAAAGGTAAGCCAGTTCGTGCTTATACCAGAAATTTAAATGATATCTCTGAAATGTTTCCGGAGCTTAATGATGTTGGTAAGTATTTGAAAGTCGAGAGCGCGATCCTGGACTCCGAAGCTGTGGGGCTGGACGCTGAAACAATGAAGATGGCGGACTTTCAGGTAACAATGAATAGGCGCAGGAAACACGATATAGCTGAAAACGCAAAGAAAACTCCACTCACTTTTCAAATTTTTGATGTGATGCTCGTGGGTGGAAGAAATGTGATGGGCGAGAACTATGAGACTAGACGAGAAACCCTCAAGGATATTTTAAAGCCAAATAAAGTCTTTGTTGTAGACGATTTTTTACTTACAACAGAAGCGGAAAAAATTCGTGCCAGACATTCGGAACTTTTAAAAAGCGGACTTGAGGGAGCCATGGTCAAAAAAGCAGAAAGCGGCTATATTCCGGGCAGAACCGGCTGGCGCTGGGTAAAAATCAAAGAGGTTGAAGAGGCCAGTGGTAAGCTTGCGGATACGGTGGATGCGGTTATTATGGGCTACACTCAAGGACGTGGAAAGAGGGCCAGCTTTGGCATTGGCCAGTTTTTGGCTGGAGTCAGGAGTAATGACAAAATACTAACTATTACAAAAGTTGGAACAGGGCTTACCGATGAGCAATTTAAAGAGTTAAATAATAGGCTAAAAAATTTGGTAACTCATGAAAAACCCAAAGAATATGAAGTTCATAAAGACTTGACCCCCGACTTTTGGGTAAAGCCTGAGGTTGTGGTGGAGTTGGCAGCTGATGAGCTCACAAAATCTCCAAAACATACGGCAGGCTTGGCACTTAGGTTCCCAAGACTGGTCAAGTTCCGTGACGATAAGTCGGTAAACCAAGCCACAACTTTGGTAGAGATAAAAAAATTGTATAAGTTGCAGAGAGGTTGACATCCTGTACGTCACGTACTAATATGGAGGTATGACAAGAACAGTGACGGTTTCTGAATTCAGGGATAACCTCTCTTATTATCTTGATCTTCTTAAGAAAAAAGTTGCCATTTCTGTGACAGACGGTAGAAAAGGGATAGTTCTTGTCAATTTGGTTCACAAAGATGAACCTGAATTTGATTGGGATAAGCATATGAAGTGGATTAAAAATATGAAACCTTTCTTGACAGATAAAGACTTGAAGGATATGAAAAGGTTTAGAGAAGACATAAACAAAAGATTGGAACAAGCTTCTAAAAGATGAGAAAGATAGTTATAGATACTTCGGTCTTTATAGATTTCGCTCGGGCAAAGACAGGCCTGTACCCTCAACTTTTTGAGTTATTCAGAGACGGAATTTGTGAATTGTATGTCCCAACAGTAGTGATTTTTGAATTGTGGGCAGGAAGTAGTATGAGTAAAAAAACGATTGTTGACGAAACTGTAAGGATGCTTAGTAAAATAAAAAGAGTTGAGTTGGATGAAAAGATTGCAAAAAAAACAGGTGAGATAATTAGGCAAAAGCAAATACGTGGATTTGACGCAATTGTTGCCGCATCTGCATTAGAGCTTGGTGCAGAAGTAGCAACTCAGAACGAAAAGCATTTTAGAAAAGTAAAAGGATTGAAGTTATACCAGCTTCAAGGGAGATAAATTGTGTTAGCATGAAGCATGGGTAAGAATTTCAGTGGTTTGACTTCAACAGAGGCTCGTGAGCTTCTTGCAAAAAACGGCCGCAATGAACTCCCGGAAACTCCTCCTCCAACAAGGCTTGAGATATTTTTGTCCCAGTTTAAAAGCCCGCTTGTTTATATTCTGTTGGCAGCTGGCATAGTCACTCTTCTTTTGGGCGAAATTCCGGACACAATTGTCATTGGCTTTGCCGTAATTTTGAATACTATTCTGGGCTACATTCAGGAGGAGCGGGCAAGCCGAGCTCTTCAGGCTTTAAAAAGCATGATTCACCCCCATGCAAATGTAATCAGGGACGGCAAGAGAATTCAGGTAAACATCGAAGAAGTCGTGCCGGGCGACACCGTGGTTGTAAACAGTGGAGATAAAATTCCCGGCGATGGTGAAATACTTGACGCTAGCCACTTTTACGTATCCGAGGCAGTATTGACCGGCGAGTCGGTAGCAGTTGAGAAAAAAAGTAAAGACCCCGTATTTATGGGCACAGTGGTCACAGCGGGCCGCGCTTATATGAAGGTTGTGCTTACTGGTGCCAACACGGAGATGGGCAAAATTGCATTAGGAGTACAAGGGGTCTCGGTGGACACGCCCCTGAGGCGTCAGCTTGCCCACTTTGGCCAGCAGTTGACGTATTTGACGATATTTCTCATTGTTACTGTTTTTGTAATTGGCCTTCTGGCCGGCAAAGAACTGGTTGAGGTGTTTCTGACTTCCGTGGCACTTGCAGTTTCGGCCATTCCGGAAGGATTATTAGTAGCCCTGACCGTGGTTTTGGCAATAGGCATGCAGAGGATCTTAAAAAGAAAAGGTTTGGTTCGTAATTTAATATCTGCGGAGACGTTGGGTGGGGTAACTACGATATGTGCAGATAAAACCGGGACTTTGACCGAGGGAGTCATGCGCGTTGTTAAAAGCTATGGCGAAGACCCTGTTTTGGCTCGGCAGGTTTATTTGACAAACGATCAGGACGACCCCATCGTAATTGCCGCGTATGAATGGTCCAAAAAGATTTTGGCAACCGCGGATGAAAAGGCTATTCTTGCCGAGGCTCCACGGATTGATGACTTACCGTTTTCCTCGAAAGACCGCTTTTTGGCAACACTCCATAAAGAGGGGCGGGAAAACATTATTTATGTTAACGGCGCTCCAGAGTTTTTGGTGGAGTGGAGCACACTCTCAAGTGAGAAAAAGAGCGAAATAAATAAGGAGATTGAGCTACTTACCAAAGACGGGATGAGACTGGTGGGTTATGCGCGCAGACGAGTGCAGGGCGAAGTTACTAAGCTTTCGCAAGAAGATGTAGTGAACGGCAAGCTTGAGTGGGTTGGGCTTCTGGCTTTTAATGATCCAGTGCGCGAGGGTGTCGCCGAGGCGCTTTCGCAAACTCGTGCCGCCGGCATACGCCTGATAGTCATAACCGGAGATTACCCAGATACGGCGCTTTCAGTTTTAAAGCAGCTAAATGTAGAGGTTAATCAAGATTCCGTGATTTTGGGTAAGCAATTATTAAGGATGAGTCCGGACGAGTTATCCAAACTTCTAAGCTCAAAAACAGCTATATTGTTTGCACGCACCACTCCTGAGCAGAAGTTAAAAATAGTTGAAGCGCTAAAGCTTAACGGGGAGGTTGTGGCAATGACAGGAGACGGCGTGAATGATGCGCCAGCCTTGTCCAGAGCAGACATAGGAATAGTGGTTGCGGGCGCAAGTGATGTATCAAAAGAATCTTCCGACTTGGTACTTTTGGACTCAAGTTTTGCAACAATCGTCGCATCAATCGAGGAGGGAAGGGGCATATTTGAAAACATCAGGAAAGTAATTTTATACCTTATGAGTGATGCCTTTGAGGAGATATTTACCGTCATCGGCGCCATTATCTTGGGCATAATATTGATTCCCGGTCTTCCTCTGCCGGTAACTGCGGCGCAGGTTCTCTGGATTAATCTCATATCAGACGGCTTTCCCAATCTCGCCCTCACTGTTGACCCCAAGAGGAGTGGGATTATGAATGAGCCCCCCCGCTCGCCTGGTGAGAAATTGGTAAACAGATGGATGAAATGGCTCATTTTTATGATTTCGCTTGCCGGCGGGATAATGGCACTTGTAATATTTGTAAGTAATTATTTGCGATTTGGGGATATAGAATTGGCACGGTCGGTTGCGTTTGCAACCCTCGGAGTGAACTCGCTCATCTACGTTTTTTCTGTGCGGACATTGACGCTCCCGTTTTGGAAGGAAGGGTTTTTCGATAACAAGTGGCTCTTAGTAGCGGTTTTCGGAGGAGGGGTACTGCAACTCGCTCCGTTTGTTATTCCCCAGCTTGGAGCGTTTTTTGAGATTGTTCCGATAGGCTTGGACCTTTGGGCTGAAGTTTTCCTTGCGAGTGCCGTAATGTTTATATTGGTGGAGATCTCAAAATTGATATTTAGAAGGATACATGAATAATGGTAGAATCCTTAATAAGGGGGTGATTTTGATGGCAGAAACTGGAACAGGGCTTAAAAAAGAAACGGCAGCTGCGCTTTCATATGTTGTGGGGCCAATCACGGGCATTGTTATGCTTTTGTTGGAAAAAAATGACTATGTTCGCTTCCATGCAATGCAGTCAATAGTAGTTCTTGGTGGCTTGGCATTAATTCAGTGGCTACTTGGGGTAACCGCGGTCTTTGCCGTGTTTATACCATTGACTACTTTGGTTGGGTTTATTCTCTGGCTTGTTTTGATATATAAAGCTTTGCAGGGAGAGCGCTGGAAAGTGCCTTACGTTAGTAAATACACCGACAAGCTTCTGAAGTAATCATGCTACAATTGGCTGATGAAGGTAGTAGTCGGGCTTGGTAATGTTGGTGATAAATATAAAAACACAAGGCATAACGTGGGCTTTATTTTGCTAGACAAGCTGGCAGCAATTTACAATTTACAATTTTCAATTTCCAAAAAGCTCCACTCGGAAATTGCACAGAAAGATAAGCTAATTCTTTCAAAGCCTTTAACTATGATGAACAATTCCGGGGGGTCTGTGAAATCCCTTGCTACATACTACATGCTACTTTCTACTGATTTATATATCGTTCACGATGACTTAGACATCAAACTTGGCGAGTATAAAATTCAAAAAGGCAAGGGCCCCAAGGTTCACAAGGGTATAAATTCTATCGAGAAGGCTCTTGGAACCGATGACTTCTGGCGGGTGCGGGTTGGAGTTGATAATCGTGATTCAAACAATCGAACTCCAGGAGAGCAGTATGTGCTACAAGATTTTACATCTGAGGAAAAGGAGATATTAGATAAAGTTTTGGATGAAACATGCAAAAAATTGGCGACATTATAAGCAAAGCTTGGCCCTCCGGGCTAAAAAATTTTGATAAAGATAAATTTATTAGCCGTGAATTTCAAAAGTATGGCTATGACTTAGCGGTTGAGCTTGGAGATGAAAAAAACAAGTCGCTTTATATAAAGCTTGCCAAGACTACTCCAAGAGGGTTCCTAGAGGCTGCTCGCAGTTTTGTAAGTGATGCCCCGGGTGTCCGCTCCAAAGGAAAACTATTTATGTGGAAGCTTTCTCAGCTGAAAGCCCAGAAAGCGGACACACAAGAGGAGCGCAGGCGATAGCCGAGAACTCTTATGTGGAAATTGAAACAACTGAAGAATGAATCTAAGAAATGAGCAAAACGATTCCTATTTTGGTTTCCTGTCCGGTAAGACAAAGTCTCCTGTTAAGTGATTGCCAATATGAAAAAGATTGCCTTTGTCTAAAATGCCCAACGTCCCTCCATACCTGACAACTTTACCCTCAGCTAATATTTCGGCCTCATAATAATTAAATCCATCAGGCCTTAACAACTTTCCTTTTGGAGCGAAAACTGCCTGAGCACATACCCAAGTATCATATGCCGTGGACGCTACCAGATGCATTGCGCCTCGCAATGGTAATAACTTTTGATGTTCCGGCGGCCCGCCTTCATGCTCTAGCATGCGGTCATTTTATAACGTCAAAGCAAATTACTCAATCTTCATAATTGTCACTGCCAATTATTTGCGCTAATATGGGTTAATGGCTGGGTGTGTACAAGCATGAAAAAACAACTGCTCATTTATTATGTTTCCTTCTTACTGTTTTTCCTTCTGATTTCACTTGCACGAAGATGGTTCGCAATTGACTTCCTGGCCTTCTGGGTAGGGGGAGCAATTGGCGCAATCTTGCCGGATGTTGATCACCTGATTTATGTTTATTTTCTTCGCCCCCATGAATTAACTTCCCAGCGGGCATCGCGGATGCTGTCACAGGGCAAGGTTCTCGAGACTATGAGCTTACTAGCAAACACCCGCTCAGAGCGGACCAGCCTTATCTTCCACACCGCAATGTTTCAGCTTGTTTTTTATGTCTTTGCATTTTTTGTTTTGAGCTCATCGAGTAATTTATTTGGCAGGGGACTTGTGCTTGCCTTCTTACTGCATTTACTTATAGACCAATATCTTGATTTTCGCGATTTGGGCAACATTACCCATTGGTTGAGAAATGTGAGTGTGACACTCACTCGCGATAAAACTGTTTTTTATTGGGCTGCCGCGGGGCTAGTATTAATTCTTTATGGATTTCTACTCTAGTTTTTTGATGTGAATACAATATATGAAAGTCTTGATGTTTGGATGGGAGTACCCTCCCTATAATAGTGGTGGTTTAGGAGTGGCCTGCCAAGGGTTGGCCAAGGCTCTTGTGGCTCAAAATATCGAGCTTGTCTTTGTTCTTCCCAAGCGTCTTGGGGATTTTGCCGAGCCTTTTCGGTTTCGCTTTGCCAATATCGGGAACCTGAGTATCACCGAAATTAACTCATTATTGGTTCCCTATATTACGTCCGAAAAATACAAGCTACTCGCAAATGGTGTTGAGCCCGGCGGTCAATACTGCTCGACCCTTTTTGAAGAAGTAAAGCGCTACGCCCTCCTTGCCAAGCGCATAGCCGAAAGTGAGAGTTTTGATGTGGTGCACGCCCATGATTGGCTGAGCTTTGGCGCGGGCATTGCAGCAAGTGCCGCAAAACACACACCCTTTGTTGCTCATGTCCATGCTACCGAGGTGGATAGAACAGCCGGAAAGCCAAATCGCTATATTTTTGAGCGCGAGCGGGAAGGGGTGCTTGCGGCCGACAAGGTAGTTTCGGTAAGCGGCTTTACAAAACAGGTTCTGGTGAATGAGTACGGCATTGATCCGGGTAAAATCGAAGTAGTGCACAATGGCATTAGTGTGAATAAGTATAGCGGAGGAGTGAGCGGCATCGAGGAGCTTAAGAAGCTGGGTTATAAAATTGTTCTGTTTGTAGGGCGAATCACGATTATGAAAGGTGCAGATTACCTACTTTACGCTGCCAAGAAAGTTCTGACCTACGACCCCAAAGTTATATTTGTAATAGCGGGCGCGGGCGACATGGAAGGGCAAATCATGAGGCAAGCGGCAGAGCTGGGGATTTCCAACAAAGTGCTTTTCCCTGGGTTTTTGCGCGGAAGTGAGCTCTCGGCCGCATATGCTTCTGCCGATCTTTTTGTAATGCCCTCGGTTGCGGAACCCTTTGGTATGGTGCCATTGGAATCCTTACTTCATGGCACGCCGGTTTTAATTTCAAAGACCTCCGGTGTTTCGGAGGTCTTGAAAAACGCCTTAAAAACGGACTTCTGGGATGTTGAGGATATGGCAGATAAAATTCTCTCGGTTATTAAATATAAAAGCTTGCACGATGAGTTGGCAGTAAACGGCGCGCGTGATGCCTCGGTTTGTAATTGGGAGGCAGCAGCCAACAAGTGTATTGGAATTTATAATTCATTACTATGAGTTCAATATGTTTCTACTTCCAGGTTCATCAGCCCTTGAGAATTAAAAAATATCGCTATTTTGATATAGGTACAAAGTCGGCGTATTTTGACGATGACAGTGAGAGCAATTTAAACAACAAAAGAATTATTCATAAAGTTGCCGGCAAAAGTTATTTGCCCACAAATAAACTTCTACTGGAGCTTATAAAATTGCATCCCGAATTTAAGGTTAGCTTTTCGCTTTCGGGCCTTGCCATTGAGCAATTTGAAAGGTTTTCTCCGGAAACCCTGGAGTCTTTTCAGCGCCTTGTGGACACCGGCCGGGTTGAGGTTTTAAGCGAAACTTATTATCACTCGCTTTCTTTTCTTCATTCAAAAGATGAGTTTAAAAGCCAGATTGAACTTCATGCCAAAAAACTTAAGGCAGTATTCGGAGTGAATAAACCTGAAGTATTTAGAAACACCGAGCTAATTTACAATAATGATTTAGCTGTAGAGGTTGAGAAGATGGGCTACAAAGGGATACTCGCAGAGGGGGCAGACCATATCCTGGGCTGGCGCAGCCCGAATTTTGTTTACTCACCGGTAGGAGTAAAAAAAATTAAAATCTTGCTTAAAAATTATAAGTTAAGTGATGATATCGCCTTCAGATTCTCGGAAAAAACCTGGAAAGAATATCCTTTGACTTCCGAAAAGTTCGCTTCTTGGGCAAATGCTATAAACGGTAACGGCGAGGTTATAAACCTTTTTATGGATTATGAAACTTTCGGTGAGCACCAGTGGGAGGACACGGGGATATTTAATTTCCTCAGAGCCCTTCCAGGGGAGCTCTTGAAACACCCGGACAATGATTTTGTGACTCCAAGCGAGGCGGTGAAGCGCTATAAACCGGTGGGAGCAATTGATGCGCCAAATTACGTTTCCTGGGCGGACGTGGAGCGGGATTTGTCTGCATGGCTTAGTAACTCCATGCAGGAGGACGCAATGAAAAAGTTGTATGCCCTTGAAGACAGGGTCCAAAAAAGCAAAAACAGAAAAATAAAAGAAGATTGGCGGAGGCTCACTACATCGGACCACTTCTACTACATGTGTGTTAAGTGGTTTAACGATGGAGATGTGCATGCTTACTTTAACCCCTACGATTCACCGTACGATGCATTCCGCTACTACATGAACGTCTTGGCGGACATGGAAATTAGACTGACTAAAAATGGCTAAATCACTAGTCTTGGGCAATGGCAGTATGCTTGTTGGGTTTGATAATCATGCCCAAATTAAAGATTTGTATTTTGACTACGTTGGGCTTGAGAATCACCTGACTGAAGAGGCTGAGTGCAAAATTGGCATATGGGTGGAGGGGATGTTTTCTTGGCTCGATGACCCTATGTGGCAACTTACCATTGACTATCAACCCGAAAGCCTGGCCAGTAAAATCGAGGCAATAAATCAAAATTTAAACCTTAAATTAACCTTCCTTGACGTTGTTTATAACGAGAAGAATATTTTGGTAAGAAACATTACTATTAAAAATCTTGCTAAAAGCAAACGAAACATCAGGCTTTTTTTGAATCACCAGTTTAGAATGTACGGCACGCACGGCAAAGATACTGTTTATTATGACCCCAAAGACCACACAGTTGTGCACTATAAAGGCCGCAGGCTGGCTCTCATCGGGGGGAGAGTGGACGGGAATTATATGAGTGACTATACAGTTGGCTTGTCTGGAATTGAAGGCCGCGAGGGGACTTGGAAGGATGCGGAAGACGGGATATTGAGTAAGAACGCCATCGAGCACGGCACCTGTGACTCGACCGTTGCGTTTGAAAAGTCTGCCGATGCGGGGCAAACGTTCACCGTCAGTTATTGGATATGTATGGGCAAGACCTTGTCGGATGTGAAGGACCTTCATTTTTATGTAGATAAAAAGTCCCCGGAGCATATTACTGAGTCGACAATTGATTTTTGGCGCGCATGGCTTGGAAAAACTGAGAAAGATTTTGGAGACTTGGAACAAGGAGTCCGCGAGCTTTTCCAAAAGTCCCTTTTGATAATCCGTACCCATGTAGATAACACCGGGGGGATACTGGCCTCCGGAGACTCCAACATGCTTCAGTACGGCAAGGATAACTATGCTTATATTTGGCATCGTGACGGGGCTTTAACTGCAATTGCGCTGGACGCGGCCGGGTATCATGAAGTCGCCAGAAAATTCTTTGAATTTAGTAACGCTACAATTACTGAGTATGGCTATTTTTTCCACAAGTATAGACCGGACAAATCTCTTGGGAGCTCGTGGCATGGGTGGATTACTCCAGATGGGCACCATAGGCTGCCGATTCAGGAGGACGAAACAGCGCTTGTGATTTCCGCTCTTTGGAAGCATTATGAAGGCACTTCCGACCTTGAGTTTATTGAAAACATTTACAATAACCTAATAAAGAAAGCCTCGGAGTTTATGGTTGGCTTCAGAAACGCCAATGGGCTCCCAAGTGCAACTTATGATATCTGGGAGCGTGTTTGGGGAGTTCACACCTTTACGGCCGGCGCAGTCTATGATGCCTTGAGCTCGGCGGCGAAGTTTGCCGGTCTCTTGGGTAAGGAAAAAGATCAGGAAAGGTACGCGCGCGGCGCTGAGGAGCTCAAAGCCGCAATAATTAAACACCTTTACAACAAGCAGGGTAATTATTTTTATAAATATGTTGATTTTGAGGAGGGCCATGAGCTCCATGACGAAACGGTCGATGCCAGCAGTTTTTATGCGATGTTTAAGTTTGGAGTACTTGCCCTGGATGATCCTATGATGAAAAGTTCCCTTGAGACATTTAGAGCTAAACTTATTTGCAAAGGTGGTGTCGGCGGAGTTGCCAGGTTTGAAGGGGACACTTATTGCCAAGCAGATAAATCAACACCAGGTAACCCGTGGATTGTGACGTCGCTTTGGCTTGCCCAGTATTATATTGTCTCTGCCCGAGAAAAAGCGCATCTGGCACCTGCTAAAGAAATTCTGGAGTGGGTTGTCGCCCGTGCTTGGACTTCCGGGGTTTTGCCTGAACAAGTGGACCCAAATACCGGCTTGGGGCTGTCTGCCACGCCCCTTACCTGGAGTCATGCGGAGTACGTAACAACTGTTAAGATGTATTTGGATAAGCTAAAGGAGTTTAAATGAAACCTCCATATTTTTTGTTTGATATCGGGGCGAGTCATACGCGGATTGGTGTTAGCATTGATGGCGAGACTATCGCAAACACTGAAATTTATCCGACCCCTCAAGATTTCGGGGAGGGAGTTAACATTCTTACTCAGAAAGCAAAAAGCTTGGTCAGTGGGATGAGTGCCCTAATAGGTGGTATTGCGGGGCCCTTAAATCAGGGAAAAACCATGATTACGAGGGCGCCCAATTTGCCCAATTGGAACAACAAGCCTTTGGGGGAGGAACTTGTAAAGTTGACCGGAGCCAAGGTGTTTTTAGAAAACGACACGGCTTTGGTTGGTCTTGGGGAGGCTGTAAAGGGGGCTGGAAGGGGTTTTAACATTGTGGCCTATATGACCGTGAGTACTGGGGTCAACGGGGTGCGTGTGGTAAGCCAGAAAATTGATACGAATGCTTTGGGCTTTGAAATTGGTAAACAAATTATCGACTTTGACAACACTTTTGATGGCGAAGCACGCGTATTTGAGGATTTAGTTGCTGGCTCACAATTTATGCGAAGGCATGGCAAAGCTGCTCATGAAATTGATGATGCGGCCGTTTGGGAAGAGGAAGCGCGCCTCGTGGCCTATGGTCTTAACAACTTAATTTTATTTTGGTCGCCGGAAGTGGTTGTTTTGGGTGGCGCGGTTTCAAAAAAAATCCCCCTTCAAAGTGTGATAGTGAACTTGCAAAATATGCTCACGATTTTCCACGAGTTGCCTCAAGTTAGAATGGCTGAAATTGCCGACTTCGGTGGCCTTTGGGGCGCTCTTCACTGGGCAAAATCACTTTCCTAGTTCTTGTACCGAGGCACGGAAAGCATTTCCGCGCTCTTCATAATCCTTGAATAGGTTAAAACTTGTGGATGCGGGTGAAAGAAGACAAATTTTTCCTTCTGAAGTATTCTTGTATGCGAGCTTGACTGCTTCTTTCATTGAGTCCGTGTGAAATATTTTTATGGTATTTTTTTTCGGCAGCGCTTCTGCAATTTTTTTACCGGTGTCCGGGAATAATATCAATGTTTTTACACCGGATGTGGCAATTTCGGGTCCAAGCTTTGAAAAGTTTATTCCGCGGTCAAAGCCTCCCGCTATAAGTGTTTCTACCTTATCTCCAAGAGCTTCTAAGGCGTGCATTGTGGCTTCGGGGATAGTAGCCAAAGAATCGTTTATAAATTCTATATCTTTGTAAGTTCCAATGTTTTCTAGTCGGTGGGGGAGGGATTTAAAAGTGCCAAGTGCAGTCAGTATCTTCTTGCCGGGAATCGCGAAATGAGTGGCAACGGCAACTGCCGCACCGGCATTAATTTGATTTGCTTCTCCCAGGAGTGGGGTGTCGCCGATAAATTTTCTGAAGGAAACTTGCGTAGTCGGACTTTTTGATGCAATAGACTTACAGTAATCATTCCCTTCGTAATAAAAAAAGTAATCATCGCTCGATTGGTATTTTGTTATGTTTGCTTTAGCGGCAACATAATTTTCCATGCTGCCGTGGTAATTAAGATGCTCTTCATATATTGGAAGTAAAACTGCAATATATGGGGAATAGCGAACATCCATCAATTGATAGCTGGAAAGCTCCATTACAAAAATTGTGTCTTCATTTGAGCTTTCGAGATAATCCAAAGCAGGTTTTCCAACGTTTCCGATCAGCCTTATATCTGGCATGATAGTTTTCCATCTTATTTTTTTCTTCATTCCTTCTGTCAGAACGTGGGCGATTAGGGTTGATGTAGTGCTTTTACCCTTGGTTCCGGAAACACCGATGATTCTACCCGGGCATGCTTCAAAAAAGATATTAGTATGAGTTGTTAAATGCTTTGCTTTTTTGAAAATTTCCTCCGGGGGAATGCCGGGTGACTTGATGACTGTGTCGAATTCTTCGATCTCGTCAAGGTAACCCTCGCCGGAAAAAGTCCGGTGGTGCACATACTTTATTGCGTCGGCGTTTCTGTCAGCTACTGCGACTTGAACTCTTGGATAATGTTCGCGCAAGTAGGCAAGTGTACTCTGGCCTTCCCGGCCAAAACCGGCAATTAATATTGTGTCGCCTTGAATTTCACTCATAATTTGAGGGATGCCATTTTGTCCTTTAGGAGTTTACTATATTCTTCCGGTAAAAAATGCTCATCCGACCAATCATTTTTTATTCTATAAATAACTCCTTGGTCATTGGGACTGCCAATTAATTTGAGAGCCATTTTACTTTCTTCTTCAGTCCCCACACAGTCCAAGGGTTTATGTTTGCCCTCGCCGGTTAAGTCTTTGATATGCCTTTTTATTTTTTCATTTTTAAAGAAATCGCTTTCGCCAAATATTTTCTCGAGACGTGTTTTGTCTATTAAAGAAGATAAGATAAGAAAGCTAAACGCGCACTTGGGACATTCCCCACACCAATACTCGTTTCTTCCTATGTTGCAGCTATTAAATGCTTTGTCATACTTTTCGGTTTGCACAAAGAGTGCTGCGATCTGCAGCTCGTTTAAGGGACGCAGGAAACTGAAATAATTTATCTTTTTTGATAGATATTTTTTTGTGTATTCTCTAAACAATTTTTCATATTCAAATGATTTGGAGTATTGGTGATTTACTTTTAAACCCAAGTATTCCAAGTTTGCCTCTCCCGCACTTGCCTCATTTGAAACAACGATATTTTTAAAACCATAAAGCCTTGCAACAAGCAGAGAAAGAAAAGAAAGGTAAGCAGAAAATGGAGTATGGCCGTTTAGATAGCCCTGAACATTTAATTGAAGAAGTGTTGGGTCGATGGTTCGTTTAATAATTATTGAATTAAGCTCCGAGATCTCTGTAACTTTGAGAGCTGCACCCGTGGGGTTAAGAAGAAGCGCGGTACCTTCAAGAAGTTCTGCGGTGACAGCTGAGTCTTTGCCGCCGCCTATTAAAATTAAATTGCCTTCGGATTTCTTAGTTTCGGAAATATCAAATTCGCTTCCTTCGGAATTAATAGTCAGAAAGTTTTCTTGATTAAAGTCTATCTCATTTTGATAGAAAAATTCACCAAGACCGTTTATGAATAAGTGCCTCCACCAGGCAATTTGTTCCCCAGTCAATTTCCCGGCTTTAATAACGATGTTTGGTGAGCACGTTGCTTTCCAATAACTAATCATTTCTATCAAACCCAAGTGAAAGACAAGATTGTCTAAGTTATCTGAAGTTTCATCGGGCACCGGAATTTCCAAAGTGGGGGAGAAGTGAGTATCCGGTGCCAGCCAAAAATGAAACTTTATCTGAAGAAAATTTTTGTGAACACGATAATCAAATTCTTCATACACAAACTTCGGGTGCCTTTGGCGCAAGTTCTTAAAGTTCATTGACTATATTATACTCTGTAAGATACACTCATCGCATGAAAATTGAAAACATTTATGTTAAAAAATTGGTCAGCCAGTACCGCGAGATTTCTCTTCTTAATAACGTAAGCGCACTTCTTAGTTGGGATTTGGAGGTTAATTTACCGAGCCGGGCGATGGAAGCAAGGTCTGCCCAGAGCGCCTACCTCACAAAGCTCACTTCCGACAAATGGCTGGACACGGATTTTAAAAAGACATTAGAGAAGGCCCAAGAAGCTAGGAACCTGAATGCACATGAGAAGGCAATAGTTAGGAATCTTGTTCAAGGCGCAAAGTTTTATCACAGAGTTCCTCAGGAGACAATTGTGAACTTAAGCGAAACCACTTCAAAAGCATTTTTTGCCTGGCGTGAAGCTCGAGAAAAAAATAAATATAAATTATTTGAGCCCCACCTTAAAAAAGTGATTGCCTTAAGTAAAATCATCGCTGAGCACATTGGTTATAGCGATAAACCGTATGATGCATTACTTGATATGTATGAGCCCGGCTTTACGACCAAAGAAGGAAAAGTAATCTTTGGCAGTTTGGTCAAAGAACTTGGCGCGCTACTCACAAAAATTAAAAAGTCCCAAGCGTATTTAATTGATGAAAATAAGTTGTTGACTACTGAGTACTCCCCGACTTATCAAAAACAAATTGCCGATTTTGTCTTAAATAAGATAGGCTATGATTTTAGCGCTGGAAGAATGGACGTGGCAGCCCACCCTTTTACTATTGAGCTAGGGGCGGGGGATGTGCGAATCACCAACAGATATTCTCCTCACAATTTTATTGAGTCCGTGATGGTTGCCATGCACGAAGGCGGACACGCGCTTTATGAACAGGGGATCGTGCGGGAATTTGATGGCACTCCACTTGCCGGCGGGGTGAGCTTGGGTATTCATGAATCTCAATCGCGCTTTTGGGAAAATCAGGTTGGCAGAAGCCGTGAGTTTGTGGAGTTTTTGGAGCCGGTTCTCAAGGCCTTTTATCAAAAGGAATTAAATGCTGAAACAGCAGAGAGTCTTAGTAAAGCATTTAACATGGTCCGCCCGAGTCTTATTAGAGTAGAAGCTGACGAAGTGACTTATAACCTCCACATTGCTCTTCGGTTTGAGCTTGAAGAGGCCATAATTAATGGTAAAATTAAAGTCGAGGACTTGCCCGAAGTTTGGAGAACCAAGATGAAAAAGTATTTGGGGGTGGAACCCAAGAGCGACTCGGAAGGGGTTTTACAGGATGTACATTGGAGCCACGGCTCGTTTGGCTATTTTCCAACGTACACTTTAGGCAACTTGTATGCTGCGCAATTTACGTTTTTTATGAAGAGGGAGTTGGCTTTGGCGAAACTAATCCGCGAAGGTGATTTTGGGACCATTCTTTCCTGGCAGCGGAAAAATATCCACCAATACGGCAGTTTATATTGGCCGAAGGAGCTTGTTAAAAGGGTGACCGGCAAGCCCTTATCGCCTGATTATTTTTTGGATTACTTGAAAAAGAAGTATAGTGAAATGTATAGTTTGTGAAATTAATTCTTGACTCGCTGAGCTTAGGTTAGTATAGTGATTTACGTATGGCAACGGTGAACATTACAGATGGCGACTTCGACGCAAGGGTTCTTCAAAGTAAAACCCCTGTACTTGTAGACTTCTGGGCGCCTTGGTGTGGGCCTTGCAGGCTCGCGGAACCGGTTTTGGAGGAGCTCTCCGAAGCATATAAAGATAAAGTAGTTATCGCCAAAATAAATGTTGATGAAAATCAGGATAATCCGGGGAAATATGGCGTAATGTCTATCCCTACCACTATCCTTTTTAAAGGTGGCAGGGAAGAGGGAAGACAAGTTGGGTTTGCCGGGAAAAAGGGATTTGAAGATTTAATCAAGAAAGTAGTTAATTGAAGGAGGTGATGTATTTTGGATGATAATAAAATGAAGCCAGCCGTGCCGGTTGTTGGAGGAGGTATGGCAGGAACAGCACCGGCAGCGCCTGTTGAGCCGGTTGGATCAATGGGGTCTGGATTGGGTAGTGCATCTGTGAATCCACCGGTTATTGAGCCAGTGGAGCCAGAGTCAGTAGTACCTCCAGTGCCAGCAGCTTCTGAGCCGTCAGTAATGGGAGGCCCAGTGGTTGGAGGAATGCCACCAGCTGACGGAACGGGTGGAGACACTGTTTAAGATTCCTGATGGAGAATACTAAATTCTTTGAAAAACCGCAGGAGGGTCAGCCTTGGGATGTTGCAATCATAGGGTCTGGCCCTTCTGCTTTTAGTGCTGCGGTTTACTCAACGCGTGGCGCAGCTTCTACCTTGATTCTTGGGGGCGCTAACTGGGGGGGGCAGCTGATGCTTACGACCGACGTAGATAATTACCCGGGTTTTCCAGAAGGCATTCAGGGGCCGGAGTTGGTGGCTAAAATGCGCGCTCAAGCCGAGCGCTTTGATGCTGAATTTAAGGCAGAAGATGTGGTTAGTGTGGATTTTTCCTCAAACCCTTTTAAATTAAAGACTGATGCCGGGGAGTACTCCGCCAATGCTGTGATTATCGGAACCGGCGCCGGCACTCACTGGCTCGGAGTTCCCGGTGAAGAAAAGCTCCGCGGGCGGGGGGTAAGTTCTTGTGCCCCGTGTGATGCGCCATTTTTTAAGGAGAAACGGGTGGTGGTGGTTGGCGGCGGAGACTCGGCAATGGAGGAGGCACTGGTACTTACCAAATATGCAACTTCAGTAACAATCATTCACAGAAGAGACGCGTTTCGGGCCTCCCAGGCTATGCAGCAGAAGGTACTTGCCAATAAAAAGATTAATGTAATTTGGAATTCTGAAGTTACTGAATTTGTGGGCGGCGACAAGCTTGAGAAGGTTATTGTGAAAGATAAAGATGGGAAAGCCGCCGAGCTTCCGGCTGAGGGCGCTTTTGTGGCAATCGGCCACGTTCCCGCGACTGAAATTTTTAAAGGCCAAGTTGAGCTGGACGAGAAGGGATATGTTAAAAGGTATGAGAAAGACGGGTATAAGATGGCAACAAGTAAGGAGGGCGTATTTGTTGCGGGGGATGTGCATGATTTTCATTACCGCCAGGCAGTGACTGCTGCCGGTTTTGGATGTATGGCGGGAATGGAGGCTTTAAAGCATCTAGACAAAGAGCCTCCGAACTATTAGAATGAGTTTCACGACGTCAGTCGCATTATGGTAAAACGTACAGCAAGTTTTTACGATAGAGTAGCTCCAATTCTTTTGGTAGTTGTTATAGCCCTTGCGTTTGCAGTGGGGGTGCTCTGGCAAAAGGTAAGCGATCTGGGCAAAGGTGGCACTCCTACTACACCAACCGTAAATAATAACGCCCCCGTAGCGCCATCTGGGCCTACTTCCGGGAGACTTGAAGCCGCGGATGCCGCAGAATTGCCTAAAGTAACCGTGGATGATCATATTCGCGGTTCGGCATCGGCCGATGTAACCCTAATAGAATATTCGGATTTCGAGTGCCCCTTCTGTGGGAGTTTCCACCCGACAGCTCAACAGCTGAAAGATGAGTATGGAGAAAGAATGTCTTGGGTTTACAGGCATTTTCCGCTTGACTCGATTCATCCGAAAGCAAGACCGGCGGCCAATGCTTCTGAGTGTGTGGCTGAGCTTGGTGGGAAGGATGCTTTCTGGAAATATGCCGACGAAGTTTTTGGCAATCAGGCTGTGGCTTTGGCGGACCACTCGGCTACGGCAGTCAAGCTGGGGATAAATAAAGCAGCTTTTGACAAGTGCTTTAGTGAATCTCGGCACGAAGGCGTAGTTGAAGATGATTATCAGGGAGGAATAACAGCAGGAGTGACCGGAACGCCTGGTAACTTTATAGTAAACAAAAAAGGCGAGGTTTGGCTTGTGCCAGGAGCGGTTCCATATGAGAGTTTAAAGCAAACTATAGAAGAAGCTCTATCTTCCTAAAGTTTCGAGTATTTTGTAGGCAATCACAGCTGCTGATCCCCATACATTAAATGATTTATTGACGCCGTACATTGGGAGCTCAACAATAATGTCGGAGAGCTTTAAAACCTCTTTTGAAACACCTTTGGTTTCGTGGCCCACAACAATGGCACAAGGAAAATTGGGAGTTAGTAGTTTGTAGCTGGTAGCTTGGGGATTTTGTTCAACCGAGATTATCCGTACTCCTTTATCTCTTAATCTCTTAATAACCTCAATTGCTTTGTCTGCTTTCGCCCAAGGCACCCATTCTTCGGTGCCGACGGCAGATTTGTGGATTCTTGACGATGGCGGATATTCGGAGTCTCCGCAAATATATAACTTTTCGGCCGCTATGGCGTCCGCGAGCCTGAAAAGCGAACCGATATTATATGTATCAAGTACATTATCTAAAACCAGATAAATCGGGTTTCTTTTGATCTCCTTTAGCTCTTCCTGGGTAGGGGTGTTATGCCTCAAGTGCTTTGACCCATGTTTGACCATATACATATTTTAGCAAGTTTTGTGCTAAAATACTCAAACTAGGGGCCCCATCGTCTAGCCTGGTCTAGGACACGAGACTTTCATTCTTGTAACTTGGGTTCAAATCCCAATGGGGTCACATCAGGAATTTATGCCTGCTTGCTGCCCGGCAGGGACTTGAACCCCAGTTTCCAGGGCCAAAACCTGGCGTGCTACCACTACACCACCGGGCAAAATATTTAACTTCTATAATATGGCCTGAGTATTATATCCGAAATCGCCAGTAGTTTTCTACTAAAAGTGCGTATTCCCCTTACACTAACAAGCATTTGTCCCACATAATCAAGATTTTTCCTTCTATTAACAACTTCATTTTTCTTCCAATAAACTTTTACATTTTCCACTGGGACAAGTAATTCTTGAGCCCAGAAAGACTTGATCCTATTTAGATCATATTTCCTGGTGATATGAACAAAAAGAGAAAATCCTATGTTTTTTGTTTTATCTACCTTGAAAAATTTCTCAAGAAACAAGAGGAAGGTTTTTATTAATCTAGAGTCTGAATTGGAAAATTTGCACTGACCTGACTTGCTACCCTCTGCCTCATATAAGATAGTTCCTGTGATAAAGAGGGGATCACCAAAGAATTTCCGAGTCTCTTGAATCATTTTGTTAATTTCATCTTCTGTATTTTGAGCTCTTGTAAGCCTCGAGGCTTCAGTTGCTGCACTTCTGCTTTCTACCCTTTTTCGTAACTGTATTTCGAGATGTTCTTTTGTAAGAGTCAGGCCTGCTAAAGTCAGCCAATTTTGGAGAGTTGACTTTGCGACTGGCACTTGAGCACGAATCTCGCTGTAACTGAGACCTTGTTTCCTCAGCTCGATACAAGCTTTGAAAAATTCTTTGTTCCGATCTCTTACTGAACTTTTATTAATCATTACTTTTAGTATATATTCTTGGTCCGAAAAGGCAAGGATATATTTATTTTGAAGTTTCCTTAGCCAAAAGGTATAATATTGGAGTTTCCTGGGCCCGTAGCTCAATGGTAGAGCAACACCCTTTTAAGGTGATGGTTGGAGGTTCGAGCCCTCCCGGGCTCACCACGTAGAACGTGGTAAGCAAGTTTTTGGTATAATAACTCCAGTGCAACTTCTTAAGTCCAGAAGATTAGTAATTTTTTTTGCACTTATTGTTCTAGCTATCTTGGCTTATTTGGCTTATGCTTATAACTTGCCCCAAAATGGGGTTCGGCCTGGTAAAGTAATAAATCTTATTCCCACACCGCAAAATTCACAAGAAAATCTGGAACCTGTTGATTACGAAATAGTTGAATACACCCGCGGGCTAGATACTCCCTGGAGCATGGTTTTTACCTCTCCCGCGCGGATGCTTGTGAGTGAGCGAGGTGGCACTATTCGTGAAGTAGTAAATGGGACTTTGAATTCAAACCCTTTAATTCAGTTGACTGAAGTGGTGGAAGTGGCCGAGAGCGGCTTGATGGGCATTACTATTCACCCAAATTATAATTCCAATAAATATGTTTATGCATGCTTGACGTATCAGAACGGCTCCGGGATGGCAGATAAGGTTGAGAGATTTGTTGACAAAGGCGACAGCTTGGTGCGGGACCGCGTGATTTTGGATAGCTTTCCTGCCGCGCGCTTTCATGCTGGCTGCAGAATACAATTTGGTCCAGATGATAAATTGTATGTGACTACCGGGGATGCAACCACCAAGGAGCAGGCTCAAAACTTGAATGTATTAAACGGCAAGATACTTCGCATGAACGACGACGGCACGGTTCCCACTGACAATCCTTTCTCATCATTGATTTGGAGCTATGGCCACAGGAACCCCCAAGGCATAGCTTGGCACACAAGTGGGGTAATGTTTGAAACTGAGCATGGGCCCAGTGGCAATGACGGGCCCGGGGGAGGGGATGAAGTAAATGTGATAAAGAAGGGCTTAAACTATGGCTGGCCGGTCGTGAGCCATGAGCGGTCGCTTCAGGGGATGGAGAGCCCGAAGCTGGTTTTTACTCCTGCTGAAGCGCCATCTGGAGCAAGCTTTTATTCCGGCAGAGTTTTTCCGCAGTTTAAAAATAACTTCTTCTTTACGGCACTCCGTGGAGCAGGACTTTTTAGGGTGGTAGTAAACGACAGTAATCCTGAAGAAATTGTGAGTTATGAGAAGATGGACATCAGCTTCGGCCGTATTCGCGATGTAATCGAAGGTCCGGACGGCTTGATTTATTTTAGTACCAGTAACCGCGACGGCCGGGGAAACGTGCGTGAGGGGGATGATAAGATCTACAGATTTGAACCCACAAATTGACATATTCAGATAATCTGATATTCTGAAAATATGAATTTGCAAAAAGTAAGTATGGTACGAAGCCGAGGCCAGCTGACAATACCTGACCAGATTAGGAAGGCTGCTAAATGGTTATCGACCGATTCTGTTGTCTCAGTTTCCATGGTGAAACAGGATGAAGTTATCTTAAAGCCTCATAAGCCTAAATATGATTGGGAAAAGATTTGGAAGGGAATCAGGAAATCACGGGCTGTTAAAGGCCGGGGGGCAATGAGTGCTGCCGAGTTTTTAGAAAAAGACAGGCAATCCCACTAATGCCGAAATATATCGCAGTAGACTCTTCGGTTATAATCAAATGGCTGAATTCAGACAGCGAGGATAACTTAGATAAAGCGGATGCGCTTCTTAAGAGTAAACAGCTAGCTGTGAACAAAGCAAAAACTGTATTAGAGAAGTTTTACAACTTACCAATTTTATATGTAAACGAATCTCAGAAACTAGCCCAGAGCACCTATGAGTTTGCGTCCAAGTTCGGTCTAACATATTACGATGCCAGTTTTATTTCTTTAGCTAGCCAATTTGGTGCAATTCTGGTGACTGATAATATTAAGCATCAAGGAAAAGTGAAGGAAGTAAAAGTAGTAGAACTTAAGAATTACAACTCTATTTTATAGAATCACTCACCACAGCGCTCATTGAGGCGGGGAAGGCGACGATAAAGACTCGCTTGAGGGATAGCTCCCACAAAGCCTGCCAACTTGCTTGGTCAATAATAGTCATCAAAAAAGAAACAACCAAAAGCGAAATAAGATAAGTTGAGGCCACTCGCTTGATGAAGTTGAACCAGTTTTTAGAGAGACTCCCCATGTAGTAGTTGTAATAGACAAAAATTGCAATAAAGAAAAGCGAAACACCGACGAGGGTCGCGATGTTTGCCCACGGCAACTTCTCGCCAAGCTTCCAGACCTCTTCGGTAAAGGCTATCGGGATGGACAGAATTGTGGCCCCGACTATCACCTGGATAACGTCACGGAGGTAAAACTCGGTCATCACTGGTTTAACTAACTTATGGAGCACTTTGCCTGTGGAGTCGGTTATGGTTGTTACTTCGTTGAGGTATTTCCCCAAGCGGACTGTTTCTTTTTTGACGGAGTCAACCTCGGGCATAGCATTTGGCTTCGCCATAAGTCATTATAAACCAGATTATTGATTATTTCTTACTATTGCCTTTTTGTGAGAACACTGGCTAAGTTTGCTAAGTCAGATTCGGTTGGGTCAATATTGTAATTTATTGTTGTGTTGGCGACAATTCGAGCATGGCGAGTTTTGTATTCAAGTTGGATTGGAGCCCAAAAAGCAACCCAACCTGCACTGTTAATTTGTCCGACTGTTGCCGTGTAGAGATTATCACGTCTATCTGGCCTTCCACCCATAGTAGTACTCACTATTTCGCGAGCGGTGTGCTTTCCGCAACTATCAGGATCAAATATGATTTCTGCTGATTTTCCAGGTAAGTCCAGCCTTTTTATTTCTCCTGTGCTTTGGATACTTACGACAACAGGGTTTTTATCTCTTTCATTGAGATGAAGCTTGTCCGGCCTCAAGCAAGAATTGCCTATAATCCCAAGGCATAATTCTTCGTCCCTGATTACTTCGCAAGGCAACAGTGTTTTTTGAAATCCTTCACCGTAGTCAAGTCGAGAGAAATCATAAATCCCCTCGTCCCCGGGAAGGCGGAACAGCCTTTCTGACATAGTAAATTATACTAAAAAATACCGGGAATATGCAATAAATTTATACAGGGGTCTCGCCAATATACTCTTCTTCAAGCCTCAGGAGCTTTCTTAAGAGGGGATTTTTCTTAATAAGTCTCAAAATGTCTTTCCTCATATGAATAAGGCCGGGAAGGACTGAGACAAAGATAATCACCAAAATTATCGGCAGTAAATATCTATCAACATGGGGAATGCGGCTGCCCAAGAAATACCCTGCGGCTGAGACTCCCGAGCCCCAGAGAATTCCACCGACCACATTGTAAGTTAAAAACTTAGAGTAATTCATGCCCGTCATTCCGGCGACAATCGGCACAAATGTTCTCACGGCAGGCACGAAACGTGCAAGGATTAGGGTTTTGCCGCCGTGCTTGTCATAGAATTTCCTGGCGCGCTCGATATAGCTTTTCTTGAAAAAGAAGCTCTCTTTCTGGCGCATGAGCCACTTACCAGCTTTGGCACCAATCCAATAGCCCGCGGAATCCCCAAGAATGGCCGCTATTGCAAATAGGGGGATTAGGACCCGCTCGTCAAAAAAGCCCTGTGAGGCCAAAAAACCCGCTGTAAACAGTAAGCTGTCGCCCGGAAGAAAGAAGCCGAAGAAGAGGCCAGACTCGGCAAAGACCATGGCAAAAAGCCCGGCATAACCAATGGTTCTTATTATTTCAGTCAGGTCAAAGTGCAGTACTTCCATTGGCGTTTTCCATTATACAATACAGATAGTGGTTTCAGTAGTAATACCAGCTTACAACGAGGAGGAGTATATCGGCAATCTCCTGGCGTGCCTGAAGACGCAAAACTTTCAGGACTTTGACGTGATTGTTGCCGATGCCAATTCGAGTGACCGGACAATGAAGGTTGCCAAGTCTTTCGGGGCAAGGGTAGTTAAAGGCGGCAGCCAAGCCGTGGGCCGTAATAACGGTGTGAAGTATGCCAAAGGAGATACACTTTTGTTTTTGGACGCGGACATTACCTTTGCGAAGGACTTCTTGGCAAAAAGTTATTTGGAATTTAAAAACAAGAAGGCTGACTTGGCCTGCTGTTATTTTGACACAAATGGCTTTGCTTTTGAAATAAGAATGGTTTATGAGACATGGAATCGTGGTAAATACATCAGGCAGAGCACTATGCTTCCGGATGGCGAAGGCCAGTGTCTCTGGATCAAAAAAAGCGTATTTAAGCGCCTTGGGGGGTTTGACGGGAACTTGAGAATTAGCGAAGACGTTGAGCTAATCCATAGAGCTGTGGCAAAGGGCTATAAATTTAGGATGCTAGAAAGCAGGTTTAGGCCTTCCCCGAGAAGGTATGAAAACGTAAGTATTGCGCGAGTTATTTTAGGCAGCTTAATTGGCGGCGTGGAGCAGCTTGTGGGCCGAAACACCACCGGCCGCTTTGCCGAGCTTATTTACGGCGGCTGGGGCAACCATAACGGCAAGAATAATGTACAATAAGTTATGTTTTTCTTTGAGGGTTTTGCCATAATGTTTTTGACCGCCACCCCGTTGGCTTTTTTTGTTGTAATGAAGCGGGAAGAGTTAAAAGCTCCCAAGTTAATGGTGTTTTTGAGCCTAGCGACCTTGCTTTCGGCCGTATTTGTACTCATTGGTTTAGTTAGCGTGCTGTTTGTGGTACAATACTAATGTTTCGAGGGTAGGGAATATGAGACACTCAAATTTCACCTCCTGAAGAGCAGTATGGGGGTGAGTTAATTGAACGATAAAAAACTTTACGTAGGGAATCTTCCTTACAGCATTGATAAAGACGGACTTCTCGAGCTTTTTGCAAGCTACGGCGATATTGTGGATGCGGTTGTTATAACTGACAAGTTTACCAAGCGCTCAAAGGGCTTTGGATTTGTGGAATTTGCAAAAGGAGAAGATGCTCAAAAAGCACTTGCATTGAACGAGAAAGAAGTTGATGGAAGAAAGATTGTGGTAAACGTAGCTAGACCTCCGAAGGAGAGGTAAGCTATATCCCGCTTAGCGGGACCTGCCCATTTGCTCAGTTTTTTGTTTTGTGGTATATTTCTGGCATGGTTAGAATGCCAGAAATATATTTGAATGGTAAAGGGCCAGAGTCTTCTTTGTCTTACGATCTTCAAGAAGCAATCACGAGCCTTAATGAAAGTGAAAAGCGCTCTGTACTGATTGGTTTGCGTTTGAACTTGGAGGAGAGAGGACAATTGGTTGAAAAACATCAAGAGCTGGTCCGGGTTTATGAGGATTACTTTGAGCCCAAAAGGACTGACGAAGTTGATATAGAGATGGTGAAGTACAGAAAGAACTTCAGTAAACTTCTTATTAATGTTTGGACTTTGCCTGAAGATGGTGTGGCTGCCGCGAAAAAGTTGTTGAGTGAAGAAGGTCCTCTGGGGAGCCCACTGAGGAGACCGAAATAATCTTGGATAGAGTCCTCATTGAATCTTCGTATTGTTAATGGTATATTTCTGGCATGGCTGGGGAAACATTAAACGGAATATTGGTAGATGAAATCAGGATTTTTCAGGAAATGCCTTTAAGAGATTTGAAGTTAGAGACCGATGACTGGCCTCAGTATAGGTGGGATACCGTAAGAAGTGCGAGCGAAACCTCTCCCGAGACTAAATCTTTAGCATTGGAAACCATGATACCCATGATGGAAGATTTGTACGAGTCGGGAGTGATTAGCCAGGCGAAAATGGAGAACTTAGAGTTTTATAAATTCTGCATGAACATGCCTCAAGCAACCTTGGAACGAATGCTTCAGCTTGCTCCACAAGAATAATCTTCAAAAAGTGGGGAGCAGATTAGATTGACTAATTCACCTCAATTGTTATAATACGAGCATATAGAAAGTTCCGTGACTTTCTTGTGAACACGAACAGGTTTTTCTTTGGCCTGATATAATTCCACTATGAAAGACTTAGAAAAAAGAGTTGCCGAAATTGAAAAAAGAAATAAAAAAGTTGAGGAAGACAAAGGGTGGGAGACAAGCTTTACCCGCCGCGGGCTTTTGATTTTGTTTACTTACATAAGCATTGGAGCTTATATGTGGGCGATAGGAGTAGCAAGCCCATGGCTTAATGCAGTTATTCCCTCAATAGGCTTTTTATTATCAACCTTGACGCTTCAGTATTTTAAAAGATGGTGGGTTAATAATAGGAAGAAATAACTTCAAAAAGTGGTGGGGGTGATATAATGAAATATGCCCAATAATTTAGGAAAATTTGTTTTCGGAGTAGGAGTAGTTGCTTCAGCTATGAACAGTCCCGCTATTTCTAGGGAACGCCATGACGATGAACCTGTAAAGATTCCGGTTGAATACGTTCAACTCAACACTGTTCTTGGGGTTGGGACAGCTACGCAGGCTAGCGGAGCAAGTGGGACACAAGTCGGCCTCAATTGACCTCAATAGAAAGTTGGAATATAATAGCTCAATGTCGAAAATATCGTCTAGTAAATGGTCGAATTTGAATAAACTTAAACCACAAGAATACGTTTGTGGGTTTTGTGGACATCAAGTGGCTAGTGACTCAGGCTATTTTCATAGCGAGTTTGCATGGATATATATTTGTCCTAATTGTGGTAAGCCTACTTATTTGAGAGGTAGTGAGGTTATTCCCGGTCCACTATTAGGAAAGGAGATAGAAGGATTGGATGAAGACTTGGAGACTGTGTATAAGGAATTGCGCAGTACTCTCAAAAACGGAGATTATACCGCAACTCAGCTTCTTGGAAGGAAATTGATAATGCACCTTGCGGTAAATGTCGCTGGCTCAAAGGAAAAGAAAAAGTTTATTGAATATGTGGTGGAACTTAAAAAATCAGGTTACATTCCTCCTAATGCAAATAAATGGGTGGAAAAACTTAAAGATTTAGGAAACCAAAAAAACCATGAACTGAAGTTAGGCGATAAGATTACTGCTGAAGAAATTATAAAGTTTGTTGAGATTCTCCTTACCTTTATGTACGAGTATAAAGATGAAGAGGAGAATCGTTCGTAAGTGATTGACTAACTTCACCTCGCTTGTTATACTACTCCCACTAATCAAGTTAACTTGCCAGCCGAACAAGGCGGGGTTAATAACTTCAAGATTACTTTAGAACTTTGACCCCACTTCGTTCCGGTTTTACCGGAACTACGAAGGGGTCTTCGAGCTAAAGCTCTTTGACAGTCTGACAGCGATTGGAATTGGTCCCAGGATTTTAATATAAATCCACTTAATTGAGGGTTTGATCCTGGCCCAGGGTAAACGCTGGCGGCGTACTTTATGCATGCAAGTAGAACGGTTCCGGCTTGCCGGAACAGTTGCGAACGGCTGAGTAACACGTAGGGATCTACCCATTGGTGTGGAATAGTCCACCGAAAGGTGGGGTAATACCGCATAATCCCGCAAGGGCAAAGGGCTTAACTGCCCGCCGATGGAGGAACCTGCGCACCATCAGTTTGTTGGTGAGGTAATGGCTTACCAAGACTACGACGGTTAGGGGGCGTGAGAGCGCGTACCCCCAGAATAGGACTGAGACACGGCCTATACACCTACGGGTGGCAGCAACAGGGAATCGTGCACAATGGACGCAAGTCTGATGCCGTGACGCCGCGTGAAGGATGAAGGCCTTCGGGTTGTAAACTTCTTTTGACCCCTCTGAAAGGCGGGGTAGAATAAGCACCGGCTAACTTCGTGCCAGCAGCAGCGGTAATACGAAGGGTGTAAGCGTTGCCCGGATTTATTGGGCGTAAAGTGTTTCGTAGGCGGCACGTAAAGTCGCGTTTCAAAGACCCCAGCTTAACTGGGGAAAGGGACGCGATACTTACGTGCTTGAAGAATGTTGGGGTCACTGGAACTGTCGGTGTAGGGGTGAAATCCGTTGATATCGACAGGAACTCCGAAGGCGAAGGCGGGTGACTAAGCAAATCTTGACGCTGAGGAACGACAGCTAGGGGAGCGAAAGGGATGGAGTAAAACTCTAGTCCCCCTGCTAAGTAATTAGCAGTGAGAAAAACTGACTGTATCGGTGAATATCCTACTATTTCGGTATATCTTTAGTATACTGAAATTATGAGGACAATACCGAGGGAAGTCTGTTTAAGTGAAACTCAAAAGGCTGTGTTGGTAGGGACACTTTTAGGAGATGGAGCAATAAAACTTCATGGAAAGAATGCTCGATTGCATATTAAGCACTCGAGAAATCAACTTCCATTAGTTTTATATAAATATTTTGTATTTGCAAATTTTATTTCAATGGATGTTAATGTTTTTGAGCAGCGAGTTGGTAAAAAAGATTATAAATTTGCCGAATTCGTCACTCATACCCATCCAGAATTTACTGCATATTATGACTTATTTTACCCGTCTTTTAAAAAGATTGTGCCTGCAAACATAAATGTATTGCTAAGCAATCCACTTTCTTTTGCAGTATGGATTATGGATGATGGTTCGGCAGAATACGCTGGACTGTCCATCCAAACTCATTCATTTACTGCGAAAGATGTACAAAGGTTGCAAGAAGCAATACTCACTAATTTTGAGATTGAAACTTTAACTCACAAAAATAAGGGTAGAGATATAATTTATTTTCCTAAACAAAGTTTGAGTAAACTTCGAAAACAAGTTTTCAAATTCATTTTACCGGAATTTAAATATAAATTTCTTCCTTATTCAGCGAGAATACAGACCCCGTAGAGACTACATGTCGGGACCCAATCCCATTAGATAAATTATCTAACGGGACGGGTTATGATATAGTCCGAGCTGCATAGTAATATGTAGAATCTTGCAGAAATGACAAGATCTTCTCTATTAATTAGAGAATGTAACAATATAGTAGAGACCCCTGTAGTCCTAGCCGTAAACTATGTCCGCTAGCTTTTTTCTCCCGCTTAGCGGGAGAGGGGCGTAAGCTAACGCGTGAAGCGGACCGCCTGGGGAGTACGAACGCAAGTTTAAAACTCAAAGGAATTGACGGGGACCTGCACAACCAGTGGATTATGTGGTTTAATTCGAGACAAACCGAAGAACCTTACCTGGACTTGACATGCTATCGTTTTAGTTCTGATGAAAATTGGGATGATCCTAAATTTATTTGGGATGATAGCACAGGTGTTGCATGGCCGTCGTCAGCTCGTGCCGTGGGGTGTTCCCTTAAGTGGGGTAACGAGCGCAACCCCTGTCCTATGTTGAATAATCATAGGAGACTTTTTGATCTTTGTATCAGAAGGAAGTGGGGACGACGTCAGGTCAGCATGGCCCTTATGTCCAGGGCTACACACATAATACAATGGCATCGACAATGGGTTGCCAAGCCGTAAGGCGGAGCTAATCCCATAAACGATGTCTCAGTGGGGATTGAGGGCTGCAATTCGCCCTCATGAACGCGGAATTGGTAGTAATCGGGAGTCAGCTAAATCCCGGTGAATACGTTCTCAGGTCTTGTACACACCGCCCGTCAAGGCAGTAAAGTTAGGGGCACCCGAATTCCGAGTGATCGGAAGAAGGTGAAACTAGCGATAAGGCTTAAGTCGTAACAAGGTATCCGTTCTGGAAGGAGCGGATGGATCACCTCCTTTCTAAGGAGTGTGAATAAACACACGTCCTGTTAGATGTCGCAAGACTATCTCACGGGATTAACACCCCCCTTTAAAGTCACGGTTTTGGGGAAAATAAACCGAACTCTTCCCCTCACCATTTCTGGTTATTAAATTAGCAAGACTTTAATTTGAAGTGAAAACTAATTTAGTCACTTGAAATGGTGATGGGGTCGTAGGGTTCCATATTTCAATCGCTGTCAGGCTGCCAAGAGAAACTTCATTGTCATTCCGGACTTGATCCGGAATCTATTGTAACCAGACCAGATTATTAGTGTGGATTCCCGCTTTCGCGGGAATGACAAGGTGGAATTAATTGGTATACAATGAATAACCATGGACCCCACTTCGTCAGAGACTACGCTCGGGGCAAGTGATTCTGCCCGGGGCTCGCCGGAGGGCTTTGATACAAGTCATCGTCCAAATTTAAGTGTTGAGGAGGTGCCAGCCCAAGAGATTACACCGACTGTTGAAGTAGTTCCCCAACCAGTGGCGGAGGCGCCGGTTGTGGAAATTGTGCCACCGCCACCATCATCGTCAAGCCCCAATGTTATGGTCAAGCATCATCCCTTGCGAAAGCTTTTGTTTCTCATCCCGGCGGTACTTCTGGTTGCCACTATTTATTTTGTAGCCCGCGTTACGGGAAATAATTACACCATGCGCGCGCCGGCCCCAACTATCACCCCTTTAGTAACCGAAGCTCTGGTGGTTGCGGCTCCCACGCCCACACCTGTGCCCACAAAGCTGTATAAAAATATAGATTTATTAGTTCAGATGACTATCCCTGAGGATTATGAAGTGCTTGATGAAAAGGAAAATTCTGTGAGTATTGGGGAAGACAATACAGAATTACTGACTATTTATCCAGAAAAACCAGGGTTTACGGATTTTACAGAAGCGGAAGTTGAAGAGATAAGAGTAGGAGGTAAAGATGCTGTAAAAGCTTCATTCGATGATCAGTGGCAGATTGTTGTCAATGAATTAATAATAAATTTTTTTGTTGATTCTCCAGAAAAAGAAGAAGAATTCCAAAAAATCATAGATAGTATTATTTTTTTGGTCGACACCTCAGGCTGGCAGACTTTTGAAAATACTACTTTTAATTACACCATCAAGTATCCGTCAGAATGGACGCTGACCGCCGAGAAAGACGAAAAAGAGGGGATCTATGCCAATAAGTCAGAAATAAGCCGCGACGCGAGTAATAAGACAGTAAACAACTTAGTTATTCAGACTTCAAGTAACCTTACTAATGCCGCTCTTACCGCAAGCGAGATTATCTCATCAACGAGAACCTTGTCCGGCTGGAGTAACCCGCCAAAGATTGAACTTAAAAAACTAGGCGGTGGGGATGCACAGGTTATTCAAGGAGAGCTGACCGGCAAGTGGCGGGCATATGTGGTTATCTGGTATAAAAATACGGTTATTCAGATGACCTGGGATGATAATGTTGATAAAGGGGAACAACAAGTCTTTGACAATATGCTGGCCAGTTTTGAATTTACGAATTGACACCTCAAGTATAATAAGTTGTGGAAGAAAGAAAGGGTTTAACAAGAAGAGAGTTTATTGAGTTAGCGGCCGCAGGAGGAGTAAGCTTCTTCGCTCCTGTCTTCTTGCAAACTCTAGAGCAAAATCCAACACAAGAAGCAACTCCAGAGACTGATCCGTATGCGGCAACAGATGCAGCAAATATTCGAGCATTAACTGCGATAGATAGAAGAGAAGGTCAAGTCGCCCTAGAGTCGCCCAGAATTATAGGCTATCTGGAGTATAGACAAGATATATTCGGTCCCGATAGAAACAGAGTTGTAGCAGTCTTGGCAGACGGGCAAGGCCAAGTATACGGTTTTATGGATAATGTGAATTGCACTTTAGAAATGGCAGAACCACATTTGGGCAAAAGAGAGCCTCTTGCAAGAACAGACGACGAGTTTAATGTATATTACTGGCCAGTTACCGAGAGTGAAGCATTGCCATACGGCCTCAGGATTAATGCAACCTCGGGACGAGTGCTTGACGATGAGGCCTTACCATTACCTGGTGGGGAAGTTACGGCACCCTATTATGCCTTGGACGAAATTATCAATCACACAGGCGAAACGATACAGTGCCCTGATTTTACAGATGAGGCACGGGAATTCTTAAATGACACAGCCGAGCAGGCCGAAGAAATACTTGGTGAGTTAAGGGAAGAAACGGGAGAAGTGATTGATGAACTTCGAGACTGGTGGAACAACAGATAACTAACCCTCTTTAATCTTCTTACTCCATCTCTGTCTTGAAACCTCCAATACTTTTTGTTTATTCAGGTTACTTGATGCAGGGAGCGGGAGAGTGTGGGCCAGAAACGGTCGGGTGCTGTGGCCATCAATCATAAGCTTCACCGCAATCTGGAAGTTCGCCAAATTCACCAAATCATTTTGTGAGAAAACCTCGGCATATTCTTTGTGAATAATGGCCGCGTCGTCAGCACCAACCGAAAAGCTCACGAGTGAACCGGCATTTCCTAAAATTGCCTTCTGGACACCCTCTGGAATTTGCCCCATGTATTGGTTGGCAAGCATCAAGTTAAGCCTGTATTTCCGGGCTTCTGAGAGAATTTTGATGAAGCTGTCAGTTGCAAAATTTTGGAACTCATCCACAAACAAGTGGAAATCATGGCGCTCACTCTCGGGGACATCAACCCTGTGCATTGCGGCCAGTTGAAACTTAGTGATGAGAGTTGCCCCGAGTAAGGCCGCATTGTCCTCGCCCAAGCGCCCCTGGGAAAGGTTGGCCAAAAATATCATGCCGCGGTCCATAACCTGTCCCAGAGATATTGTGCTTTTTGACTGGCTTAAGATACTCCTTACCATGGGGGAAGTCACAAATTGGCCGACTTTGTTTTGAATCGGCGAGACTGCCTCGGCGCGGAGTTTGTCTGGCATTTTATTAAATTCATTGACCCAGAAGCTTTTCAAGGTCTCGTCATGCATTTTCTGAACCATTTTGTTTCTATAATCTTCTTCGGACAGAAGCCTCAAGACATCAATCAACGTTGAACCCGGGATTTCGGCTAAACTCAGAAGCGAGTTTCTAAGTATATACTCCATGCGGGCAGACCAGACGTTGGCCCAGACTTTGGTAAAAATTGACATAAGCCCGGAAACTACAAGCTCCGCTTCCTCTTTGGTGTTTACTTCCAGGGGATTAATGACAATTGGATAATCTCTGTCCGCCGGGTTAAAGTATATAGTTTCGTTAATCCTGTTTTTTGGAATGTAGTTGAGGACCGTCTCGCAAAGGTCGCCATGTGGGTCAATGACTGCCACACCCCGGCCTTTTTTCAGGTCATCAATAACCATGTTGGCAATGAGAGTTGACTTACCGGTTCCGGTTTTGCCGACAACCCAGACGTGGCGCCTGCGGTCCACATCCTTTAGCCCGAATATCGCCTCGGTATTTTTAAACTGAGTTTTGGCAAAAAAGTTGACTTCCTTGCGCTCATCCTCGCTCATTCCAAGGGCCGATGGCAAGTTGTCCGGAGCCTCTGAAAGGACTGCATTGCCCCAGACAATCGAGCTGATTTTGACTTTCTCGCTTGGCAAGTGCCAAAGAGTCGCGAGCTCGGCAATATTTAAAACATCGCTTCCGCTAACGCGCCTTGAAACAAGGTAATCAAGCGTCCGGTCTTTGGAAAGCAAGCCCTTCTTTTTAACAGAAATGGAATTGCCGCCCGTTTTTGTAAATACCCCAAAGGCACTGACTAAAGTATTTAGTGTATGTTTTTGCTTGGCTGCAATTCGCAAAGTCACTCCAAAGCCGGGAAAACTTATTTTCTCATTTATAATCGCGGCGTCCGGAAGGGGAGTGGTGTTGCCTTCGCGGTCACGAATGCCACGCTCAAGAGTTTTTTGAGTAGCCTGCTGCCACGAGCCGCTTATTGCCTCGAGCGCAATTTGAATTATTATTAGCTCCTCCGCCGGGGCTTTGGACAAAACTGTAAGCACCGAGCTTAACGGGTCCACATCGGTAAAACTGGGGTAAGTCATAAGTGGATAGTAATTGCCGTGGGCAAGTTTTAATGTTTGCGTGTTTAAAATTCCTGCTTGAGACAATGGGTCTTTAGTTTTTTCGACTATAACGAGGGGGTAGTTACTTTGGAGCTGCGCCTCCACAAATGGCGCAAGCTCCGCGTCTGCGGCAATCATAAAGCGGATTTGTTGGTTATGAAGGACAATCTCAAGGGCCAAAGGCTGAGGGTGCCTGCCGGTGAGTCTTTCCCAGCGGGAAAGAAAATTAAGCTGGGTTAAGGCGGATAAAAAAGTCTGCGCCGCCTCAGGAGTATATTCATTGCCGCGGGGGACTTTGAGAAAAAGAGTAGTTAGCTCAGCCATGATTTAATTGTATCAGAAGTAGGTTGGGTGGGTGCGGATGGGATCGAACCATCGACCTTCGTCTTATCAGGACGACGCTCTACCACTGAGCCACGCACCCCAGAAGTACGAAAATAGTACCATACCGAGGCTGATAAGTAAATTTAAGCCACAAAAAATCCCCCACCTTTCGATGGGGGATTTTTGTTATCTAGTAATTCTACTATCTAGTATTTGTTATAACTGGGTAGTGAGTAATGAAAAATGGTCAACTAGAAATGGCTAACCATTTTGCACTACTCACTATTATGAAGTTGGGTTAAGCTGCCAGTCCGAGGTGTTTTTCAACCTTCTCAACTCTGTCTGAAAGATTGGCGATTTGATGTGCCTGAACTGTCCGTTCTTCACGGCTTGCAGGAACTTCCTTGAGAATAGGATCAACCCTGTCAAAGAACTCGCTTTTGAACTCCTCGAGCTTCTTCTCGTATTTTTCTTCCTGTTCGGATAACTCCGTTGTTATTACCAAAGACACGGCTGTCTTTATCTGAGGTACTACTGCTTTCAATACCGCAGATGAGACTTCTTTTTTCAAAACATCAACATCGGCCTGAGTCAGCGTTCTCCTCTTTGCCATACTCCAATATACCAACTTCGTTTTAGATTTTAAAGTACTACCATTTCGCTCTTTTGAGCTCTTCAGTACCGGCATACACCGGTAAATGGTACAGGGGGAGATAGAGAGGCGAGAGGAAAAGATGAAAGGAGAAAATGGTTTAGAGATTAGGAATAAATTCCTAAAATGAAATCCGCACGGATTTCCCAAATTTCCAATCTTCCTCAAGCAGAGCTATCTCCACCTGAAATAAAGTCAAACTCGCTACGGATCTTAGACCGAGCACCAGTTTCCGCGAACGGAAATTTCGTGCGTCAGCTTAAGCTGAGCGAGTTGCAATGCGATTTAACTAGCCGAAGCTAGGAAAGAAAGAGAAGTAAAACTACTAACAAGTCCCTGATTCGCCCTGTGTTAGCGGCTATCGTTGTATGCTATAGACTGCATAATCCTACTTGCCGTAAAGGCTAGCCACGTTGTCTTTCAAGCGTAGTATTCGGATTTGCGTTCTATTGCAAATGGAAAGGGAGGTGTTCGTTTCACTTTTTAGTGAGACTAGCTTTGCGGGACGATCAGCACCTGGCCAACCGTGATCATTGACCCTTCAAGGCCATTAAGCAGTTTGACCTGCTCGATACAGCCTGACTGGCCATAAATCTGGTTTGCGCCGAATTGCGCACAAATGCCGCTCAGCGTGTCTGTTGGGACAACGGTGTATTCTACCGTTTCTTCGGCTTCTACTTTAGCAACTTCTTCGCTCTCAATATTGAGTGCGAAGTTCATCTCTGCTGACAGCAGGGACTCATCGTCACCGGGGTAGAGAGCCAGACCTTCTTCGTGAACATTCCACCATCCAGCTGCCGGTTTTTCCATCCCACGATATGAGATGTCGACTCGCTCAGTGATAAGCGGAACCCCTACGAACTGGGCGTCATAAAGCACATGCCAATCAGGTAGAAGGTTGTACTCCCATTCCCAGCAACTAATATTGTTGGGCCGGCGCTCCGTCTCAATGAAAGTCGGCTCGAAACTCATGATGAGCTCCTCACCATTCATGATACGGACACGTACCCACGCGGGTGGTTTTTCAGGAGCGTGTTCCCAGCAGAATGCAGGATCACGTTCATCCTCAAAAATGTTCGACACTCGCAAGTAGATAAGTTCAGCCTCTTCCTTGGTGTAGACTACGTCCCACCACCAATCCTGAATTTCAGGAAGATTTGCTGGACCACCACCTTGGCCTTGCGACTCGGGCTGAACCAACTCACAGCGTGACCAGGGATTGGCGTTGTCTAAGTCGACAACCCTAGCCTGTGTGGAATTCCCAGAAGGGTCTCCCGCTAGCACGAAACTTGTGCCGTCAGACGTTCGCCAGTTGATGTTTGCAACCACAAGGTTCCCCTCATAGCCGCCATCATTCTGGTAGGTCCAGAACGCGCCGTTGAGCCCCTCAACGCCACCGCTTGAGAACAGCCCATCTGGGTTGTTCAAAACGCACATTGTGTTGAATGGGCGAGGTCGGTTGTTGTGGTGCACAACGGTGCGCCGTGGCGGATGGTTTGGTTCTTCAGATTGGCATTCTACCTGAAATTCTGCCGACCATGAAGCCGTAAAGTGATGACCTACTTCCGGCCAGAAAAACACGGCTGTGCCTGATGCAGATTCTCCTTCAGAGAGACTCCCTCGATGGGAATCTCCCCCCCAATCAACCTGAAAACCAGGCCACGACGACGAAGCAGAAGCCTCGTAATACGTGAGCCCGCCGTCGCACGAATAAGATACATCGACATGCCCATCCCACGCCATTGCTGGCAGTAGGCCGACAGAAAGTGTGGCGACTACCACAATTAATCCGATAATCCATGTACGCATTTCTTGTCCTCCTTGGACATGATTAGTGAACTCCTTATTGAGTCACAGAGAAGCTAGGAAACATGTAGTATGTAGCATGAAGCATGTAGCAAGGGAGATACAAAATTCCCATACTACTTTCTACATTCTACTTGCTACTTCATTCCTAACCTCTGTGTGACCCACAAGAAGTCCACGTAAAGCTTCGCCACATGGCGAGCACTTCTTTCTTTTTTCACCCCTAACATAGCTCCGAATGGAGCGACGTGGGGCTTTCTTACTGTGAAGCTCGTCAAAAAGCCTGTATAAGCCTTTTTAATACTTGAAATATCAACTTCTTTTTGCTACTATACTTTTACTAACTCCCCCCGTGATTTTTTAGTCACGGGGTATTTTTGTGCTACATTTAATAATGAGCAAGAAATCCTCCAAACCTCGTGCAGTTGTCTTTGTGGACGGCAGTAATTTTTACCACCGCCTTAAAGATCTTGGTATCAGAGGTAGCCTTAAGTTTTCATATATGGGCTTTTTTAAGTCTCTGGTTAAGACCGAAAAACTGATACGTTCGGTTTATTTTGTCGGCGCTATCAGAACTGAGAGAAATAATCCTAAAAGTTACGAACTATTTCGCTCTCAGAATATTCTTGTTGGCAATCTTATTGGTCAAGGCATTGAGGTATAGCTTGGTTATATGCTTAAGGTTGCTAAGGCTTACCACAAAAAGGGCGTTGATGTAAATATCGCAACCCGACTTTTGGTTGGTGCCTTTCGTGATAAATACGACACCGCATATTTAATTAGCTCCGACTCGGATTTAATTCCAGCAGTTTCTGAATGCCAGGCGGCCGGGAAAACTATTTGTTACATTGGCTTTCAGGCTAAGCCCAGCTATGCACTTTTGAAAACTTGCCTTCGCTCCGTACTTCTTACCAAAAAAGATTTACTGCCATTTAGCAAAAAGAGTTAGGCTCTTTGATGAGCTTCACAGAATCGCTTGCAATGTTAAGGTACTTCACCGGTCACTAATAAATAGTAATGAGTAAACAGCAATTGTTTACCTTTCTATTGTTCGTTTCCGATGGAAAAGTTCTGAGACTGTGTCTCAGAAGGGGAGCCCTGTTCCCAAAAGGAACAGGATGCCCCTCCTCTAAAACAAGTCTATTGAAACAAAAACCCCGCTCCGGGAAAATCAAATGGATGTTTAAAATCTAATATTTATTTAGTAGATTAAGCTAATCGTTATATAGAAGATTAAAGAAGTACTAATTGATAGTTAGCAATATACAACAGAGAGTGATAGGTGTCAAGTACCAATTCCAGGAGAAATAACAGTAATCCCAAGGCCTTCGAAATGCTTGGTATTGTATGTTGCTATCGAGTCTACTCCGTTAACGAGCGTAGTCGAGGCTAAATAAATATCATAGATATCAATTTTAGTCTTGCTTGAGTACCTTTGGATTAGTCTGTGATATAACGAAATTGTGCTCGGAAGCGGACAGATTAAGCTGAAATTGAAGCTAAACAAGACATTGTCAATTGCGTCTCTTGCCTCATCTAAGCTCTTCTTATAGATATTGACGAGTACATTTTCTGTCTCAACGATGTTTTGATGAGCGGCAACAGCCTCAATCTCACCATTTTTTACTCTGGCAAACAATTTGCGCACAGCCTCAAATTGAGGCGATGCTGAGTCGAGCGAATATATAAGCACATTTGTGTCGAAAAGTACTTGTTTAGCCACTGAGTTTGTTTTGGAGGTGCTCTTCATATAGCTCAGATCGTCTGTTGTATATTTTATCGATTCCAATCTTAAACACTCCCAAGCTGGCCATTGGGTCGCCAGCTGGTTTAGCAGGTTTGGCTCCGGAAACTCTGGGCTCAAGTGTCTCGCGAATCAGCTCGCTGAGGGATTTTTTCTCTTGTAATGCCTTCATCTTGGCTGCTTGAGCTAAATCTTCGGGAAGTAAGATGGTCGTTCTGACTAGGTTTGGCATACATACATAATTACATATGTATGTATGTTTGTCAATAATGTAAACTGAATTATGGCTCTCGAAAATCTTACCTCACCCGACACGCTCATTGTGCTTACTTTTGCCAAGGCTGGCCTTGGGCACCTTCGAGTAGCTTATGCCTTGATGGAGGGCTTGCCCAAGGGTGCTAGGGTGAGCTTATTTAGCTCGTTGGACTCGACCACCACTTTTATGCACCGCCTGAGCTCAAATAATCCGGTTTTCCGTGAGCTTGCCGAAGCCCTGCAGTACGGGGTTGCTGAGCGTGTTTTCACGAGCATTTATACACACATCTTGAGGCTAAGGGCGAAGGCACTTCAGCCTCAGGTTGAGGCTATGCTCACAGGCCTTAAGCCCAGCCCCAAACGAGTGGTATTTGTGTCTACGCACTTTGGGCTAGCCCACCAGATTAGTGCCATCAAACCTGACCTTGAGGCTGAAGGATTTGAGGTCAAGCTCGTTGTGGTCGTTACCGATGATAGCCCCCAACAAGCCTGGAGCGTACCCGGGGCTGACCTCACCATAGTTCCGAGTAGGCTCACTGGGCTCAGGCTTGGCGCTCCTCACACTGAGGTAGTTCATTATCCCTTGAGCCTGAAACTCGGGCATGAGCTCAAAGAGTCCAAGTTTGAGTACAAGTTTAAGCAGGCTCAAGCTCAAAGTAAGGTCAAAATAAAAGTGAGCTTGCCGGTTTCAGGTGCGGCCGTTGGGCTTGATTTCTACCGCGAACTTGCCATGAGGCTAAATGAGCTTGAGAGCCGTTTCAGGTTTTATGTGACCTCGAGGGACTCGGCCTATACTAAGCAGTTTTTGGCTGAGATGGGTAAGCTTGCATACACCGAAGTTTATAGCCATTCCTACGACAGACTGGTGGTAGTGGGCTATGAGAAGGTAATGCAAAAAAATACACTTGCACTTGAGGTGACCAAGCCAAGCGAGCAGGCCTTTAAGGCCCTTTATACTCCAAGGCAAACAGGTGGCGTAATCCTTCTTTTTACTCAACCCGTTGGGAGGCAGGAGTATGATAATCTCTGGTTTCTGGCTAGGAACAATTTAATTCCATCAAAAGAAGAGCAAGAACGGCTCTGGGCGAGAGACAAGAGTGTGATAGCTAAAGCGAAAAAATGGCGAGGCATACCACTGATGGCAAACCCCAAAAAATCTGCAGAATTTATACAATGGTGCTTGAAGGCGGGAGTCTTTGAAAAGATGATGAGCTCCCCAAGAAAGCCAAAAAGCGATGGAGTCAGGGACATTTGGAGCTTGGTTGACGGGGCTCTGTAAGTACTATATAATACTTTTTACCTAAGTTCGGAAACTTAATGAGAATTTCTTTTAATCTGCTATTACAACAAAGCCGCACCTAGTGCGTGCCTGAAAAAGGATAGGACTCATGGATTGCCGAGCTTAGAAGCTCGGTTTTTTGTTTCGAAGAAAAAACCATGCACATTTATTTTTAAAATCTGTAAGACTTGGGCCTGAAGTTTAGCAGGTTTGAACACCTCATTTGCAATGAGGAGGTAGGCGGTTCGAGTCCGCCCAGGTCCACCCACTTAGAGTGAAAGAGCGAGAGAGCAAGAGAGTGAAAGACCAAACTTTTACCTTTTACTCTTTTACTCTTTAACTCTAATATTTTGTACTTTGACAACTGGAAGAAAAGGCGATTCCGTATACAACTCGAGGGAGTTGTGTCCGTCCCGCTCAGCGGGATTGTACGGAATCAAGCGTCTAAAAAATGCAAACAGTGGATACCTTGGCCTTTGTTACCTATGAAGGACGTACATGGCCGCGAAAGTCGTCGGGGAGCTGCCACGAAGCTTTGATCCGGCGGTGTCCGAATGGGGAAACCTGGCCCAGTTCATCCTGGGCCACACTGTGGTAAAATTTCCGGTTTACCGGAATATAGCTGCAGGCGAGGGAACCATCCGAACTGAAACATCTAAGTAGGGTGAGGAAGAGAAATCAACGAGATTGCCTAAGTAGCGGCGAGCGAAACGGCAACAGCCCAAATTTTGCCCCGTTAGATATTTTTATCTAATGGGGTGATCGGTTGTAGGACTCACGATATGGCATTGATAATTGGTAGCAGAACATTCTGGAATGGATGAGCAAAGAGCGTGAAACTCGCGTAAGCAAAACTAATTATCAGCCTAGTGGGCACCTGAGTACCACGGTCACAATCTGTGGGAATCTGGGGGGACCATCCTCCAAGGCTAAATATAACAAAGGACCGATAGTGAACAAGTACCGAGAGGGAAAGGTGAAAAGAAGTGCGGAACGCACAGTGAAATAGAACATGAAACTGTTTGCAGACAAACCGAGAGAGCTTGTGCTTTGCACAAAAGATATGAAGACATTAAGCGATTAAGAGATTAAGTAAAACAAAACTTAATAACTTATTAACTTAATCACTTCGTAACTTTCGCGCAGAGCGCGAGTGATCTCGTGCCTATTGAAGAATGAACCGGCGAGTTATCGTGTACTGCAAGCTTAAGGGCTTATGGCTCAAAAGCGCAGCGAAAGCGAGTACTAATAGTGCAATTAGTAGTGCATGATAGACCCGAAACCAGGCGATCTAGCCATGAGCAGGCTGAATTCCCGCGAAAGCGGGAAGGAGGGCCGAACCGTTGTATGTTGCAATATGCTCGGATGACTTGTGGCTAGGGGTAAAATGCCAAACGAGCCTGGAGATAGCTGGTTCTCCCCGAAAGGTGTATGGGCACCGTGGTCCGCTAGGTGGATTGGAGGTAGAGCTACTGAATGGGTCGCCAAGGGAAACCAAGGCGATTTAATCAAACTCCGAATTACAATCACATTAACGGACTAGACAGTCTCTAGGGGCTAAGCTCTAGAGACGAAAGGGAAACAACCCAGACCGTCAGTTAAGGTCCCAAAATGTATACTCAGTGTTTAAGGAAGTGGAATTCCAAAAACAGCCAGGAGGTTGGCTTAGAAGCAGCCATCCTTTAAAGATAGCGTAACAGCTCACTGGTCAAGGGATTCCGCGCCTAAGATTTCGCGGGGCTAAAGTATACTACCGAAGCTACGGATCTCGTTCGTAGAACGAGAATTTTTAGTTTTTAGTTTTTAATTTTAAATCAATTTTTAATATCTAATTTCTAATTTTTGAAGTTTAGATTTTAGTATTTTTATTTGATTAAAAATTTCAAATTTTAAATTTAGAATTTCTCGCTCTGCGAGCGAGGTGGTAGGGGAGCGTTCCAAGTGCAGTGAAGCTGTGGTGGAAACCATGGTGGAGCGCTTGGAAGTGAGAATGCCGGTATGAGTAGCGTGAAATCCCGATGAGAATTCGGGACGCCGAAAACCCAAGGTTTTCCCGGCGAGGTTCGTCCTCCGGGAGTAAGTCGGCACCTAAGGCGAGGCCTAAGGGCGTAGTCGATGGATAACGGGTTAATATTCCCGTACTTGTTTTGATGCGTTTGCACCCGCAAGGGACTGCATGCAACTGGGGATTGACTGAATTGGAGCGTCAGAGCTTCTTATTGATTGGAGTGTAAGCCGTGAGATAGTCTTGATTGGAAAACCCATCAAGATGATTAATTAAGCGGCGATGCAGAGGTGAGCGAGAGTTCGCCAATTCTGACCGTTTCAGTTTACAAGAAAAAATTCGCAGTGAGTATCAAAGCGAGCCGTACCGCAAACCGACACAGGTGGGTTGGTCGAGTAGACCAAGGCGAGCGAGAGAAGGTAGTTTAAGGAACTCGGCAAATTAGCTGGACGTAAGTTCGCAAGATGTCCTGTCCCTCACCATTTATGGTGTAGGGATCGCAGCTAACGATTGTCAGTCGACTGTTTACCAAAAACACAGGTCCGTGCAAAAGCGAAAGCTTAAGTATACGGGCTGACGCCTGCCCAGTGCTGGTAAGTTAAGTGGATGGGTGCCCCGCCTTTGGCGGGATGCTCTGAAATGAAGCTCCAGTAAACGGCAGCAGTAACTATAACTGTTCTACGGTAGCGAAGTTCCTTGTCTGGTAAGTTCAGACCCGCACGAAAGGCGTAACGAGCTGACAACTGTCTTAAACTATCACTCGGCGAAATTGCGATGGCTGTGAAGACGCGGCCTACACACACCAGGACAAAAAGACCCCGTGCAGCTTTACTGTATTCTGGCATTGAGCTGTGCATTTTAATTGTCTAGCGTAAGAGGGAGTCCCGCTTTGCGGGACGCCAATGTAACACCTCTCTTTAAAATGTGGCAGATCTTACTCAGGGACGCTTGAAACGCGTCCGGGAAAAGTGTCAGATGGGCAGTTTTACTGGGGCGGTACCCTGCAAAAAGGTAACGCAGGGACGCAAAGGTTGGCTAACCACGGATGGAAATCGTGGGGTAAGCGCAAAGGTATAAGCCAGCTTGACTGCGAGGCCGATGGGCCAAGCAGGTACGAAAGTAGGTCTTAGTGATCCTCCGTTTCGCAATGGGTGCGGACGGAGCTTAATAGATAAAAGCTACGCCGGGGATAACAGAGTAGTCGCATCCGAGAGTCCATATCGACGATGCGGTTCGCTACCTCAACAATGACATCGGGGTCTTCCGGTAGAAATACCGGAATGCTGTTTTAAAAATACCGACTCATAACGGTGAACTCCAACTTGAAATTCGGTTTAACTTTGGGTTAAGCTGAATTCAGGGGACAACACCGTGGGAAGTTTATCGGATATTCAACAACAAATAATTTTGGGTTGCATCCTTGGTGATGGATATTTGAGAAAGAAAACTAATGCGCATTTGCAAATTACGCATTCGATGAACGAAGTTCACAAGCTTCGCTTATAAAGCAAAAAGAGTACGTTGATTGGAAATATCAAATTTTAAAAGATATTGTCATCACTCCTCCCAAAGCTTATCGAGGCAATGCAGGCCGTGTTGGTTACAGATTCTTTATCAAAAGCATTCCCGAACTTACTGTTTTCTATGGCAGATTTTACCTGAATGGCAAAAAGATAATTCCGGATAATTTAAAGTTATCCCCACTATCTTTAGCTGTCTGGTATATGGACGATGGTTCAAAAACATATAGAAGCAGTTATTTTAATTGCCAACAATTTGATTTAAAGAGTCAAGGTAATTTAATAAAAAGTTTGGGAGAACTTGGAATAGAGTCACGATTAAATAAGGATAAAACGTACTTTAGAATACGAACCTTATACTCAAGTACTCCAACACTCAGGGAAACAATCTACCCGCACATAATTAAAAGTATGCGGTACAAAATTCCGATATAACCCCGTATCGACTAGCTCGTAAGGGAGTAGATATGAATTTTTTAATTCATATAACACGTCGGCGTCCTACTTCATGTTGTAGAGGACGAAGGTATAGTCAGGCCACTACGTAAGTAGATGGGTTTAAAGCGATGTCGGCTCAGCACATCCTGGGGGGGAAGTACCTCCCAAGGGTCGGTCTGTTCGCCCGTTAAAGTGCTACGTGAGCTGGGTTCAGAGCGTCGCAAGACAGCTCGGACTCTATCCGGTGTGTGCGTTGAACCTTGAAGGGAGCTGTCCCCAGTACGAGAGGACCGGGATGGGGGAATCCCTAGTGTGCCGGTTGTCACATCAGTGGCAGCGCCGGGTAGCTACATTCCCATGGGATAACCGCTGAAAGCATCTAAGCGGGAAGCCCACCCTAAGATGAGGGTTCGTTATGAGACCTCCGAGAGAACATCGGTTTAATCGGCCAGCAGTGGAAGCGACGCAAGTCGTTAAGCTTACTGGTGCGAATTGGTCCAATGACGTTTGATTTCGTATAATGACAAAATCTTTTCTTCCAGTTATTCAAAGTGTAAAATACAAAGCTTGGACCTTAAAATTGGCTTGGTGATTTGAGCGCTGTGGTACCACCTAATTCCATTCCGAACTTAGAAGTGAAACGCAGCAGCGCCGACGATAGCTACCCGGCAACGGGTCGTGAAAATAGGTCATTGCCATGCCAATTTTGAGGTCCAGGAATAAACCAAATGAAAGGTGGCATGACAATTGACAAAAACACAAAATGACTCCAAATCGGTAAGCATGGAGGACCTTCTTGCCTCCACGGGTTACAAAATAAAAAGCTTTACCAAAGGACAAAAAATAAACGCAAAGTTTCTAAGAATGAGCGCTCGTACCGCAGTTTTTGATATTGGCGGCAAGAGCGAAGGACTCGTGCGTGAAGGAAATTTTCTGGAGGCTAAAAATCTCATTGAAAATTTGAAGGCGGGGGATGAAATAGCTGCAATGGTGATGGAGCCGGAAAGTCGTGATGGCGCGACACTTTTATCCTTGCGCGGAGCGGCACAAGATGACTTCTGGAAAAAAATCAAAAAAGCTCAGGAAGAAGGAAAAGTTATCGAAGTGATAGTTAAGTCGGTGAACCCCCATGGCCTGGTGGCCGCTCTTGAGAATGAAACGGCGTTTATCCCCAATTCACAGCTTGGTGCGGTGCTAACGAAAATGGGCGAAGGGGCAGTGGGCAAGCATGTAAAGACAAAAATTATTGATCTGGATGAGGGGAATTTAAGGATAGTGCTTTCTGAGAAAGCAGTGTCGGAAGCCGACAGCCTGAAGGATGTGGATAAGGCTCTCAAAAGTATATCAGTTGGGGACAAGTTTAAAGGCGTGGTTACCACGGTTACCAATTTTGGGGCGTTTGTACAAATCACAGTTCCCATGGATGACAAAAAAGTTGAAGTGGAGGGACTTGTGCATGTGTCCGAGCTTTCATGGGCTAAGACGGCCCGAGCCGAGGATGTTATTGCAGTTGGTGACAAGGTTGACGTGAAAGTTATCGGGGTTGAGCACAATAAGCTTTCATTTTCAATGAAGCAGGCCGGTGCTGACCCGTGGGAGACGGCCACAGAAAAATATCACCCGGATGACAAAATAACAGGGACAATTGTCCGGGTCAGTGATTTTGGCGCGTTCGTTGAGGTTGCTCCAGGAGTGGAAGGCCTTATTCACATTACAAAAATCCCGCCGGCAACGGCACTCAAGGAAGGGCAAAAGGTTAATTGCTACATTGAAGAAGTAGACAAGAAAGAAAAAAGACTTTCATTGGGGCTTCTCGTGACTTCAGCAAAACCTGTTGGCTACAAGTAACAGTTGATATAGAATGGATATATGCGCAAAGGCTTTACTCTTCTTGAGGTATTGGTAGTTATCGTCATAATAATAATTGTTTTCTCGGCAATGGCCTTTGCTTTGGGTGGCTCGCGGCAGCAAGCCCGCGATGAGAGAAGAAAGGCCGACTTGGCATTAATTGCCTCCGGGCTTGAAAAATATCGAGCCGACTGTGGAGTTTACCCAACTGCGGCCTACTACAACGCAGTTACAACCGGAGCAAACCTAGTAGGGAACGGCTCCACCCCCGCGTGCACCTCGGCCAGTGTTTATATGGATAACAAGCCCGGGGACCCCGAAAGCCCGTCAAGAATATATTCATACAATCTCTTGTCGAGTGCAAGTTATGCCCTCTGCGCTTCTTTGGATAATGTGTCCAGTGCCATGGATACCTCGAATTGTGCTTCCTGTGGGATAGCATGTAATTACATTACGACCAATCCCTAACTTCCTCTTGATTGTGATGTTGGTTACAAATATAATTGCTTCGTGAGAGGCAAATCACAAGGATTTATAGGTCTTGGGGTGCTTGGGCTTAGTATAATAGTTGTTGCCTTGTTTGTTGGGGTCATAACTTTTCCAGGTTTTAACGGAGATGTGAGAAGTAAAGCTCAAGTTATGGCTTCTGAAACTGTAACTTTATCCGTCCAGCAGGCAGGCGATATCATCAATGAGGACGGATCCAAATATGATTACCCCCCGGGCGAAAAGTGGATAGGGACAGGGGAGACCCCATCAGCTTCTTATCTCGGTATAAGGTTTACCGGCGCTACAATCTCCAAGGGAGCACAAGTTCAATCAGCTAAAATCGAGTTTAGTGTGCCTAGGGATCAGTGGATAGGAGTAGAATATGATATTTATGGGGATAACTCAGTCTCGTCCGCTCCCTTTAGCGAATCAAGTAAACCCTCATCTCGAGGGCTTACTTCAATAAAAACTTCTATAAATGAAGATACTCAGTGGAAGGTGGGGAAAGGTTATGAAGTAGACGTGACAGGAGTGGTTGGTGAGCTGGTGGGGAGTGGCGAGCGTAGTGTTATTTCTTTTATTCTCAGGGGTACGGGTGGTAGTTGGGGGAGGAAGTTTATAAATAACGATCCAAGACTGGTTATAACTTACACACCTGGTTCAGGCGAGGCTACTAGTGTGCCGACCCCGACTAATAGTCCGTCTCCTATAGTGACTGCATCTCCTACCATTAGACCAACTGTAACTCCACGCCCAACCACATCAACATCACCATCCCCTACTCCCACTGCAACAACAATGTCTGGTATGGGCAAGTGCGGAGAACCAATGGATAGGTGGCATGCTCCGGTTTATAACGGATGTGAAACAGGGCATGAGCATGGTGACCCGCCTTCATCCTGGATACTAGCAGCAGGATATAATCCCATGTTTCATGGCCATTTTAACACCTCGGCCGCTGAAAATTCGATCAAGCATACCTCAATGAAAGGATTTAGTACAAGAATGGATGGTGTTGATATCTACTTTAGGACTCACTTTGCCAGTAACCCCCAGGAGAGGTTTGGGGCTTACCATTCTTATGAAGTATGGACAAGAGATGCATCAGGCAGTGTTTCTCATTGGCAAGGTTGGAATTATTCAGGAAGGCCAACCAGTAATTTGGAGAGATTTGCAAGAAGAAGTGAAAATGGCGACCCTGGAGTGCGACCGATCATTTTAGTGACAGATCAGACTTCTTTGGACCAGGGAATTGGATGTGAGCAATGGTATGCTTCCACTGCAAGCTGGTCTTGGGACTTTGGAATTACTATTTGCGGATCGACAACAGTTTATCAACGAAACTTAGAGCAGACTGCTGCTGATGCATTTAATCAATCCATTTGGAGATTAACCGGTGACTTGGGTCTTACCCGAAGACTTGAGGCGGCATGGTATGGGCCAAATAGCCAATATTCACCAAACCGAGGTAACCCTCCAAAAGACAGAGCGTTTTGGACAACTCAATTTGGGCGTATTGTATCTGGCCCTAATGACCCTATCTGTACTGGGACTTCAGTTGGTCTTGATGGCGTGACATATAACAATGTTTGTTTGGAGCAGTATATTGCCTCGACTATGACATCTGTTGAGTTTCCTGGCAATGCGGTGCAAAAGACGTTTAGTGGGACCGGAGTTATGGTGCCTAATTAAATATGATTAAAATACTGCTCGTAATTATAATAATAGGGATAGTGGTAGCATTTTCTTTTTTCAATAGTAGTAATAAGATTATGACAGACTCGGGTGTTGAAGCTCCACTAACTGTGTCAGAACTCCAAATGGCTGAGGAGAGGTATACAGCCCCTGGCAAAGAGGTGGAAAGCACATTAAATAAGCCGTTTGATTATTTGTCCACCCCAAGACCTGGAGATTCTGGTAAATATCCCGAGCCTAATACTTACTAGAATCTCTTCTCCGGGTTATAATAGCTTCATTGTGGCCAAAGGTACATCGTTTGTATGCCAAAGTTGCGGGTTTGAGTCCCCGAAATGGCTGGGTAAATGCCCGAATTGCCAGAGCTGGGCTAGTTTCGTTGAGTTTCGGGAAGCGAAGGTAAAAGGTTCTTCAAAAAAGGAAGCGAGGAAAGCCCAATACTTAAAAGACGTCGGCCGCCGCGAGTTAATAAGAATATCCACCAAAGAACCTGAAGTCGACCGCGTTTTAGGCGGGGGGATGGTCCCGGGGCAAGTAATTCTGCTTGCCGGGGAGCCGGGAATAGGGAAGTCGACCTTGTTACTTCAGATTGCAAGTGGAGTGGGGAGTGTCTTTTATGTATTAGGTGAGGAGTCTATTAGCCAAGTAAACACCCGGGTTACCAGGCTGGGTATAGAGGCCGCGAAGATTGCGTTTTTAGAGGAAACCGATGTGGATGTTGTACTTGCAACACTCGAATTAGAATATAAAAAGTCAGGCTTTAAGGTCGTAATTATTGATTCCGTCCAAACAATGTATTCAGATGGTCTTACCGGCTCACCCGGGACAATTAGCCAAGTTAAAGGCGCGACTTTACAATTAATTCGCTTTGCGAAGGCAAATAACGTACCTGTGGTCTTGGTAGGGCACGTTACTAAAGATGGCACCGTGGCTGGCCCAGCCACGTTGGCTCATATGGTAGATACGGTTCTTTGGTTTGAAGGAGATAAGGTAAGCCCTCTAAGAATTCTTCGGTCGGTAAAAAACAGGTTTGCAGATACTTCCGAGGTGGGGATATTTCAGATGAGCGGTAAGGGCATGGAGAGTGCGGACAAGGCCGATACTTTGTTTCTGGAGAAAGAAAGGGTGAGAGTGCCTGGCGCCGTAGTTAGCTGTGTAATGGAGGGTACACGGCCTATTTTGGTTGAGGTTCAGGCACTGGTTGCTCCCACTAAATTGGCTTTTCCGCGTAGAGTTGTACACGGCTTGTACCCAAAACGGGTAGAGCTCATGATTGCGGTCCTGACCCGCCACTGCGGGCTCAGACTTTCGGAACAGGATGTCTTTGTTAATGTCGTCGGAGGAATAAAAGTAAAAGATCCGGGGGTGGACTTGGCGGTAGCGATGGCCATTGCCACTTCACTTAAAAACATTTCCGTTAAAACAGATACTTTGGTTGTCGGTGAAGTTGGTCTTTTGGGGGAGATCAGGAAAAGCCAGTTTGAAGAAAAGCGGCGGGAGCAGGGGAGACGGCAGGGTTTTAAGAATATTGTCGACTCAAGCGGCTATAAACTTGTCTCCGAAGTACTAAAAACTCTAAAGTAGAGTTATCCACAATTTCAGTCTACAATTAAATAAGGTCGTCAAACCGGAACTTACTTGGGACTAAGTTTACTATAGGGTGAGACAAAATAATCTATCGGAGCTATAGGATTTGACAGGGGCTATTTTCGATTATATAATTTTCCTAGAGTAAATGGTTTTCCTAACGGAATAGAAAAGAGCATCACTATCGATTGTTCTCGGTGTAACACCGGGACTCCACGAATAGCAATGCTCTTTTCAAGAAATACACGAATTATCTCAAAGACAGGCAAGTGAGATAATTCAGTACTTAAGACTAGACATATGTAGCATATCTTGTCAATAGCTGTTCTGCCTTGAGGGGACGGGTGGTATGTAGGGCAGGCGTACTACCCGCTCCTTTAAGGCAGAAATTTTTTTGCATCTTTACAAATTTTGTCAAGATGATAAAATATCCAATTCTTCAAAAGAAAGTTAGGTTTCCAATATGACCGTTATGCATAAAGTACAAGCGATGGTTGGGTTCGTGCTCTTGGTTCTGGCTTTACCCGGCGCTGTGCGTGCTCAAGGCGTAAATACTAGCTGGTCCCAGTGCACTGATGGCCGTGTAATTGTCCGCTGTGAGACTTATGATTGCCCTAAAGGGGATACTAATAATGACGGGCGATGCAGCCTGACGGACACCGATGCAAAGCTTACGGACGCTCGAAATGACTCTTTTTGTGCCAACCCGATCTCAGGCTGCGGGCAAGTACGTTACTTTCCAGGTAGCTCAAGCTCAGCGTGTATCGAGAGAGTTGAAGAGTCTGGGCTAAATTGTGATCTTTATGCTGTAGCCAATCCATCTTTTACTCCAAGGCCTTCAGCAACACCAACTGCATCCCCAAAGCCAAGTGCAACCCCTGCAGCTTCGCCCACACCAAGTCCGGTAACAGGGCGCGGTGGTGGCGGAGACAGTGAGCTCCCGAAGACCGGACCTGAGCACCTTGGCCTTGGACTGTTGGTTTTGTTACTTGGCGCGACTGGAGTATTTTGGTACGAGAAACACAAGACAGTTTAATATGTTCCCACGAGGAATTATCTACCAGTCTTCGGCCGGTAAGCAAGGCGAGCTTCGGCTTGCTTTAACCCAAAAAGAGAAAAAAAGATTCAGGTTTATGCGCCTCCTTGGCGCGAATGTTTCAAGCCTCGCCCTGGCATTTATGGTCTTTTTTTATGGGCCCAGTTTGGAGCTTGATATGGATTATCAAGCTGGGTTGGCTGAGGTCAGTGGGGGAACTTCCCAGGAAACAATTCAGACGCCTCTCTCAAAGCCACCCGCTGTAGATGAATTTGTGGTATCTATCCCGACAATCGGTGCCACCGCGAAAGTGATAAAAGATGTGAATCCGTTTGATGAAGATGTGTATAAAGCGGCATTAAAACAAGGCATCGCGCACGCTGTAAATACTGGCCACCCGGGTGAGGGCAGACGGGTATACCTCTTTGCCCATTCAACAAACTCTCCGGTAAATTTTTCGGAATACAATGCAGTTTTTTATCAACTAAGACTTTTGAGCGAGGGAGACAGAATATTTGTGAACTTTGATGGTGAGGTGTATTTATATAGAGTGAGCGAAAAAGTAGTAGTTGATGCGAATGATACCCATTGGTTAACTGGTGAATCAATCGGAGAAGAGCTGGTGCTCCAAACCTGCGACCCCCCGGGGACAACTTTAAGGAGATTACTGGTTATCGCCGAGCCCGCCAGTTGACAACCCCTCACTACATGTTAAAATACGTTACCGATTGATAAATCGGAATTCACTTCGAATTTTCCATTTACATGGCAAAAGACCTCGAATAATATTTTATTAATGGCTTTGAAAGCGGACGATACAACTACTCCTGAGGCGATGACGACTACTGAAGAGAAGTCCTTAGTGGTTGACGATCGCGTGCTGCCGGATTCCGGGCTTCCTACTGAAATGGTTGAAGGCGTCCTGGATATTGCCAATGAAGGCTCCGGGCTCCTGCGACCTTCTTTTGTGGCTTCTGACCGTGACATATATATTTCTGCATCGCAAATCAGAAGGTTTAATTTGCGCACTGGAGACTTAATTGGAGGAGCAGCAAGGCGTCCAAAAGAAAACGAGCGCTATTGGGGGCTTTTGAAGGTTGAGACCATCAACGGGCAGGAAGCCCGGGAGATGGTAGAGCGGGCCGAATTTGAGGATTTGCTCGCGGTTTACCCGGACAGTCAAATTAAACTTTCCACCGGTAAAGAGCCGATGACAACCAGGATAATGGACCTTATCTCACCCATCGGGTTTGGCCAGAGAGGACTAATTGTGAGTCCTCCGAAAGCCGGCAAAACATGGCTGATTCGTGACATAATCGCGGGCATTGGAAAAAACCACCCGGACGTGATGCTCATGGCAGTCCTCATTGGAGAGCGCCCGGAAGAGGTAACGGATATTAAAAGGCATCTTGAAAAAGCTACCGAAGGCAAGGGAATTTTGGCAGCGTCTAATTTTGACCAGGACCCGGAAGATCAAACAAGAGTAGGGGAGCTGGCTCTCGAGCGGGCCAAAAGGCTGGTTGAAGGCGGCAGTAATGTGATTATAGTGCTGGACTCGATAACCAGAATGGCGAGGGCATATAACCTTGCACTTCCGACTTCAGGCAGAACATTGACGGGAGGGTTTGACCCCGCGGCTCTGCAACCGGCGAAGAAGTTTTTTGGTGCGGCCAGAAACATTGAAAACGGTGGATCCCTGACCATTATCGGAACGTGTCTGATTGAAACGGGTTCCAGGATGGATGACCTTATTTATGAGGAGTTCAAAGGAACCGGGAATATGGAGCTTCATATGACTAGAAAGCTCGCCGAGCGAAGGATATTTCCTGCCATAGACGTGTCTCGCTCGGGAACCAGACAGGAGGAGCTCCTCTATGGCGAAGAGAACCTCAAGAAGATTCATACACTTCGAAGAATGCTGGAGATGGTGCCTGATGACGAGCGCACTGAAACTCTTCTTGAGAGGCTCAGTAAGACCGAGAGCAACCAGGACTTCTTAAACAGTTTAAAAACTGTTTAGAAAATTTCTAATTTCTAATTAATCTAACGGTGAGGACAAATATGACTCAGATAGTGAATTTTCCTCGTATGCTGAATTTATTGGCGAAAGAGACATTCCATGGGTTAAGTCACAGGTAGTCAGAGCCCCTTGAAAGGAGAATCCTTGATCCCATCGGGGGCAAATCCTTTAAAGGGTCCCAATTCCTGGGCACCACCCTCTCCCAATCCTACGGCTGCCATGTGGGAAATTAATGCATTTGTGCTTGTTTAAAAATTAGGTCAATTAGTAATTAGGTTAATTGAAACAGTTTGCTTTGCATACTGATTTGTGCTACTTTGGTTGGTGCAAATGTACCCACCCCGATACAAGCGTATCGATAGGTATCAAAGGAAATCAAAGCTCCTCGAAAGTATGGCGTTCCTGGCTTCCGATGTTCGCGTTTTTCTAAAGGAGTTCGCCCTCTGGCTTGGGGCCACTTCAAAAGTAACTCTGGTAAGGTTTGCCAAAGGAAAGAATTTTGCAGTTACCTCGCTTTACAGACAAAGGGGCAAAATGGCCAAACGACTGATTCACTCGGGGATGGCTGGAATTGCGGCCTTTGGTGTAATGGTTGCGCCGATTGTGGCCGAGGAGTTTCCCGGGGCCGGAACAGACCCATGGGAAGCGCCGTCGCCTTCTCAAGTCTTGTCCGCATCTGACTCGCAACTCACAGAAACTGTGGTGGCCGAACATGAGTATCGTGACCGGGTGATTGATTATGAAGTCAAAGAAGGGGACACCGTAAGCACCATCGCCGAAAAGTTTGGAGTTTCGGTTGACACCATTCGCTGGCAGAACGCGCTCCCGAGCCGCGACTCCATCAAGGTTGGCCAGGTTCTTGAGATCCTGCCTGTCACCGGTGTATCCCATAAGGTCAATAAAGGCGACACTGTGTATTCCATTGCCAAAAAGTATGATGTCGACCCGCAGGTTATAGTCAATTATCCCTTTAATGCTTTTGTTAACGACGAAACTTTTGAGCTTGCCATTGCACAAACCATTATTGTCCCTGACGGGGTAAAGCCTGAAGAGGTGCAGTGGTCACCGGTTGCCAGAGTCCGCCAAATTACACCCGATGCCGGAACTGTTGTTGCCTCAGGTAATTTTGTCTGGCCGGCACAAGGAACAATTTCCCAGAACTTTGCCTGGTACCATAAGGCCTTGGACATTGCCAACCGCGCCGCACCGTCGGTGTTGGCCGCCGATGCGGGCACAGTGGTTATGGCTGGTTGGCTGGACGGCTACGGTTACGGGAACCGCGTCATGATTGATCATGGCAACGGAACGCGCACGCTTTATGCGCACTTATCGAAGATTTATGTGGGAGTAGGGCAAACCGTAAACCGTGGAGACTCAATTGGCCAAATGGGCTCGACCGGCCGCTCAACGGGGATACACTTGCATTTTGAAGTTCTCCAAAACGGTGTCAATATTAACCCTCTTTCGGTTTTAAGGTAGTATAAATTGGTATAATACTTCAACGTGGGCCGTTAGCACAGTGGTAATGCAGTCGCTTCGCATGCGACAGACGGGAGTTCGATTCTCCCACGGTCCACCCCTAATTTCTTTACTTTTTCTTTCTTTCTATAATCCGGTTGATAACCAGGGTAGCTTCAAAGGATAAAATAAATGGCATGGCCAGAAGAATGTCGGCAAGTATTGAGTCTGGAGGGAGAAAAAGTGTAATGACAAATGAAACGAGATATACCCACTTGCGTTTTTTGGCAAGCTGCTCATGTTTAACAATGCCAAGCCGTATCAAAATCAAGAGAATTATTGGAAACTGAAAGCCGATCCCCATTAAGACGGACGTAAGAAGTACCACGCTCAATAGGTTACTGATGTCGAGAACATTGCCAATCCCGAGCGAGGTTGCACGGGCAAGGAAAATATCAATTTGCCACTTCATTATTCCTGCCCCGAAACCAAAGCCGACCAGAAAAAGAAGCACAGAGAAAGGCAAAAACCGGACTACCATCTTGAACTCTTTTAGCTTTAACGCGGGTTTTAAGAAATACAAAATCTGAAAAATTAAAAGTGGCATTACCACAACGAGTCCGGTAGCAAGCCCGGTATTGAATGCTAGGTTTATAAACTGAAAAGGTGAAGTAAAGACTATGTTTATTCCGTTAAGTGAGAGCGCGCTTATTAAAAACCTGATTATGTCCTCGTAAAATATGAAGCCGGCAAGGGTGGCGAGTACAAAAACTGATACCGTGATGACAATCCTTTTCTTAACTTCTGCCAGAATGGGGGAATACTTGCTTACTAATTCCGATAGCTGAGAAGTTTCAACGGGTTTGTTCACTCTTCTTTTTCGGGCTTTTCGTCTTTTGAGGATTTCTTAAACTCCTTGACTGCGTCGCCCAAACCTTTAAAAAACTCAGGTATCTTTTTACCGCCAAACAAGAAGAATATGACAGCGGCTATTACGATGAGCTCAGTTGCACCAATTGATGGGAGCATATATTTTTCTTACACCCCTTCCTTGAATTTTTCGGTTTCTTCTTTAATGTCTTTTAAGGGCTCTGAAAAGTTCTTCTTAATTTTCTTGATTTCCCTTACACTTTCACCGCTTGAACGGGCGAGCATTTTGACAATCCTGCTGCCAAAAAAAAGAAGTAGAATTGCAACAACGACAATTATTTCTGTAGGGCCGATATTTTTTATAAAACTTAACATTACAGTGATTTGACTATAATACCCTCTAATTCAAAAGGCAAGTGGTAAATGGCTATGCCGTGTCCATGGTTGCCCCGTACCAAGCCGACCCATCCCAGTATTCCAGACTGTTGGTTTTGATGTTAAAACCGAAAGTTCCCCGTTTGGGTTTTTTGGGCCTTTCTTTAGAATTCCATTGTGGAATTCTGGGAAGCCCCACCATTAAGGACAACCCTTTGCCGATGTCAATAAGAACCGAAGCGTTTTTGGGCATATATTTTCAATTATTATACATCAATTTTTTTCATTGGAAAGATAAGCCAACCCGACCCGTTCCAGAGTTCCAGACTCTTTGTTTCTAAATTAAAGCCGGTTGTGCCCTCCCGTGCTTTTTTAGGCCGTCCGGCACTGTTCCATGTTGGAAACCGCTTGTGAACATAAATGGATACGTCAGTACCGCGTGTTATTTGTTCTCTTCTTATGGTGTTTGAGTTTTTGAAGAATATTGGCGGCTCTTTCGGCGGCGGTGTTATTGCGACAGGGGGATGTGCAGAAGGTGAAACCGATGGAGAAATGGATCCTGATGCGGAGACAATTGCAGCCGATGGCGAGGGGGATTCAGAAGGTCCGCTCGGGGCTACAGATGGTGAAGCAGAAGGAGAAACTGATGCCGAATCTGAAACCTCAATAGAAGGCGAGACGCTTGCAGACTCAGATGCAGAAGGTGAAATAGATTCTGACGCTGATGGTGACGGTGATAAGCTCGCCGATGGGCTCATGCTTGCTGATGGCGAGAGTGATGCTGACGGGGAGACAGAAGGCGAAACGGACGTGCTTGGCGACACACTCGGGCTTGGTGAAATTGATGCAGATGGAGATATTGATGCGCTTGGTGAAAGTGATGCAGAAGGGCTCACACTAGGGCTTACGGATGTAGAAGGGCTCACGCTGGCACTGGGCGAGACACTGGCTGAAGGGGAAATGCTAGCACTCGGGCTCACCGACCGGCTGACGGAAGTACTTGGGCTTATACTTGCACTTTCCGAGGCACTTTGGCTTTGTGAGGCGCTGGAACTTAGAGATGCGCTTTCAGATGCACTGGGCGAGACACTGGCTGAGGGAGAGACACTTGCCGATTGGCTGGCAGAAGGGGATACAGAAGGTGAAACTGAGGCACTTGGTGAGGCAGAAGCCGACGGGCTTACTGAGGCGCTCGGGGAAACTGATGCGCTCGGAGAGATACTTTCAGATCCCGCAGAAGGCGAAGCAGATGCGCTCGGGCTAACACTTGCCGAAGGACTGACCGATGAGCTCACGGATGCACTCGGGCTGACGGAAGCTGATGGTGAAACAGAGGGGGACACTGAAGCAGACGGGCTTACAGACGCGCTTGGAGATACAGACGGGCTGACGCTGGCGCTTGGTGAAACAGATGCTGATGGTGAAACAGAGGGGGACACTGAAGCAGACGGGCTTACAGAAGCTGATGGGGAAACTGATGGACTTATAGATGCGCTCGGTGAAACGGATGCGGAAGGACTAACTGAAGGACTCTCGCTGGCAGATGGGCTGACACTGGCAGACGGTGAAACCGACGGGCTGACGGAAGCACTTGGGCTTAAAGATGCTGATGGGCTGACAGACGGGCTCACGCTTGCAGATGGGGAAACAGATCCTGACGGCGAAATTGATGGCGACATCGAAGCCGAAGGGGATACGCTGGCCGAGGGGCTTACAGAGGGACTTTCTGATGCACTTGGGGATACCGATGCAGATGGACTAACAGAAGGGCTTTCACTTGCAGAAGGTGAAACCGATGCGCTTGGTGACACAGATGGCGAAACGGATGTAGAAGGACTAACTGACGGGCTAACAGACGCTGACGGTGATACAGAAGCACTTGGTGAAACAGAAGGACTTACCGAAGCGCTGGGGGAAATAGAAGCACTTTCTAAAGCACTTGGAGATACTGAGGCACTAGGCGAAACAGAAGCTGATGGTGAGACAGATGGTGATTCGGAAGCAGAAGGGCTAATAGAAGCCGAAGGACTTACCGACGGTGATACTGACGCACTTGGTGACACAGAAGCAGACGGGGAAACCGATGGTGATTCAGAAGCCGATGGACTGACGCTGGCAGACGGACTTACCGAGGGGCTTTCACTGGCCGAAGGGCTTACGGATGCGGATGGGCTGACCGACGGTGATACTGACGCACTGGGGCTAACAGATGCCGATGGTGAAACAGAAGGACTCACGGAAGCAGAAGGTGACACAGATGCACTTGGAGACACTGAAGGACTCTCACTGGCAGAGGGACTTATTGACGCAGATGGAGAGACCGACGGCGACGCCGACGCTGACGGGCTCACAGATGTAGATGGACTGACCGATGGACTTACCGATGCGCTTGGGGAAACAGATGCTGACGGACTTACAGAAGGACTAACGGATGCGGAAGGACTTATGCTGGCCGATGGTGACACAGATGGCGAAACGGATGTAGAAGGACTAACTGACGCTGATGGAGAAACGCTTGGAGAGACGCTAGCCGATGGTGAAACGGATGCACTTGGAGATACGGATGGTGATACGCTGGCCGATGGTGAAACAGATGCTGAAGGCGAAACACTTGGTGATACGCTAGCCGACGGGCTAACCGAGGCGGATGGACTGATTGAAGGGCTGACGGACGCCGAAGGTGAAACAGATGCTGATGGTGAAACCGAAGGCGACACGGATGCCGACGGGCTTACTGACGGTGACACTGAAGCGCTTGGTGACACAGACGCAGAAGGACTGACGGACGGACTCACGGAAGCCGAAGGAGAAACAGAAGCACTTGGTGAGACCGAAGGACTAACGCTGGCCGACGGCGAGACAGATGCCGAAGGCGAGACAGAAGGGGATACAGAAGCCGAAGGGGAAACACTGGCTGAGGGACTAACTGATGGTGAAACTGACGCACTCGGTGAGACAGAGGCAGAAGGCGAAACCGAAGGGCTTACACTTGCAGAAGGTGAAATAGATGCACTTGGGCTCACAGATGGTGAGACTGATGCGCTCGGTGAAACTGACGGCGAAACCGATGCGCTGGGGGAGACTGACGCGCTTGGGGACACCGACGGTGACTCAGAAGCACTCGGTGAAACAGATGCTGAAGGGCTAACCGAGGGACTAACGCTCGCGGAAGGGCTAACGGAGGCTGAGGGACTTACAGATGGTGACTCAGAAGCGCTGGGAGACACAGAAGCACTTGGACTAATTGACGGGCTTTCGCTTGCACTGGGGCTCACACTGGCAGATGGACTAAAAGATGCAGATGGACTAACTGATGGACTGACTGATGCTGACGGACTTACACTAGCTGAAGGGGAAACAGATGGGCTAACTGACGCAGATGGTGATACTGATGCGCTACCGGTAGATACCCACGGTCCATCTGCGAATGAATCCGCCGAGTACCTGACCGTGATGGTTTGGTTTCCGTGGTTGGCGGGTCGGCTGGCCGCCAGCAGGCATTCGAAGCGGTCGCTAGTCGCCCCTGCGGCTGGGTCAATCGTCCCCGTGGTTGCGAGCTTGATACCCGTCCCGGTGAAGAGCGCTTCGGTTTGGGCGAAGGTTTGAGAGTCGGAGGTTAGGCCGCTGTCGACGCGGGCAAAGTGCCCTGTTACCGCCCCTGATGTTCGCAGGCCGTAACTAAGGTCGGCGCCGACGGCGCTTATGTCGAGCGAGCAGCGGTAAATTCCACTCGGCCAGTCGGCGTCGTTCGGTTCTGTCGCGAGGGTCGTCCAAAGGTGGGTGAGAGCGCTCCCTGCGCCGGGGATGTTTCCGCTGGCCTCGGTCTCGGACGCTCCAAAGGCGTCTCGCGTCATTTGGTTCTCATTCGTGGCCGCGTGGACGCCGCTCGCCTGATCGGTAATGACGAGCCCGAAAGTCTTCGTGCCCGTCGGCTTATCATAACGACCTAAGGGTCGCTGCGGGCGAAGCTTTCTGCCGATGATTTCTTTTGCTGGGACGCCTTCCGTCCACTCGCGCCAGTCCACAGCTCGAACAGCGCGGTCGTGCTTTGGAACCAGGGGATTGGGAATCCAGACCCCGTGCCGAATTGTTCGTTCCGAAGGCGGCACGAAATCCGACCACGGTCGAATTTCAGTGTTTTCGGTTGGGTTGTCCCGATAGAACTTCGCCAGCCTGGGGCCAGCGTAGATCGTCTGATGCTGACGCGTGTTCCAGGCGCCCCTGAAACGCGGGTCGGGTGCCAGTAGAAGAAAGTCCACTACGCGGGCGTAGAACTCACCCAGCAGCGGATCGCCAGCGGTGTACTCGGGGTCGTCTTTCCAGACCGTGAGGCGGCAGCCACCGCCCGGCATGGGCTCGACCGCATAGTGGTCGTAGCCTACGAAATCTATACCCTGGACGTTCAGGCGAAAAATCCAGCCAGGCGTATTATCCTTTCCACCTAGCTGACCCTTTTTAGGTATTGGTTTTTTGGGTAAGTTAGCCCACTTAACCGCACTAGTCTCTTGCCAATCAGTAGGATTTTTTAAGGTCTGTTGGAATAATACTTTCATATCAGATAGCTATGTTGTAAATTTTCGAGCTTATCAGGTTTCATAGTATGTTTGTTACGGGCATTGTATTGCAACAAAACCGTATCAAACGGCCTAGTTCATTATAACAACATAGTCGTTGCAAGCTTATAGGCGAAGTTGCCTCTAAAAGTAGTGGAGTTTAGATTTTACTCATCGGGAATTTGAGCCATTGGGACCCGTCCCAATACTCCAGACTGCTTGTTTCGAAATTAAAGCCGACGGTACCCGGTTCTCCTGTTTTGGGCCTGCCCAGTATATTCCAGGACGGGATTCTTTGCCCCAGTAACTTTGATATTTTGCCCGGCCCGTCCAGGTGTGCCCTTTTGACCAGTTGCTGGTTGCGGTAAAGAATGGGTTTTTGCTCGACCACAATGAGGACGGGTGCTGAAGGGAAGGCGAAGGGCGAAGGGGATACGGACGCCGAAGGGCTCAGGCTTGCCGATGGTACAACCGCAGATGGTGAGACCGATGCTGATGGTCCGCTCGGGGCTACAGATGGTGAAGCAGAAGGAGAAACTGATGCCGAATCTGAAACCTCAATAGAAGGCGAGACGCTTGCAGACTCAGATGCAGAAGGTGAAATAGATTCTGACGCTGATGGTGACGGTGATAAGCTCGCCGATGGGCTCATGCTTGCTGATGGTGAAACCGATGCACTCTGGGATGGCGATGGCGAAAGGCTGGCGCTGGGGGACAAAGAAGCGGAAGGGGAAACTGATGCACTTTCTGAAACTGATGCAGAAGGGCTTATACTGGCGCTTTCAGATGCAGAAGGTGAAATAGATTCTGACGCTGATGGTGACGGTGATAAGCTCGCCGATGGGCTCATGCTTGCTGATGGTGAAACCGATGCACTCTGGGATGGCGATGGCGAAAGGCTGGCGCTGGGGGACAAAGAAGCGGAAGGGGAAACTGATGCACTTTCTGAAACTGATGCAGAAGGGCTTATACTGGCGCTTTCTGATGCAGAAGGTGACAAACTTGCGCTTTCTGACACAGAAGCGCTTTGTGACAAGGAAGCTGAAGGGGAAAGTGATGCTGAAAGGGAAGCACTTGGCGAAACCGACGGGCTTTGCGAGACTGACGCGGACGGTGAAAGGGAAGCACTTGGCGAAACCGACGGGCTTTCGGAAGCTGATGGGCTGACCGACGCGCTTCCAGATGCGCTTGGTGAGATGCTCGCGGATGGAGATAAGCTTGGACTCCCGGAAGCGCTGGGACTAATAGAAGCAGACGGGGAAATTGATGCCGATGGCGAGATAGAAGCAGAAGGAGACGCTGATGCAGAGGGTGATACGCTGGCTGAGCCTTGCGAAGGAGATGCCGATGCGCTCGGTGAGACCGATGGGCTCACAGAAGCTGATGGGCTGACACTGGCAGATGGGCTCACCGAGGGGCTGACGGACGCGCTGGGGGAAACAGATAGACTCTCAGAGGCAGATGGTGAGACGGAAGCACTCGGTGAAACCGAAGGACTTTCACTGGCGGAGGGAGATGCTGAAGCAGACGGGGAAATTGACGGTGACTCTGAGGCACTAGGGGAAACTGATGCCGACGGTGAGACAGATGGTGAAACCGATGCACTTGGGGAGACAGAGGCTGAAGGACTGACAGAAGGACTTTCACTGGCTGATGGGCTTACAGAAGCAGATGGACTCACCGACGGGCTCACTGAGGCTGAAGGGGAAACTGATGCACTCGGAGAAACTGATGGTGATTCTGATGCGCTCGGGGACCCCGAAGCGGATGGACTCACCGATGGACTGACCGAAGCTGAAGGGGAAACTGATGCACTTGGCGACGCTGATGCACTTTCACTGGCCGATGGTGAAACTGATTCACTGGGGGAAACAGAGGGTGATACAGAAGCACTTTCTTGAGCACTCGGGGATACAGAAGCTGAGGGTGAAACCGATGGGCTTTCCGAGGCAGATGGGCTTATTGATGCACTTGGACTTACCGACGGGCTCACTGAAGCACTAGGTGAAACTGACGCCGAAGGTGAAACAGAAGGAGATACCGAAGCACTAGGTGAAACTGAAGCAGAAGGACTGACTGATGGTGACACCGACGCGCTTGGTGATACAGAAGCGGACGGTGAGACCGATGGGCTGACCGAAGCTGAAGGGGATACAGATGCACTTGGAGAAACTGAAGGGCTCACACTGGCAGACGGACTGACGCTTGAAATTGTCCACTCTTGCCAGCCTACTTCCCAGGTCGGCCCGTTACTGGCTCCGCCAACTGTAAAGGAACCATGATTTGAGTTGCCTGAATAATCACCGGCAGTTGTTCCCGAGCCCTCATCAAAGTGGTATAACCCTACAGTGTTGGCACCGGGGCTGAAATTGGCAGACGGAACAGTATAACTAGTGCCTGTGTAGCGAAGGGTGTTACTTACTCTAAACTCATCAATATGGCCCTTCCATTGGCCTTGTGGCCAGTCAAGGGCATGCTTTTCGCCGCCCAGACAAAAGAATTTGTTATAAGTCGAATTTTCTGCGTCACTTGCTAAATGTACGTCGCCCGAAGGCCCGCCGGAGAATAAAGCCTCACGGGCGCCGTCGACGTAGACCGCCAGGTCTCCGGTTGATCTGTCGCGGGTGACGGCAACGTGATGGCGAAAGTCGTCTCGCAGATCTGTTGTCCCGATAATTGTTCTCTGGCTGGCGGCACTGTTTTCCACACCAAAGGTTATGCGGCCGTCGGTCATTGATACGCCGAAGTCACCGCCGGAGCCGACACTACCTATCAAATCGCGGTCAACAATAATCGGGCTATTAATCCAGCTGTAATTAGCCCCGGCTGTGGCGCTCCCGTTCTGCAAGCCCGTGTCTGCCCGCATAAAAAACTCGATAGTGAAGTCATCTTGGCCAACGTTTATGGCGTCACTTGGATTACAGGGGATATATGCCTTGTCAACGGTAGACGAATTTCCGCCGCCATAGTAGCGCAAGCTGAAATCCCCGGCCGGACTTGGACTGGCAGAGGGCGAGACCGATGCGCTTGGTGAAACAGATGGTGACTCAGAGGCACTCGGGGAGACAGAAGCTGATGGTGAAACCGAAGGTGAAACAGACGCTGAAGGACTGACTGACGCACTGGGTGACACAGAAGCACTTGGGGACACCGACGGGCTCACACTTGCCGATGGTGAAACAGAAGGACTTTCTGAAGCGCTTGGACTTACAGATGCGCTCGGCGAGACACTAGGGGATTCACTTGCTGATGGGCTAACAGAAGCTGATGGGCTAACTGATGGAGAAACTGAGGCAGATGGGCTCACAGATGCGCTTGGACTTACAGATTCTGAAACACTGGCTGAAGGGGAGACTGATGCTGATGGGGATACGGATGGGCTTACAGATGCAGAAGGAGAGACAGATGCGCTTGGACTTACAGAGGCGGAAACCGACGCGCTGGGTGAGACTGATGCAGACGGACTAACACTTGCTGATTCTGAGGCGCTCGGCGAGACTGATGCACTGGGTGATACCGATGCCGATTCACTAGCTGATGGACTTACCGATGGACTCACAGATGCACTGGGTGACACAGAAGCACTTGGGCTTACAGAGGGACTTTCTGATGCGGAAGGTGAAACAGAAGCTGACGGTGAAACCGATGCGCTTGGAGATACAGATGGTGAAGCAGATGCTGATGGGCTGACTGATGCACTGGGTGAAACCGAGGGACTTTCACTGGCAGAGGGTGAAACAGAGGCCGACGGCGAGACGCTCGGTGAGACTGAAGCCGATGGTGATACTGATGGTGACACAGAAGCAGATGGGCTAACACTTGCACTGGGTGAGACCGAAGGACTTTCGCTTGTAGAAGGAGATACAGAAGCCGACGGGCTTACAGATGGGCTTACGCTTGCGGAAGGACTAACCGAAGGAGACACTGATGCGCTTGGGGAAACAGAGGCCGATTCTGAAGCAGATGGCGAAACACTAGCAGATGGTGAAACAGAAGGACTTTCTGAAGCGCTTGGACTTACAGATGCGCTCGGCGAGACACTAGGGGATTCACTTGCTGATGGGCTAACAGAAGCTGATGGGCTAACTGATGGAGAAACTGAGGCAGATGGGCTCACAGATGCGCTTGGACTTACAGATTCTGAAACACTGGCTGAAGGGGAGACTGATGCTGATGGGGATACGGATGGGCTTACAGATGCAGAAGGAGAGACAGATGCGCTTGGACTTACAGAGGCGGAAACCGACGCGCTGGGTGAGACTGATGCAGACGGACTAACACTTGCTGATTCTGAGGCGCTCGGCGAGACTGATGCACTGGGTGATACCGATGCCGATTCACTGGCAGATGGACTTACAGAAGCTGATGGACTTACCGATGGACTCACAGATGCACTGGGTGACACAGAAGCACTTGGGCTTACAGAGGGACTTTCTGATGCGGAAGGTGAAACAGAGGCTGACGGTGACACAGAGGCGCTTGGGGAAACCGATGGACTCACAGAAGCCGATGGGCTGACACTGGCAGAGGGGCTAACCGACGGTGATACAGAAGCCGATGGGCTAACACTTGCACTGGGTGATACAGAAGCTGATGGGCTGACTGACGGACTTTCACTGGCAGAAGGGCTTACAGATGCCGATGGACTCACCGACGGACTCACTGAAGCACTTGGGGACACAGAAGCGGAAGGCGATACTGAAGGCGAGATACTCGCAGACGGACTTTCACTGGCAGAAGGACTAACCGATGGTGACACCGACGCTGAAGGGCTAACACTGGCCGACGGGCTTACTGATGCCGATGGTGAAACTGATGGGCTCTCACTGGCTGATGGTGAAACAGAAGCACTCGGGGACACTGAAGCGCTTGGAGATACTGAAGCTGACGGGCTGATAGAAGCACTCGCCGTATCCGCTTTCACTATAAAGGAAAACATTTGACCTTTCCAAAAAGTTCCCCCGCCCGTATAAACATCTGTAACGGATACCGTGGTTGACGTTGAATCTTCCCGCCTGAGAACCCATAAAGGTGGGCCGCCTGTAGGGCCGCTATCAAATACTTCTGTCCACCCACCGGTTAAGGTAGGGTTCCCATTTGTAGTCGCTGCATCCAAAAATGCAGCACTTAGAGTAACGTCGTCTGTAGTGGGAGTTGCAGCAAGAGTCTGAGATTCCGCCCCGTCGGCGATATCTGTAGTGTTGGAAGTAACAAATCCGGCAATTGGAGTTGCAGTGTTATAACCTGTGTAAGCTAAGACATAAACAACGTAAGCGCTTATATCTTGGTTATTGTCGTCATCAACCGTTATAGTCATTGACGAAGGGGAGCTGCCCACAGGAGCAGTAAAAACGTTTTGTCTGCTAGAGGAGGATGCCTCTCCTCTCGCTTGACCCTGAAAGGTGTAACTTAAACTCCCGCCGGAAATGGTCGGCTCTCCCAAATCTCCCGTAGTGCCATTCCCCAGCATTGCAACAAAAACTATCAACAAAGAATTTGCCGGAGGGGTAAATGAGCCTGTTGCAAAACTCCCCGTACCGTGACCAAAGACCGAAGCCCAGCCGCCAATTTCAGTTCGCTCTAGCGGAGGCGCTACAGACGGACTCACACTGGCTGATGGTGACACGGATGGTGACACAGAAGCTGAAGGGGACACAGATGCTGATGGCGACACAGACGGGCTCACACTGGCAGATGGTGAAACGCTCGGTGAAACAGATGCACTTGGAGATATTGATGGTGAAACAGAGGCACTTGGGGACACAGATGCTGATGGCGACACAGACGGACTCACACTGGATGATGGAGTTAAATCAGTAAAAATAAGCCATGAGAGTCCACCATCTTCACCGTTTACTGTACCAGTACAGGTTCTAATTGCTGTTCCTGCGGTAGTAGAAAAGGCAGTTGTAAAAGCAAATGCTCCACCATCAACATCTAAATCTTCGCCAAGATTAGACCACGTCTTTTGACCCCCAGTAGCAGACCCTCCTGCTGCCACAGCTATCATCCCGCCACCAGCCGCAATAGTTGTTGAACCAGTGGTCAATGGGCTGGTGGCGTCCATATCAGTAGAACCATCCCCACCAGCCGAAGAAAAAGCCCCGTCTGATACGTTGTAAACAGCAATATGGTTTTGGGTATTGGATGGGCTGACAGCTGAAAAAGTAACGGCAACAGTAGCGGTAGTTCCGGTTGGATAGGCAAGATAAAATGCCCTTGCAAAAAGAACCCCACCAGTGCCGGTAGTTCCAGCATTCATAGCATTACCGTCTATAGTGCAGGCACTTGGTGTAGCACCAGTCAGTTCAGAACCAACAAGCACCACAACAATTCTGTCTGGATGTTCTGTTCCAATAGAAACATCAGAATATGTAGCTACTGTTGAAACTGCAGAAACTCCTGCGGGATTTGCTGTTTGTGTAATTGAAACTGCCATTTAGCTAATCCTTCCCGTTATGTCGATATCAGAAGTATTTTTGGACATAGTATTGCACCCTTAGTATAATCGAAGCTATTCTCAAAAGCATTGACTACTATATCCCTTTTATTAACTCTTTTGTCTTGCCCCAGCCGGGGATTTCATCATCGCGGGAGCCGCCTCAAAAAGCATGTCAATAGATTCTTTGATTATAACCCCTTTTGGAGTATAATTGGCCATGCCCATACCCAAGTTTTTGCAGCCATATTTAGCTTCTTACAATGTTGACCATCTGGATAAAGATGACCCTGTCGTTGCCGGCGAGATTATCACTCAAGTGCTTAATTTGGGTGATGACGAAGCTGTTGCCTGGATTTTTGAAAATTACACGTTAGAAAAAATCAGAGATATAATCAAAAAACCCCAAAGAGGTGTATGGTTTAAGGAAAGTCTTGATTATTGGAGCAAGATTTTGAAAGTTGATATTGAGGATGATTTGTCCCAAGCGGCAATTTTTAATTTAAATCCTTTTGGTGAAAATTATGTTTGAAAAGAAGGTTTTAAATCCAAACCAGATTGAAATAATCTCAAAACTTGGTTTTCTAAAAGCTAAAAATATTTATCTTGGTGGTGGGACGGGGCTTGCGATACAGATAGGGCACAGAACTTCGGTTGACCTTGACTTCTTTAGCGAACGGGAACCTGAAATGCAGTTAATTGTGGCGGGGCTTCAAAAAGCGATTAAGAACATTGTCATTAAAAGGGCCAAAAAACACACAATGTTTGCCGAAGCCGGAGACGTGGATATTTCACTTTTTTATTATCCATACGAGCTCCTTAACCCGTTTGTCGAAGTGGGCTCACTATACTTGGCGTCGGTTGAAGATATTATCGCAATGAAGATGGCTGCGATTATACAAAGAGGCACTAGGCGCGATTTTATAGACATATTTCATCTGATGAGGAAGTATAGTATAAAGCAAATTTTGGAATTTACAGAAAGAAAGTTTTCAGGTTATCAAGCAGTAATGGCATTAAAGGCTTTAATGTACTTCGATGATGCCGACAAGGAAGAAGAAACTGCTAGAGGGATTACAGTTTTTGATAAGGATTTCTCTTGGCAGGGGGTTAAAAAAGAGATATTTGAGGAAGTAAAGAAATATCAGCTTTCGATGCTAAAAAAAGATTAATGAGTCAGGTCAGTTTCTTAACTAACTCTTTTGTCTTGCCCCAGCCGGGGATTTCATCATCTGTTTCCTGCCAGTTAACGAGTAGCCTTTGATTTCTAAAGTCCTCTTTCTTCCACCTTTGGCCTGTTAAGTTGCCTTCGTGCTTGATGTCAACATTGGGGTAGGGGGATTTCCAGGTTCCCAGCTTATACATTTTTTTCCATTTGATTCTGTTGTGAGTCATGGGCTCATAACCCATCTTGCGGCTGAAGCCCTCTTTTAGAACCCGCTCATATCTTTCGCGATAGTGGGTCAGAAGCGCCTCACGGTATCCGCAAAGGCCGGAAACCTGATTGACGTCATAATGCAGTGCATGGCCATCAGTGGTTCTAAGCATCCAGACATTTTGATTGTAATAAAAAGTGTCTTTGTCCGGGGGCGTGAAGTCAAAGTGAGAGGGATGGTAAAGGACATCGTGCTCGCATAGAAAAACAATATCAGAGCTACTACTGTGCTCTAAGGCAGACATAATCTGCTTAAACATGCTCTCGGGGCTGCGTTTTAACGACGGAAAGTATATATTTTTACTCCCGGCAACAAACCCTTCCCGGCCGAAGTCCATTTTTTTGAGCGACGCGCTCACAATTGGCATTTGTCTGGCATCGCTTATCGATTTAATTTGTTTTTGAACGGTCTGAGCAATCTTTGAGTCCAATGCATTGTCGGTGTAGAAAATAATTCCCTTCTTGCCCGACGAAGTCACGGTTTGCGGGACGAAGGCGGGTGGCTGGGGTTTGATGCCAAGTATTCCCGTGAGATTGTTCCAGCCGGGTATTTTGTCTGCAGTTGACTCGGTCCAGCCAAATGTATACTTTTTGTCCTTGAATTCTTCTTTTTTCCACCTGCTTTTGGTAAAATTATTATCATGCCTGATATCAATATTTGGGTATGCAGACTGCCAAGTCCTGACAGGCCGATCGTCAACAGCATTGACCCCACTATATGTTCCAGGTTCATACACCAACACTTTGTGTGTTTTTTCAATCATCTCCAGGCGTCTTTGGAAGTGACTTATTAGATTTTTTCTGTAGCCCACAAGCCCCGACAGCTGTTTGATGTCGTTTACTTTAAGCGAGTGACCGTCAGTGAGCCGTACTTTCCAGACGTTTACATTGTAGTAATATGCAAGGCGTCTTTTGGGAATAAAATCAAAGTGGGACGGGTGGTAAAGCACATCATGTTCACAATTATGGACAATAACGGACTGTGCGATATACGAATTATCTTCTTCAACTTGAAGATTGTAAACATCGCGGACTCCATTTTTGGATGAAAATCTTGGTTTTGACGACATCTTTGCTTGTTTAATATCTTGTATTGGTATTCCAATATTGCTATTATCTATCCAATCTGAATTCAATATATCCATCAATTTTCTGAATACAATCCTCGAATAATTTATTGAATATACTTTTTTACTTGTAAAATATTCCTTACTATTAAATTTTGTTTGCAACCTCTCTTTTATGCTGTTGTCCCAGCCTACGCCAGACATGTTCATTAGAGTAACCATATCTTTAACCATTTTCTTGCCGGCAACATTAAAACCATAGAATGAGTCATCATTTATACTTTTGCTTCCATCTCCTTCCAGAAAACCTTTTATAAATGATAATCTATTGTTAATGTTCCAGCTAAACACAAACTCAGGTACTCTTTTATTGGCAGTATTACCCCCAAACCATTTTTTGAAGAGCGGCCCAAGTTGATTAATATTAATTAATATTTGAGTTGACCACTGAATCCTTTTTCTGGACCTGCGCTTAAACTTCTCGTAACATATTTTTTCTACAAAATCTTGATATTCTTTTTCATTATTGTTAAACGTAAAGCCTATTCCGTTTTTGCCGTTAAAGTGCCCTTCTGCTAAATACATACCCATAAATCTTGCCAGTCCCCGGTCAACCTCTAATCTACCTATTTTTATATTCATTTTACCGTACCCACCATTACTAGTACTTGACCTTAGCATTACGTCAAAAGTGAGATAGTCTCTCCTATTTTCACTTGGGTAAAGTAACATGTCTCCAATCTCTAGCCTACTTGCGGGTACCCATTCTTTTTGGTTCTTTGTGTAGACATAGAACGGGTGTTCTGGGGTACATTTTATTGAACTAAATTGAGTGTCAATTTGTACTATTGGACTTCTTTGTTTGTATGGCCTTGCAAAAACTTTCGTTACTGGTCGGTATCTACCAAGATGGGTTTTTACAAGTTCGCCAACTTCTATTTTATCTATTCTTTTTTGACCGGAAACTGTTTCTATATGAGTATTGCCCTGGAAGCAGAAGAATATAATGTCGGCATCCGAGGCTTCAAGCGCCCTCAGAATTTGGGTGAATAGTGTGACCATCCCGCGCTTAAGCTCAGGTGAGTGAATGTTTTTACCAAAGTCCATTGGTATCAGAGAGGAGCTCACGATGGGAATATTTTTTTCTTTGCTTATAGCAAGCAGCTGGTCCCTCACCGGCTTGGCAATTTCCTCCGCTAGCTCATTGTCTGTATAGAAAATAATGCCCTTCTTGCCCGACGAAGTCACGGTTTGCGGGACGAAGGCGGGTGGCTCCACTTCCTTAAACTTAAATTTGTTGGCCTTAAGTTTTGCCAAGTCATCTTCAGTCCAGCCTCTGACTGGCCAGAATTTTTCAACCAACCACGATAATGGCTTCTTTTGAAGGGGCCAATTGTTATTGAAAAAGAGCTCGCGCGCGTACTTTTTGGCTTTCTCCTGGTCGCGCCCTGAAATCGGGTAGGGAAAACTAAAGTCGCCGCCCTGAGTGCGAAACATATGGGCATACCAGGTTTTTTTGTTGATCATGACTTGCCCGCCGGAAAGCCAGGTTTTGGCGGCCACTTCAATGCCTTGTGAGCCCCAACTGCCGAAGGCTTCATCGCAAACATTAAGTTCATGGAACTTGTCTCGGGTTAGCATAAAACAGGAGCCTTGCAAAGACATCGACTCGGTTATGTCCCCCTGGCCCTCCGGGCGCTTGGCCCAGTCGCCAAAATACTGAAAATGCGGCGTTGAGTCAAAGCAATACGACACACTTTTGGGGCTGCTCTTGGCAATCCAGACAACATCCCGGGTAGTCTCTTTGCCACATTCTCTGCACGGTCCGCTTGGCCCCTGATACCTTCGGTGGCCGTCGGGGCACACCCAGTCAAAAGCATGGAGGTTCTTCATAAGAGGCGCCATAGTCCAATCGTCATGCATCGCCTCCATCATTTTGACGTCAAAGCCGCGGTCAAAAGCACAGTGGGCGTCAACTTTCATGAGGTATTTTGCTTTAGATAACTTTGCTGCCTGGTTTGTTGCAGCGCGCTGGCCCACCGACTCTGGGTTATGAATTATGGTTACCCTCTCATGCTGGGGGACAGGTGGGTCTGCCCAATAGCCGTCCAGGACGGCAATAATTTCAGTGTCGCCCTCGATATTTTGTAAAATATCTTCTATGGTTTTTGCCAGAAAGATTTCGTTTCTGGCTGGGATTAAAATCGAGAGCTCGCTCATAATTACTATTTCAAGCTTTGCTTATTGTGTTCTCACTTTCTCAATAAGCTCAGTTGTCCAAGTGGGAACCGGCCAAAATCTCTCAATTAACCATGAAAGGGGAAGTTTTTGTTTGTGCCAACCCTTCATTTTCCATTTATCGACGGCGGCTAGAGCTTTTGACTGCTCACTGCCGGGAAGTCCGTAACCGCGGCCGTAGTTGCTGGTTTTGTGCCAATGAGCATACCAGGTTTCTTTGTTAACCATGACATGCCCCCCGGACAACCAGCATTTTAGTCCAATTTCCTGGAATTCATTCCAGAAAATTCCGTAAGTTGCCTCATCCATCAATTCAAGATAGTGAAAATAATCCTTAACCATAAACCAAACACTTCCTTGGTTGCTCATTGTTTCGTCTACGAGTTTCTCCTTTAATTTTGAGTCTCTGTTTTTCTCGGTCCATGGTACCCCATGCAGGTCTTGGGACAGGTACATATAATCTATTGGGTACTTTGGATTGTCAATTAGCGCCCATTTTTCCGGATCCAGCGCGAATCTTCTTGGTACCACAACCCAGTCTTCGCTGCAATTCTTTGCCAGGATTTTATCAAAACCTTGTGCAAACATACAGTGTGCATCGGTCTTAAGTAAATATTTACCTTTAGCTATGGCCACGCCTGCATTTATTGCCGCTCGCATCCCCGTGGGCCGCCCTCGATGAATAATTTTGATGCGGGAGTCTTCAGTTAACTGAGGAACAGGCCAATAGCCGTCAAGGACGACAATTACTTCGATATTTCCTTCTGCTTTTGTTAATAAATCGGTAATAGTTTTTTGTAAGAATATTTCATTCCGGGCGGGGATAATTATAGATAAGTCCGGGTTCATTGGGCAGATTATAGACAAAGTGAAACCGTTTTGCAAAAGGAGAAAAGATGTAGTCTATTTGTCAAAGACGAATTTTCTGTACTTTTTCAATAATCTTCGTGGTAGATATCTCTTCGAATTCCGGTGGGCTCTTCCTTTCAAGCACCCTGACTTCAACCTTGTATTTCTCAGCAAGTTTCTTCCTGTAATCAACATCTGCGACATCACTATTGAAAGCATAAATATCTGGCTTTAGTCGAGTAAAAATTTCCTCGAGTAAGGAATTATGTGGTTGCTTTTCGCTGGAGGTCCCATGCAAAAAACAGTAGTCTACCGGCTTCAAGGAACTTACCATTTTCAAACGCAAGTATTCATTAAGCACTGGTCTTCCAGACCCAGACCCTTTGTGTCTTTTGCAGGCCTCGTCATTTCCGATACCAACTACTAACAAATCACCCAGTGCTTTGCAGTCCTCAAAGAAAAGTACGTGCCCGGCGTGAGTAATATCGAAAGTTCCAGAACAGAACACTAATTTTTTACCGCGCAATTTGTTACGCAACTGCTTAAAATCTTTATACTGAATAACAGCCACAATGGTGATTATACTTAATAAGATTAATCTTTGACAAGCTTGTTGAGGCATGAGAAAATTGGGCCGTTATTTTAAATGGATACGGAAAACCCATATTTTAGAGTTTTTACTGAAGGTATATTTCAAGCCGAGACTGTTACAGCCGAGATTGTTCCTTCTACGCGTAAACTCACAGAAAATCTACAGGCTCAACTGGATGAGAGGTGGAGTGATTATCAAGGCAAAAAATGGCCTAACGATGAAAATCCGTCAAGGTTTAGGTACGAAGGATATGAAGTTGTCGATGGCGTTGTTAAGCTCAAGGTTGCTCCTTCAATAAGTTATAAAGATTCTATAACTTGGGGGCCCGATTTGACGCAACAGTATGGACAGGACGCAGCGCCTCTGCCGCTAATGGTATCGAGTTTAATAGAGACATCCGATGGTAAAATAGTTATCGGAAAACGCAACGGCCGTGCTGACTATAAAGCAGGAGGGCTATCGGGTATGGGGGGGGCTATTAATATCAAGGAGGACACGAGGCCAGATGGAACTCTGGATATTCTACACGCCTTAGGACGTGAGATTGAGGAGGAATCAGGAGTGAAATTACAAGAGATAAAGCCCACCCTTCACGGAATAATCTATAATCCAGTTTCCGGAACAGTTAACTTGGGCTTTGTAGTTACAACCAGTTTATCTTCAGATGAAATTAAAAAAAGGCCCCACGATGACGAAAACGAACTTCTGTTTATTGATATTGATCCTGATACTGTGCAGAATTTAGTTCTCACTCGAGTTAATGCTTTTACCACAGAAACTTTAGAGCTATTAATGTCTGTGGGGGAGCAAAAATTTGGTAAAAGGTGGGCAAGTGAAACTAGAGAAATTTTCAGGTTAAGACAAATTTCTTATGCAGAGGCTATCAAAAGAGGACCAAGTGTTGTCAAGAAACTTGAAGAAAGGGATATTAAAAAATAATTACACCCCTCCTGTTATTTAAGAGCCTGAGCGCTTATCAACAAGTGCCAGCCAAAATGGGTTTCTAGCCATCTAAAGATTCCTTTTGGCAAGTAGCGGAAATACCAAACTATTTTATACTGATATTTTAAGTACTGGGGAATGCTGTAGGGAAAAATAAAATCAACCTTGATATCACTAATTTTAAAATCCTTGAGCAATTTTCTGGCTTGGGTCTTTGAATAAACATAAGTGACTGGAGACCCTGTAGCTGCTTCAGAATGCTCAGCTATTAGTTCATCTAATTTCCAGAAAGCGCCTTTGCCGAATTTTAAAAGTATCCATAAAACTTTCCAAGCATAGCGATGATAAATCATTAATTTAATGATCGTGCCTTTATGGGTATACTTTTTGATCTCCTCAATGACTTTTTCAGGGTGGGGGGTGTGGTGAACAACTCCAAATGAATAGATTAAGTCGTAAGGCTTAACTGGGACCACCTTTGATAACTTTTCAGCGTCTGCCAAGTAAAACTTAATACTTTTTTCAACTTATAAACCTTAGCCCTTTTTTTTGCGAGATCTAAGGATTTTTCAGAAAGCTCTACGGCCGTAATATGAGCACCAGCTCTTGCAAAGCTGATAGTATCAGTCCCGATGCCACTACCTATTTCTAACACCTTTTTACCTTTCCATCTTGAGAACTGAGCAAATTTGGGGATATGAGATTCTACAAAATATCTGCGTTTCTCGACTTCGTCAAAGTAATCTTTGCTGCCGATTTTTGAGGGAGAGTGGCGGATATTGCAGGGTCGTTTATCCCAGAAATCCCGGATTTTTTTAATCGAAACGTTTTCAAAAGCCATAGGCGAAACTTAATTCTCTTTTACTTTTTTCCACCAATAGAAATTATTGTAATACCATCTTTCTTTTCGATATACCTGAATGGATCAATAATGATACTACCTGCTGGGAATTTTATTTGAGTATATTGAGTGTGTTGTGTTGCCAGTATATATACGGCAATAGGCATTTCCTCTGGATGATCAAATTCGAAATGACTAAATTCGACACCTTTATCGTTGAGTATATTGGCTAGAAGTATAGCCGGACTGCCAGTTTGTAGATTTGTCTCAGGTTTAAACGCCTTTCCAAGAATAACAATTGGGAGACCTGACGACCTTGATTCATCGCAGGTAAGGTCAGCCAACCACTCCATATGTTTTTCGCGGGCTTTCATCAAATTCTCGAAAAGATTGAAACTCATTTTATATTTTTTAGCCAAATATGAAAGAGCGATGTTATCTCTGGGATGGCATCCTCCGCCATCACCAACTCCTGATTTAAGATATCTGGTACTAATGATTCTGTCTGTTGCACGACCAAGAGCGTTGTAGATATCATCGGCGTTCATTCCCAACTTGTGTGCCATCTCACCATAGATGTTGGCAAAAACTATCTTGCTGGTTATGTAAGTGTTATACAGAACTTTTATGCCTTCAGCAGTAGTAATATCGGTGATAAATGCCTTATCTTGTCCGTGAATCATTTTATAGAAATTAGTAAGTGGGGTAGTGTCTCCGTTATTGTTACCTACCAGCACAAACTCTGGATTTAAAAAATCTGTTATTACCGTCCCCATAGCTATAAAGAATGGATTGTAAATGTAGTTAACTTTTGGAGATAAAAGTGGCTTAATTTCTTTTTCGAATGTAGACGGTAAGCAAGTTGATATAACGACAAGCGTAGTCTTTTCTTTGAGTTTATTTGCGGCCTTTACAATATCCTTGACCGCCTTTTTAAGATGCGAATAGTCAAAATCAGTTGGCTCGTCTTTAAGGGGTTTATGTCCTTCAAATCGCTCGTCGTGAGGTGTTTGGACCGCGCAAAAAACAAGGTTGCACTTTTTTATCACTTGTTCAACCGAGTCAACCATTTCTATGGTTGTGTTTTGCAATAATTTTTCAGTTCCTTGTTCTTGGAAAGGAATTTTCCGGTCGCTAATATATTTCTTTATTTTTGGGTCTATATCGAACCCAACAATGTTTTTCCCTCTGGACTCGATTGCCAGAGCTACCGGCAAACCCAGCTTGCCTAAACCGACAAATCCGATTCTGATATTGCGATCGGTAGTGCTGCGAATCCAGGAGGTGATTTTAGCCACATCGTTATCCATTTTTACTCTGTTTTGTCGTGATCGTTGACCTAAATATACATCCCCGGTATCTTTCTGCAACTGCTCAATAGAGTGGGAAGTGTTATCAATTAAATCCCCAAGCGCACCATTGTCCGCTCCAAATTTTCGGTGGCGCGGTTTGATTCCAAATACGTACCGACGAATATTGGTACGACAAGCTATATGTTTTATCCAGGTATCGCAAATAGTCATTTGAGACCAATGTCCAACTATTTCAAAATATTTTTTACTGATGACGGGAAAAAAATGTTGTGGTCGTCCTTGACCCCAAATATTAAGAAGTACAGGCTCTGTCAAAGGAGGGTTCAGTGATGCATATTCTATGAATGTATCATACCATTCAACGTGTTCCATATAGGCATCATCATTCCATAACATCTGCCATTCTCCAACAGCCTGCTGAGCTAGAAAATCCATCATGAGGTGGTATTGTAAATACCCAATTCGAGGTTTGATAAATAACCGTATGCGTTTATTTTCCTTGGCTATAGCCCGATAGAGATCCAGTTGTGCATCATCACCGTCGACCCATACCAGAACCTCCAGGTTATTTCTATCTAACCCCAAACTGTTGAGCGAAAACTTTAGAGATTCAGCTCTTTCTCGACTAGGAACAAGTAGACTTAACTTCGGTGTGTCGTTGGTGTTCATAGTTTACACCTTGGGTAGAACTTCTTGATAAATAGTACGAAAGGCATCCGGCAGAAGATGTTTCTCTATAGCATGAGACACTTCAGCGAATGCTTCTTCAACGGTATATTTAGGATGAAATTTGAGTTTTTGGGCTATTAATCGAGATGAAACCCTATAGCTTCTTGAATCAACTTTACTCTCTTCTATAATGATTTTGATTGCCGGATAATGCTTTTCGACTAATTTGGCCAACTTTCGCTTTTGATAGTTTTCACCTACGACATTAAATACACTTCCGGCAATTATTTTTTTTGGGGCAATAAAGCAACGTTGTATCGCTTCAGAAGCATCGCAAACATGCAAAAACGGCCTCCAACTATCCAGATCAAATAGACTTATACTTTTTCCTGTTGCCGCGCTTCTCCCGATATCGTTGACTAATAAGTCGAATCGCATTCGTGGAGATAGACCACATAATGTGCCAAATCTCAAAACACATGCCGTCAGCAGTTTTGGAGAAATAGATAAAATATACTTCTCTGCGGCTACCTTGGTTTGTGCGTAAAGTGAAACCGGTTTAAGAGGGGAATTTTCAAAAACGATGGCAGTTTGTTTACCATAATTACTGCAGGTACTGGTAAAAATAAATCGTTTTGTACCGGATTCAATTGCCAGTTTGGCCAAAGCGTATGTTGCTTGAGTATTAACTTCTTCTGTTGTTCTGGGATCAACTAAGCAAGCATCCTCTCCTACAATTGCGGCCAGATGTACGATAATATCAGTTTTTTCAACCGCCTTTTTTAAAAGTGAAGTGTTACGTATATCTCCGATTACCAGCTGGAAATGCGGATGATTGATAAGTGGTATCAATCCTTCGGCGCCGTAAATTAATTTGTCATACACAACTACCTCCATATTTTTTTGTATAAGGTAGTTGGCTAACATGGAGCCCAAATATCCGGCTCCGCCGGTAATTAAAACTTTCATGATGGGTTAAGGTTTTGTTCCTTGCATGTTTAAATTCATTAGTATTCCTTTTTCTTTATCCATATGTGGCCAGTAGGCTTGAGAATAATCATCAATTGCGGCATGTTCTGTTTTCCGCCAATCCCATTTGGCGATGTTTTTAAAACCGGCCGTTTTCAAAACTGCAGTTAATGATTGCTCGTCAAATGTTGTTTTATGGTAGATGGTTTGGTTGGGTACAGTCCATTTACCATAGAGTGTGCCTAAAAAATAATCGAGTCGAAAACCGGCTTGATAAAGCTTGCAAATAATTTCAAAGTTAGGTACTGAAAGCCGCAATATACCTTTTGATTTGAGAACTCGTTTCCACTCTTTTAAAACCTCAGGAATTTCTTCGCGATCAAAATATTCAAGTACCTGACAGGCATAAATTAAAGTAACAGAATTTGTTTTGAAGTTAGTAAGTTTTCTTATATCCTGGACATAATCTATATGCGGAAATGTAGCCAAATCGACATGGACAAAGTCCGGAATAAAACGTTTACCGCTACCTAAATGTAATTTCATATATTTTCCAATGATAAGTAAATACGATAAGGTCCAACTGAAATAAAAGGTTTCGGTTTTCCAGGGAAAGTTAAAGCTCGTACATTATCATAGATTTTCTCTGCAGGCCAATTGATATCAATCTCATGGGCGAGGTCCTTTTTAAAATAATACATACCGATTCCTTTTTGTGATTTACTTTTGAGTGAGGTGCGGTTTTTAATTAAACGTCCGATATTACGAACGAATAATTCATAAACTTTGTCACACGCACGTACATGGAGTGATTGTGCCGTGTCATCTTCAAATAAAGGTAAAGTCATTTTATCAATTATCGGGCCAGTATCAAGGGTGGCGTCCATATAGTGTAATGTGACGGCATAGCGCGAGTATTTTTTTTCCCGAGCAAGACGGATGGCATGATATATACCATTGACACCCCGCAATTGAGGTAACGGAGCCAAGTGGATATTGACAAAGCCACGTTTGGGTAAATCCACAATTTCTGGTGGTAGTTTTGCATCAAACATCAAACTAATGCCAAGATCACATGTTATTCCGGCAAGATCTTTAAGTTCTAAGATAGGGATTTTTTTTGCTTTGGCATAAGCAACAATATCTTGGTCAAATCGAATAGGGGGTTGATTGATATGGGGAACGATGCCAACAATTTCTATATTGGAAAAATTTTCAATCAGATACCGAAAACAATGATAACTTTTAAGATGACTGCCCAGAAATAAAATTTTGATTTTCATAGATATGTTATGGTTCAAATACGCTATCCAATGCGATAGGTGAATGGGTTAGAACATCAACCAAGTAATGAGCGTCGTTTTCTGTCAAGGATAAACCGAAGGGTAAATACACAGTGTACTTTGTCCAAAAATCGGCATTCGGAAATTCAGTATCGGCTAAATGTGTATATATGGGATGTTGAGACAAAGTACGATATTGTCTGATGGCCTCAATGCCATTTTTTTTCAAATATTCAATTAAAGCATTAGGTTTATGAGTAAAAACAATATTATGAAGAGGCGGAGTATTATCGGCAACTTTAAAAATTTTACTGGACAAGCTACGTCGCAAAATTTTATACACATTGCTCTTAAGGGATATTCTTTGTTTGATATCTTTCAATTGCACTAAACCAAACGAAGCAAGAATATCGTTAAAACGTAAATTATTCCCAATGCCACGCACCGTATTAGTTTTTCTCCAGTTACTGTCACCATTGTCAATAAAATTTTGAGCATTTTTGAAATATTTTTTTGATTTTGTCACTAATGCTCCACCCTGACCGGTGGTAACTATTTTGGGTACACTAAAAGAAAATGTTCCTATTGTTCCAAATGTGCCAGCGCTTTTTCCGTTGAAATGATGCCCCAGGGCACAAGCTGCATCTTCAATAAGCGGTAAGTTGTTATCCTGGCAAAACTGAGAGATCTCTACTAAATTTGATCCGGTATAACCGGAAAAATCAACAAAGCAAACGGCTCTGGTTTTGGACGAAATTCTTTTCTTAAGTTCTGTGGGTGACATACAACCGGTTTGTAAATCTATATCAACCAGTTTGGGTTTAAGGCCAAAACTAGTAAAAGCATTAATCGTAGAAATTACTCCATATGCGGGGATTAGAATTTCATCCCCCGGACGCAGCCCCAAAGCATAGCTGGCAACAGATAGCGCTACGGTACCGCTTACGGTTAACAGGGAGTAGCGACTAGCAGTGTAGGAAGCAAGGTAAGAAGCAAATTCTTGAGTTGTTGGTCCTGGACCAAGGTAAGTGGAAAGAATCTGTTGCCGAACACTATCAGCATAAGAGGGATCAATTAAGGGTTGGCATAACGAAATGTGAACATTCATATTATAATTGTTTCACGCATTCTAACACACACTTTTTATTTTGAGAATTCTCATTTTAACAGTCGTCTAATATAGATTAAGTCAATTCTCTATATGACTTCGCTATATTTTCAATATGATATTTTTCTGCTTTTTCGAGGCAAATTTCTGACATGTTTTGGTATAATCCTTGATCTGACCTTAAATTATCTAATGCCTTAAAGAATTCTTCCACATTGTGAACCGGAAAATAAGTATCCTTCATTTCATGAAAGGCTGGTTTGTCAAGAGCAATCGTTGGGATGCCAAACGCTGATGCATTTACCATTTTAAAGGGATTATATAAGGCAGGAGTCTCTATGGAATTATAAGGACTCCAAACTAGCATAACGTCCATTTTGCTGTAAAATTTAGTAACAGTCATTCTGGGAAACATAACAGAGTGTGTTACGAGTTTTAATCTTCGGTTGGCTAGTCCTTGCTTTATTTCGTCAGGAATATATTGAAAAGCATATTCAGAACCGATCATACCAACATTTCTTACTGTATTACCTCTATCTCTTTTGACTCTCTCGAAATTAATATGATGATGGGGAATGATGATAATCTTATTCTTTATATAATGAGACATAGTTTCAGCACTATGATCTGAAACAACAATTGCCGGTATCTCTGGGCGTTTGCGAAGAAGATGCCAAAGTTGAAATCCATCTACCATATCAAGATATGGATGTCCTTCAAAGTTAAAATCATCTCCGGGTTTGACATGAGGCTTGACATAAATGCAGACGTCGTTTTCGTATCCGCTAGTTGGATTAAGTCTGGCATCATACATATGAGCTGCAATTTGTTCTCCTCGAATTATTGACGACACTCTTTGTAAGTGTCGTAATTCAAACGGTGGTTTGGCAAAGAAGGAAATTCTATTCATAAATTTTAAGCAAGGTTATAATATTATGGCAATATTTTCAATATGATTTTCTTCTTTCTTATTTGAGATAACTCTAGAGATACTCAGTAAATCCAAAAAGAAAAAGTGATAGTGCTGTTATATTTCGTTAGACAGGGAACGAGGAAATATCAGAACTATCGGCAGCGGATTTATACATTATCTCCTTCCTGCCGAACAAACATCCAACAAGGATTATCTGGCCCGAAAGTCGGATCTGAAATCTGCTGATGGATATCGAAAAAAGGCTTGATGCCACGGGCTTCTCGGTAGGCATCTACTACAATTTTTACTTCAATAGCATATCTTTGCTTTGTGTGGCCGTGCCGGGTCTTTTGCACATATGCTTGATGAAATTTATAATCGTGGCCAAAAACAATTCCACCAACTTTAACTTTTTTGCTCCACTCACAGATATCACAGGCAACGTTTTTAAAGTCGTGCCCGCCGTCTATGAAGACAAAGTCCAAGGAATTGTTGGTAAAACCTTGCACCGCGTCCATGCTGAATTTTCTGATAAATACGCTATTGTAGTTCTTCAATCTCTCTTGGGCATCTTTATACATTTGTTCAGGATCAGTGTACTCCGAGTAGCCGGGATAAGTTTTCCAGATATCAATGAGGTTTAATTTGAGCCCGGGGATACTGTCAAAAAGAATTTTAGAGTAGGTTCCTTCAGCCACTCCGATTTCGGCTCCTTGTTTAAATCCCAACTCATTGAAGACCCCAGCAATAATAGTTCTATTGATTTGGGTTATACGGACCACAGGTGAGGCTACGTCAACCTCAAAGCGTTTACCGATAAATTCAAGTGTATTATTCATCTGCAAAAGAATAGCTTATGACTGGCAATAACTCAAGCTGTTTTATTTGTGATGGAGATCAATCTATCATAACTGGATATCATCCTGCTGTGTCTTATTACATGACAATTATAATTATTGAGGCTCGCAATCGCCGTATTCGCCTGCTGTCTGTCCGTATTTTCAATGATATATATAGCCTCCTTTTTCAGAAAAGGCATGATTGTCCTGCATGAAGAAATTATATTTCTTGTTTCTTTGGAGCCTTCGTCTATTACTATATCAATATTTGTACCTATTCTTTTTATAATATTCGCTAGCTTAATAGGGTTTGAGCGGTCACCGAGGAAAGTTTGTATGTTATTTTTCTTAAGGACGAGGTTTTTGCTGTTTACAATTCCATACACTTTTGCTTTTGGTAAGAAATCCTGCCACATATAAAGATTATTCTTCACTTTATCCCCGGAACCAATTACTAACAGTTTGTTAATCGAGTTTCTTTTATCTGCAAACATTTGGTAGTAGAAATCAGTATAGGAGTACCCTAGTGCGGGGCTTTTATCACTGCCGTATTTATAAGCAAGCTCAGCCAGCCTGTTTACCTTTTTTGGAATAGCACCCATTGATTTCAATTTAGCCCCAAAAATCTTTTAAGTCAACAATATTACTTAAAACTGTAGCTGGATTGGGGTCTTTGTCCCAATCAGTGCGGTATTTAAATAGGGGATAAATTTCTGAATAGTGATATTCTGCATCTTTTCTTGGATTTGAGTCGTGGATGATAATGTACTTGGCGAAGTTAGCAAGCCTCTTGATATCAACAATTCTTCGCTCAGATGGAGAGTGGTCTACCAAAGCTACATCCCAGGGTTTTTCTATCTTAGCCTCATCCCAGTTCGGAATGTAAATAAGTTCGTGATAAACACCTTGATACTGGTGGCCACAAATACCGGAGGTTGCAAATCTGTCTACCCACCCCTGTTCTGTGTCGTAGGATGTTAGGTATCGTTTTGAAAGCAAGGACTGGTAATGTAAGTAAGGAGTACTGAAAATTCCTATACCCATCTCTAATATATCTCCAGTAGTTTTGTTAACTGCCGAGATCAGGGGAGCAAGATGAGTTCCGTAATTACCGGATAATGTCATTCTATACGCCATTATTTGATTTTATTCTCCTTTCTCCAGTTTTCCAACAAATTGCGCCAGTTGTCTGGCCAGGTCGGCATCGGCATGAACTTTTCTATGAACCAATCAATATTATGGATTCGCCCTCCCCATTTGTCGCTCATCCAATATCTCGCCCAAACATCATAAGAAATGTGCGTCTCTTGCCTTGTGTAGTGATATCCTTTGACGGAATTGTCTTGATGCATATGGGCATACCAGGTTTTTTTGTTGACCATTACTTTTCCGCCCCATGGGCCAAGCCAGTATTTGAGACCTAAATTTGGTGGCTCTTGGGCGTGGCCCATGGGGTCTTGGTTTGGAAAACCTCCAATTTTATTTAGAAAGAAATCTTTTTCTACAAGCCAGCCCGAGCCATGGAATTGCGGAGTTTCGTCGATGTCGTATTTATGATTAGTCTCACGCTTTGCTGTTAGCTCTGGCCAATGACCACCAGCCTGGAACCTAAACCCTTTTCGATCTGTAAACGGACAACAGAGATAAAAATAGTCATAATGCCGGCTGTCCTGCCATTCCCACTTGTCAGGATCTAGGACGTAAAATCTGGGTGTAACCAGCCAATTGTCCTCCATGTCGGCTTGGAGAATTTCGTCAAAGCCCTTGCCAAACTTACAATGAGCATCAGTTTTGTAAATATATTTTCCAGTAGCCATAATACAGAGGGTATTAATCATGGCCTTTATACCTATATTTTGAGGAAGCTCAAGGGTTCTTAAGTTTGGATAATTTGGGAAACTTTGATAGGAGGGACCGTTAAAACCAACAATTACTTCGAAGTCTCCTGTCGCGTTTTCATAAATATCCTGCACTGTACGTTGCAGCACGGTAACACTAGGGGAAACTTCGCGTATTTCGTTGCAGCTGGGAACAATAATCGAAACCTTGGCCATTTTTATTCGTTTACTGACGTTTGTGATGTTCGTAACTGAGATTAACCTATCATTAGCAGATTTCATTCTACTGCGTCGCATTACATGACAATTATAATTTTTAAGATTATCAATTATTGCAGCCGCTTGTTGTCTGTTTGTGCCCTCAATGACATAGACTACATCCTTTTTCAGAAGAGGCATAAGCGTTTGGCAAGAGGTAATTATGTCCTTTAGGTTCTGTGAGCCGTCATCAATAACTACATCAATATTACCTTCGATTTCTTTAATTAGTTTTTTTAATCTAAGCGGATTGGCCTGATCAATTCCATAGATTTTTGCTTTTGGAAAGAAACCCTGCCACACAGAAAGATTATTCTTCCTCTTAACACCAGAACCGATTTCTAAAAGCTTGTGGACAGAATCCTTCTTATCCAAGAACATATTGGAGTAAAAAAAAGTGTAGGAGTTTCCGAACTTGGGACTTGCCAGCTTATTTTCGTTAGTTTTTATTGCCATGTAATCTCAGGTAGATTCATTTTTATAGGACGCCCAAATTTCTTTCCAATTAGGTTCCCATGTTGGCACCGGCCAAAATTTTTCAACTAGCCACGCGATATCATGAATGCGCTCCTCCCAATGGTTATCCATCCAATACTTGGCAGCCTTATTATGAGCCTCTATCTCTATTTTATCGTTAAGGTGATACATCCGGCCATAATGACGTCCTTTGTGAAGATGGGCATACCAGGTTTTTTTATTAACCACAAGTCTTCCGCCGCCAAGCCAAGTTTTGTTACTAATTTCTTGAGCTTCTTGGGCAATATTGCCATACTCATTCTCGTTTAAACCATGCAGAAAGTTGTCAAAATGATTTTTAGTCATGAACCAACATGATCCCTGCATGGTCATAGTGTCGTCAATATCAAACTCTGGGTTGGAGCGTTCTTTTTGTCTGCTCCACCATTCAACATCATGCATTCCTTCGTCGTGGGCTTTTCCTTGAGTGGGAAAGCAAAGGTAATGATAGTCTCGAAAAGGCCTTTTCTCATCAACTTTCCAGTTTTCAGCATCAAGCGAGTACCGGCGGGGGATCTGCACCCAGTTGTCTTCAAGGTGACTTTCGACAAGAACTTTGTCAAAACCGGGCGCGAACATACAGTGATCATCTGTTTTCATTAAGTAATTGCCGGAAGCCAATGCCGCGCATGCGTTTATTCCCCATTTCATACCTCTGGGAGTGCCGGGGTGAATATAGGCAACCCGCTTATCTTCTAATAAAGGGTCCGGCCAATTCTCATCAACATTAACAACTATTTTAATATCACCCGAAGACTTTTCAAGAATATCTTGGATTGTTTTGGTGAGGAATGGGCTATTTCTGCTGGGTATAATTACAGATAATTCAGGCATATGATTTTCTTAAACTTTTTCAAG
>MGHM01000019.1 GCA_001793235.1 Candidatus Woesebacteria bacterium RIFCSPLOWO2_01_FULL_44_24b | reverse complement strand
CCATAAATTTGGAAGATACAGAATTATATACAATAACCGAAGATACGGACACGATACTCAAGATTATTGTGAACGCGCCTGAGAAGAATTTGCGCCCCCAGGGTGTTGAATAACAGAGGCAAAACCTATAGCGTTGAACTTTTAATAGCTTCTTGATATTATGCCATAATGAGTAAAGAGATTTATTACGATAAATCGGATATAACGTTAGAAGAACATCTTGCAAGTGATGATTTGTTTGAGTGGTTCAAAAAAATAAGTGAACACGAAATTGAGGGGTTAAATTTATTAGGTGCAGAGATTGTCCGACATCCCAATGGACTTGTTTCGACAAAACACGCAAACAACAAGTTTTTCTTTAATAGAACGATAGGAGTTAATTGTGATAATATTTTAGATGCCGTTTTGGAACCACTACCTCGTGAAATAGTAGTGCCATCATTTATTATTGGCGGAAAGGCTATCGAATCGAGGTTACTTTCAGATGGCTGGGTACATTCGCTTTCCTCCTTGGTTTTGGTGACTGAACTGCGCAAGAGGCTAGAAGCCCCTGAAACACCCTTTACTGTTTTGGCGATTGACAATGGAGAAAATTTTGAAGATGGATTCAGAATTTTTTCTAGCTTTTTTTAAAGTCGGGTGAAACTGAACTGGACGGAATATCTAGGTTTAGGCACAATGTAAACATGGGTCCTCACCGAGTTGTTCTTAGCAACGACACGCCGATAGGTATGGTAGGGTCGGTTGTTATAGGCGATGCAGCAACGGTTTATGCGGGAATAATTGAAAGTCACTATAGGAATACTTTAGTTTTAGACTTGATGAGATGTGAGTTAAATAACTCATTATTGGAAGCGGGAGCACCAAATATTTACATGAAAACAAGAAATAAGGCGGTTAACTTATATACTCAAAAGTTTTACGGGTTCAAAAACATTTACAATGAAAGGGTATATGAAAGAAAATAGGAGGGCCCTTGTGCTGGAGGCCGGCGGCGCCTGTGGAATATCTTCCATTAAACTTCTTAAGAAAAATGAGGCTGCGTATGTTGTTGCAGCTGATATGGATGAGTTTTCGCCCTCTTTTTCCCTCGCTGATCTAGGTGTGGTAATTCCCGCTTCAAGCGATGATAAATTTTCTCGACATGTAAGAGAGATAATAGAGGAACAAGGAGTTGATATTGTTTTACCTACGTTCGAACACGGTCATGAAAGTTTATCGAAGTTGAATCTTGCTGTCTTCGTGACAGATTTTAAGTCCGCGTTACTGTGTAAAGATAAATTATTGTTTAACCTGGAATGTCAAAGACTGTCACTTCCGGTGCCCAAAACCCGATTGATGAATAATGTAGACCGTATTGATTCTCCAGTTTATGTTAAACCTCGAGTTGGAGTTGGAAGTAGAAACAACTATGTGACTTATAGTGATGATGAATACCAAAGGTTGCGGAGGTTTATTGTGAGCCATGATCAATACTTAGTACAGGAATTGTTGACTGGAGAACATTGGAACGTAGATGTTTTGGTTACAGAAGGCTTGTTTAAAAGAGCCATACCTAGAAAAGATTTAAAACAGAAAGAAGGTAACTGTATCACCGTCTCGGTAGAAAATTATGAGAAACTTATAGACTTCTCGAGAGAGGTTCAAGCAAAATTGGATATTCGATCACCTTTTAATCTCGAGGTGTTTGATAAAGATGGCACTTTTACAATAAATGAAATAAATGTGAGATTTGGAGGAGGTGTGATTTTTGGTGCATTGTCTGGTGTTGATATGGTGTCGTATTTGGTCACAGGCGATGAGGCCTACCTTGGTGAACTAAGAGCCGCTGTCTATAGTCGATATTATGAAGAGGTGGAGGTGAGTAACCCTAGCCAGCGATGATTCTTTCATTGTCAGCATTTATCTATGTCACCTTGGTCCTCTTGTCCTTAGCGTATGTTAAAACAGGAGGAAAGATAGATAAGAAAAAGAAAACCCTTGTAGTTGTTCTGTCCGGCTCCAATAAATATGTAACCAATTTTAGACTAAAGCAGGCAGTCAATTTAAATAACTCGGACAATGTGATCGTGATTTGTGGCAAGCGCATGTCGAAATATATGAGAAGTAAGTTAAATGAGGCTAATATTTTTGAGGTCAACGTTCAAGATCGGTCAATGAATACATATGAAGATGCAAAATTTCTACTTAAGTACTTCCCCCAGACAAAAAGGGCAAATATTGTGCTGGTTTCGAGCTTAAGCCATCAAAGAAGAGCTTATAACACTTTTTCGAAGTTTTTTAGTCGAAATCAAATAGTGAATAGGCCTTCTTGGGGTGAACTTCTTTCAGTTTACTCACCATTTTTGCCAAGTGGGTGGCTTGCTAGTCTATTAAATATGTACAAAGACTTGTTATACAATAGGCGAGTTCTATAGACACCCAAGCAGAAGCTAGACTGATTTATTGGTGACAAACCTGTTCGATGAGATTATTGAGAAGAATTTGAATCCAGTAGTTTAATTTTTCCTTGCAGCTTTTTGAGAAATTCCAATCTCTTTCTCTCTTCCTCTTCGTGCTCAGCATCTCGGCTGGCCATGAAGCCTTTGAGCCTGTAAATGCCAAATATGATTACGCCCGTAGACACGAGAAGTAGAATGGGGCTCAGACTGCCGAAAACTTGTATCCACTCAGGAACCATAACTCATTATATTATATATGCACTCTGTTAAACACAGTTTGTTGCCAAGCAAAGTTTGACAATATGCAATAAACTATATGAATGAGGAAAATTCTCGTACTAATTTTGAGCATTGCCGTGCTCTCCGCCCTCCTCTTTTTGCAGAAGCAAGGTAAGCCGACTGTTCCGGGTGACGTGCTTTCCGAGCGTATCCCTGCGGGCCGCGATCTGACCGTCGGGAACAAAACCTACCGTGTAGTGTGGGCGAAAGTGAACCCTGACGAACTTACTCTTATCCCCAATTTTACGGAGAAAAAAACATCCACCACGGTTATGGCTGAAAATCGGTGCAGTGTTGTGGTAAACGCGGGTTTTTATTCAAAAAGTAGCGAGCCGATTGGCTTTTTTGTAAGTGGGAGTGAAGAGATTTCGGGTTTTACCCAAAACAGGCTTTTTGACGGCGTTTTGTCCGTTAATGAGCTCGGGACCCCGAGGATAACGCGCGAAGTACCCGAAGACCCCTTAGTAAATGCGGTTCAGACAGGCCCTGTAGTATTTGAAAACGGCGCTGTAACCAAGCTTAGTTTTGTCCGTGATAGCGCCTCGCGTCGGGTTATTGCAGCAGTGAGCGGAGAAAACGAGTTAATATTCATGGTATTTTATACCCAAGACTCGGCGTTTTCAGGGCCGCTCTTGGCTGAGTTGCCGGAAGGCGTCGCCAAACTTAATGTTGAGGAAAACTTGGGTATTGCAGACGCCATTAACTTAGACGGGGGTTCGGCATCAGCATTTGCAATTCCCGGCTTTAGCTTAACCGAGGCTTCTCCTGTGGGCTCGTTTTTCTGTGCAAGGTGAACTCCTCGCCGTGCCCGGGGTAAACTATGGTATTTCGCGGGAACTTCATGATTTTAGCAACTGAGCGCGCAAGCTCTTCTTTATTGGAATAAATATGGTCAGTCCGGCCAAATGTGCCGTCGGCAAAAATTAAGTCTCCCACGAACAAGGCCTTTTCTTTCTTAAAATATAAACAAACGCTCCCTGGAGTGTGGCCCGGCGAAGAAATAATTTTAAATTTGAAATTATTAATTTTTAATATCGAATTATCCTTTAGATAAATGTCTACTTCAGGAGGTGGGCCGGGGTCATAATTTATAAAATGCCTAGCTGAACTGGCCATCCTTTTGAGTAAAAACTCATCGGCTTTATGCATATAAAAAGGAATTGCATAGGCGAGTTTAAGCTCGAGTGCGGCAAGAACGTGATCAAAGTGGCCGTGAGTCGCAATTATCGCTTTAGGGGTTAATTCCTGTTCCTCTATAGTTCGGATTATATAGTCGGCGTCATCGCCGGGGTCTATAATTAGCGCTTCACTCTGGTCAGAAACTATATAACAATTGCTTCGCATTGACCCGACGATGAGTTTTTTAATAGTCATCTTCCAAAACGTGAACCGCTCACGGATGCAGCGCTATACCGGGTGCTGCCCATGGGCGCTGGGCCTGAGGTTTTGGGGACTGGAAGACCGCGAGCCGCTAAATTTCGGTCGGTTATGGAAGTTATTGGGTCAGGCGTGGCTGAATCCGGAGTTCTTCCCCGCGAAAATGCACCGGTTACTCCCCTGCCGGGATTGATTATTCCCATAAGCTGCACAACCGAGGGGTCCCGCATCATGTCAATCGTTAAAGGTTTGCCTGTGGCTTGCAAAAATGCGACATTAACGTCCTTTCTGGTAATTGGCGCGCCACTCTTGGCATTAAGTTTTAAGCCAGCCATTGCGGCTAAAACTTTCCCCTGCTCTTCGACAGTTAAATTTTCATAGTATCCGCTCATAGCAACTATTATATTAGTTCCATCAGTTTCTGTACAATGGGTATTGCGTAATACGTGGGTCCAAGGTCTTTACCTGTAGTAGCTTTAAAGATAGCCTCAACCACTTTTCTTTGAAGTTTACCCTTGAATCTGTAAACTTTGTATGTCGCGGTCAATGCGGCAATCTCGCGTGGACCAAGTATGCTCATATTTATATATCAAGTGTGGCAGAGCTTGCATGAGTCTGGATAAATTTCTTGCGCGGGGCGACTTCTTCGCCCATGAGAATCGTAAACAATCTGTCTGTTGCCTCAGCATCCTCGATTTCAACTTTTTTAAGAGTACGGGTTGCCGGGTCCATGGTGGTTTCCCACAGCTGCATGGGGTTCATTTCGCCCAGGCCCTTATATCTCTGAAGATCAACTTTTCCGTTTGCCTGCCCTTTTAAAAGTGTGTCTTTCTCGGCGTCAGTGTAGGCGTAGCTTATGTCTTTCCCCTGCTTTATGCGATACAAGGGCGGAAGCGCGATATAAAGGTATCCCCTCTTGATGACTTCGGACATATGGCGATAGAAAAAGGTCAAAAGCAAGGTTGCAATATGGGAGCCGTCAACGTCCGCATCGCACATTATAATTATTCTGTGGTAGCGCAATTTATCGTAATTAATCTGCTCGCCAATCCCCGCCCCCAAGGCCACGATGAGGTCCTTTATTTCTTCAAATTTAATAATGCGGTCAAGCTGGGCCCGCTCGGTATTCAGGATTTTGCCGCCCAAAGGTAGAATCGCCTGGAACTTCCGGTCTCTTCCCTGCTTTGCCGAACCACCAGCACTGTCGCCTTCAACTATATATAATTCGGAATTTTCTGCGTCTCTGTTTTGGCAGTCGGCCAGCTTCCCCGGGAGTGAGGTCCCCTCTAAGGCGCCCTTTCGAATGACCGCGTCTTTGGCAGCGCGCGCGGCAGCCCGTGCTCGAGCCGCAAGCAGCACTTTTTCCAGGATTTTTTTGGCATCCCCCGGGTGCTCCTCAAGATAAGTGTCAAGTCCTTCCTTGACGCTGGTTTGCACAAGCCCCATAATTTCGGGGTTATTTAGTTTAGCCTTGGTCTGGGACTCAAACTGCAAGGTGTCTGAGGGCATTTTAACGTAGATTGCTGCAGTCAGCCCTTCTTTAAGGTCATCCCCCGTGAGGCCGTTTTTATCTCCGTCCTTGAGAGTTTTTTTGCTGTAGTCGAGGATTGAGCGGGTTAAGGCCATTCGAAAGCCCGTAACATGCGTTCCTCCATCGGTTGTATAAATGCTGTTTACGAAGCTTCTCAGGTTTTCGGAATAGGTATCGGTGTATTGTACCGCAACTTCAATAATGACCGGGTCCTCTTCCCGCGTTATATGAATAACATCACAAATCGGGGTTTTGCCGCGGTTTGCGTGAACCACCATGGTTTTAATTCCCCCCTCAAAATAATAATTTGTAATATCCTGGTCGCGCTGGTCCTCGAAATGAAAAGAAAGCCCGCCGACAAGATAAGCGCGGTCACGAAGAAGTGCCTTAATTTTGGTCTTATCAAAGGTTAAGTCCTTAAATATTTCGTGGTCTGGAGAAAAAGTTGAGAGAGTCCCCGTGCTTTTAGTGCCCAGTTTAATGGCCCAGTCCGGGAACCACTCATTGAGCTGCTCGGCTGTGGCCTCTCCCACCTTCTTTTTGGGCTTGCCGCGGACATAGTCCTGAAAATATGCTTTGCCGTCCCGGAGGACCACCACCCGCATTGCTTCAGACAGAGCATTGACCACCGAGCTGCCGACTCCGTGAAGACCACCGGAAATTTTGTACGCCCCTCCGCCGAATTTTCCACCGGCGTGGAGTTTAGTCATGGTAAGCTCCAATGCGCTTACGCCGGAGCTATGCATATCAACCGGAATACCACGACCATTATCCCTAATGGTTGCTGAGCCGTCTTTATGGACCGTTACCCAAATGTCGGTGGCAACACCGGCTAAAGACTCGTCAACCGAGTTGTCCACGATTTCCCGTAGGCACTCATGAAGTCCGCGGATGTCAGTCGAGCCAATGTACATCCCGGGGCGCTTGCGCACGGGCTCGAGGCCCTCTAGGACCTGAATTTGCTCGGCGGTGTATGGGTTTTGTGGCATGTGACCATTCATTCTACATGGGTTTTGAGTTCAAAGCAAGCTAAACGTGGACCAAAAACCGGGTCAATTGAAGGGTCGGGTTTGCGTTTGCCTTGATTCTCGTGAGAGCCTCATCCGCATATCTTAGCGTGATTGCGCCTTCAGGCAATTTTGGCGAAAGTGCATTTATCAAATTCTCTAAATATTCTGTAGCTTCTTCCCTCTTGGTTATCTTTGCTATTTCTGCAAACGAAATTGCTCTATGTCCAGAAACCTTGCCCCGTGATGCCGAAGGCATTTTACGGGGTCTTACAACCTGGCATCTGGAGACAATCGTGGGGAGAACTGCTTCCTCGTGGGTGGCAGCGAGCACGAAAACTACGTTTTCCTGGCTCTCCTCAAGGCTTTTTAAAAAAGCATTTTGTGCTTCAATTGAAGCCTTATCAAAATTACTTAGGAAAAATACAGTTTTCCGGGCGAAAGAAACGCCGGTTTGGCGGACCAGCTCGCGGGTGTCGGCAATTTTGGCAATTGTATACGGAATGAGTCGCGCCTCCGGTATAAGCTCTCGGGCTTTTTGTTCTGCCAACTCGCTACTTTTAGTGATAATGAGGTACGCGTGCACGGCTAGATTCTAACATTATGGTGCCACTTCGCGCCAGATAAGGTGGCGTTCCGCCAAAGCGGAAGGGTAGTTACTGATAAGGGCTGGGGAGTAAATGAAGTGTTCCGCAGGTGTGTCGGTGTTTTCATTGACCAAGTCCCGCTCGAGGTTAAAGGCTGAAGCCGCCACTGAGCCTTCAACGACCAGAATGCCGTCATCTACCCCGTTTGTACCGGTTGAAAATGTTCCGTCACATGTATATATTCCTTGAATAGCTGGTGTACTCGTGTCAGGGCTCACGAGGGCGGGGTCCACGTCAATGTCTCCGGATACCACTACCATGAAGAAGTCGTTGGGGAAGTTATTGAGCCTCGGGCCATCGTATATTGTCAGGTTCCCGTCTACAAACAAGATGATCTTTCTGTTGATGTTAATAAAGTTGGAACCCCCGGGGCTGCCGATTGTTACATTGCCGCTGGTTCTGTACCAATAATAACCGCCATCAGCCACGGAGGCGGGGTCGTTAACAACACCGGTGGTAACGGTAGTATTAGGAGGTAAAGTGTTGAAGTTTTTGCCAGAGGAAAGATTGTCAAAAAACGCATATGAATAAATGTTCGGGCGCGTTCCGGCTCTCACTAACCATTGGTTGGTGGCGCTGACTGTGCCTCTTGTCGCGGTAGATGAAAAGTCATAATTGTCATTATAAATGGCTGTTGCCGGGCGGTTACTGATGGGGTCATTGAGAATAAGGGAGTCAGTGCAGGATGGCGAGAGCGCGCAGGACTGGGGAATGCGAGAGATCAAGTTGCTTCCGGAGATAACCTCTCCGCCAGTTACCTGCCACCATGGGCCGGGAGCCGTGACATTAACCTCCGCCTCTCCTGTGAAAGTCTCGCCGGTTGTAAGCTCCACGGTGCCTGTGACTGTGGTATTGCCGACACCCGTTCCAGTTATCGTTGAAGTGTATGGTGCGGTGCTATCAGCAGGAGGAGATGCGGTGCAGACTGAGGAGTCCCCCGAGCTGAATCTGACTTCACTTACTATCCCTGTTGTCGTAACATTTGCATTCATAATCCCTGTTTGTCCGGCTACGATATTCAAGGGGTCTGGAGTCAGGGTGATAGTGGCTGAGGGAGCGAAAGCTCCCCCTACAACATTTACATATATTGATCTACCCGCGATGCCTCCGGGGCCTTCGCAGGTAACCGAGAGACTTCTACTTCTAGTAATGGGACCGACGTTAGGATTGGTTCCCGCTAACCCCACTGGTCCGCTCCAATTGGTGGTCGGCTCGGACGCGCTGGCGGTACAGGAGGTGGCGTTGGTTGATGACCAGGCTGTGGTGACAATGCTGTTTGCGGGGAGTGGTCCTCCTGACCCGCAGCCAATACATCTGCGCCAGCTACCAGTTGAGCCGTTGACAGTAAAGTTAACGGTTGGGGCAGTAAAGGGTATGGCATTGGAAACGTTGACCCGGACCCAATCAGAAGCAGTTCCGGCCGGCCCCGTACAGGTAAGAGCATAGACGCGGGCGCTGCTCAGTGGGTCGCCTGGCTCAGAGCCGCTGGTTGCCCTGCTCCCCCGCCAGCTGCCAACGTTGTTGGTGGTGCAGGAGGTGGCGTCAGTTGAGCTCCAGGATAATATAGGTGCTGTAGTCGTGCGGATAGTCACAGGCCCATCCGAACCATTGGCTTTAAGGTCCACCGTAGGCTGACCGGGCACTGGGGGCGTGACGGTCACGTTTATCGTCTGTTCACAGGAATCAGGATCACTGCCACCACCCCTGGCTCTAATGCGCATGGTAGTTGACCCCGGGATCACTCCAGTAATTGGCCATGTCCAGGTTTGGGTACTTTGCTTAAAACCACAGCAGGTATTTACAGTTATCGCCCAGCCTCTTCCGCCAGCGAACTGAGCTACATTCGGTGGTTGTGCAAGTATCCAATCTACAAATCTGACTTCCAAAAACACCGCCCTGACAGAAGATGTGAAGTTCAATGTTTGCCCCTCAGGAACACTGAAATTGGGAGCCGATACCTGGCAAAGGATTACAGGGCCCCCTCCCCCGCCTCCTGAACCGATTAAATCCCCGCAGCAGATACCGGAACTACAAGACCCTGACGCGTCAACTCTGCCTATTGCTCCACAATTGGCAATACCAGTTTGGCAGCCCCCAGAGCCGGAACAACTGCCTCCCCCCCCTCCTCCTCCACCGCCGCCTCCTCCACCAGGTGGGGTTGGTGCAGGTGTGGGTGGTGGTGGACCACCACCACTGCAGTTATCTGAAATTGTGCAAGATGAGCATATGGCCTGGCAGTAAACAGGTCCCGTACCACCAATATAACTACAGCCTTGACCATATGAACCTGTGCAAGAAGAGCTCATACCTGTGCAGGTTTGTCCTGCAGGGCAGTCATTAAAATCGGCACAAACCCCACCTGTGCCACTACACTGACCGTTTCCCAACTGAAAAGTTCCACAAGTTGCTGAGCCGCTGCATTGTGCATAAACTTCTTGTACTAATTTAAAGTTATTCAAGATACTTGGTAAATATGAAGTTTGATTTGAAGAAACTTCGAAAATTGGTTGGCTATATTGTGGTACTAGACTATTCAGTTCTCTAAAGACGTCATTCTGGTTTATTGGTGTGGAGCTGAAGTTAAAATATAGCGCCTTTACAAACTGGTTTGTGAAAAAGATAGCTATTCCTGACGGGTATCCCTCGGCAAATGTTTTATCAATATATATGGGAATAGTTAAAGTTTCATTGTAGTCCGACAATTTACCTTCAAAGTAAGACGATATACCGGGGATATGCAATAACCCGCTTTGTATCAGCCCGGGATATTTTTGTTTATCACTTTCAAGATTTGCCATATCAAGGTATTCGATTATAATTTTAGTGGGGGAAATAAACCTTGATGTCCTGTCCCCTATCGAGCCAATAAATGGCTTATTTTGTAATGGGAGTAGCTCTAACTTACTTAAATAACCCGCTATTTCACTTTCATTGATCGAGTCCGGCTTGATGCTTATTCCGGGTACGTTAATGCGAAACTCGAAGACTGTAGAAAAATCGGAATTACCTTCAGACGGCGTTGGAGCGAAAGATGATGATTTTACTGAAACGGGCTCAGATGTAGCGGTAGAAGGCTGTGAGTTTACCCTATTGAGGTAGATAATTAAAGCTGTTGCAGTTAAACTGAATATTACTAGCGCTATAACCAGAAAAGGTATAACTTTAAAACCCCTAAGCATAATACCATTGTGAAGTAATAAAGTGGAGAAAGTCAATTCTTACTGTGTTGGAGGGTTATATTGAAACAGAACAGCCTCGGGTGGAATGGGCCATTCAATCAGTTGGCTGCAGTCTTCGGTTGAGTGTACAAGCTGGGGTACACTAGTTGCTCGGTAAACCACACTTACTATATTTATACCTGTATTTCCTTGGCTGGGGAATTTATCCAGATATAGAGCCACTAACATTCTGTTATAAAGCTGGCTTGAAAAAAGATCGTACGGCTCTCCGGGGCATTGGAATGAATTGCTGCGCATAGCCCCGTCGTATACTTGAGGCATTTGTATGTATATAGGCAAAATGCGTCTGCCGTCAGGCTGTATTTCTGGGCTGCCGTGTATTTCATATGGTATTCCATCAGATAGGTAAGTTAACCTGGAGTTTGTAAGGTCTGGCTCACCTTCGAAGGTGTCAACATCACGATATTCAACAATTATATTTTCTGAAGGAGTAATATCAAATTTTTCATTATTTAAATTTACTCTGAATGTTTCCGGATCAACAGGAGCCATAGTAAGACCTGGGATGCTTTCATCTGCTCTAGCATCTATAGTGATAGCTTCTCTATCTTCGTTCTCGAGTGTTATTGCTATTTCCGGGGAAAATAATGGTGCTGCCTCTGGTACCATGGCGACTTCGACGCCCTGCTGTACTTCAGGAACGGGGGTCGGAGTTATCACTAACAAGTCCTCTGACGCGAGCGCAATCTTGCCATCATAAAAAATTCTTGCGAACCGCGCATTTGGTGCTTCGCTGGTTATACTTGGAACAGCATCTGCATCTTCGCCTATGACATATACCTCAGTCCCCCGAGGCAGTCTTGCCACAACCTGCTGGTTCGCAACATCACGGACGTTAATTTCATTGGTATCTACTTGGCCAACACGAATAGGAGTTTGAATAAAGGTTAGCTCCCCAGTATCAGGATTTTGCTGAAATTCCATCATGCTTACGGGAATTTGCCTTCCTTCGGAGTTTGTATACATTTCAACAGGAAGAGCTTCTACTTGCGCGTCTGAATCTTCAGCGGGCGTTAAAATAAGAAATGATACAGAATAATTTTCCCCACGGTCTTCAAATGGAACAACACCTGCGCGACCGTCAACATCGTATGGAATTAGCAGGCTTTTGGTTTCATTTACACGGATGTTCGGAATTAAATATGTACCTGTTTGAGTGCTCACTACATCGACCCCCTGATCAAGGGATGATGGGTCGTACCCGCCTTGCACTGCCAGATTAATACTAGCATCCAGCACCGGGCTAATAAATGCTCCAGCTCCAACGACGTTTTCAATGTCTTGCCTTGAAATACGATTACCTTGGATGTTTACAGACTGTAATAATGTTTCATTTGGAGTCAGTACATTAAATAGAAGTGTTTGCCTCTCGCTTGAGCCAAGCGGTGTTTCAGTGGGAATCGCGCCTTGTTCCTGGGCATCTGCACTCAAATCCTTTAAAGAAGCGGCATTGACACTGGAAGTATTAACAGCCGAATCTGCGGCAAAAAGTAGGCTGGCTGTTATACCAAGTTTAATAATATTGCTCTCGGCAGACATAATAAATAATTATGGTAGTATATGACTGGACCTATAGTTTGTCAAATCATTGGGCATAGCCCAAAAAAACCCCCCGTCTGACGGGGGTATGAGTCTCTCCTCGATTTGTTATCGAGGATTCTGACGACAATACTTTCGGTCTAATCCTCACTTCTCTTGTCATTTTATCACAGGGACGCAAGCCCCGTCTAGGCTAATAAATGGCTATGGTCGTTCAGGAAACGGATTTCCCATTCTTTATTTTCCTCCCCGTACTCAAGCATAGTAAAGCCGGTATTATCCATTTTTATGGCATGAAACACCTTCATAAATGTCTCTTTTTCGAAGGCGCTTCCCAATAAGCAATTTGCAATAAAGCACCCTCCAAATGTTCCGCCAAACGGGCTTGCAAATACCACGTCAAATTTAAGGTTTTGTTTCTTGAGTCTCCTGGCCAGAAGTCCCGCCTGCTTTTCTCCCACTTTAGATAGAAGGCTGTGAGGAGACTGAGATTTTTTACTTTCATGCTCTTGGGTCACCCCATGTCGTACAAAATAAAGTTTCATAGTATCTTTTGATATTGTACCAAATACAGGTCTTTACAAACACCCTGAATATGGTATATTAAAAATATGAATACGGTAACTATTTCCGAGCTCAAAACCCGCCCCGCGAGAGCTATAGCCGAATCCCTGGATTACCCTGTTGCGGTCTTGAGACGAAACAAGACTCAAGCCTATATAGTAGGAAAAGAACTCTTTGAGAAGTTGGTTGCCGCTCTCGAGGATTTAATTGACAGAAAAGCGGTTGAAAAGACAGATTTCAGCAAGGGAAAAGATTTTGAAGATATCGCTTCTGAGCTTGGGATATGATGAAGGTAATACTCTCAAGAGAGGCTGAAAAACAATTTCGTAAACTCCCCAAAACTTCACAAATTATAATAACCAGACGGGTAAGACAACTTAAATCCGGTAGCTTCGTACAAATAGAAAAATTAACGGGATATAAAGATATATATAGAACAAGAGTGGGCCAATACAGAATTGTATACAGGCGGTTTGCAGATAAACTGTTTGTAGTCCTAATCAGCCACAGGCGGGAAGTTTACAAGCTGCTAAAGGACTTACTCAAGTGAGATTTTATTTAGAATCCATCCTTCCAACATACTCCCCTTCTTTGGGAAAACCAGTTTTATAATCTTTAAGCAATTTTTGGCTCAATGGTTTTGGATATAAATTTTCAGGAAGATTATTAATATCAAGCCAAGTTGGCCATTTTTTGCCATCAAACTCTGGGTCCGGCCGGCCCTCGAGCTCTTCGAACTTGTTTATGTCTCCCAAAATAAAAAGTTCTAAACTGTGTTCCGAATTTTCGGGAACGATATAATCCCTAATGTATAAAATCTTTTTAAAAGTAAACTCCACATCATTCCCAAGCTCCTCTTTCACTTCCCGCCTCCAGCCCTCTTTAATGGTTTCTCCAAATTCAAGCTTTCCGCCGATGTAGAAATAAAAGTCATCCTTTTGAGTATAGTAGGCAAGAAGCTTGGCGTGTTTGATTATCACAAGCCGAAGGCGGATTTTTATTTTATTCACTTTGATATTGTACCAAATTATTGGGTATAATTTGAGCATGGACATTAAGCCAGATCTAGGCAAAGACCAGTTTTTTCTGACTGATAAGGTGGTAATCAAGAAGGTTGTTGGGTTTGCAGAGTTAACAAAAAATGAGGCCAGAGAGATGATAGTAAAAAGCGGGATAAAGAAAGACCTTCTGGAAAAGCACACCAATAATTCCGAGATATATGATTTGGTGAGAGAGAGGTTTAATGGGATTTAGATTTGTATTAACCTGGATTTAACCACTTTTAAGTTCTCCAACAAAAACCACGCTGCTTTGGGGCCGTGAGGTTTGCCGATGAGAACCAAATAAATTGCCGCGAAAGCGTCTTTGGCTGGTATACCCATTTCTTTTGAGGTGTTATAAAGGGCAGTCTGGAGCTCGTCCGGGTTTTCCCATTTTTGCTCCATAAGTTCGCTTACTTTTTTAAGATACTCTTTTTGCGCTTCGGTAAGTGATTTTGCTTTCTCGGGGACTTCACTACTACTAATAGTAAACACATCTTCTTTGGGGGCGTAGTCAGCGAGCCAGATTTTGGCATACTTGGTGCGCTCATCGAGTGTATTTTTTTCTAGTTCATTTAGCGGTCCCCCTTTTATCTCCTCGAATTTTTTGGCAATATCAATTTTTGCGTCTTGGAGATAATTGGCTACATCGATAAATCTGGGCAAGAAATGTTTTTCGGGGGTTTTTTCGCTGACTTGCGAATACTCGAATGCCGCTGCCAGTTTGTGATCTTTGCCCCCCCAATAAAGATTTGATGCTTTATCATATTCGTCAAAAAGGTCAGGAATTGCCAATGTCCCCTCGGCATTAAAATTAGTTTGTTTTTTATAGTTATGTCTGGCAAAGATAAATCTGGCAACCTTGGGAGGCAAAATCTTAACAAGATCGTGTGCTTTCATGCCAATCCCTTTTGAAGTAGACATTTTTCTCCCGCCAAATAAAATCCATTCATAGGGCAATTTATATGGTTGAGGAAACTTGAAAACGTCTTTACAAATCGCCATCGCAATGTCGAAGGATCCACCGGCTGAGGAATGGTCTTTGCCAGCGCCCTCAATTGTCACTCCTATTGCCTTCCAATGGGCCGCCCAATCTACTTTCCACGGGAGTTTAGCTTTTCCTCCAAATGGGGAAATTTTGCTTTCGTGCTCACAACCTTCAGCCCAGGTTACCAATTTCGGTTCACATTTATAGCTTACTTTTTCGCCGTCCCAATCGTAGACCCTGGTTGTTCCGAGCTTCCCGCAATTCTCACAAATTACCTGAAGCGGTAGCCAACCCAGCTCTTTCTTTGCGCTCCCGCTGACTGTCTTGTATATATCCTGAATTTTTTCAGAGTTATCAAGCGCAGTCCGGATAAGCTCATCAAATTTCCCCTCATGGTACATATCCCAGGATGAGAGTGTTTCAGCTTCAACCCCAAGCGCTCGAAAAGACTTAATGAAGTCATCAGCAAAATAGTCACTAAAGCTTTTAAATTCTGGGACTGGCGAGGGCGCAGTCTTGAGCGGAAAACCCATATATTTCGAATAATCTTTCTCAAGATCCTTGGGAAGCCCGTCAATTACGTCAAAATCATTAATTACAAAAGTAAAGGTTACATCCTGACCGGCTTTTTTCAGTGCTCTATAAACCAGGCTATGGAATACCGGCCCTAGCATTGATCCCACATGGGCAAACCCTGAAGCCGTCTTCATATCATCCACCCAATAGGGTTTGTGTTTCCCAGATGAAATTATTTCTTTGGCAATCTTATCCGCCCAGTGCATATCTTGCCTCAAGTATATCTCATTTGCTGATCAACTTTAAGCACTGGTATTTGCAGCAAGGGCTCGGATTCAGTCATGACCTTTCTGGCGACCTCTTCGGGCCAACCATGTTTTTCAACAAACTGTTGTATTCTCAATTCGATAATATCACTTTTTGTAGTTTGGACTATGTTTTTTTCGTTTTCCATTTATTTTACCTCCTTCCTCCACAAAAAACTCTCCTTTCGGAGAGTTGTAAACACGCGCGCAACTCCCCGTCAGGAGGAGCTGCTCTTCTTAGAAATCAAGCTTAATTCAAACATGGCTTCCATTATATCTGACACTTGGACTGACTGCAAGAAATAAGTTAATATGAATATATGGCTGTCCAGGTACCTGTTGCGTCAACTAATATTGTGGACATTTTAGTGGCTCAGGGAGATTTGGCTCCCGAGCGTGCAGAGCAGGTGAAGCTTGCTGAAGTTCAAACCGGCAAACCCCTCGAGGACATTATCCGCGAGCAAAAAGTGGTTTCCGAGGAAGCCTTGATTCGTGCCCGGGCTACTTTTTACAATATCGGCTATGTGGACCTCAGGAATATGCCTGTTAACCCGGCGGCTCTCTCGCTTTTATCACAGGAGGTTTCCAAAAAGTTTAAGGTTTTCCCGATTTCTGCCGATGCTAGTAAAAAAGAGCTTCAGCTTGCGATGGCTGACCCACTTGATTTGACCACTATAGAATTTGTGGAGCAAAAAACCGGCTATCACGTTCGGCCGTTTGCCGCGGTTCCCGACGCTATTGATGAATTTGTTGCCAAGCGCTACTCGACCACTCTCTCGCAGGAAGTCACTGCCGCTTTGAAGGAAGTTTCTGGCGAGCGCAAGATTAACGTTTTGGATGCTTCGATGCAGCAGGGCGGGCTCATCCGGCAGGAGAGGATTTCTGAGGTTGTAACCCATATTCTTGATTTTGCCATGCGTGCCCGTGCCTCTGATGTTCACATTGAGCCCTTGGAGCGCACGACCCGTGTGCGCTACCGAATTGACGGGATACTTCAGGAGAAGCTCACAATCCCGCGCGAGCTTCATGACTCCTTGATTTCAAGAATTAAAATTCTTTGCGGCATGAAGATTGACGAAAAAAGAATTCCTCAGGATGGCAGATTTAACTTTAAAAATCCCGAGCAGGAGGTGGACCTTCGAGTTTCGAGCCTACCCACGAGCTGGGGAGAAAAAATTGTCATGAGGCTACTTAAAAAAACCGGCGGAGTTCCCGAGCTGCCCGAGCTTGGGCTTCGCGGCCGGGCTCTGAAAAATCTGGAGGACTCAATCCTCCGGCCCCACGGGATTATCACTATCTGCGGTCCCACAGGGTCGGGCAAAACCACTACACTTTATTCGATAATCCAGAAGCTTAATACCCCGAAAGTCAACATTATGACTCTGGAGGACCCGATTGAATACAAAATTGAGGGTGTAAACCAGGTGCAGATTAACCCCGCAGTCGGGCTAACTTTTGCTTCCGGTTTGCGCTCATTTTTGCGCCAGGATCCCAACATCATCCTAGTTGGCGAAATCCGTGATCATGAAACTGCGGACTTGGCAATTCAGGCCTCGCTCACGGGGCATTTGGTTTTTGCCACACTTCACACGAACGACGCGGCGGGGGCCTTGCCAAGACTTCTTGACATGGGAGCTGAGCCGTTTCTCCTGGCCTCTTCAATGACGGCAATTGTAGCCCAGAGGGTGCTTCGGAAAATCGACGAGAAAACCAAAGAGGCTTATGATCCGGACCCGAAAATTGTTGAGGAAATGCGGCAGGTTCTGGGGCCCCTGTTTCCCAAGGTGCAACAAATTAAGTTTTATCGTGGAGCACCGACGCCCGAAAACAATAGTTCGGGCTACCATGGAAGAGTTGGCGTGTTTGAGGTTATCCCCGTGACTGAAGTTATTGCTCAGTTAATTTTGAAGCGTTCCCCGGCCGGCGAAATTGAAGCTATGGCAAAAAAGGAGGGCATGATTACCATGAAACAGGATGGTTACCTTAAGGTGCTTGAGGGGGTAACCACAATTGAAGAAGTGTTGCGAGTAGCGCAAGAATGATGGATACTTAAATTATGAATGATTCTGCCCAACAATTGGAAATGAACCAGATGCTCGAGCTGGTCGTCAGCCGCAATGCTTCAGACCTTCACTTAATATCCGGAGTTCCACCGATGCTTCGCATAGACGGCGAGCTTGCCCCGATTCCGTCTGAGCAAGTGCTTACTCCCGACCGGATTGAAAAACTTCTTAAGGCCGTGATGACCCCGGAGCAAGTGGAGCAACTCACTGTAAATCGCGAGCTTGATTTTTCACTTTCGTTTTCTGAACGGGCCCGCTTTCGTGTCAACGCCTATACGCAAAAGCAAACCATAGCTGCGGCATTTCGCTCAATTCCCTTGGACATTCCGGCAATAGACGCTCTGGGGCTCCCGCCGATTCTGCATAACTTTACGTCCATGCGTCAGGGTTTTATTTTGGTAACGGGGCCCACCGGCCACGGCAAATCCACCACATTGGCTTCGATGCTTGACGAGATAAACACAAGCTATGCAGAACACATTGTCACTATTGAGGACCCCATAGAGTTTGTGATAAAGCCAAAGCGCTCGATTATTAGCCAGCGGGAAATGAATAATGACACGCATTCATGGTCTGTGGCTTTGCGCTCGGTTTTGCGGGAGGACCCCGACGTGGTTCTGGTCGGCGAAATGCGTGATTACGAAACCATTGCGGCAGCTCTGACCGTTGCAGAAACAGGGCATCTGGTCTTTGCCACCTTACATACTAATAGTGCTTCTCAGACCGTCGACCGTGTAGTTGATGTGTTTCCTAGCGAACAGCAGGATCAAGTGAAGCTCCAGCTGTCAAATGTGCTTGAAGCGGTTGTTTCCCAGCGCCTTGTGCCTGCCATAAGTGGCGGGCGTGTCGTGGCGCATGAAATGATGCTTGCTACAACCGCGATACGGACTGCAATAAGGGAGGGTAAGACCCACCAAATTGACTCGATAATCCAGACTTCCTCAGAAGTCGGAATGAATACAATGGAGGCTTCACTGGCCCAGCTTGTGCGGGACGGCAAAATTACAATTGAATCTGCAAAATCGTTTGCCATTCGCCCTGAACAGTTAAGCCGTATGGTGCACAGGGAGTAGCTTCACGAGCGAAGCTCGCATCTGTATGAAGAAATATAAATACAAAGCCCGGGATAAAGCTGGCAAGTCGTTTTCGGGTGAAGTGGAAGCCAGTAACGAGTCTGTTGCCGCGAGGCTAGTCCGCGATCGGGGTTATATTTTGGTGGACTTGAAACTCGCAAGTTCCGGTCTTTTGGGGTTAGCCGGAAAAATGCAAGGGAGGGTCTCCGGAGGTGATATCACCGCTTTTACAAGGCAGCTTGCCACCATGATTAATGCGGGGTTACCCGTTACTGAATCTCTTCAGATTCTTCGTCTCCAGGCCAAAACATCCATGAAGGTCGTAGTAACTCAGGTGCTGGCGGATGTTGAGTCCGGTGAGTCCTTGTCAAAGGCGTTCGGCAAGCATGCTGCGGTTTTCTCCCCTACCTATATTGCTTTGGTTCAGGCAGGAGAAACAGGCGGTGTGCTTGACAAGGTTTTAAGCCGGCTTGCGGACAATCTTGAGAAAAGCCAGGAGTTTCGGGGAAAAGTTAAAGGCGCCATGATTTACCCGGCCATAATCGTTGTTGGTATGGTTGTGGTTTCAATAATAATGGTAGTTTTCATAATGCCTAGGCTCACCGAGCTTTATACGCAGTTTGATGCAGAGCTCCCCCTTACTACTAAAGTTTTGACAGCGGTGTCGGACTTTATGATTAATTTCTGGTATTTAGTATTATTAGGACTGGGAGGAGTTTACTGGGCATTTCGGGTGTACACCAAAACCAGGCAGGGTAAACGCAAGCTTGCCGAGCTGATGTTTAAGATTCCCATTCTCGGTGATCTTCAGAGAGAAGTGGTTCTGACCGAGCTGACACGAACGCTTTCATTGATGGTTGGCTCGGGGGTTCCCATCCTCGAGGGTTTGGCCGTAACCGCCGGAGTCGTGGGTAATATAATTATTTCGGAGGCCCTCCAAAACGCCAGCAAACAGATTGAGAAAGGCTTCCCCATTTCTTACGCATTTGCCCAGTACCCGGATGCCTTCCCGTATATTCTGGCGCAGATGGTCTCAGTCGGCGAGGAAACCGGGAAGATGGAAGAAGTGCTTAGCAAAGTCAGCCACGTTTTTGAAGTGGACAGCGAGCAGAAAGTCAAAGCTTTAACCTCGGCAATTGAGCCCATCATCATGATTGTATTGGGTATTGGTGTCGCTTTTTTGGTGGTTTCGGTGATACTTCCGATTTACAACTTGACAACGTCTCTTTGATATGACGATACTGAATGTAGAGATTGAGAGGAGGTGAGAGTAATGAGTTTTAAACTTAAAAAGGGTTTTACGCTGATTGAGCTTTTGATTGTTATTGCTATTTTGGGTACGCTTGCTGTCGTGGTCCTTATTGCTCTCAATCCGGTTCAACAGTTGGCGAGAACCAGGGATGCAGGAAGACGTTCAACAGTATCACAGCTTGGCCATGCTGTTGAAGCTCGCGCCACTGGGAACAATGGTGTCTATGTGACGGCAGCCGCGGCTTGGGTTACAGGTTTAGTCAATGCGGGAGAAATTGCCTCTGTACCTCAAAACCCAACTTATTCAGCTCCAGGTGTGGGCAGCCATCCACAAGGAGCAGATTGTTCAGTCAATGCAGAAGGAGATTTCTGTTATAGCACAAGTGCCGCGCCAGCTTCTCGAGCCATAGTGTTTGCTCGTTTGGAGTCTGCCGCTGAGAACGAGAAGTGTGGAGCTAGCCAGGCCGCATGGGCTGTATATTCTACAGCTAACAGCGGGGCAGGAATTTTCTGTAACGACGGTTCAGCACCTGCAGTTCCAGGAGTCGGTGGTTATACTGGTTCTACTTGGATACAGTAAGGAAAACAGACGTCTCGCTTGAGATTTATTGCGGGGCGTTTGTTTTGTGCTACAATATTTTATGCGAAATTTTCGCAATTTGATTGTTGGCTTAGCCATTCTTGTACCCGTTTTTTACCTCGGTATATTGGTTTATAACCCACCGGAGCGTGAGGCAATTGCGCGGGACAAGGTGCGCAAAGACGGGGTCAATTTACTTGCTCGAAGTCTAGATGCGTACTTCAAAAAAGACGGTGTTTACCCACAGGCACTTAGTGCTCTTGAGTTTGTGCCTCCGAATTTGGAAATTTTTACATACAAAATCTCAGAAGACGGCAAAAACATTATTGTTTATGCTGAAGCTGAGTCCCTGGCCTCCCGGCAATATTGTTTACAGGGGACGGCGTCTATACTTTATTCTTCAGATGAAAATCGCACCGCAATAATATGTGATGACTCCCCCACCCCCGGCCCGCAGGATTTTGTGGATTAAACCGAGTGTCATCCTGGAGGCCGAAGGCCGATAGGATCTCATAAAGGTATGGTTAATAGAAAATTATACGCCGTATATATAATGACCAATAAATACAATACGGTTTTATATATTGGAGTAACTAACAATATTCTCAGACGAGTTTATGAACATAAAAACAAGCAGGTGGAGGGATTCACTTCAAAGTATAATACGACCAAACTGGTCTACTACGAGTTCTTTGAAGATGTAGAGTTTGCCATTAATAGGGAGAAATATCTAAAAAATATGCTTAGGAGGAAAAAAGATAGTTTAATAACAAATTTTAACCATGATTGGAAAGATTTGTATAGCAGTTTGCTAGTGTGAGATTCTATCGCTTCGCTCCAGAATGACATGTTTGGGTTCTGTTACAATGAAGTATGGCTTTAGCTTTTTTGTTCCTGTTAGGTGCCGTTGTTGGCTCTTTTGTGGGAGCCTTAACGTGGCGCTGGCCAAGGAAAATATCTATCCGTGACGGGCGCTCCCGCTGCCCACACTGCAAGCACGTTATTGGCTGGTATGACAACATCCCCATACTTTCGTATCTACTGCTCCGGGGCCGCTGCCGCGCCTGCGGTAAGAAGATTCCAAAACGGGACTTTTTTATAGAGGTAGGCATGGCTCTGCTGTTCCCTATTGCCAATTCCCTATTGCCTAAAGTCGGCACGAATATCGCCTGGAGCGTAGGGCTTCCCGGCTGGATTATACTCCTGTTTGTGTTCGTAATGACCACCGTGCTTGTTGCAATTTTTATAATTGACCTTGAGCATCAATACATTCCGGACAGCTTGGTCTTTGGTCTACTATTGTTAGTTATTGGCTTGTTGGCAGGAACAAGCAACCCTATGCTTTTCAGTTATCTGGCGGTGGGTTTGGGAGTAAGTGTTTTTCTACTTCTTCTTCACCTTTTGACTCTCGGGCGCGGAATGGGTCTTGGGGATGTGAAACTCGCACTCGCACTTGGGACTATTTTAGGCTTTCCTTTAGCGGTTGTTTGGATGTTTAGTTCCTTTATTCTGGGAGCCATTCTTGGTCTTATGTTGATAGCCGTAGGGAAGGCAAAATTTAAGCAGAAAATTGCATTCGGGCCGTTTATGGTTGCCGGGTTTTTCATGACTTTGGTTTTTGGTTTTCAGATCTTGGACAAACTCTTTAGCGTTCAATGACCATTTTAGGTTTTACCAGAAAAGAAATTGCGGCGGTTACAATAATTCTTGCAGTAATTGCCATGGCAACGGCCGCCAATTTGGCAGTAGCACTTCGCCGTGAGCGCGATAGCCAGCGCAAAAGCGATCTCTGGACTATTTATGACGGCTTGGTTCGGTACCAGATAGACACAGCTTCTTTTCCACCGTCGTTTGAAGGCAAGTTGGTTGCGTGTTACGGCGGAGTTGATGAGCGTGGAGTCCCGCAGGCTGTGCCCTGTGATTGGCACTCTGATGGGATTACCAATATTTTTACCAATGCGGTTTATTTGGCGAATCTGCCCACAGACCCCTTGCACAATGAGGGTTCGCGCTACTATTACATCTCAAATGGCAGATATTTTCAAATTTATGCTGCCCTTGAGGGCACAGACGAGGATGAATATATGCCCGAGGTTGTCTCGCGAAACATTATGTGCGGCAATCGCCTTTGCAACTTTGGCCGGGGTTTTATGGACACCCCACTTGATAAATCCATAGAAGAATACGAAAATGAAATTAGAGCGAGACAAAAATCAAATGAAAAATAAACAAGTTTGTTTCATGCGAAATAAAGGTTTTACGTTAATTGAGCTTTTGATAGTCGTCGCAATTCTGGGGCTATTGAGCACATTTGCTATTATTCGCTTCACAGGCAGCCAAGGCAGTGCGCGCGATGCAAGGAGGCAGTCGGACCTTCGGCAATATCAGACTGCTTTGGAAGTGTATGCCAATAGAAGTAACTCCCTTTACCCTGTGCAGGCTAGTGTAGTAAATATTGCCACAACAATGTGCGGGACCCTAAACTTGAGCTCCTGCCCGACCGACCCCAGTGCCTCAGCAAGTATGTTTTATAGATATCAAAGTAACGCCGGCGGATCAGACTATATTTTATGGGCAACTCTTGAGCGGCCTGACGCATCTGGAGCTACTCAATATTTTATTCTCTGCTCAAATGGCAATGTTGGAAAATCTACAACCGCGCCAAGTAGTGTCGTCTGCCCAATATGACAAGAATTAAAAATTTTAAGGGCTTCACCTTAATCGAGTTACTCATTACTATCATGATAATCGGTATTTTGGTGACTATTGCGACGTTTGGCTTGAGGCAGGCTCAGAGCTCTGCAAGGGACGGCAAAAGGAAAGCTGACCTTGAAGAGATTGCAATTGGCCTTGAGCTTTACCGCTCGGAGTGTAACCGCTACCCCGCAGCACTTGGGGCAAGTCTCGTCGGGAGTGCCCCTCCAGCAACATGCACGGGTACGTATATAACCGATGTGCCAACTGATCCTTCTCCACCGAGAGCGTATGCTTATTCAACTAACGGGCCGGGCACATCTATTATATTGTGTGCAGCCTTGGAGCAGGCTCCTAATCCGGCGGTAAGCACGACGGGGTGTGGAAGCTGTGGTGGAAGTGCCTGCAACTGGAGGATTGCAAGACCATGAGGCGTGGATTTACACTGATCGAAGTATTAATAGTTATAGTTATTCTGGGCATAATTATGGCGGTGGGCTCGGTGCAATTCCGGGAGTTTGAAAGAAGGCAGGCTGTGGTTGCAGCTAAAAGACAGGTGCTTGCCGATGTTCGTGCGGCGCAGGCCGATGCCGCAAGCGGCAGAAAACCCGCGGGCTGCACCGGGACCCTTATGGGTTATGGCTTTGAAGTTACGGGAACTGCTTCGCCTGCCAGCTATCGCACTTTTGCTCGGTGCAGCCAGGGCGTGGGCACCGCAGACTATAATACGAAAACAACCGAATTGACGGAGAGGATAACGATTACTCTTCCTGCTGTCAACCCTGTAATTTTTAAGCCTATAGCCGAAGGTACTAACTTGGCAGCTAGCTCAAGTGTTATTATAAATATAAGCAGTTTGGGAACAGCGACCACCGAATCTTTAGAAATAAGAGCATCGGGAGAAATAAGATGAAAAATACAACTCGAGGCCAGTCTATGTTTGAGCTTTTGGTTGCGGTGTTTGTGATTGGCATCACCCTGGTGGCTTTGGTGGGCCTCACGGCACGCTCTATTGGTAACACCACCTTCTCTCGCGAGCGGACACTTGCTGCCAAATATACACAGGAGGTAGTTGAGTGGTTGCGAGCCGAACGGGACAAGGATTGGGGACTGTTTCGCGCACGCGGCTCAGCAGACGGAGCCAGTTATTGCATGGAGACGCTTGCCTGGGCAGCGGGCACTGACTGCACGCCTATCTCAGGTACCAATCTTTCCCGCCAGGTCTTTCTTTTTTATAGCCCCGCAAACCCTGACTCGGTTGAAGCGCGGGTTGTGACTTCCTGGAGCGATAGTGCGGGATTGCATGAATCCCGGGTAACTACATATTTTACAAATTGGAGGACAAGGTGAGACGCGGGTTTTCACTCATAGAAACATTGGTGGTAATCGGGGTTTTTGCCGTTATTGCGACAGTAGTTGCTCGGGCCACTACTGTGAGCTTACTCGGCACTAGAAAGTCCGATGCATCGGCTAAGGTACGCGAAAACTTAAACCTTGCAATGGGGGTTATCGAGAGACAGCTTCGCTCTGCTCGTGCGATTACTTCGCCTCCCCCTTGTGATGGGACTCCTTACAATTCTATATCTTACATCGACCAGTATGGTGACCCCTCAAGTTTTACTTGCAACCCAAATCCAACTTGTTCCTCAGGTACCAACACCTATGTGGCCTCGGGCTCGGCTTCGGTGAGGCTCACTAATCCCGAGTCGATTTGCATAACCGATTGCGAGTTTACATGTAGCCCGCCGGTTCCGCCAGATCCGCCTAATCTCCCCCCGACTGTTCAAATTGTCATAGAAGGTACCAGCAAAGAAACCTCCGGAATTGAGGATACTGCAGTGAGACTTGAAACGGGGGTGTCTCTTAGGGCATACTGAATATGGATATGAAAAAGCAGCAAAAAGGCCTGCCTGCGCAGGCAGGCCAGGCACTACTTCTGGTACTTCTGGCAATGGCGGTGTTGGCTACGATGGCACTGTCTGTAGTCTCGCGCTCGATCTCCGAGGTTTCAGTTACTACGCGGGAGGAAGAGTCTCTGCGTGCTTTCTCGGCTGCGGAAGCCGGAGTTGAGGAAGGGCTTATTACAGGCACACCACAGGAGGTGGCTACCGCTACCACACCGATACCAATCTCGCGGGATTTGGAAGTAACGGCACCATCCGGCACCTCAGTGGTGAGTTCGTTTAACGCAGGAGTTGAAAGGTACCCACTGAATTTACAGGCTTATATATACCCATTTGAGCTCCTAAGCGGCCAAGCTGCATCGGTGTCTTTTGTTACCCGTGATGAAGATGGAGATATTCTTCCGTGTGGCGGCAGTGCTCCGTGCTTTGGCGGTAACTCCCTGACTTTGTGCTGGGGTGACCCGGATAACACTTCTCAAACACCTGCGGTTGTTGCCAATATTATTTTCAGAGACGGCTCAGGGAACTTTGGCACGGCATCCACGGGCTTTGATCCGGACAGCACAAGAAGGGGTGTCGTGGGCTTTGGAGGTGCCCCGCCTAATAATTTCAATGCTCCGACCGGAGGTAGTTGTCCTATTACTGAGCAAAGCTATTCTTATACAACAAATATCGACTTTGCCGGTTTGGGAATAACCGGTACTCCGGTTCTGATGCGCGTGGCGATGTTTTACAATGACACCGAACCGCATATTTTCGGAATTTCCACGACAAGCAACTTACCGGTACAAGGTAGAAGGGTGAGCTCAGAGGGCGTAGCCGGTGAAGTTACCCGCCAGATTGACGCATTTTTGCTAAATCCAGAAATGCCCTTTATTTTTGATGCAGCGCTTTATTCTTCCGGAGACATAGCAAAATAGATTAGAAAGGTGAAATGAGTGTCGGACTAGATATAGGTTCTAAATCAATAAAAGTTGTTGAGTTGACTCGCGATGGGGCGGGTTGGGCACTGCGCGCAGCCGGAGCCGTTGGCTACAGTGGCCCGTCAATTGAAGCAAATTTAAACGATGAGAAAGCAGTTGGTGAGCTTGCCAATGTAATCAAGAAGCTGGTTCGAGATGCGAAGGTCAGTGGTCATGATGTTGCCATTTCCCTTCCCGAAACTCAGGTTTTTACGAGGGTTATGCAGTTTCCGCTATTGACGGATGCTGAAATTGCTTCAGCTGTTAAGTGGGAAGCCGAGGAGTATATACCTATTCCAATAAAAGATGCGGTTATTGAGCATCAGATAGTCGACAGACTTGAAAGTGCCAGCCCTCCTCAGGTGCTTGTTCTTCTGGTTGCGGCTCTCAGGAGTCTTGTGGAAAATTATATTGATGTGGTCAGTAAAGCAGGATTGACCGTTGTGGGTGTGGAGACTGAGCTAATTTCGATGGCAAGAAGTGTGGCTCCGGAGGGTAAGACCGCCCTTTTGGTGGACTTTGGAGCGCATTCAACGGACATTGCAATAGCTAAAAATGCACAACTTTATTTTTCCCGCTCTTTGCCCACCGCGGGGGACGCTTTTACCAGAGCAGTAGCGCAGTCCCTAGGTGTGAGTATTCAGCAAGCTGAAGAGTACAAAAGGACTTACGGACTGAATGAAGGTCAGCTTGAAGGTAAGGTTGGCCGCGCGCTTGCTCCGATTATAAAGGTGGTTGCCGGGGAAATCAAGAAAGCGGTGAACTACTACCAGTTGAATATTAAGGGGGAGACGCCGACTGTTGTGATAATTGCTGGAGGCTCCGCGGGGCTTCCCGGAGTGGCACCAACTTTGACGAATCTCCTGGGAATAGAGGTGGTCATTGGGACTCCGTTTGGAAAAATAAAAATTGATCCTGAAGCGGCGAGGGGGCTCGCTAATTATGCCCCGCTTTATTCAGTTGCCGCGGGGCTAGCCATGAGAGGAGACTAATGGCGGACATTAACCTTCTCCCAAAAGAAAGCGGAACCAGCAAGAAGGTTGATGCAGCGCAGGTGTTGCTCAAGAAAATTTCCCTGGCCTTGGGTGTTATATTTTTGTTGGTTGTGGGAGTGCTTGGCGGTTTTTATTTTATCTCTTACAACAATCTGAATGGTCTTAAGGCCAAACATGAGGATATTTCTGCTCAAGTTCAAGGCTTGCAAAGTACTGAAGCTAGCCTTGTGTTTTTGAAAGACCGCCTTCAAAAAGCACAGACAGTATTGGCTTCTCGTACAAATGAAAGTTACCTTGCAAAACAAAGGGCAATTTTACAAAACGCTCCTGAGGCAATAGTATTTAAAGAAAGTACGATAGATGTTTCAGCTTCCAATCTTGAGGTGGAGACTGCAAGCTCTAGCCAGCTAGTTTCCTTAATGTCTACAATAATGGCCAGCAGCGATTTCAGCTCTTTAGTGATTGGTGAGCTTTCCTTTAATGTCGCATTGGGTTACTCAATTCTGTTTCAGGTTTTTTAGATTATGTTATGGAGAGACTGACAAATAAGTTTAAAAATCTTTTGATTCCAATAGCGGTGGTGGCCATTTTTTTGGTGTTAATAGTTGTAGCCGCAAACTTTCTGATTGGGCAGATTAATTCTGTTCGTAGCCAGGCGGCTGCACTAAACTCGAAAATAGCGACATTGGAGGCCAGGGTTGCCACGCTTCAGGAAAGCTCTGCCACTGTGAGAGACTCTGTTAATGCTACGGCAATTGCTATACCCGAGAAAAACCCCGCTGTCCTAGTGACCAGGCAGTTGAGAAAGCTTGCCAATGATAACGGAGTAGTTCTTTCTGAGTTTTCGATAGTTTCGACCAACATCCAAGGTGAAAATTCGATGTACACTTACGAAGTTAACTTCCAAGCCCTTGGCACGGATTACGCCTCTGTGTCTGTGTTTCTTGACGGGCTGGATAATCTCCTACCGCTTATTAATTTGGGCTCTTTGGCTATGAACAGTAAGCTTGGTGGCGTGGAGGCAACTGTCAGGCTTATTGCCTATTCTGCGCCTTTTCCGGAGACCCTCCCTTCCTTGGATGACCCGATTAGCGGTCTTTCCGATGGTGAGCAGGAGTCCCTCAACGTTTTGAGCGGTTTTGTCAGTCCAAGTGGTGGTGAAGCACTTCCGGAACCGATCGAGATAATCCCGAGGCCGAATCCTTTTCTTCTGGAGATTTAACTAAAGCGTGGGGCTCACGTTAATGTTTACTGCCACTTTCTCCTTTGTGGCCTTGATGCTAAGAATTTTTCTTATGTTTTTGATGGTCTTGCCTTCACGGCCGATAATAAGTCCTATGATATCCGGATTTGCCACAACTTCAAAGTTAACTATATTGGCCTCGGGTCGGGTTTCCTCAACAGTAAAATCGGTCGAGCCCGTAATTGAGCCAATGATATATTCTAAAAGGTCTTTCATTTGGAAAGTAATTTGACTACCGCGTCGCTGACGAGTGCCCCCTTTTTCTCCCACTCGGCAACAGCTTTCTTGTCAATTTTTAGCGTTCCCTTCTGCGGGTGCCAAAAGCCTAAAGTTGCCAAAGCCTCGCCGCCAACTTTTTTGGTAGAGTCAATCGCAACTACCCTGTAAAAGGGATTATTTTTCTTGCCATGTCTTGCTAGTCTTATTTTTACCATACTGTTACGATATTTTACTGATTTGCCTCAAAATTGGCAAGTGCTGCTTCGGCTGCCGACTGCTCAGCTCGGCTTTTACTCTTTCCTGTTCCACGAGCTACTGCCTCGCCGTTGAAATGCACCTCAACTTCAAAGTTTTTATTGTGATCCGGACCGGTTTCTGTAACCACCAAATATCTGGGAGCGGGTAGCCCTTTGGCCTGAACAATCTCTTGAAGACGGCTTTTGGCGTCTTTCAGGGGTTCGCGTAGTTTTTCGGAGATGTCGGATAGCAAATTTTCTTGAATGAATTTTTCAGCGGTTGCAATCCCGGAGTCAATAAAAAGCGCTCCAATAACGGCCTCCAGAGTGTCGGCCAAAAGCGACTCGTTGCTTCTGCCCCCTCCCTGCTCTTCTCCCTTTGAAAGATTCAGGTGCTCGCCGAGGGAGAGCTTAGTAGCCAAGCTTGCCAGATTTTTAGTGTTTACAATATTTGCCCTAAGTGCCGTTAAAAAGCCTTCTTCTTTGTCGGGAAACTCTTTATAGAGAAAAGCGGAGACTACATATTCCAAAACCGCGTCCCCCAGAAATTCCAGTCTTTCATTGTGGCCTGCCGTCGGCGAAGGGTTTTCATTCACCCATGAACGGTGTGTCAACGCAAGCTCATAGAGCTTAATGTCTTTAAAACTTTCCCTGATGCCTTTGATATTATTCACTTGTTTGTGTTTCTTTCTAAAATGCTACCCAGAACTCCATTGACGAACGAGGGCGAGCTTTCGCCTCCGAATTCTTTGGCCAACTCTACTGCCTCGTCTATTACCACCTTGCTCGGGGTGTCTGTAAACTTAAGCTCGTAAACCGCAAGCCGGAGGATCGCCAGGTCAATTTTATTAAGTTTGTCAATTGGCCACTCGACGGCCGAAGCTTCAATCTCGTGGTCAAGTTTCTTTTGCTTTTTGAGAACCTCACTTGCAAGCTCTCCCACTTTCTGGGGCTCAAACAAGTATGCAAAAAGTTCTTTGGTTGCCTGCCTTCTCCTTTTATGCCTTGGGTCGAGGGCTGATTTCATTTTTTCACTTTTTACCACAAGACGGGCAGACTCTATGTGGAAGTTTCCTGGCTCCACAGTGCGGGCAGTTCATAAGCTTGGGCAAGGATAGAGTTGTTCTTCCTCTTCGTTTACCCGTTCGCGCTCTTGTATGTTTTTTCTTTGGAACCGGTGGCATTTCAAGAAGTATTTTATCCTAAAAAGGAATGAAAGTAAATTTGGGCTTTAGGCAAACGAAGAATTGTCTTCAAGTTTTTTAACTCGCTTCGTCAAGCTCATTAACTCTCTATCGAGAAAATTCATAATCTTAATTAGCATATTCGTGTTTTTTAGGATTTTTTTGTTCAGTCTAGCTTCTGATTCTTTAATACGCCTTTGTAACAATTTATCAATTGCTTGAAGATCCTTTTCATTTAACATGTTTTATGATAGCCCAACGCAGGTTTCAACGCAAGATATTAATTTGGGGCGGCTTGTTTTTTGCGATAATACGCGAGCACCTTTTTATATTTTTCCTGGTTTGCAACTACTTTTTCTGCAAAGTCCCGGGATTTTTTAATAAGTTCATAATCGTCCCAGTGGGCAATTTTAAGCTCGCTTATGCCGCTTTGGCGAATGCCGAGGAGCTCTCCTGGTCCGCGTGTTTTAAGATCAATCTCTGCAAGCTCCCTCCCGGACTTAGCCTTGGCGGCCGCTTCAAGCCTCGTACGGACACTCGCAGACTTTGAAGTAGTAAATAATAAGCAATATGATTTTTTGTCGCTTCTGCCAACGCGACCCCTTAATTGATGAATGCTGGAAAGCCCGAAGCGCTCGGCGGCCTCAATAACCATAATAGTTGCGTCCGGGATATCTATGCCAACCTCAATTACGGGGGTGCTTACCAAAATATCGTATTTTTTAGCTTTAAAGTCACTCAAGATTTTGTTTTTTTCGCGAGCCTTCATGCGGCCATGGAGAAGCGCAAGCGAAAACCTGGGAAAAACCTTTTTTAGCCTTTCAAATTCTTTGGTTACATTTTTAACTTGGGCCATGGTTTCGGCATCCGACTCCTCAATGAGTGGGCAAACCACAAATACCTGTGCACCACTTTTTATTTGTTCGCCTATCCACTTTTCTGCGGCTTTTCGTTTGCCGGGTGGCACCACCCAAGTGCTTATTTTTTGCCTGCCCTTTGGGAGCTCATCTAAAGTGGATAGTTCAAGGTCGCCATAAATGGTCAGTGCGATGGTTCTCGGGATTGGAGTTGCGGTCATGGTGAGCATATGCGGTGTTTTCTCCCCGCGTGCCAGCTCGGCCAATTTTGCGCGTTGTTTGACTCCAAAGCGGTGCTGCTCGTCGATTACCAGAAACGCGGCATCTTTTACCAGTCTTTCCCGGAAAAGGAGCGCATGGGTGCCGATAATCACGTTAGAACTCCCAATATCTGAGGTTATGCCTTCGGAAGTTGCCAGAGTTGTCCGCACTTTGAATGGCTCAAGAATTTGGCTTATTGTCGCAAAATGCTGCTGGGCAAGTATTTGTGTTGGAGCCATAAGTACGGATTTTTTTGCGTTTATAAAACTGGTAAAAATTCCTGCCGCGGCAACAACGGTTTTTCCAGAACCGACGTCCCCTGAAAGCAGCCTGTTCATCGGGATTTGCTGTTGGATGTCGCCCAAAATTTCATCAATGGCGCTTTTTTGCGACTCGGTAAGTGTGAACGGAAGACTGGTTAGAAAATCATTCAAATCGTCTGTCGGTCTAAGCGGGTGAGCTTTAGTGTTTTCCCGCCACCAAAGTCTTTTGAGGTTTTGCTCAATTTGAAGCATTAATAGCTCGTTGAACGAAAGCCGCCTGTGGGCTCTTTCAAACTCCTCTGGGTTTTGGGCGTCGTGAACTTTTAAAATCGCTTCTTTCAGGTTGATAAATTCGAAACTCGGCTCGGTAATAAAGTCGTCAACTTCGACTAACGGGAGCGTTTTGGCGATGAGCCGTCTTAGCCATTTTGATGTTAATCCCTCGGTTTCGGGGTAAACCGGGACAAGTCTGCCGGTATGCACTGAGGCTCCGGAAAATATTTCGTATTCCGGAAACATGAGGGCGCGCTTTTTCCCCCAGAAGCCAAGTTTTCCGGAAAGCGATATTAAAGTCCCCTCTGTTAGGGTTTTGACAATCCAGGGTTGTCTCATCCAAATGGCTTCAATGGAGTCATCACCATCGGACACGCTGATTACCTGAAATACCTTGCCTGATTTTGCATAAATATTTTGTGCAGAGATTACCTGAGCGGTTATTGTTGCGACCTCGCCGATGACGAGCTCGCGGATTGAGACTTTGTTTGAAAAATCCACATGGCGGGAGGGAATATGCAGCAGCAAGTCTTCGATTGTGTTTATCCCAAGTTTTTTGAGTTTGCCAACATACGCCAAACCGACTCCCGGGAGGATACTTACCGGCTCGTGCAGCTTCATTGCTTGTAAGTTTACAGAAGGTAGCTTAGAAATGGCAAGAAAGTAGTTAAAATGAGGGCGATCGTGGCTAGAATTACCAATGCTTTCACAAATACCCTTTTTTTGTTTTTAG
>MGHM01000018.1 GCA_001793235.1 Candidatus Woesebacteria bacterium RIFCSPLOWO2_01_FULL_44_24b | reverse complement strand
GAAAGTAGTTAAAATGAGGGCGATCGTGGCTAGAATTACCAATGCTTTCACAAATACCCTTTTTTTGTTTTTAGGAATTTTCATTTATTTTTGTCGCGAAGCGTATACACTGTAACAAACTTCCTCTTGCCAATTTTTATTTTATCCCCATTGTGAATTTCTTTATTTCCGTCTTCGGTAGTTGCATCGTTAATATCTACTGCCTTCTGTATAAGCAACCTTTTTGCCTCGCTTTTGCTCCCGACTATTTGTGCTAGTGCGTCAAGAATTGTGGTTCCGGATGGTAAGCTTAACTCTTCGGAATATTCCGGAGTTTTAGCCTGAAAAGTTTTCTCAAAGTGCGCTTTAGCGCCCGCTGCTTTTTCCTGGTTATGTAGTTCACGGACTATAGTTTCTGCCAAAACAAGTTTAATCTCCATTGGGTTTTTGCCGTTTTCGAGCTCCTGCTTATACGCCTCGACTTCCCCGATAGGCAAATTTGTAGACAGCATGAAGTATTGAACTATGAGCTCATCTTTCAAAGACATTATTTTCCCAAACATTTCATTTGGTGCGTCATCAAGCCAAATTGCATTATCCCAAGATTTGCTCATTTTGCGGCCATCTGTCCCTTCCAGAAACCCGGTGGCAAGTATGAATGATTCTTTGTTCCGCAAATCTTTCTGAAGCGTCCTTCCTGCCTGCATATTAAAAGTCTGGTCTGTGCCCCCAACTTGGAGGTCGGTGTCCATAAAAAAGCTGTCATATCCTTGCATTACGGGGTACAAAACCTCATGAAGGCCAACGCGCGCACCCGCGTCCATTCGCTTTCTGATCATTTCCCTGCTCACAAAGTCACCCACAGAAAAATGCTGGCAAAGCTTAACCACATCCATAAAGTTTATTTTTGAAAGCCATTCGCTATTTTTCGCCACCCTTATTTTTGAAAAGTCGAGGATCTTTTCGGCCTGTTTTTTATAATCTTGGAAGTTTTGTTCTATCTGCTCGTAAGTAAGCACCGGCCGCTCGGTGTCTTTATCTGAAGTATCGCCAATAAGTGCCGTAAAATCGCCTATTAAAAACGTCACATTGTGCCCGAGTTCAGAAAAAGCCCGGAGTTTCCTCAGAGGCACCGCATGGCCCAAGTGAATTCGGGTGGCAGTCGGGTCAATGCCGAAATAAACATTTAGTTTCTTGTCAGTTTTAAGTAGGTCCTCAAGTTTTTGCCTGTTTGGGATTACATTTACTACTCCCCGGCTTAGTAAGTCTTGAATCTTTTCTTCCATACCACTAGTTTAGCCCAAATTGATTTTGTTATCTAGTTTTATTACGGCCTCAATAAATTTTTTGCGCATAGCGTCGGAAAACGGATTAAATCTGTGCATATCAATAAAAAGTTCTTCCGAGTCGTTGACAACGTACTGCTGAATTTTCAGGGTCTGCTTGAATCCCTCGGTGTCAATTGGTGTAGACATTATTTTCATGTCTTTACCAATTCTTCCGATAAAATGAGTATACGCTAGAGAAAACGCCATAAACTTATCATGCTCTTCAGGGGTAATTTCGATAATTTGTAAATTCAGTTTTCTGCAACTTGTTTGTATTTTGTTGAAAGTTGACTTTTTTGCAGATACATTCCAAAGCATGATCTTCAAGCCCGCGAGTCCGTTTTTAGCACTGTCTGGGCCAAACAGGGGGTGGCTGGCAATAATTTGAACATGTTTTGGCAGGTGCTTTTTCATGACCTTGACAGGGTGAACTTTGACGCTGCAAACGTCAATTACGAGCGCCCCATTTTTAAGTTTTGGCGAAATTTCTTTTATTACTTCTTCAAAAGCGCGAATTGGAACACAAGGAAAGACAATGTCGGCTTCTTCAATTTTATCCACAAGAATTGCATTGGGAAAGTGCTTTTTGATGATACTTGCAAGCAAAGTCCCGAATCTACCCATGCCGATTATCTTAATTTTTGTTTTACTTTTCATTTTTTTCTCCAAAAAAAAAGCCTCGCCGCCGGCTACCTCTCAAAAGAGATATCCAAAGGCAAGGCTTTAATAATACAACGACATTAAGGCTATTATCGGTTTATTTTTGTGGATTGTCAAATTCTTAGAAGTATAGCGGCTGTGAGAAGGCTGTCTCGCCTATAATCGCCATCAAGTTTTTGAGAGTTTTTAATTAACGATTCTGCTATTTCAATGTCCTTTGTAGTTTTCTCTTTCTTCGCCGCAGAAAGATTCTTTAAAGCCTCATTGTAAAAGTGTATAAACTCTTTATTTCTAAATTTATCTTTTGTATAGCTGGCGTAAATGCACCTCTTTAAATCCGTAGAAACATCGAGATACGAAGGTTCGTGGCTCATAGTAAAGATTCTATTTCTTTTAGTGTTTGCTTGGCAAGCTTTAAAAATGCTTCGCGAGCTTCAGGGTATAAAATTTCGGTGCTGTCATTTTGGTAATATGGCTTAATATTTAATATCGCGTCAGTTGTAAATACCTTCCTTGAAATACTGTAACCGCCACCCCAAATGTACTTATTTTTACTGTTGAACTTGATTACTAATAGTTTTTCTGCGTCAGCATGCAGCTGGCCGCCGATCGCTATCTCTTTTTGTTCTATATCAGCGGTTATTTTGATATATGTATCATGTTCTTCACGGGCAGTTTTAATGTCCTCTTTTGTAATTTTATTTTTGACAATTACAACGCTCATCTTGACCACCAGTGTAGCATAGAAAACTTGGCTGTTATACAATATGTAGACTATGCCAGAGTGGAGAACCAGGTTGCGCCAGAGAAGGTTTGTGGAGCCGACTTCAAGAAATAAAAAACTGGCTCGGCTTGCCAAATTTGCTTTCCTGGGTGTTCTTGTTGCAGCCATTGCCGGCTTTATTGCGATTCCGCTATTGAGCTTAACTCTCCCCTCACCGGACAAAATTGTGAGGCGTGACGGTTTTTCCACCAAAATCCTAGATAGAAACGGCGAAGTTTTATATGACATTTTTGTGGACCAGAGACGTACCCCGATTGAGGATATCTCAAAGATCCCGGACTATCTTAAGCAAGCGACCGTTGCAGTTGAGGACCGTAATTTTTACGAGCACCAGGGCTTTGATCCTACAGGTTATGCAAGGGCGGTTTATAATATTATCTTTAAGCGAAAACTTCAGGGAGGCTCTACCTTGACTCAACAGTTGGTTAAAAATGTGCTCTTAACCTCGGAGCGAACTATAATAAGAAAACTAAAAGAGTTTATTTTGACGCTTCAAATTGAGCAGAGATATTCAAAAGATGACATACTTTTACTTTATTTAAATGAGGTGCCTTACGGCGGAACGGCATATGGAGTGGAAGCCGCTGCCGAGACGTATTTTGGCAAGAACGTTTCCGAGCTTAATTTGGTTGAGTCTGCAATTCTGGCCGGTTTGCCGCAAAGTCCATCCAGGTATTCTCCTTATTCAAATACCCCTGACGCATATGTGGATCGTACTGGACAAGTGCTTCGGCGCATGCGGGAGGATGGCTATATAACTGAGGAGCAGGAAAAAGAGGCTGTGGACATGCTTGCAGATGTCGAGTTTCAACCTCGTGGAGCGAGTTTTCGAGCTCCCCACTTTGTTCAGTATGTTCAGGAAAGCCTTGAAGAACGCTATGGTGCCTCGGCAGTTGAGCAAGGAGGGCTGGTTGTAACTACAACTCTTGATTTGGAACTTCAAAATGAAGCACAGAAAATAGTTAGCGAGGAAATCGCTAAAGTTGAGAACTTAAATATCACCAATGGCGCGGCAGTTGTAGTAAACCCCGAAACTGGTGAGATTTTGGCCATGGTTGGCTCAAAAGATTTTAATGCCGGGGACTATGATGGCCAGGTAAACGTAACGACCCGTCCGAGGCAGCCCGGGAGCGCAATAAAACCTATTACCTATGTGACGGGCCTCAAGGAGGGCTATACAGCCAGCTACCTTTTTATGGATGCCCCCACTATCTTTCTTGGCGGAATTGGCCAGCCCGATTATGAGCCCAAAAATTATGACGGTAAATATCGCGGGCCTGTTCAGATGCGCTATGCTCTAGCCAACTCAATAAATCTTCCGGCAGTAAAAATGCTTGCCTTGGTCGGTGTCAAAGATACTCTCCAGACCGCTTATGATTTGGGGATTAATACTTTAGAGCCAACGAACGTTACTCTGAGCCGGGTAGGTCTTTCTTTGACTTTGGGTGGTGGTGAGGTGAAGCTTTTAGAGCTCACTGGAGCTTATAGTACGTTTGTTAACGAAGGACATAGAGTGGACCCGGTATCGATTCTTAAGATTGAAGATCATGACGGTAATGTGATGGAAGAGACAAAACCTGAAAAAGGCAGGCAGGTTATAACCCCTGAGCAGGCATTTATAATTGCGGACATTCTTTCGGACAATAACGCCCGAAGCGCTGTTTTTGGTACCAATTCTCTCCTTAACATTCCCGGAAAGCAGGTGGCAGTAAAAACAGGAACTACGAATGACTTACGGGATAACTGGGCCGTGGGCGGGAACGCAAATACTATGGTTGGAGTTTGGGTTGGCAATAACGACAACTCAGAGATGAAGGCCGTGGCCTCCGGAATCTCGGGTGCCACTCCAATTTGGCGGAAAATTCTAGTTGAGGCTTTGAAGGGGAAGGCTGATGTTACCTTTAAGCCACCCGGGGGAGTGGTTAAGGCCCAAGTCGACGCCTTTTCGGGTTTCGCTTCGCACGATGGCTTCCCTACCCGCGATGAGTATTTTATAAAAGGGACTGAACCAGGGGTAGATGAAGTGCATAGGATGCTGGAGGTCTGCCGCGGGGAGCCCAATAAGTTGGCATCGGTACCCGATGTTGCCCGGGGAAATTTTGAACGCGCAGAATACTATGTTTTTGATGTTGCCGATCCGACTTCCGAGCCAGGCGGAATTAATCGCTGGATGGAGGGCATTAATAAGTGGATTGAGACTCAGCCTGATTCGCGTTATCACCCGCCGAAGGATTTTTGTGGTAGCAACAGCGCGCCAATCAATATCGATTTTATGGAGCCTCATGACCGGGACTCTGACTTGTCCGGTGACATTAAAGTGCGCTTTGTAATTGATTTTATTCATGAAATAAAAGAGGCGTGGCTCGAGGTAGACGGTGTGCGAGTCAGGACTTTTACCTCTCCCCCGTATGAGCATACTTTGAATCTTTCAAATGGAGTTCATAAATTGCGCGCAGCTGCTAAAGATTCTGAGAATAATGAAAGCGAGCGCATTATCACAATCGGCGTCGGCACCAAATGGG
>MGHM01000017.1 GCA_001793235.1 Candidatus Woesebacteria bacterium RIFCSPLOWO2_01_FULL_44_24b | reverse complement strand
AGATAATCAAAGAATTTTCTTTATAGTAGGGATTTTTGGGAATGTAGCTACCTTCTCTGAATTATTTCTCTTAGCATGCAATCTATAAGTGCTGCTTCAGTGTAAACTGCTACAATATGACAATGATTACAAAACCCCCGAGCATCCAAAATACTTATTTGGTTTTACTGCTCCTGAATACCCTTGCAGCAAGCTTCATCTGGGGTATAAACACGCTTTTTTTACTCGATGCTGGGCTAACCAATACCGAGGCTTTTGCCGCCAACGCGTTTTTCACTTTGGGGCAGGTTATTTTTGAAGTACCAACGGGGATAATTGCGGACTCTTTGGGTCGCAGAACTTCATATTTACTGGGAACTATAACCTTGGCGATATCAACTTTATTGTATTTGTTCGCTTGGCAGGCTCATGCTTCGTTTGGCTTCTTTGCAACAACTTCTGTTCTTTTGGGTCTTGGTTTTACTTTCTTTTCGGGGGCAACCGAAGCCTGGCTGGTCGATGCCTTGAAATTTACAAAATTCAAAGGAACACTGGAGTCTGTTTTTGCTAAAGGGCAAATTGTGGGTGGGTTTGCGATGCTCGCGGGTTCGGTTGGCGGAGGTTTGATTGCACAATTTAGTAACCTGGGTGTGCCCTACGTTTTGCGAGCAGCAGTTTTGGGGTTAAACTTTCTGATTGCATTTTTATTAATGCATGACTTGGGCTTTAAGCCAAAGAGAAGCAGATACATATTCAAAGACATGAAGAAAATCTTTTCAACTTCCGTTAACATTGGTTTGAGAGCCCCTGCAATTCGCTGGATGATGATAGCCGCCCCCTTCGGCGTGGGAGTCAGCTTCCTATGCTTTTTTTGCAATGCAGCCTTATTTACTAAAGCTTTACGGTGACGAGACCGCATACTGGATTGCAGGGCTCGCCGCGGCCATTGTGGCTTGTGCACAAATAGTCGGCGGGATGGCAGTAACTTACTTCAAGAAGTTGTTTAAATTAAGAACTTCTGCTCTCGCGGCAGGAGTAATTGTGAGCTCTATTTTGTTACTTCTGATTGGTTTAACGAGTAGTTTCTGGCTCGCAATCGCGCTTTTGGTTCTTTGGGGGTTGGTTTTTGCAGCAGTCACGCCGATTCGCCAGGCTTATATGAACGGGCTTATTCCTTCAAAACAGCGGGCGACAGTTCTTTCTTTTGATTCACTGGTTGGCTCCTCGGGAGGAGTGGTCATTCAGCCCATTCTTGGCAGAGTTGCTGATTTGGGCAGTTATCCATTATCTTATATAGCAGGTGCGGGGTTTCAGATACTTGCCTTGCCGTTTGTACTTCTGGCCCGCCGAGAACGACCAAAGTCTGATGTCATAAGTTGAGGGTAAGCACCGTATGCTATACTTAAGTTATAATCAACAATAAGTTAGTGGAAGATTTGGTGAAAACCTTCGTAGGAAAAGGCGGGAGGATAAACGAGTTTTATTTAAGAAACCCGCAAAGAGGACCAACACTCGTGTTTTATAAAAGGTGGTATCGTGGCAAAAATATCAGAGACGCCATAACCCGTGCATTGGCAGGCTGAAAGCTCACGAAAAATATTGAAGCAATCCCCATGTTGCAATGTAGCCAATAAATAGTAAATAAATTGCTATGGGAATTAAGGCCAGAGCCATTGAAAATTTATCTTTGCCGGTGAAAATTCCCAAATTCCATTGGGTTTTCCGGAGCCAGTTGGTGCTATTGGTTGCATGTGCCGCAAAAAGTGCGAGAGAAGCCCAGAGGTTTAATGGGTGGGGCAAATTGTGTGTTAGCCAATAAGTGATAGGAATCCAAATAACTAAGCAAACTAAAATAAACAGTAGAGGATTTATGCCAAGTATAATATCAATAAAAGGCACCGCCTCGTTGTACTTCTTATATTTACTGGACCAATACTCTTTCTTTTGTCCTGTTACGGTCCCAACAACATCCATAATTAAAGGAACAAGAAAAACAAGAAACAAATAGTTGCCCATGGTTTATTATACACTCTCCAGCCTCAAGTTGTGATATAATCTCCCAACATGGCAGAAAGTAAAATTTCTGGGGACCTGCCCTTGATTCTTTACACAGATACTGTAAACATTACGGCCAATAAGAATGGAGTGGTCATGAACTTCATGCAAAAATTCAGGGGTACTAAGAGAATAATAAGCCGGATTGGCATGAGCCGTGAACATGCCAGGGAAGTGGTTGAGGAGCTTGCAAAGCTTATGATTATGACTGAGGACAAGGGAAAAACCAGCAAAGAGCTTAACTAGCTTTTTTGCTAAAGATAAACTTCTTGAAGCTTAGTGCAAGTGCTATCCCGGAAATAAGCATTGTTGAGGAATTGACAATGTCATCAGTGAGCTTGAGTCTGCGTTCATAGTCCAGTGAGCTCATGCATTCCGCTTCAAGTTTGGGCATTACCTCGCCGTCTTGTGCTGGAATCGGGGCATAGCTGCAGCGCGTTTCCGCGTATGAGTCAAGCGGATATTTGTCAAAAACGGCAAGCCTTACTACAGTTAAAATTGCCCGGCTGCCGCCCAAGATAATTAGAATTACACCAATTACAAAAAGAAGGTTGGTAAAAATTGCTTTGACGGTATCGCGCTTCACACTTTAATATATCACAAAATCCTGCCGCCCTTAAATCTTCTGTACGGAAAGAAAACTCCCAGAAGCACTTGGGCAGTCAGGGTGAGCACGAGTATCAAGACGTAGATTGGAATTCGGATATCAATAATGAGCCATAAAATTATTCCCTCAGTGACACCCGCAATAAAGCTAAAAACAAGCGGCCAGTCGCCGTCCCAGCGCTTGTATTGCAAATAGTTATAGACAAAATCCAAGGCAACGCCCACGGCAAGCATGATAAAGATGATGTTTGCCATGCCGGCAAAAACCAAAACAGGGAGAGCCACAAAGAAGCTTAAGACTATTCTGGTTTCAAGCCTTCCCGCAAGTGTTGGTGTCATATTTTTTTATTTGTAAGCCACCTGCACCAAGCTTCAAAGGACTCTATAAAGTCCATTTTTTTGACATTAAGGTTTTCCAGTGTTTTGAAGGAAGCGAACTGTGCTCCGAAGAAACTGTCGGCTGGGCCTGAAAATCCGGAAAGTGCCCCCGATATAAATACCCGGGTTTTATAGGAGCACAATGCTTCAATTTCAAAAGCATCGCCTGTCCGGATGCTGCCGTTTGGAGTCAGCGGCAAATTATATTTTTTTATTAGCTTAGAATAAAATTCGTGAGTTCTGGCAGCTTCACCAAAGCCTGAGCAGTCGATAGTAAAGTTTGCCTTTATAGGTCTTTTCGTGATTTCATATCTTCCATCTTTAATTGCATTTTTTACTTTTCTTATCCAATTTTTATCTGGTGTTGCTGAGGGCAAGCTCCAGAGTGAGTCAGATTCATGCATTAGGCCTCCGCCGAATGCAGCACGCGGCCAGTTAAATTGCTGGAGCCTCCAGCTAAGGAACCTTTTTTGTTTTACGCCTCTAAAATCTTTTGGACTTTCCACTTCTCTATGCAAAGAAGCAACCTTGATTTTTTTAAAGTCCAAAAGGCGTTCAACTATTTTCTGCGCGGCAGTTCCGCGGCCAATTACCATTACAGTCCCACCTTTTCTTTTAATTTTATTTAAAAACTCATTATCTAATTCGTATGCATTTTTGACTTTTGATTTTTGACTTTTGATTTTTCTAAGTTTTCCATGCCCCAAAGACAGGTGGACGACCCTTGCAATTATTGAGTTATCCCGGCTGTAAGTAATCTTAAATCTGCCATCGGGAAATTTTGTTAAGTTATTGGCATGGCCTATAATTAAAGATTTTTCCCAGTCGATTCTTTTTGCCTCACGCTCAAGTGCCTTATAAACACGGCCGGCAGCTGGCGAGTAGTAACCGAAAATAAAAGGCTCAAAAAATAACTGGAGTAATAATTTGGCTGCCTTGGTAAATTTTTTATTCTTTAGCTCGTCAAGTGCTTCCGATAGTCCGTAACCCGGGAACCCCCAGAAGTTATCCGGTCGGCTGCCTGAGTCGCTTCTAAGTCTTTGATTTTTAGTAAGCCCTATTGCATCACAGTAGAGTTTTAACTGGCGATACGGTTTTTTATTGGGCGAAATTACACAGATATCTTTAAAGGAAACTCCATGAATACGCAAAGTATCAACCCAGCAAAAGCTCCCCATCCCACCGCCGATAGAGAGATACTCCACTTCTCGTACTTTGGCCATTTTGCCCCTGATGGTATCATAATTAGTGCTATGAAAAGAGTAGTAGTTGCATCGGCAAATCCTGTTAAAATCAACACAACGGAAATTGGGTTTGCAAAAATGTTTCCTGAAGTACTTTTCAAAGTTGAAGGAATTTCTGCCCCGTCCGGAGTCTCTGACCAGCCAATGAGTGAGGAAGAAACCATGATAGGCGCTACAAATCGAGCCAATAACGTTGCCAAGCTTGTGCCCAATGCAGACTATTGGGTGGGAATTGAAGGAGGACTGGAGGAGCGAAACGGCGGGATGGAAGGCTTTGCCTGGATTGTAGTTAAGTCCAAAAACGGAAAATTTGGCAAGGGCAGAACTGGGGCATTTTTCTTGCCCAAAAAGGTTGTTCAACTGATTAAACAAGGAAAAGAGTTGGGGGAAGCAGACGATATTGTCTTTGGACTGAAAAATTCAAAGCAGGCAAATGGCGCAGTTGGGATACTCACTGGCGATGTTTTAACCCGTACAACTTTTTATGAACCAGCAGTAATTTTGGCTTTGATACCGTTCAAAAATCCGAGGTTATATGATTGACATTGATAAAGCTGCTCTGGCGCTTCATAAAAAAAATCATGGCAAGATTGGGCTTTTGGTCAAAACTCCTATTAAAAACCGAGCCAGTTTGTCTCTAGCTTACACTCCCGGGGTTGCCGCCGTGAGCCGGGCGATAGCAAAAAACAAAAGTAAAGTTTATGACTACACCAGTAAAGGAAATACAGTGGCAATTGTGACCGACGGCACGGCAGTTTTAGGCCTTGGGGACATCGGTCCCGAAGCCGCCCTTCCTGTCATGGAGGGCAAAGCCGTCCTTATGAAAGAATTTGCCGGAGTTGATGCTTATCCAATTTGTCTAGATACAAAAGAAGTTAACGAGATTGTTGCCATTGTCAAAGCAATCTCTCCAGGTTTTGGAGCTATTAATTTGGAGGATATTTCCGCGCCCCGATGTTTTGAGATAGAGGAGAAACTTAAAAAAGTGCTCGACATTCCCGTTTTTCATGACGATCAGCATGGCACGGCAATTGTTGTCTTGGCGGCACTTATTAATGCTCTGAAGGTTACAAAACGCAAAATTGAAACAAGCAAGATTGTAATTGCAGGTGCTGGTGCTGCAGGTATTGCGGTAGCAAAAATTTTATTGGCGGAGGGAGCCACAAATATAATTATGGTCAATAGCCGCGGCATTATTGATAAAAGTACAAAGGGCTTGAATTGGGCACAAAGTAAGATGGCAAAACTAACTAATCCTAATCATGAAACCGGGACGCTTTCCCAAGCTCTTAAAAACGCCGATGTTTTCATTGGTGTCAGCGCGCCGAATATTGTGACTTCTCATGATGTTTCTTCAATGAATAAAGATCCTATTGTTTTTGCGCTTGCAAATCCTGTTCCCGAGATTATGCCCGAAGAGGCTGTAAAAGGCGGAGCAAAAGTAGTGGCCAGCGGCCGAAGTGATTACCCAAATCAGGTGAATAATGTACTTGCTTTCCCGGGGGTGTTTCGCGGAGCGCTTGATAGCCATGCACGGGCTATCACTGAAAAAATGAAACTGGCGGCTGCACACGCTCTCGCTAACTACGTCAAGAATTTAAGTTCAGAAAACATAATTCCTGATGTGCTGGACCGAAATGTTGCCTCTGTGGTTGCGAAGGCTATCACTCTACAAGCGTGTATTCTTCGACTATAAGTGTCCCCACCATTCCCTGCGCTCGGTGGTTACTCACACTGCAGTAAAATTCATATTCCCCGGGTTCGGTGGGTGTGAATGTGACGCTTCCTGAACTACCTCCCTGGACTATCTCAGTTCGAACATCCAGCTCGTCAATGACAAAGTCATGCATCATGTCTGCCGAGTTAAGCTTGATTGTGACAGTCTCGCCGGCTTTGACTCGAATTTCGTTTGGCTTAAAGTAAAAAGAGCCGCCCTCTACTTCAATTACGTTCTCGGGCGCTGCTTCATCCATCGTTTCACTCTGAGTGGTGGCTATGGGTGCTACCGTGTTTTCAGTTTTTTCAGCTACAGAGTCTGCAGTATTTGATGCTCCCATTCCAAGAACCACAACTGCACCAATAATTAAAACCGCAACAATAATTCCCACAAGGAGCATGGGATTCATTTTATTTGACTGATTAGCTTCTTGTATATTTTCAGTTGTATCTTCTTTAGTATTTTCTTCCAATCTGCTCACCTCCTTTGCTCACTATGAGATAGTGCATAGCACATCTCATGTGATCCCGTGAGATGCTTCGCTATCTCACTGGGACATGTTAAATGCCTTTTTGCTGATTTGTCAAAATACAAGATACCCCGCAGATGCGAGGTATCTTGCTTGGCTAGCTAAATTTAGTCTAGCTTTTCCAGAAACATTCCCCCATGGTGGTGATCACCGAACCTGGCCATGAATGTAAACTCTATGCCTTGCTCTTCAGCCCAGGTTTTAAGCTCCTCACGATAGGCACGCATTTGTTCGTGCATTTCGTCGCGGCTTATGTTCTGGTTTCTTAGTTCCTCCATCTTGGCCGTGAGCTCCTCGTGCTTATTTAAAATCGCCTGTTTTTGCTCCTCTGTTATTTTTCCATCAGTCACAGCTTGGGAGAGCCTGTCTTCAAAGCTGTCAAGCATTTGAGCATGGTGCTCAGCACGCTCCTCTTCAAAAACATCCTGTACTTCCTCGACGTTTAGACCAAACCTGTCGGCCAACTTTTGGATAATTGTCGGATAGTCTGTGGCTTCCTGGGCAGAGGCTGGCAGAATGCCTATTGCCCCAACCGCCAAAAGCCCGGTCATCACAACACTAGATAAAAATATCTTTTTCTTCATCTATTCTCACCCCCCTTCGCCAAGGCTACGGAGGGGCAGGCCCCCTTTCACCTTTAATTGTGAATATAAACCCTAAATCTGAAGAAATGCTTAAGATATTGGAAGTAAAACTGTGAAAGTGGAGCCCTTGTCCACAATGCTTCGCACTGAAATCTCGCCCTTGTGGCGCTCTACTATTTCTTTGGCTATTGCCAATCCAAGACCATAACCATCTGCTTTGGTTTTGTTGCGCGACACATCAGCCCTGTAAAACCTGTCAAACAAATGGGGAATGTCTGCTTTGGCAATACCCACTCCTTGATCTGCCACGTCAACCGCCACTTTATTACGATGAACGAGAGTGGAAATAATAACTACCGATTTTTCGGGGCTATATTTAATGGCATTGTCCAGAAGTATTATAAATAGCTCCTCAAGCGATTGGCTGTCCGCTTTAATTTCTATGTTTGAAATGTCCTTCCTTAGCTTTATATTTTTAGCTTTTGCCATTGGAGTAACTTTCTTTATGGCCTGCTCCAGCGGAATTTTGATGTTTAGTCTATTAAAGCGGATGCCGTTTATTCCTTGAGAATATCTTGTTAATTTCATGAGGTTTTCTGACAAGTTTTGAAGATTTGCCACCTCTTCCAAGTTGCTTTTTAGCATATTTTTCGCATCTTTTAAATTTAGTTTTTTATCTCGTAAGGCTACTTCGAGTTCAGTTCTTAAGGCAGTCAATGGGGTCTTAAGCTCATGACTCGCATCAGCCGTAAAGCGTTTTTGCTCTTCAAGCGCTAACTGCAAAGGCTCAAGCGTTTTGCCGGCCAAAATGTACGCCGCAATTCCGGAGGCCGCGATTATAATTGCGTTAATGGACAAAAGACGAATGGTGACCGCTTTTTTGGCAAGCTCAAAATCGTCTTTTAAAATTTGAAGGGCAATTTTTCTCGGGACAAAGACGTTGTTTGGGCTTTGAACATGAAACTCTGCTATTTGAAAGCCGCGCTCAAGCTCGGAGACCACGCCATTATAAATAATGGCGCTGAAGGAAAAGCTTACGATCGCGACAATAATTAAGTACCAAAGAGTAAGCTTTAAGCGGGCTGAAGAAAAGCGGGTCATTTGGCTTCTCCGATCTTGTACCCAAATCCTCGTATAGTATGAATTAAATTTGGAAGTTTTCTTCTTAAATACCCGATATAAACCTCCACGGTATTAGGCAAAACGTCGGCTTCATAATCCCAAATATGGGCAATTATCTGGTCTTTGGACAAAATAGTGTTTGGGTGGCGCATTAAGTATTCCAGTAAAGCAAACTCTTTTTTGGACAGTTGAATAACTTTAGCATTTCTTTTTACTTCATAGTTATTTGTGTTGAGTGTTAAGTCTGCAACCTTCAGTTTGGTTTGAGTGGTATGCTTGGGCCTTCGGGTTAAGGCCTTGACGCGGGCGAGAAGTTCGGCAAAGGCAAATGGCTTTGTGAGATAATCGTCCGCGCCGGAATTGAGGCCGCTTACTTTATCATCCAGCTCGCCTTTTGCAGTAAGCATTAAAATTGGCGTGTGAATGTTGTCCTCGCGGAGCTTTTTGCAAACAGTTACACCGTCCATCTTCGGAAGCATCAAGTCAAGAATAATTACAGCGTAGTCTTCGGTGGAGGCAAAGTCATAACCTTCCTCGCCATCATAAGCCAAATCTACCGCGTAGTTTTCCTGCTCCAAGCCTTTTTTCAATGCCGCCGCGATTTTATGTTCATCCTCAACAACAAGTAGTCGCATTTATGGCAATATTGTACCACTTTGCTGAGGATTGGCTGAGATATTGACAGATAGCTTCTTGCAAGTCTAATATTAATTATATGATGTGGGGAAATAATTGGATGAGCGGCTGGATGTTTAATAATCCCCGGATTTTGTGGATTGTGGGACCGTTGGCTTTGTTGGACTTGGTTCTTAAAGGCTTTGCTCTTTGGCGAGCAGCCAAGCGCGGCCAGCAGGTTTGGTTTATCGCGCTTTTGGTGGTCAACTCCCTCGGAATTCTCCCCGCAATTTATCTTCTACTAAATAAAGATTTCACTCTTGGCAAGAAGGTTTTAAAAAAGAAATAAATTTGACAAAATTTGCAGTCTTATTGTAAACTACGCCAGTTTAGTCAAAAGCGTTTGTACTGGAGTCACGATCCAGGAGCTGCAGGCCAAATACCTGACGGAAGACAAACCGTAAAATCAGTCAGTCGATGTCACCGCGCTGCAAGTGCTGAGCTTGCCGAAGTAGAGTCGGCCCAAGAGCTTACCAACGTAAGTTGGCGAGAATAAGGATGGGACCGCGGGAGCGGTCTTTTTTTGTTAAGACCACCTCTCGTTCCTTATACATTAGTTCATTTATTTGAATTGGTGTGTAAAGAACGGGAGGTTTTTTGGTGGCTGTAGCTCAGTTGGTTAGAGCGGTCGCTTGTGGAGCGACAGGTCGAGGGTTCGATTCCCTTCAGCCACCCAAAGGAAAATTATATGAAATACGAAAAATATATAATAGCAGGAGGTAACTCAACTTTGCTGGTCAGAAATTGCTCAGCAGACTTGAGGGGTCTTGTGTGTAAAAAATATCTCGGTGAGGTCGAGCAAGTGGGATTTGTTGACGAATTTAAAGGTTTGCCTAGACTAATCATGATGGGCAATGAGTTGTGCGTTAATGGGACAATTGCATTTGTGAGGAGTCTCAAAAATAAAAGTGGGTTTCTTTATACCAGCGGTGTTGAAAGGCCAGTCGAATATGTAAACATAAACGGCGATACATCCATTAAACTTTCGCTCCCTTTTTATATTAAAGACAGGTGTGTGATTTTCAAAGGTATTGGCTATTTGTTTGCAGATAGAGATAGTTTAGACTCATCAGAGACTTTAGCTAAAATGGCCGAAGAATATAATCTACCAGCTTTTGGGATAGTAGATTATAATTCAGGTAGGTTGAGGCCAATAGTGTATGTCAAAGCCACAAATACAATTGTTGAAGAAACATCTTGTGGGTCTGGAAGCATTGCGATGAGTATTATAAGCAGAATGAAAGATATTGTTCAACCGACCGGCGAAATAATATCTGTGGAGAAAAATAATAACGTTTTTACAATTACAGCTAAAGTAGAAAAGGTCAATAATGCGGTTTTAATGGAGAGTGAGAATTATTTATATGACTAAACAAAACATCCAATTACTAAAAGGATTCAGAGACTTTTTGCCTGAAGAGGCTCGCAAACGAGCTTGGCTTAGGACTAAGATGGTCTCTGTCTTTGAGAAATGGGGTTATGAGCCTTTGGAAACTCCTACTCTTGAGCCTCTTGAGCTTTTTGCCGGCCAAATTGGCGAAGATGAAAAATTATTTTTCAAATTTAAGGATCAAGGTGACCGTGATGTGGCGTTGCGGTATGACCAAACAGTGCCCTCTGTAAGAGTAGTCGGGCAAAACCTAAATAATATTGTCTTTCCTTTTAGAAGATATCAAATCCAGTCCGCTTTTAGGTCAGAAAAGCCTCAAAAAGGCAGGTACCGTGAATTTGTGCAAGCCGATATCGATATTTTTGGGATAGAGTCCCCTATTGCCGATGCCGAGTGCATAGCCGTAAGTATCGACCTTTACAAAACTTTAGGATTTAAGGACGTAGTTGCTTTAATAAATAGCCGCGAACTTCTCAAAGAAATTCCCTATCCAGTAATTGCCGCAATAGACAAGATTAAAAAAATAGGAGCTGAAGGTGTTGTTTCCGAAATTATTGCCAAAGGATTTACCCAAAAAGAAGCGGAGGATTTCTTGGAAAAAGTGAACAACTTGAAACCAGACAAGACGCTAGAGACAATTTTTTCGTATCTAAAAAACTCTGGAATCGCACAAGAGAACTACAAGTTTGAACCAACCCTTGCAAGATCTTTTTCCTACTCCGAAGGCCCTATTTGGGAAATGGTAATACCGGGCTATTCTACCGCTTCTTTCGGTGGCTCCGTTGGCGGGGGCGAAAGATATGACGGTATGTTTGAGAGAATTATCGGTAAAAAGATTGCAGGAACGGGAATTGCGTTTGGTTTTGACAGAACGCTTGAAGCATTAGAAACTTTGAATTTGTTGCCCAAGTTTGGTACAAACACGAGAGTTTTGGTAACTGTTTTTTCCGATGAATTTCTTGATAGATCCATAGAAGTTAGCACAAGTCTAAGAGATGCCGGAATTAACACCGAACTCTATCCGGATAACGACACTCAAATTGGTAAGCAAATAAAATATGCAGATAAAAAGGGAATACCCTATGTTGTCATAATCGGGGAAGAGGAAGTCAAACAAAATAAAGTTACTCTCAAAGAAATGGCTTCAGGGGAAAATAAGCTTGTTGCCCTTGAAGAAGTTGTGCAGTTTATTGATCAAAAACCACATAATAACTTCCAAACATAGACCCAATGGCAAAGCCGTAGGCAGGAGTTATTGTACCCGGCTTTATTCTTCCTTGACATGCCATTTCGGTGAGTTGTACAAATGACGTAGCACCGCTTACGTTATTCAATAGCGACTCTTTCATTACCCATGGCAAGCTTGGATCGTGGTACCACAACGCGGGAACATCTTTTGCTCCTAATATTTCTGCAATTTTCTCTTGTCGCTCAAATTGGTCCATTTTATTCAGCTTAGTTATTGTGGCTCTTTCCACTCCGTAGTAAGAAAGCATTTGAATTCGAGTTCTGTTTTCCAATGCCCCCACTACAGTACTACTTGCTTGGTGCATCCAAGGCTCGCCAATGGGCATGAAACCATATTTGGGCCAATATTTAGAAATAAATACACTATCGTTTTGTGCTATATGTTCCGCACCTTTATAAGCAAATTCTTTTAGAGTTGGTATAGGCTCCATTCTGGTATGATCCTTAGATAAAGGCATTTCTTTGTATGCTCCATTTTTGGTCCAAGCGAAATGTTTTCTGGAATCACCAACAAATTGGTAGTGTGCAGGAGGCTCAAGCCTTTCTTCCTCAGGGGGTAACTCGTATGCGCGAGGAACTTTGATAACTCCGTATTCGTCGTGATCAACGACAACGCAGGCATATAAACACTTTAAATCCTTTCCTGCTTCAAACGCCATCCATCCTGCGCCATTGCCGAACATGTTTTGTGTTGCATTATATTCTCCGTTCTCAACTGGTCCCATGACTGTACCGCTTAAATTCTCAAATGGCACTACCACAACTCTTGCCCCTTCATATTTTGGATCAAGGGCAAGATCTGTAACTGCTGCCATCCCACCAAGGCAGGCATAGCCATAAAATTTGCTTTCCCCGACGTAAATTCCATTCTGTCTTAGATTGTCAGCTGTTTCGTGAGGAACATAATCCCTAGCCGACACGGAAGCCCCCACTAAGATATCGATCCCGTCCCAGTCTTTGGCTTTCATGGCACGCTTTGCAAGTGCTTCGACCTTCTCAACATTTTGCACATGTGCGTAATCCGAGTAAGCATCGTATTCCGGGGGAAAAGTAAATCCTCCAGTAAAGCCTTCGTTGCCCGGAAGTGCTCGCCACTTGCCATAGCCTACGTAGCCAACATGCAGGTTTCCAATGTATGCACTTTTTTCAACAGAAAAGCGTAGCTCTGCGCGCTCAGTTGTTGCCATGAGGAAAATTATAACATGAGTGTTTACTGTATACTTTTGGTATGAAAGAGAAGCTGTATTCAGTTATACCAGTCTTGGTAGTAATTGCTCTTCTTTATTTACTAAGCCGCTCTGTTGACCCCAATGTAATTAAAGAGTGGATAGAAAGAGCTGGGATACTGGGGCCATTTTTGATAATTTTACTTGGAGTTGTAACAACCGTAATTGCGCCACTAAGTGGAACACCGCTTATGTTTGTTGGTTTTGTGCTTTATGGCCCCCAAATTGTATTTCTCCTGACGATATCCGGGATTATCAGTGCTGCTGTTAATTTTTATATTTCAAGAAGATGGGGCAGACCATTAATAAAACGATTTGTCGGAGAAAAAAATATGAGGACTGTTGATAAGTTCACTGTTGAGCATGGAATTGTAAGTCTGTTTTTCCTCCGCGTTTTTTTGGGTAGCCTGAATGATTTTATTTCTTATGCAATGGGTTTGACCAACATGAAGTTCAAAACTTATTTCGTTGTATCTTTGGTAGCCGCCATTCCGGGTGTATTAATTTGGTACACAATTGCGCTAAACTCACAAACCCCACTAATTTTTATAACATTTACTGCGATATTTGTAGGATCATTTTCACTTATCTTTTTGGTTGGTAAATTTGCCCAGCAGTTTATCAAGCAAAGAAAAACTGTTGCGTAAAAATTTCTTTTCTTTAACACTCAAAAGTGCTAAAATCCCCCCATGGCTTTACCAGTAGAGGTTGAATCAAGGCGGAGCATGGAAGGATATCTGTCTTCCTTGGGTTACCCCGAAATTCTTATACCCCATGTTATTGAAAATGATACACCACAAAAGGCTCAAGAGTTTGTCAAAGGATATCTCACTTATGACGAGACAGGGGAAGATATATCAATCGTTCGCGTTCTAGAGGAGAAGAGGGCAACATGTTTTAACGGAACACTGCTTTTGTTGGCCATGCTTTATCCTCGCGGTTACGATCCGGATTTGATGTTGTTACTGGCCAATAAAAACGATGTTCATCACAATGTGTCTTCTTATGTCGTACCAGAAACGAAAATGTACGGCGGTGTTTCATTTTCAAGTGATCCAAATACGATGGATAGACAACCCAGGCATGAAACCTTGGATGCTTTAGCTGAAGATTATTATGATTTATACCTTTGCCCAAAACCTGGGCACGAAGGAGAAAAAACAATGGTGGCATATATCCCCCGTTTGAAAATATTGGAGCGTTATGGCGTTGATGCTTTATTTACTGACAAGGGAATTAAGCAGATATACAATACATATACAGATACAGAATTTTTTATTGCAAAGACTGTGATGCAAAAGAGAGAGCAGTATGGACAATATCTTCCCTGCCCGGTTGATGACGGCCCGTGGGTTGTTGACGGAGTAGAGATATAATATTGCTACTTGTAAGTTTGCCTAGTATTTTGATAAATTGAGGGCCATGGATGAGCCTATAAAAGCCACCGACGAAAAAATCGAAGACGCGGAAGTAGTTGGGGAGAATGTGATGAGCCTTCTTGAAATTCAGGATGCGATAAATTCCCGCCTTAAAAAGCTTGAAAACCTCAAAGAGGACATGAAGCCCCATAAAGAAATGCTGGGCTCCATTTTTGCAAATGACGAAGATTATACTGATAAAAATGAGATTGCCAAAAAGGCCAGTAAAAACAAAAGCGAGGCGAAGCACAGAATTTTGCGCCAGCCGCAGGCTGCTGAGTTGAATCAGAAAATTGAGGATATTAAGAACGAGGGGAAGGAGCTTCAAGAAAGCTTGTCTTATTATCTTCGTGAATATCAAAGGTTAACCGGTGCCAACGAGTTTGAAAGCGAAGACGGGGAGCTACGGCAAATAGTCTATATTGCGAAATTGGTCCGAAAAACTAACTTAAACGAGTAGTTATTACTTTGTTGACAAAATGATGACAAATGTTATACAATGTCATCATAATGAATACTGCACTTCTAAGTATTAGAACAGATAAAAAAACAAAGAAAGAAATCGCTGATTTTGCAGCCTCTGTGGGGCTTTCTGTGAGTGCCTTTGCGACAGTTGTGCTGAAACAGGCGGTTCGTAGCCGCCGTGTGGTTTTAGAATCTCCACTCACGCCCACTCCCTATTTGGAAAAGATTATGAAAGAAGTTGAGAGGGATATTAAGGCAGGGCGCAACATTGTAGGGCCATTTGATACTGCCGAGGAAATGTTAGCTTCGCTTGAGGAATAACTTCATGATTTTGGAGTATCACCCCAAATTTAAAAAACAGCACAAAAAATTGCCATCGACTCAAAAAAGAAGATTTGCAGCCGCACTGGCAGTGTTTGTGAAGCAACCATATCACCCCATTCTTTACAACCATCCTCTAACTGGGAGATGGAAAGGATATCGGTCTATTGCTTTTGGTGGGGATTGGAGAGCGCATTTTATTCTCAAAAGTAGAGATGTCACAACCAACTGTACAAATAAGTAGTGTTTTGTAGTAGAATAAACCCCATATGATCAAGGTCTTTGGCCACAAATCCCCAGATACCGATGCAACTTGTGCCCCCATGGCTTATGCTTGGTTTTTGAAGCAAAAAGGTGAAGACGCCGAGGCTTTTGTTTTGGGGGAACTTAATCGTGAGACCAAATTTGTTTTAAATGCTGCAAAAGTTCAAGCTCCCAAACTACTGGACAAGCTTTCTGTGGGAGATGAGGTGGTTGTGGTGGACACAAACAACCCGGAGGAGCTTCCAAACAATATCGGTGAAGCCGTAATCAAGACCATAGTTGATCATCATAAACTGGCCGGGCTTACTACTGAATCGCCCTTGGAAGTTTATATGAAGCCGGTGGGCTGCTCCTCGACTTTGGTTTTCCAGCTGATGCAAAGAGATAATATCGCTCCTGCCAAGGAAATTACGACTTTAATGTTGTCTGCAATTTTGTCCGACACTTTAAAGTTCACAAGCCCAACGACCACTGAAGAAGATAAAAAAGCCGCAGAGGAGCTGACCAAGATTGCAGGACTTGATATTGATAAACATGCAGACGGCATGTTTGCTGCAAAAAGTGACTTAACCGGCATGACTGCGCGAGATATTCTATACGTTGACAGTAAAGTTTTCGACTTTGGAGGTAAGAAGGTGAGAATATCAGGGGTAGAAACTACAAAACCTGAAAATGCCAAAAGATTAAGCGCAGAAATCACAAAAGAAATGGAAGCGCTTAAGTCAGAGGAAAAGCTCCATGAAATATTTTTCTTTATCGTCAACATTTTGGAAACCAGTTCGGAACTTCTGGTCTCTAACGCTAACGCGAGGGAAGTGGCCAAGAAGGCTTTTGGTAAAGATTTCGAGGGCGATTATATGAAACTCCCCGGAGTGGTTTCCAGAAAAAAGCAAATGGCCCCTGCAATTGAGAAAGTTGTATCATAGGTAGTGCCCTACTTTTTACTTTTTGCCCTTGAAATAATTCTTCTTTGGAGGCTGGCCCGTGCCGTAAACTCACGCTTTTTCGGGCTTTTACCAACTCCGGTTTACATACTATTATTTTTACCGGGGACGTTTTTACATGAGTTGTCGCATTATATAGCTGCAAAATTATTGTTCGTGCGGGTTGGAAAATTCTCTCTCAGGCCTGAAAAGAGAGAAACCGAGATTGTTCTCGGGAGTGTTGCCATTGAAAAAACCAATATCGTCAAAAGATTAATTATTGGCGCGGCACCCGTAATTGTTGGCCTTTTCTTAATAATAGGGATTGTGTATTTAGTTGTTACTCATGAATTAACCAGTGATTGGCGAGTCGTTGCCTTTCTGTCTTACTTTATTTTTGTTGTGGGCAACACCATGTTTTCAAGTAAAAAAGACATGGAAGGTGCGTGGAAGGTAATTATATTTAGCTTGGTAATCGGTGTAATTTTATATCTCTTGGGGCTAAGAGTTTATTTCGACGCTGATGTTGAGGTGCTTAAGATTGCGGGTTTATATTTACTTCCGGTAATTGCTATTGACGCGGGCATTCTTTGCGTCTTATTCTTAGCAAGGAGGTGATGTTTGTGGCAGCAAAAAAGAAAGGATTTCTTAATCGCGAACTGGACCCGACTACGGAAAGTGTTGCCTTGGGTTCTGCGTTTACAGTCTTGTTTTTGATGTTTGTAAAAAGCCTTATTTTGGCAATTCCATTGGGGCTTGCGATTGCACTAGCTCATCACTACGGGAGAAGCAAGAAAAAAAAGAAGTAACTGTGTTATACTCTAAACCATGGCGGCTAAAGTAGTAAAAAAAGTTAGTAAAGTTAATAATAAAGTTGAAAAAAAGCCAGTGGCTTCAGTGAAGGCATCGATGGGCATGCGCAAGAGGCTTTTTATCTTTGTTGTGGTTTTGGCTCTTGCTTATGTTTTATTTTCTTCAAAAGATCTTTTTGTAGCAGCTACTGTTAATGGTTATCCACTCTCCAGAGTCTCTGTTGTCAGGGAGTTGGAAAAGCAGGGGGGTAAACAAGTTTTGGACAACCTCATTAGCGAGATGCTCGTCTCTCAGGAGGCCAGAAAAGCAAATATAACGGTTACTGATGCAGACATTGATGCAAAAGTAAGTGCACTTAAAGAGCAGATGAGCGCCCAAGGTCAAGATATTGACGCTTTACTTGCAACCCAAGGCATCAGCCAGGCGGATTTCCGGGACCAGATAAAGGTTCAGCTTTATGTTGAAAAGCTTCTGGAGGGAAAAGTTACCATTACTGACGAGAAAATAGCCGAGTTTATAGAAACTAACAAGGCGTATTTGCCTACAAATCTTGATGAAGAGGGGCTTAAGAAGCTGGCGCGTGAGGAGCTTCTTCAGCAGGAGCTCTCAACACAGTATTCCACTTGGATTGCAGAAGTGAAGCAAAACGCCGACATCAACTACTTCGTGGAGTACTGATACTTCTAAAATTTAATGCTAAAGTGATCAATTTCAATAAACTTAACATGCCCATCAAAGGATTCTGCCAGTTTTATATCTTCTAATAGAACATCAAAACTTTCAAAATGATTGGTAACATATTTTTTTAAGTCTTTTCTGTTCACCCAGCCATACTTGCCTTCATCAGCCGGAACTAAATCTCCACGCGGATTTTCAACTTTGCAGTAAAACATGAATTTGTCCTCCAGAAGTTCTTTTGTTTTTTTATCAAATACTCTGTAGTGCTTTAATGCCACAATTTGAGCCCTGCCATCTAAGTTGGTTTCTTCTTTGAACTCCCGCTTGGCAGCGTCGATAACCTTTTCCCCAAAATTAACTTTGCCGGACATAAAACCTTGACAGCCATAAAAAGGCTGTTTAAGCCTTGTATAAATCAGAAACACGCGATTTTTTGGCTTGCCTTTCATTGGAATAATTATCACACTAATCTTGGCTTGCAATGGAATTGCTGTTTTATTCGTATCCATGCGATTTGCAAACTCTTTACCCTTTTGGGTTAAGAAGTACTTATGTTCGGTTTTTGCAATGTGCCCCATAGCAATCATCTGATCTAGATGAAAGGTGAATTGATTATTTTCCATCTCGTTATCGGGTTTTAGTTCTGAGAACTTTAAACCGTTAGCAAAGAGCAGTTTCTTTAAAATTTGCAACTGAATCTCATGAAGTTGTTTCATTGTTGCATTCTAAAGTGTAAAACCATTAAAATCTAGTCAAGAAGAATTGACTATTTCCCCATAAACAAAATAACATTTGGCAGGTTTCTTCCGGGACCGACTTTGTAGCCACCTGACCAAAGCGCTGTTGAGCCGCCGTCATCAAGGTTTAACGCATTCTCCATTCCCAGGGCTTTGAGAGCTACCGCACTTTCCGCAACTGTTGCGCTATGTACCACGCCAATGTAAACGGTGTTGCCTTTGTTTGCTACAAAGCTTCTCCCACCTTTACTGCCTTTTTTAGGGTCTCCATCGCCACCAAAAACCACATTCCCGCCCGAGACCAAAAGCGGTTGGTTTGCAATCATACTGTCAATGCCGGTATCGCGGCCCCAGTCTGAGGACGCCCCGACAAAGCGGATATAGCCTCCGCCAAAAATAACCGCCGGCACACCGCTATAAACATTATTGTCCGAATTGAAATAGGTTTTATCTTTGTTCATCAAAAGAGTATCAAAGCTGTTTGTTTTGCCCGCACAGCTGGGGTATTCCGCGGGGCAGAAGTAGCTGCCGTTTATCCCGGCATAAGCTCCAGTACGCGCAACATAAGTAGCCAGAGGCAAGGTGGGGCAGTCGTTTGTGCAAGTACTTGCCGACGCGGTGTCAACTATCACTCGAGTACTGCCAAGCTCCCCCGCGACCATGCTTACCAAATACTGGCCGATGTCGGTATTAACGGTTTGCCTGGAATAACCCGAGCCCGGTGGGGCATTACTTACCGGAACGGAAGAGGGAATTGTGAAGCTGGCAACAACTTTTTGCTGTTCCGCCGCGATTTTAACGGACAACTCCGTCAAGGACTTGTCCGCCTCTTCATAGTTCTGGGCAGCCAGAGAAACTATCGCCTCAGTGAATTGATCATCAAAGACAGATGTATTATTTGTATTTTCTTTTAATTTCAATAACTCTTCGTAAGTGTTAACTGCCTCTTTATAAGTGCTCTCAATGCTTGCGATTTTCTTTTTCAACTCCAGATTGATTTGATATTGATCTTCCTGCTCAAGCTCAGACAATTTCATGAGGTTTTCGGCAAGCTGTTTTTTAAGCTCTTCATTTTCCGCACCAAGCTCCATAGAAAGCACCTGAAGCATGGATATCTGGTTTCTGGTTTGGCTAAAGTTTACGGCTAAATAAGAGATTAGTGCGAAGAGAGCAACCCCGGCAATTAGTAGAAGTGGTTTGGGCCTTTTAATTTTTAGCTTAAGGGCCATGAGCAATTATATTCATAATAGCATTAAATGGATTTACGGAGAATGCGGCCAAATCTTTGAGGTTCAGCTCGCCGTCAGGGCTCACATCCAGGGGAAGTAAAATCCCAAAGTGTATGTTGGTCGTTCCCACCAGAAGCTTTGCCTCGCGGCTTTTTGAAAGGTAAAAAGGCTTTGTCAGCACAAACCGGTAATCGCGGTTTGGTATAACACCTTTTATTTGCTCGATTGAAAGCACTCCGTCTATGAAAGATAAATTCTGGAATTTAGTCACCCTGGTCATTCCATCGTACATTTCAACTGAGATGTCGTGGGTATCGTCGAACAAAAACCTGGCAAAGATATTTATCGAGGGCGGAGAGATGAGAGTGAATTTGGTGGTTGTGGTGTCGCCGATTTTATTGCCGTCTTTGAAAAAAGAAAGGCTAATTGAGTGAATCCCCCTTGGCTCCGAAGTCACAAGTCTAATTGGTATTTCAGCCAGGGCCCCGGGCTCGGTTGTCGGAACTTTGCCAACAACCATATTTTTATTATCCATGGTGCCCTCAATGTGAACGAAGAAATCATCTTCAGCACTCCAAATTGATTGGCCCGTATTTTTGAGGTTTATTGAAAATGAGTATTCAGAGTCGCTTATCAGGGTATCGGCAATGTTATGGCTCTGAAATTCAAAAGAATGCGTCTGGACTGGCGCGCCTTTTTCCTTGGTAATGCTTTGCACCGAATAGTATTGGGGGTAAAATTCCCGGGTCTCCGGATTTTTCCAGGAAAAAGTATCAAAGGGCGTTGCCAGGTAACTCAACAAAAACGGTGTGACCGCGACAATTTGCGGGTCACTCCAGGTCTCTTTAAATGCACGTTCATAATTTTCTTCCAGGTTTCCGGCACTTTTCACCCAGCCCGTTTCGGTGATAAAAACCGGAATGTCCTCCCGCATGCCAAAGTCTTTTAGATAATTTATTTCCCACTTATAGCCTTTAATACTTGTTTTGCCGGAGTCGGTTGGCGAGCCCGAAAAGCCCGGGTTTGGGTAGGAATGCGAGGCGAGCCCGTCAAAGAGGGTAAATATGAAGTTATCGGCCGTGTGCATTGCATCAAAGAAACGCGAGGCCTCCATGGTACTTTCGGAATTTGTGGCTGCTAGGTCTAAGCCGCCCGGCATAATAAAAAAGTCTTTGGAGAAGTTTTTGAAAGTGTCATAGTAAGTTTTTGTGATTTCGGCAAAAGCAGCGGGGTCAATACTACCACCCCATTCTTTGGCGTGGTTTGGCTCGTTGAACAAAACTACATAGCGGGTTTTGACCGGCCAGTTGAGCGAGTTTAGGAAACCCGCCCAGTTTACTGCTTCCTCTGCCACAGGTTTCTCCCAATGCGAATTATTCATCCTGGTTGCAACGCGAACTATTGGAATGAGTTTTAAGCGGCGCATTTGGTCAAACACTCGCTGCCAGCGCACGGCATCGCGCTCGTCCTCGCGAATGACCAAAGTCACATAACCCCACTGGCCGCCGCTACTATTGACCAAAGCAGCAGCTTCAGGCAAGTCATTCTCGGCGATAATATGAATGCCGAACTTGTTGTTTGGCTCCTGGGCAAAAGTGTTTGTAGCCACTCCAAGTATAAGGGCACTTGTCACAAGCAGCGTTATTATTAGTTTGACCACTACGCTATAATTATACTTGTGAGTTTCCAGTTACCAAAACTTTCTTATTCTTATGATGCCCTGGAGCCTTATATTGATGAGGCTACAATGCACCTGCACCACGAAAAGCACCACCAGGCCTATGTTGATAACCTGAATAAGGCTTTGGAGAAGTACCCCGAACTCCAAAAAAAATCTATAGAAGAGTTATTGAAAAATATTCACGATGTCCCTGAAGATATTCGTCAAGTCGTAATTAATCACGGTGGGGGCCATGCCAACCATTCTTTTTTCTGGACTATTATGTCTCCCAAAGGTGGAGGCAAGCCGAAAGGCGAGCTAGCCGATGCCATTAATAAGACTTTTGGCGACTTCCAAAAATTCCGTGAGGAATTTTCGAATAAGGCCATGGCTGTTTTCGGCAGCGGCTGGGCATTTTTGATTAAAACTCCAGACGGCAAGTTACAGCTAAAAAGACACTCATTTCAAAACTCTCCGCTAATGCAAGGAAATATGCCAATCTTAGGACTGGACGTTTGGGAACACGCATATTATCTCAAGTACCAGAACCGAAGAGTTGAGTATATTGAAGCCTTTTGGAATGTAGTTAATTGGGAAGAAGCAAACAAACTACTCCTTAAATAACCTCTTAACACTTTCAACTACCTTTCTAGCGTCGTCTTCGAGTGCCTTACCGAATGCCAAACCCAGCGCAATTGCAATTGCAAAAGTCACTCCCTGCGTGAGCGCCCCTATTATTGTGCGGCCAATTCCCAGGTAATCCAGAACAACCAAAGCCAAAACAACTCTGCCGATGATGTCTACCAGAGTTGTTATCATCCCCATAGCTTCCTCATCAACTTGGGTTTTCTTAAGGTCAATTTTCTTGACGAAGACGAGAGCCAGCCCGAGCAAGTATTTGCCCACATACCAAATAAGAAGCGCCACTATGAGCTTGGGAAGAAGCGAAGCAAACTGTAAAATCATGCTGTCCAAGGCCTGGAGTATAATTTCGGTTGAGTCCATACTAATATATTAGCATGGATAGCCTAATTTTAGTCAATAAACCAAAAGGGATGACCAGCCACGATGTGGTGGACGTTGTTCGGAAAATTACGGGTGAGAGGCGAGTGGGGCATGCGGGGACCCTGGACCCAAACGCTACCGGCTTATTAATAGTTGGTGTTGGGAGAGAGGCAACCAAAAAACTTGGGGACTTGACTAAAAATACAAAAAAGACTTACGAGGCGGAGATTATACTTGGAGCTAACTCTACAACGGACGACTCTGAAGGGGAGATAACAAAACAAGATGACAAGAGATTAAGTTATGAAGAGATTAAGAAAACTTTGGAGAGTTTTGTTGGCGAGCAGATGCAAACCCCACCGGCTTATTCGGCAATAAAGCTTAAGGGCAGAAAGGCTTATGAGCTTGCCCGCCAAGGTAAAACTTTTGAATTGGCGCCAAGAAAGGTTATTGTTTACACTCTCAAACTGCTAGACTATAACTACCCAGTACTCAAAATAAAGTGTGAAGTTTCATCGGGGACGTACATACGAGCTCTTGCTCGCGACATTGGAACAGAGCTTGGCACAGGGGCTTATCTGAAGGAACTGAGAAGAACTAAAATTGGAAAATATGATATTAAAGATGCTGTCGAAATAAACGATATCAAACCTTGATGGAATATATTTACGCCATAATCCTGGGAATAGTTCAAGGGCTTACTGAGTTTTTACCGGTAAGCTCTTCTGGGCATTTGGTGCTTGCGAGCGAATACCTCAAATTCGAACAACCCGGGGTCTTGTTTGAGGCAATCCTTCACATTGGCACAACCTTGGCTGTGATTTGGTATTTGCGAGATAGAATTCTAAAAATTTCTTTTCAGGAGATAAAGCTTATTGTAGTTGCAACTATCCCTGCGGCGTTGGCCGGGGTGCTTTTACGTGAACAGCTCGAGGCGCTGTTTTCTCTCATCAAGCTGGTCGGAATTACTTTCCTGATCTCGGCATACATGAATTTTAAAGTGGATAAATATAATGGCAAAAAGGAACATATTGATTTTTGGGATGCCCTCATTATCGGAGTCTTTCAGGCAATAGCAATTATTCCCGCAATTAGTCGCTCCGGGGCGACGATTTACGCGGGAACCAGAATGAATTTGGACAAAAAAAAGGCCGCCGAATTTTCTTTCCTCATTTCAATTCCGGCCATAATTGGGGCCAATGTTGTTGAGTTTATTAGCCATGGCGGGAATGGGGACTTTTCACCGCTTCTTGGGTTAGTCGGCTTAATTGCCGCCTTTATCTCTGGCATTATTGCCATCCACTTTCTTCTTTCAATGCTCATGCAAAACAAATTCAAGGTCTTCGGCTACTACCTTATAGTTGTTGGAGTAATAACACTACTTTTCCTGTAAATATCACGGCACCTATTATAATTGCTTGAATCGCGGCCAAGAGTACCGCTGCCGCAGCCACGTCTTTGGCAATTTTCGCCTTGGGGTGAATATCCGGGCTGACCAGGTTTACTATCGCTTCAATTGAGGTATTGAAAAGCTCTAAAATAAGCACAAAAAAGATTGCATATAAAAGAAGCAGCCAATCCGAGGTTGATAGTCCGCTAAATACGCCCGCGCTAATTACCAAAACCGCAATTAAGATGTGAGCTTGAAAATTTGGTTCTTGCTTAAAGGCGGTCTTGATGCCGGTGAAGGCATAGCCGAAGCTTCTTGCGGTTGAGTGAAAACGGCTCATCTGGTTTTAAGTATACACTTCAGGTAACACTTTCTGATACTATGAAGTGTGAGCACAAGACTCAAAGTTTTCCTGTTGGCTGTGCCTTTGGTGGTCTTGTTTGGCACCGGGGTTTTGTTTAGAAGTGCGAAGGAAGCGAGCCCTGTTTTGGGCTGTGTGGCAGAAAACTTGTCCGGGATTGCTCAGGAGGATATATCTGCCATATTTGAGGGTAACTCCTTGATTGCTCCGCAGATTGCATATGCCCGGACGGGTACGCAAGTTCTCGCTGCCGCCTCGCCCAACGATCGCTGGATTGAGGTTGACTTGTCTGAGCAAAAACTTCGCGCTTGGGACGGGGGAAGCATGTTTCTCGAAACCGCGGTTTCGAGTGGGCTTCCGGGTACCCCAACTCCCACAGGTGAGTTTCGTGTTTGGGTGAAACTCAGGGCAAGTAAAATGGAAGGCGGAGAGGGCAGATATTACTATTACCTGCCAAATGTGCCTTATGTAATGTATTTTGAGAATGAAAACGTCCCCGGCTGGCGGGGCTATGGCCTCCACGGCACATATTGGCACAACGATTTCGGCACTCCCCGAAGCCATGGCTGTGTGAACCTTCCCACTTCGGTTGCCGAGAAGCTCTACTATTGGGTGGCCCCGGCGCTCCCCTCGGATAAAAATACGGTGTTTGCCAGTGCCGAAAACCCGGGAACCAGGATAATAATACATGATTGAGTCCCCCTTTATTGTTTTTCTGAACACCCATGGAGTGATACTTTTGGTGGTTTTTGTATTTATTTATGAGCGCTACATTGCACGCAGAAAAGAACTTGCATGGCATGCCTTGTTTTCGGCCCTCTCTGCTTTCGTTTTTTCCTTAATATTAAAGGAGCTTTTTTTGGTTCCCCGCCCATATATGTATGGGGGGTACCCCAGTGCCGGGCTTTCGGAGTTTTCGAGTCTCCCCTCGGTCCATGCCGCGGTTGCTTTTAGCCTTGCCACGAGTGTCACGCTCCATCAAAAAAGCATAGGAGTGCTTCTTTTTACAGTCGCGGCGCTACTTGGCGTTGGGCGTGTTTTGGCTAACGTTCATTATCCGCTTGATATCGCACTTGGGGTCTTGATTGGAGTTCTAACAAGTCTGATATTTAACAAAATACACATTAAGTTCAGAAAAAAGGCTTGACAGCTGGCACTCAGAATGCTACTCTGCTAGAGTTATATAATAAAATATGGACGATATTATTAAAGTAACACGGACGGTGCCGATTGTAGCCATCCGGGGGACTACGATTTTTCCCCATACTGACTCGATCCTTTCTTTCGGCAGACCAAAATCAGTAGCTTCAGTAAGCGCAGCATTTCAGTCCGACCGCGTGGTTGCAGTTTTCGCCCAAAAAAGTGACAAAATAGTAGACCCCGCCCCTCACGACCTCTATAAAATTGGGACTTTGGCGACCATTACCCAGATGATGACAACCGAGGGGGAAATTCATGCAATGGTTAGGGGCCAAACTCGAGTCCGCCTCGGGGAAGTTACTTCCGAGGAGCCATACATGACAGGTTCGGTCACTGAAGTTCTTGAGGAAGATTATGAAGGGGAAGAAGTCAAAGCCTTGGCCGGAAAGCTCTCGGAGCTATTTAAAAAGGCTATAAATATGGGTAAAGGTGTAGAGGTCACGACCATCATGCGGGTCCTGTCCCAGCAAACCGACCCGATTGAACTTGTTGACTCGGCTGCATCGCTCTTAGAGCTTAAAACCCGCGATAAGCAGGAGCTTTTGGAGATGCTCTCCGTACGCGACAGGCTCACAAAAGTAATTGATTATCTGTCTCAAGAAATTAACGTGCTGGATTTGGAGCGGACGATTTCGGTCAAAACTCAAAGGCGCTTTGAGGATCAGATGAGGCGCGCCATGCTTAGAGAAAAGAAAAAAACCATCGAGGAGGAACTTGGCGAGGAAGGGTTGGAAGATGGCGGCGACGATGACATAAAAGAGCTGCGGGAAAAAATAAAAAAGGCTGGAATGCCCAAGGCGGTTCTTGTTAAAGCCAGAAAAGAGCTTAAACGCTTGAGGAACATGTCTCCCCACAATCCCGAAGGGGGTTACATTAGAAATTACCTGGATTGGTTGGCCGAGATGCCCTGGAGCAAAACTTCAGAATCATCGGTGTCTATTGAAAAAGCCAACGAAGTTTTGGAAGAGGACCATTACGGCCTTGAAAAACCGAAAGAGCGGATTTTGGAGTATTTATCCGTGCTTACCCTGAAAAACGGGCAGGAAAAGTCTAAAGACAACGGTTCGCACCCCACAATTTTATGTTTTGTGGGGCCACCCGGTGTGGGTAAAACCTCGATAGGCAAATCAATCGCAAAAGCTCTTGATCGTGAATTTGTGAGAGTTTCTTTGGGGGGCATCAGAGACGAGGCCGAACTTCGGGGCCACAGGAGAACTTATGTCGGGGCAATGCCTGGCAGAATCATTCAAAGCATCAGAGATGCTGGCACCAAAAATCCGGTGTTTATGCTTGATGAAGTTGACAAACTTGGAGCGGATTACCGAGGGGACCCGGCCTCGGCACTTCTGGAGATTCTCGACCCTGAGCAGAATAAAGAGTTTTCGGACCATTATCTTGAAGTGCCTTTTGACCTCTCGGAGGTTATGTTTATTTGCACGGCCAATGTCCTCGACACCATTCCTCTTCCCTTGCGCGACCGAATGGAAATAATCCGCTTTGCTGGCTACATCGACGATGAGAAATTTCATATTTCTAAAAAATATCTCTGGCCCAAGCAAATTCGCCTAAACGGTCTCACCGGGAAAGGCATTAAGGTAACGGATAGCGCAGTAAAGGAAATTATCAAGCACTACACCAGGGAGGCCGGAATCCGTGAGCTTGAGAGGAGCCTTGCTACACTTGACAGGAAAATCGCGCGTCTGGTTGCTGAGAAGAAAAAGTACCCCACGCTTTTGGGTAAAGATGAAGTGCGCAAGTTTCTTGGGCCGGCAAAGTTCAGGTCTCAGATTGCCGAGAAAAACGATGAAGCCGGCATGGCCACCGGGCTGGCCGTAACCAGTGCGGGTGGCGAGATATTATTTATTGAAGTAGCTCTCATGCCGGGCACCGGCAAGCTCACTTTAACGGGGCAGCTTGGGAGTGTTATGAAAGAGTCTGCCAAGGCTGCGTTTACCTGGACTAAAGCGCACTGGCGGGACTTGGGGCTGCGCGGCAATTTTAGCAGTAAAATGGATGTGCACATTCACGTTCCCGAAGGAGCCACTCCGAAAGATGGCCCGTCAGCAGGTGTAGCCATCTCCACTGCTCTGGTTTCGGCTCTCACGGGAGTTGCAACTCGCCGTGACGTGGGAATGACCGGAGAAGTGACGCTTCGCGGGCGGGTTCTTGAGATTGGCGGGGTAAAGGAAAAAGTGGTGGCCGGGCACGTGGCGGGCCTCAAGACCATCATTTTGCCAAGGGATAACAAGAAAGATATGGAAGATATCCCGGCCAATGTACGAGCTGGCATAAAATTCGTCTTTGCAGAAGCGTTAGAGGATGTTCTAAAAGTAGCCCTCACCCGCTGGCCACTCATGGAGCGCACTGACGAGCAACTGCCTCACGCCCCGGCATTTATAGCTTCAGCGTAGTTTGGGGACTGGAAAAACCAGAGTATTGTTGTCCCTAATGCACCCCGTTCCATCTTCTATTTGATACCCTGCATCTTTTAGAATTTGTACAGCCCTAAGGAATTGATCGCCTTTGGAAGGTTTATATTTGCGGAATTGTGGCATATTTTTGGTAGGAGTGTTTATAGAACTTGAAGTAAAATCAAAATAGTCATAACAAAACTGGTTTGTTTCAGAAACTATGGTATTGGTGTACTCATAACCTTCAATTAAGTCCGCCCTTCGAATAATTAGCAAATAGGAGGAATTTGGGCTTACTTGCATGGGTGGTGTAGGGTAGTCTAAAATTTCAAAAGCCTCTGTCAGGCTACACACAGCCGAGCTTACAATCCTGCCATCCCGGTCGTAGAACTGTTTATTTTTTAAGGTTTGAGACTGTCTCATGATCTTACCCAAATCGTTATTTCCATCTATTAATGACTTTAAGTATCTACTTCTTCGGTAGATCTCGCCGTTTGCACAATAACCGCAATAGCCCATTGCACCAATTGACCATATTGTTGCATGATCAATGCCTGTGCTTGAGATTGCGCGATTTAGTTGAGTAATTGTGTAGTTTAAGCTTGCTGGATCAGTGTTTGCCATGACTCTGTCGATATAACCCCCGCTTTTAATAAAGACTTCCAAGCGTTCCCCTAGGGCGGCCGATAAATGTATAGTAGACTCAGGCTCTTGGTAAATGTTGCCCGTTCTTGTTTTGACTACTATTGAATTCTTAGTGCTACCACCGGAGAAGCTAAGATGCCAGCCGTCTAGCGTGTACCATTCTTGGTTGTTGGCTCTTTCTCTTTCACGAAAGATCATGGTTTAGTTAATCTTGCAGTGAGATTGCAGAGTGGGAAGCTCTCTCTGTTCGGTCACAAACTATTTGCTTTAGGTTCTGAGCTATTGCTACGTTTGAGTCAGGGACATAAATGGCCCAGGCTTCTATGTCAATGGAAGTAGTGGGGAGAACTGCAACCGGGATTTTGAGCAGTTTCTTTTGCGGAGCTTTACCCAGGACTTTTTCAACTTCTTCTTCAAGGCTATTGCCGTTATTGACTCCCGTTTTAATTATCTCTAAACAATCCGGGTTTAAATTGGTTGTCAAAAGCTTGCCAAGATCAGGGTAGAAGTTTATTACTCCATTAATAGCACCCCATTGGCCTCCACGAGCGTATTTGACAGCGTTCGCAGGATAAATATGCTGATCGCTGAATTTATACCCCATATTGACAAGTGAATTTAAGATGTAGGAATCCGTATGAAAGGCAGGGAGGGGGACCTCTCTTTGCTGGGATATTCCTTTAAAGAAAGGTTTGTTTAGCACTGTGTCGATATGTACTTCGTAACCGAGTGAGCTCAGATCAATAACAAGTTGTGGGTCAGTCAGCTCCAGTGAGATTTGCCTTATTTCACTTGTCTGAAGCCTGTCTGGTATTGCCATCTTATTTCCGAATATTTACATCTATGGGGAATGGTGGCTCGTGCCTTACGCTATGGATAATACTTTTACCTGAAGTGTCGTTTGATCCGTTTTCCGATTGATGAAGCGGCCCATAAACAGAAGAGTGAATGAGCTTCATAGCCTGGGGAGGAGCGCCAATGGCATACTCAATTATATCTTTGTTTGCGACTAGTGCTTCAACGCTCATAACAAATAAAAATCCCGCCAACAGCGGGACTACCTTTTAATTATCAATCTTGTTATTCTTATATTTCCTCCCAAGATCAAAGAGGTATTACACTGTTACTTTTAAATTAACCCTATAAGAGAAGCGTGTCAATTGCTAATTTGTTGTTCTTCAAATACTATAAAACATATGGCTATTTTAAGAGATATTGAACACAGTGAACAATTAGAAGGTATTCGCGCGCGAGAATCGGCCTTACGGGACAGATTTATTAAGGAAGCGAAAGTGACCAATTTTGAAAAAGGCTATGTTTCGGTGAAATGGGTAAATCAGCTTGTTGATTTGGGGTATCAGGGATTTGCTGCTGATTTAATAGCTTATCGTTTTAGAGGATACGAATTTGATAAAGTTGTAGGAATTCCCAATTCCGGCATACCATTGGCCACATCTGTGGCAGAACGGTTAGGGCTTCCGTTAGCTCCCGGAAGAAAGGGTAAAGATATTCCGGGAGCTTGGGAAACGCCGGTTATTGTTAAAGAAAAAGTTAAGTCATTTACAACAGACGACATATCTGAGTTTGTTTTCAACGGCCTTGAAAAGGGAGATAGAGTACTATTGGTCGATGATGTAATTGCCCATTCAACCACCGCCTCATTAATTATTGACGTTTTAAGGCAAGAAGATATAGAAATAGAGATGGCTGTATATTTTACAAAATTATTCCAACATGGTGTTGATAAACTTAGGAGCAATCAAAATATTGACCCTTTTTATGTAATCGGAGTCAGTGAAATGCAGTCGGATAAAAGTGTTTTGTTAAGCCCTCCGAGATTTTGATTACTTTTTAAATACAGGAAGTTCTGCTAAATATAATAAATTTTCTAAATTATCAAATTGCTCACCTTGTTTTATAGCAGCAATGTATCCCTCCACTTGTGCTTCAACTTTATTCATTAAATGGGTAATTTGGCGAAAAGTTACTCCAGTTGAAATTACATCATCTACAACAAATACTTTTTTATTTTTTAGCATTTGAGCGTCGGGGCCGTTCAATACCAATGGCTTAACGTGCTTGGGAAAATGGCTCAAGGGCTTGACCACAATTGGCGAAGTCATATAGGGCTTGATGCTTTTGCGGCATATTACAAAGCGTTTGTGACCAAGTCGCTTGGCGACTCCATGAACTAAGGGTACCGCTTTAACTTCAGGACCAACGATGTAATCAATTTTTAATTTTAAATTTTCAATTTTCAATGTCATGGCATCAGCCAAAGCATCAGTCAATTCAACATCTCCCAAAATTGAAAACGCGGCGATTTTGGTGTGCCTGCCAACTTGAATTAAGGGAAGTTTCCGGGTCAGCCCACAGATTTGGAGATTATGGTACTCCACCCCAAAATTATACCTTAGCCTGTGGTTCAAAAGAAGTAGAGGCAAGATAAATAATTTGAGGGCCTGCGATATCTTTTTTTACTAATACCGACCCCTCACATTTATTACAAGACACCGTTCTTTCATCAGTATGGTATTTACCCAGTCCGGTTGATAGTTCTAAAATACCGTTTTTGGGGCAATCGTGGCTAATTTTCACCACATAAGACTCACCATTGCTTATATCTCCAAATGTTGTGTAACCAATTATTTCAAATGTTTTGTCTTTCATCAAAATCACCCACCTTAGCAAAATCTGGCATATCCCAGCGTTCAAAATGCTGATAGTCTAGGATTAAATGTTGAAGTTGCGATTCAGTGATAGAATTTGTTTGTACCATATATTCGACAACTTCTGACATATTTATAAGGTTATGAAATTGTAATCCCCATCTTTGATCTATCGGGGGTCCATCTTTTTTTCTTTGTATCTGTCTATCAACGACAACAACAACATCCGTAACGATACAACCCTCCTTTTGAAGTATCTCTAAAGCCTCATTTTTGCTTTCTCCAGCGAAGAGCAAGTCATCGATAAGTATCACTCTTCTGTCGCTTGGCAAAGTACCCTCCAAATATAAGTCACTAACATTTGGTTCTTTTTTCTTACGAACATATAAAACTGGCATATCTGTTAAGTATCCAGCAACTGCAGCCCAAGCTATGCCTGAAGTGGCCAATCCAACCACAGCACTTCCAGAACAGTCATTTTTGACAACCTCAGCCATTTTATTGCAAATATACTTATAAGGCTCTGGTTCGGATAATAATTTTCTTACGTCAAACATACAGGAAGGAGAGTCGCTTTTATTCTTTATATTCTCACCAAACCTTGGCACTTTAAAATCAATAATTGACTGAGCTAGATATTTGTCAGTTTCTCTCATGTTGTTACCATATTTGGAAACCAAGGCAGGTTAGGGTCTTGGAATTGTGTAAATATATTATTTTCAGGTTTGAAGACCCGGTCTCTGTATCCAAACGTACTATTTATCGCTTCCAATTCCGGACCTGCAAACATCGGATCAAGCCAAGCGTCAGCTGTAGGGGTTATATTTAGTATTTCTGGACCATTAGGATAGGGTACTCCCTGGTCAACTGTAATTTGTCTGTATTGCGGGTCAGCCATTAAATTTGTATATCCTGAAGAGTTATAAAGTAAACGAGGATGACCATTTCTTATTCGCTGGTATTCATTTTGTAATATCATTGAAAATATTTCGTTCGTTTCTGACATATCTCTCATTTCAAGCCCTGCCGAAGCAGGGCTTTGTAAGGTTCCGTCCCCTCTGGCTTGGTGAGGTCTCCAAATGGACGGGCTGAACGTTAAACCTACCTCAGTTTTCTTTCCATTTTCGATAGCATGTTGCTGCAAAAGATCGGCTTGAGCATATAATTGGGGAATTAGCCTTAAATTTCCTGGAGAGACCGTGATATTAAGCACAACCCTTCTTGCATCAGCATTAATCAAATTAAGAGCAAAGATGGTACCATAGTGAGTTTTGAAAACTCTTGAGTACTCTGGATCGTCTTCAAATTTGAGCCCTCTCCCTTGCTTGAGAGGTAAAATATTTCCATGAGGGATTATATTGGCATACCCGTAGGGATAATCCCAAGAAACATGATTTGCAACTTTTTTCATCCATCCATCCTCTAGTGCAGTTTGCATTAAATTTGAAGGACTGCCATCGGGATTAGTTTGAGGGATGCCATCGCTAAACCAACTAACTTTTGTTTCTTCTTGGCTCAATCCATGATTAATTAGTTCACCAATTTCTGGTAAGTGATCAAGAGTTCCTCCTACAAACATCCAATGGCGAATACCCAAATTATAGAAATCGTCCATCATATATTTAAAAGTCTCAGTTCGAGCCCTGGCTTCCACCTTTGGAATCAAACCTACAGCTATACGCCTTTTAATTTCGAGGATAGAATCGGGACAATTATTGCACCCTTCAGGACATCTTAGCGATGGGGCAATCTCTGAAGCGGTTATTTTTTGGGAATCTTTACTTAAGTAATCTTTGTTAAGTGCCCATTTTAATGCATCTACACTTAAAAAAGTTCCGTAATCTTGTCTTATCTCAGCTACTTTTACTCTTTCATCGGGAAAGCGCAAAGGTTCTGGAATTGTTTTTTCTAAGTCTACATTTATCATTTGCCAAAAGCCTCCTTCCATTTAGTCGTTGCTTTTTTTATCAGTTGCCGTTCTTCTATTTTCGTAAGTCTTCCTTCTGAAACAATTATTTCTCCGTTTATAATAACTGTTTCAGCCCGTTTAGAGCTGCAGCTTATTAGTGACCCGGCTTTGTCCCATGCACCTATATGACCAATGGAATCATGAATATCAAAAATAGTTATATCAGCGCAGTATCCTTGCTCAACACGTCCTATGTTGCTTTCCCATCTAAGAGCTTTGGCGCCACCTTCAGTTGCCATATAAAAAATCTGCTCTGGATCAAGATATGTTGATTCTTCTGGAATTCCTTGGTTAGTTCTGGCAGCTCTCATTTCAAAAAGCATGTCAGATGAATCGTTTCCTGCACTGCCGTCAACGCCAATTGACACATTCACTCCTTTTTGAAGCATTTTGGCTATTGGAGCAACTCCTGTTTGCCCTATGGGCGAGCGTGCATTTGAAGTAGGGCAATGGCTAACAGAATTGTGGTTTTGCGCTAAACGGTCAATATCTTCATCGTTTATCTCAATACAATGGGCAAGGCTAACTCTACTATCTTTCCACCCCAGTGATTCCATCAACTGGTAAGGTGTCATGCCGTATTTTTCAAGAACATATCGGGTTTCAAATTTTGATTCACCCAAATGAGTTTGCAGATTAATGTCGTATCTTATTGCAAGTGCCGCAGCTTGTTCGTAATCATAAGCACAGTTTGTAAAGATAGTGCATGGTGCTATCCCAACTTTAACCATTGCATCTCCAGCTTTCTGGTGGAATTTATCTACAATGTCTCTGGTATGTTCAATAATTTTTTCAGATTCTTCTAACACATCTTTTTCAAATAACCCATCTCTTCTGCTCATTGATCCACGGTAGGGATGAAATCGGACTCCAATGGTTTTTGCAGCCTCAATAGTTGCTTCAAAAAGTTCTTGATGATCGTATTGATTAGGATATAGATAAAGCATATCGGTCGTAGTTGTTGCACCAGAGAGTACTAGTTCTGCCATATTAGAAAGGGCAGCCCAGTAGTGTGCTTCGGGGTCCATCTTTTTAGCTCGGGAAGTAGCTTCTGCAATCCATTGATCTATTCTTTGATTTTGCATTTGAGGTACATGCCTCATGAATGCTTGAAATAGATGGTGATGGGTGTTGATAAACCCCGGAAAGACAAGTTTATTAGTTGCGTCTATGTGGGTTTTAACATCCCCAAATTTTTCATCTAATTTTGGGCCAATTGCAGCAATAATATTTCCCTCAATTAGGATATCTTGCGGCGGCGAATTTGGTGAAACTCCCGCAAGGTTATAAATATAATCGGCATTATGAATAAGAATTCTTTCAGGCATATTCCTCCTCTAAAGTTTGCACTAAGCAATGAATCCCACCACCAGATTTCATAAATTCTGAGACATCTACCTCCACTGTTTTGTAGCCCAAATCTTTCAGCTTGACGGCGAAATTTTTGTTTCCCTTTTGCATAATTACACGATGATCGGTTACCAAACTATTGGCTGCAAAATTATTTGCTTCGTCATCTGCTAGAGGGATTAAATTTTTAACTAACTTTTTCAAAACTCTTTGGCTTTTTTGCGAGAATGCTAGAGGATAATAAAATGCAGTCGTGTCATTAAGTGGAAATAGGCAGGTGTCAAGGTGATAAAACTTAGGATTAATAAGTTCGAGGCATTTTGTCTCTACATTTAGGTATACCGATAAAAATTTGCAAACACCGGTGGAATTTCTAAATCCGGTTCCTACAAACAATAGGTCCCCATACCACACACATTCTCCGCTTCCTTCAAAAAAACATTTTTTGGGAAGTTTGTAGATTTTGAAATTTTGTTTCTTAAACCAAGGTAGATATTTTTTAATTTCCCTTCGCCTTTGGGGATAGTGAAAATTACTTAAAACCAAGTTTTTATATTTAATCAATGCCTGGTCAGCAGCAAAGACCATGTCGGGCAACCCTTTGGCGGGTTTTATAATTTCGATCTTTATAGCAAGTTTTGTTAAAGTGTTTGCAAGATTCTTCCACTGGGAAGTTGCCTTAGTTTTGTTGATACTTCCAATCTTCATCCAGGGATTAATTACATAATCTACGGAAAAATGCGAAGGCTCGCAGAGGAGTACTTTTCTAATATGCTTCGTTTTCATTTTTAGGCGCAAAAAAAAGAGCCCCAAGGCTCTTTTAAAAATTAAAACGGTATCTATCTTGACGCCGTTTGCCAATATTTGGTGAGTTGTTGTTCATTTTTAGAAGCTTTTAAAACTTTCGGCTCCTAAAAAATAACTATAGCAACTTATAAAAAGTGCTGTCAACACCCAAATTTGGTATAATCCTGGTACGGCGCTATCGTCTAGTGGTCCAGGACAGTGGGTTCTCATCCCACAAACTCGGGTTCGACTCCCGATAGCGTCACATCTTCTTTTCTTTGAGCCACTTGTGAAGTTTTTCCAGGGCTTTTCTTCTCATTGAATACTTGTTTTTTTCTTCCATTTCCATCTGGCCGAATGTTTTTTTACTTCCCTTCGGGATAAAAATCGGGTCCCAGCCAAAGCCTTTGTCGCCTTTGGTCTTTTGGGCAATTGTGCCTTTTACTTCACCTTTAAAAAGCTTGGGCTCGCCGCGGCCAGCATAATAGGCAAGTACCGTTACGGCCGTAGCTTCTCTGGACTTGCCTTTTGGAATTATTTTTATTAAGCCCTCATTGCCCAAGTTTTCCAGGAAGTCTCTAATATAAACCCCGGGAAGATTTTTAAATGCCTTGAAAGTTAAGCCCAAATCCTCGACAAAAAGCGGTTTTTTTATTTTTTTCCAATAATCTTGGGCTTTTTTTGTAGCCACGTAAGCCGTATCCGGAGACTGCACTTCGTCAATGTCGAGGCTCACACCTTCCACTTTCATGCCAAGTACACTTTGAGCCTCGGCAAGTTTGCCCGCATTTGTGGTACCAAAGATTATTTTTTTCACTATGGAATATAGTATAGTATAAGCGTGAATAGATTGCAGGAAGATTTTGTTAAGCTCCGAGACAGTAAAGAGGGCAAAGACAGAATAAAAAATCTCCTTAAAAAAGACGAGGAAAATATCGAAAGATATCTGGCTCCATGGATTCACTTCAGTAAAGACGCCGAGCATGTTTACCCAAGTCAGGGTCTCCTTATTACCCCGCATGATTATATTTCCTATGAATCTCTTCAAATGCTGCCACAGGAGCGTATTGTTCAGACTCTACGCATGCGCATGTTTTTTCTGACCATGTTCAATCATCCTTACCGGATGAAATTCCTATATAACGTCGATAAAAGTGACTTTTCTCTTCCTCCAAAGGTGCAATCCGATGTGGTGGAGCGCTCGCTTGCCGACGGACTTGCGTTCTCGATTGGTGACCTTGGTGCAACCGTTGTTGGTGGCGAAAAGGCGCGAACGAGCCGCACAGAGCGCTATGCCCAAGGGCCATTTGTGAAATTGGGCAGGCAGGCCAGAAGTATTTTTGTGGGCTCGGCGTCCCCAGATGTTTGGAATAGTGCCGCTGCCATTGCCACTATGGCTGCCAGTCATTGCTTATCCGCAATTCCCAGGAATGGCCTAACTTCGGAAATAAAGCGGCAGGTGGACTTGGCAGGCGAGGTCTTTGATTGGTTAGAGCGAATCGAAAAAGCTGTTTTGAAGGGCAGAAAAGACAGGCGCAAAATTGCAGCTTATTGGCAAAAAAACGTGTGTGGTACTTTGTCGGCCGACCCTGCGAAAGCTCTTGAGCGGGCAATCGCGCTCTACAAAGCCGGAGTTAGAAGCTTTAGAGTTTATTCCCCAGAGCCCGGGTCGGGTGTGGTCACGACAGTTAAGTCCTTGAGAAAAGAATTTGGTCAAAAAGTTGAAATATTTGCCGGTCAGATTGTAAGTGTGGTTCAGGCAAAGGCAGTTCAGGCGGCGGGTGCTGATGGCTTGTTTGTAGGTATTGGCGGCGGCGGGAGGTGCATCACCGGGGTCAGAAGCGGGTCAGTGGTCGACTGGCCGGAGCTGGTTTGGCAGCTTCGCGGGGAAGTGAACATTCCGGTTATAGTTGAAGGCGGGGCCTCAGATCACATTGCAACTACCTTGCTTCTCGGGGCTTCAGGCATTGGCGTTTCGCGAGCGGTTTCAGGAGGAACAATTGAGTCTCCTGGTGGCGCTCTTTATTGTTCTGATAAATCGGGAAAGTTATTTAAGCCTTACGGCGGAGAGGCCTCTGCAAGGACTAAGTACTTAGATGGAAAGCTTATGCCTTTCAATATCCCTGCTTTTGTTGAAGGTGAAACAACTAAAGCACAAATGAACTATGTCAAGTTTACTCAGCCGACTTTGACTTACAATCTGCATTTACTTAATGAAGATGCAATTTTGGCGCTTGTATTTCGCAATGTCGGGAGTGTCGAGGAGCTTCATAAGCTTGATCCATCTCCTCTCAGGCGCTTAACCAATGAGGGAAATTTTCAGCGAAATACCCACTAAGGCCATTGACAAGGAAGGAGGATTTTAGTATACTTCTGTCTTAGTAATTAAGTTACTTCCCATGAATATAACACCCCTCTCAATGGATTTTTTCAGCAATTGCAAGAATATCAGCTGAAGGGAGTGGTTTTTTATTCACTCCCCTGAACTTAAAACAGAGGGGGATTTTTTTTGAGAGGGAAAAAGACAATGGATACACAAAAACAAGTACAAGTAACTAAAAGCGGGCTAGAAGCCCTTAAGGTTGAGCTTGACGAGTTGGTCGGTGTTAAAAGACCAAAGTTAGTCGAGCGGCTGGAGCGTGCCCGACAAGAGGGTGATTTGTCAGAAAATAGTGACTATATTAACGCTCGTGAAGAGCTTGAGTTTTTGGATGGCCGCATTGATGAGCTGAAAAACGTTGTAGAAAACGCAGATGTGGTTGCCGATAACGGCAACGGAAACGGTAAAGTTGGTATCGGGACAACCGTAATTGTTCAAGCCAATGGCGACCGTCATGAATTTAACATTGTGGGAGAGTGGGAAGCGGACCCCGCCCAGAAGAAAATTTCACACGAGTCGCCTCTCGGAAAGCAGTTGGTAGGCAAGAAAGTTGGCGAGACCATAGAGGTAGAAGCTCCTGCGGGCAAGCTAATTTATAAAATTCTTGAGATTAAGAAGCCAAGCTCCTAACGGGGTTGTACTTCTTGTACCGTTTACAGAACCCCGATCAAATCGGGGTTTTTTATTGATAATCATGTTAGCTGAAAGATTAAAGACAGATACTCGAGGAGGCTTAACACTTGTTGAAGCGCGTACAAACAGGAAAAACATGGGTGTGTTTGGTCTGGAGCAACCAATACCAGACTACTATGAAGGGATTCTTATAAAAATCCCGGGGATGGCCAAAGAACCCCTCTCGCGATATTTATTTGTGTTATCAACGGATCCCGATGAGGAAGTCTCTATTTCTGATTTGATGGAAGTCGTTTATGAATACACAGGGACTATTATAATAGGTCAGTCTTCCAGAGTTTCTTTCCGAGTGGAAGCCCCTGACAAACAGAAAGGACAATCCAGATTCCGTATTTTGAACAAAAACGATCTAAACAGTGAAGATAGATATTTGGTCAGTGATTTGCTGGTAGACCATGGGCTCGTAGCATTAAGATCGGAGTATACTAAACTATGACAATAACGAGGGATGAGGCGCTCGATCTTTTGCATGAGCATATGGGTAACGTTAACTTGCGTAGGCATTGCCATGCGGTTGAAGCCGTGATGCGCGCTCTTGCTAAGCACTTTGGCGAGGATGAAGACACTTGGGGGATTGCGGGGCTCTTGCACGACGCTGATTATGAGGAGCTTAAGGGCACTGAAAGGGTAACCACAGATCACACTAAACTGACGATAGAATGGCTGAAAAAGATTCAAGGAACAACCGATATTAGCGACACAATTGCAAGCCATGCCTGGGGCTACGTGGAAGATGCGCCTAAGCCCACGAACAAAATGCAGTGGTCCCTTTACTGTAGTGACGAGCTCACTGGTCTAATCGTTGCAGTTGCACTTGTTAAAAATGCAGATATATCAGTGGTCACGGTGGACTCTGTTATGAAGAAATGGAAAGAAAAAAGCTTTGCGGCTGGTGCAAACCGGGAGCAGATTGAAAAATGTGAAGAATATCTTAAGATTCCTCTAAGGGAATTTATAGAAATAGCTCTCAGAGCTATGCAACAAATTTCTTCCGAGTTAGGATTGTAATTAAGATTACCTTTCCCTATTGACAAAGTGTTTCGTGTCTTATAACTTTATACTATCTGCGAAAATTTGCATACTATCTTGGTATATTAAGTATTTTGCTCCAGCAGGGAGTATTTCTTTTAACCCCCAAAATTGCGCAAGCCGCTCCTCCACCAGACTTTGTCAGTGAAACCCTAATTACCGGCCTTGACCAGCCTACTACAATTGAATTTTTGCCGGATGGCAGGATGTTAGTTTTAGAGCGTGATGGAACAGTTCATATTGTGCAAGCAGGAGCTTCAGTAGTTGACCCCACGCCATTTATGCAAATAACTAATATTAATATTGATCAAGGTGAGCGGGGATTAACCGGGATTGATCTTGACTCAAATTTTACAACAAACGGCTTTTTTTATCTTTTTTACACCCATGGCTCGCCTCTTCGTGATAGAGTAGCGCGCTTTACGGCAACCGGCAACACGGCAAGTGTAGGTAGTGAGTTTCTAGTTTGGGAGGCACCTCAGGATGCCGATCTTTGGCATCATGGGGGCTCGGTTATAGTTGGCCCTGACGGCAAACTTTATATTTCAACCGGGGACGGCTTTGATGCTGCAAATAATTCACAAAGCTTGACCAGTTACCAAGGAAAAATTTTAAGAGTAAACACAGACGGCACAACTCCTCAGGATAATCCTTTTTGGGACGATGCAGGACCCAATTATGATTATATTTGGGCGAGGGGACTTAGGAATCCATTCAGGATTTCGTTGGATGCTCCGACGGGAAAGATTTATATCGGAGATGTTGGCGGTAATGACGCAGCAAATTCGATAGAAGAAATAAATGTGGCAGTAGCGGGGGCTAATTATGGCTGGCCAGTTTGTGAGGGAAGCTGCGGGACGGCAGGCATGACTAATCCGCTTTTTTCTTATCCCCACGGTGGCAGCGACGCGTCAGTAACTGGAGGTTTTGTGTATCGCGGAGGCAACTTCCCCGCGAGTTACCAAGGAGACTATTTTTATGGAGATTATGTGCGAAACTTCGTGCGCGGGCTTGATCTTGATCCCACAACTGGAGTTCTAAACGGCACCTTTAATTTTGAACCTGCCAATGGGACTGTAAATGGGCCGTATGGTGAAATAGTTGATTTTGAACAGGGGCCGGATGGGGCTCTTTATTATGTAGACATTGGTATTTCTTGGGAAGGGCAGAGTAACCCGGGGACTGTGAGAAGAATAAAGTACACCGCGGCAAATCAGCCACCGGTGATTGCTACAGCCAGCGCGAATCCAACCAGCGGGCCGAATGCACCGCTTACGGTCAACTTTACAGCCAGCGCGACTGATCCTGAAAGTCAGCCTATTACCTACTCTTGGGAATTTGGCGATGGTACTCCTCCGTCCACTCAACAAAACCCAAGCCATGAGTATCAGCAAAAAGGACAATATACCGCGAGGCTTACGGTTTCGGATGGTGTGAATCAGACTTTGTCCGACCCCATCACAATAATTGTTGGCACTCCTCCTGTGATTGATTTAATTTCGGTAACTACTCCGTCTGACCAGCCAGGCGGTCAAATTACATTCAGAGCCGGGGAGAATGCCAATTTTAGCTCGAGCGCGTCTGATGCTGACGGGACTTTGGCTGAAGCGAATTATTCTTGGGATGTTTTCTTGATTCACTTAAGCCATACTCATCCTGAAGCGGGCCCGGTTAGCGGCTCAAGTGGAGTGTTTGGCGTTCCTACCTCTGGGCATGAAATAAACAATGAAATGCAATTTCAGTTTGTGTTGACGGTAACTGACTCAGACGGCTTGAAAGCGACAAACGCAGTAAACATTATTCCGGAAACCGTCGACTTGAGTTTTGACACATCTCCAACAGGACTCACGGTAAACATTGACGGCTTTGTTAAAGTTACTCCAACTGTACTAAATACTGTAGTTAATTTTCAACACAATATTGAGGCACCTCTTTCTCAGGGAGGGTTTGATTTTGTCTCGTGGAGCGACGGTGGAGCAGCAACACACACAATCACGGCTCCAGACACTCCTCAGTCTTATGTTGCAACTTATCAACCTGGAGCAACACCAACACCTACTCCAACACCGCCTCCGGCAACCGGCCTTTTGGCAGGTTATGCATTTGAAGACGGCAGCGGTACGACTGCAAATGACTCATCAGGCAACAATAGAAACCTGGCACTTGCTGGTAGCCCAATCTGGAATACTACAGGGAAGTATGGTGGAGGCTTAAACTTGGACGGCTCAGACGACCGCGGCTCGGTGGCCTCCTTTCCGCTTCCCGCACAGTTTACCTACATGGCCTGGGTAAATAACCCCACAAATCAAAGTTATGAAACAATTGCCACGGTAGGTTCTCCCAGGGACTTTTATCTAGGAACCGGAGTACCGACATTTTATAACGGCTCGGCAGATATAGTGCTAGGTAGTACGGTACCCACGGGAACTTGGCAACATGTGGCCATTACTTACAACGGTTCTCAAATGCAGGCATATTTGAACGGTACTCCAGTTGGTACTCCGCAGAACATGAGTCTGGCAAGTTTAACAAACACTTTGCAAGTTGGGGCATGGATTAGCGGAAGCAGTAACTTTGATTTCTTCAGCGGTGTGATGGACGAAGTCAGAGTATATGACAGAGCTTTAAATCAGTCTGAAATAGCATTAGCTATGAATACACCGCTCACCGGCGTGTTACCTACACCAACCCCGACTCCTACCGCCACTCCCTCGCCAACTCCTACCCCGACACCGACGCCCGGAACGGGTGGGCACGCACTCCAGTTTTTTGGAAACGGCACGGGCGACATTGACAGAGTAAAAATCCCTATTGACCCACAAACTCCCGTTGATGTTGGAGGAGATTTCACTCTTGAGTGGTGGATGAAAGCGCCGTTGACTGGAAATAGTGGAGTTGCCTCCTGTGGAGTTGAAGCTGGCTGGATTACGGGAAATATTATTTTTGACCGCGATGTGTTCGGCTCTGGCGATTATGGCGACTATGGGGTTTCCCTTACAAACGGGCAAGTCGCATTTGGAGTGAGTCAGGGGAGTTCAGGCAACACTGTTTGCGGGGCAACTCTTGTAGCAGATAATACCTGGCATCATGTGGCGGCAATAAGAAACGGATTAACTGGTCAATTGAGTGTTTATGTTGATGGGAACTTGGATGCAACCGCTAGCGGCTTGATGGGAGACGTTAGCTATCGTGATGCAAGAGTTACAAGCTACCCCGGGAGCGATCCATATCTTGTGATAGGTGCAGAAAAACACGATGCGGGGAGCGCTTACCCTTCATATACTGGAATAGTTGACGAAGTTCGTGTTTCAAATATTGTTCGCTACGACCAGAATTTTGGTTTGCCGACTGGAGCTTGGGCACCAGATACAAACACAGTTGGGCTCTATCATTTTAATGAAGGAAGCGGGACAGTTGCTTCGGACAGTGCAACAGTTACTGGCTCACCTACGAACGGTACTATAAATGTAGGAGGCAACCCGGTAGGTCCTGTATATGTAACCAGTGATATCACTTTTGGTGCACCAACTCCAACCCCAACCCCTACACCTACACCGACCCCTACGCCCACACCATCGCCGACGCCGACTCCAAGTCCAACCCCGACGCCAACTCCTCCATCGTCCGGAACAAGTTTGCAGTTTGATGGCACGAATGACCTAGCCAGATTCACGGATTTACCTCTCTCAACTGTTTACACTTACGAAGCATGGGTAAAAAGAACTACAGATACCGGAAGGTATGAAACTTTTATGTCTGATGCAAATTCAAGTTACAATCAAGCGATGTTTACACTTTATGTGGATGGCGGAGGGTTTGATTGCGGAGCTGGAGACCAGTTTGCGTATTATCAGGCTGCAGGTAACTCTGTGCAGTGCTCAGGTGTAACGGTTCAGCTCAATCAGTGGTATCACATTGCGATAACTCGTGATTCAAGCGGGACCCGAAGATTTTTTGTAAACGGGCAGTTAGTAGATACAGATACTGGCACGATAGCGCCTGCAAATAGCAGTGGCCGCCTGAACATAGGCCGTGCGGGAGATAACAATGGGGAGTATTTTCCAGGGCTTGTGGACGAAGTAAGAATCTCAAATAATGTCAGATATACCGCTAACTTCATTCCTCAAACTTCGATATTTGGAACCGATGCGAATACCGTGGTGCTTTACCATTTAAATGAAGGCGCCGGGCAAACACTCGCGGACTCATCTGGCAATAACAGAAATGGCACTAGAGGCAGTTCAACCAACATTCAAACCACTGACCCCGCTTGGTCAACTGATACACCTATAACTTCAAATTAAGCTAAGCTTGGTGTAGAATAAGCTCATGGTTGATATTCAGCTGGTTCGTGATAATCCTGAAAAGTTTAAAGAGGCTATTGCTGCCAAGCAAAAAGATCCGAATATTGTAGACGAAGTTTTAAATATTCATAAACAAAAACTTGAACTTCTGCTGCAAGTCGAAACCCTCCGAGCCAAACGCAATGAAATATCCAAACTTGGCAAGGCTTCCGAGGAAGGCAAAAAAATAAAAGAGCAACTGAAGGATTTGGAACCAAAGCTTACAGAAATTGAAGAAAAATTCAAACAAGCATTATATAAAGTTCCAAATTTAATTTCAGAGGATACGCCAATTGGCAAAGATGAGAATGAAAATAAAGTAATCCGCTCTTGGGGGGAGCCTACAAAATTTGATTTTGAGCCAAAAGACCACATGGCTTTAGGAATAGCTCTTGGAGTTATAAATATTAAAAAAGCAGGAGACATTTCAGGATCGAGATTTGGTTATTTGATGGGGGATATTGCCCGTATGGAATTTGCTTTAGTGCAATTTGCTTTTGATACTTTGACTAATGTAAAAACTTTGAAAAAAATTCTGGAGCCCATAGACCAAGATTATTCTGTAAAAGCATTTATACCGGTAATTCCTCCAGTCATGATGAAGCCCGAAGTTATGGCCAAAATGGCTAGACTTGAGCCAAAAGAGGAGCGCTATTATATTCCACAAGCGGATTTATATTTGATAGGAAGCGCAGAACATACACTTGGGCCACTTCATATGGATGAGACACTGAGAGAGTCAGACATGCCTTTCCGCTATGTCGGATTTTCGACAAGTTTCAGAGAAGAAGCAGGAACTTACGGGAAAGATACTCAGGGTATTTTGAGAGTTCATCAGTTTGACAAAGTTGAGATGGAGTCATTTACAGTTGCCGAGAATTCAATAAAAGAACAGAATTTTTTTGTTGCAATACAGGAGTACTTAATGCAATCTCTTAAATTACCTTACCAAGTTGTTCAAATTTGTTCAGGAGATATGGGCGGACCGGATTATCGTCAAATTGATATTAATACTTGGCTACCAGGACAAAATAAATACAGAGAAACCCACACATCTGATTTGATGACTGATTATCAAGCAAGGCGTCTTAATACTAAAGTACAAAGAAGCGGCAAAACCGAGTTTGTGCAGATGAACGACGCAACCGCATTTGCAATTGGAAGAACAATAATTGCCATAATGGAAAATTACCAGCAGGAAGATGGAAGTATTGTTATCCCCGAAGTGCTTCGAAAATGGATGGGGAAGGATAAGGTAGAGTCAGGGCGATGAATTTATACGTTTTAATTCTGGTAGCGTTTGTTTTGGTATTGATTCTTTCACCGGAAGTATACTTAGGTTTAGTTCTTACCCTTCTTACAAAATATCGAAACTATCAAGGAAGGAAAAAGTTGAAGATTATACAGGAGTTTTTGGATGAGCTTGTGGAGAAGGAAGGTATACCCAAAAAGGTAGTAGATAAGTTTTTGTTAAAATATAGTGATGAAATCATAGCCACCGAAGGTAATATTGAGCTAAGTGAAGTTTTAAAAAAGGCACATCCCTTGGTAAAAAGCAGTTTTTCGGAGGATAGATTGTGGGTATATGGTCTACGTAGAATGTTATCCAAATATATCAAGGAAGAAAATAGGACTAAATAGCTAAATCATACCCTTCTTTTTGGACAGAGACTTATCTTTTATAACTATAGGTTGCAAGCTATCGCTTATAAATATCCCTCCTGTGGCCGGCTAAAAGTATGAAGATAATTTTTCCTGTCACCTCTGTGATAATCCTATATTTTCCAATTCGAAATCTATACTCACCAACTTCTCGATCAGTAAGATGCTCGGCAAATTCTAGTGGATCATCTGCCTTCAGAAAATATTCAAGTTTTTTGATAATTTGATCTTGGACAGATTTAGATAATTTATTGAAGGATTTTTCTCCAGTTGGCTTAAATCTAAATTGATATTTCTCCAATTTTATAAATTAAGCTTTTTCTTTACTTCATCTAAAGAGTAACTTTTAGTTTCACGGCGGGCTTTGGCTATGGCTTTTAGATATCTGGGAGAAGATAAAGCTTCTAAATCTTCAAGTAAATCCTCCCACATTCTGTTAGGGATAAGTACTCCCAAGGGCTTGTCGTTTTTTAAGACGCGATAAAAAGTGCCGCTTCTTGCGGCTTTTAAAAATAAACGGGTAAGACCTGCTTGAGCACGCTGTACATTAGTAAACTGTTCGTCCTGAATCATTTGTCTCATAACAGGATTATGACAGGATTCTGTAATCATGTCAACGCTAATTCGTAACCGGCTTTTTGGACAGCTTCGTGGACTTTTTTTTCATCATGCTCCCCTTCGACTTCCAGAATTTGCTTAGCATAACTACATTTGCAGGCAATTCCGGCATCCTCGAGCTCCGCCTCTATCAAAAGCGCGCAGCTGGCGCAATCCATATTTAGTACTTTGTAAATCTTTTTGGCCATTAGTTGACTACATTAAACTGCCCGGAATACATCCCCATTGAGCAGGTGTAGGCAAGCTTGCCCGTTTTTGTTGGTGTGAACTCAATGGTTTCCTCTCCTGTTTCAGCCAGCACTTTTTGTATCCCCAACGAGGGGATCGTAAAAGCTCTTGAGCAGCCCAAAGTGTTGTTTGTTTTTAGAGTAAGTTTTACAGGCACTCCCGCTTTAAGAGTGTTTACTGACGAGCTGTAGCCACGGCTATTAACATCAATTGTAACTTCCTGTTTGCCTTCGGAGTCAATCCCGGCCACGTTTCCCGCTTTGACTTCATTGGGTGCGGTGATCATTACTTCCCAGTAATTTTGTGCGGTATGGGCAGAGCCACGGAGCACTTGCCCGGTGTTGATAGATAAAAGTCCCAGAATGGCGATCATTGTTGCGCCGATATAGGCGAAGGCTTTTTTCTCCATAAGTTTTGAAGCGGTTAAGCCAAGAGTAGCAAAAACCGGTGATGTACCCAGTGTGAATGCAAACATGATTCCCGCACCAAGTAGGGAACTACCCGAAGCCACTGCCAAAACCATCATGCCCTGAGTAATACCACAGGGAATTAAAACAGTTAGGCTACCAAGCAAAGCTGGCGTGAAATGTTGGCTGGATTTTGATTGTTGGCGCATAAAACGATAGGCAAACCTTGGCGGCTGGATTACTGCATACCTAAAAATTGGATGAAGGTTTAATAAATTTGCGGCGGTTGCCAGCATATAAAGGCCGGCCGCAATCTGCATCCAGCCTTGGAATTGTGGAGTTATGGTTAGCGCTGAACCTAATGCACCAAGTGCCAGTCCAAGTAGAGTATAGACAAATATTTTAGCAACCAAGAACATCCCAACCATTGATAAATTGGTTTGATTTTCTTTTTTTTGAGAAATTGCCGAGGCAAGTAACCCTCCCTGTACTGCAATACAAGATATCCCCCCTGTGGTGAGACCCGTTATAAAAGCTAGGATTATTGGATTCATATTACTTATCTTGCACCTGTTGACAATCATAAACCAGTAGGCTATTCTTTGTCAATCCCCCCGGAGGGGATTAAAATTAAGTATGCCAAAAGGGGTACCAAGAAACCAGACAACTCAACGAAATGTTTTACATCGCCTTAAGATTGCCAGAGGGCACTTGGATAAGGTAATTGCGATGGTAGAGAATGATGAATACTGCATTGATGTGGTTCACCAATCTTTGGCTGTCCAAGCAGCTTTAAAAAAGTCGGACCAAACACTACTGGAAAACCACATCCGCCATTGTGTAGCTCATGAAGTTGCCAAAGGCGAAGGTGAGACTATTGCGGATGAATTAATAGGTGTTATCAAAAAATCATGAAACAGGACATTATTAAATTTAGCGTTGAAGGGATGCATTGCAAGTCTTGTGAGAAATTGATTAGTCGTGAGTTGTCAAAAATTGCGGGAGTCCAGGGGGTTGAGATTAGCCACCAAACTGGTATGGGGAGTATTAAAGCGTCGCAAGATATTTCATCTGAAGTAATTAAAGAAGCAATAGCAGAAGCCGGATATAATGCAGTTGTTGAAGAGTCTGCCAATGGCAATGGTAAAAGCACTGTAGTATTCTCCTCCCAAAATTCATTAAAAGAATTACTTAAGTCAGGAATTAGAGTTACTGGAAAAGCACTAAAAAATCAAAAAGGGGAATTTGAATTTGATGGGGTTTTAACATTGAAGGATCCCGGGCAGCAAGTCCTATCCACCGACATAGCACCGATTAGCGAAGGCCAAAAGAAAGTTGCGCTTTCCCTTTATGGTATGCATTGTTCATCTTGCGCGCTATTAATTGAAAAATCACTCAAAAAAGTTCCAGGAGTCAGTGAAGCGAGAGTTAATTTTGCAGCTGAGAAAGCAAGTGTGGGATTTGACTCATCATTAACTAAAGAAGAAGACTTAATTAAAGCTGTAGAAAAAACGGGATATAGCGCAAGTGTTTCAGACTCAACAAATACCAAAGAGGAAGCAGAGAAACAGCAAGCACAAATTAAGGGCCAATTCAGAAAATTTATCTGGAGCTTTATATTAAGTGCGCCAATGCTATATTTCATGCTGTTTGATTTTTTCCCCAAATTCCTCGGAGCCTCAATTTTGCTTCCATATGTCGGAATTATCTCATTTATATTGGCAACCCCCGTGCAATTTATTATTGGGTCCGGGTTTTATAAAGGTATGTGGTCCGGGCTTCGTATGAAGACTTTTAATATGGATAGTCTAATAGCTATTGGTACTTCGGTGGCATTTTTTTATAGTGTTATTAATTTCTTTGTTTATTTTGCGGTTAACGATTCTCTTACTGGCTTGATGGGGGCAAAAATTCCAGAACTTTATTTTGAAACCGCCGCGTTCTTAATTACGTTCGTAACTTTGGGAAAATGGCTTGAAGCAAAAGCTAAAGGTAGAACTTCTGAAGCGATCAAAAAACTAATGGGGCTTCAGGCTAAAACTGCACGGGTTGTGAGAGATGGCCAAACCGTCGATATTGCTCTAGAGGAGGTTGTTAAGGGTGATATTGTTATCGTTCGCCCCGGAGAGAAAGTGCCAGTTGATGGCGAGATTGTTAAAGGCTCCTCGTCGGTTGACGAGTCAATGATTACGGGCGAAAGTTTGCCGGTTGAGAAACATGAAGGCGATATTGTCATTGGTTCAACTTTAAATAAAACCGGAAGTTTTGAATTTATGGCTACTCGTGTAGGCGCAGAAACTACTTTGTCTCAAATTATAAAATTAGTTGAAGATGCTCAAGGCTCCAAAGCCCCAATTCAGGCCATTGCCGACCGAATTTCGGCCTATTTTGTCCCGGCAGTTATTCTGATCGCCATTTCTACTTTTGCGATTTGGTACTTGGTTCTTGGAGCTACCTTGTCTTTTGCATTGATGGCTTTTACTGCAGTGATAGTTATCGCCTGCCCTTGCGCTTTAGGGCTAGCTACACCCACTGCAATTATGGTAGGCACCGGCAAAGGGGCTGAGCATGGGATTTTGGTTAAAGGTGGAGAACCGCTTGAGAAGGCTAATAAAATCAATACTATAGTTTTTGACAAAACCGGAACTATCACTAAAGGTAAACCGGAAGTTACGGATATCATTGGGGATACTTTGGTACTTCAAATTGCGGCTTCATTAGAGAAGCAATCAGAACACCCGTTAGCTGAAGCGATTTACACCCACGCTTCGGGTAAAGCTATAGCCTTGAGTGAAGTTGAAGGGTTTAGTGCAATACCGGGTTTTGGAGTGCAGGGGAATTTGGGTGAGACGACCTATTATTTTGGCAAACCAAAAATGGCCAGTGAGACTTTGGGACTATCTTTAATAAACCAGATGTATACAATTCAAGCCCTTGAGAGCCAGGGTAAAACTGTGATGGTGCTTTCAACCGAAAAGCAGGTCTTGGGGCTTATTGCGGTAGCGGATACAGTCAAAGAAACTTCTAAGGAAGCCATAGAGATGTTGATAAAGCGCAGAATAGAAGTTTGGATGATAACCGGGGACAATGAGCGTACTGCGCAGGCAATTGCTTCTCAAGTTGGGATTACTAATGTCCTCTCGGAAGTTCTACCAGAGGATAAGGCAAATGAAGTTAAAAAGTTGCAAGAGGCTGGTAAAAAAGTTGGGATGGTCGGGGATGGAATCAATGACGCGCCGGCGCTTGCTCAGGCGGATTTGGGAATTGCCATGGGAAGCGGTACTGATGTGGCTATGGAAACCGGCGGGATTGTAATAATTAAAAACGACCTTCGGGATGTAGTGGGAGCTCTTGACCTTTCCCGCTCAACAATGAGTAAAATAAAACAAAACATGTTTTTTGCGCTTTTTTACAATGTAATTGGTATCCCGGTGGCCGCAAGGGTATTTGCAGGGCTTGGGTTAGTCTTAAAGCCAGAGTTGGCGGGGCTTGCCATGGCACTCTCGTCAATTTCGGTAGTCGGCAATTCCCTGCTTTTGCGCAGGTTTACTCCAGGCAAAAGAGATTATGTAGCTGCATTAGCGCCGGCCGTGATGGCGGTGGCGTTTACCTTTATGTTTATCCAGTTTGCCAATGTCAGCTCAAGTATGGCAAATAACTAGATGAAACTTCTACTGCCCATATCAATTATCTTGATTCTGGGCCTATTTATTTATAACCAGAATGTTTCTGATGTAAATTCGAAAATAAATGCAGATAACGGCGGAAACGAAGCATTTTTACGCCAGGTTCAAGAAAGCAGCGGAGAATGGGTTGAGGATGCAGAGACTCCCGTTTTTGATAATAAACCAGTTAGTCAGCTGCCTACCAAACTCGAGGAAAACGGCAGTATAAAAGTATTGGGTTCCCACTTGGCTTCAGACGGCGCTGAAAAGTGGATAGAAGTAGATTTGTCGGACATGAAACTGTTTGCCTGGGAGGGAAATCGTAAGGTATATGAGTTTTCAGTTTCAACAGGAAGACCTGGGTATAAGACTCCTCCTGGGGAGTATAGAGTATGGCGGAAAGTGAGATCTCAACGCTACCGTGGCGGTACGCCCGGGACTAGTGGATATTATAATCTGCCTAATGTCCCCTATTCTCTCTTTTTCTACAAAGGTTATGCCATTCACGGCGCGTATTGGCACAATGATTTCGGTATTAAAAATAGAAGTAGCGGTTGTATAAATTTACATCCTGACAATGCTAAACTGATTTATGAGTGGGCGGGTCCGGCTATGTCTCCGGGAGTTAACGCCGTTAACTCAACATCAGATAATCGCGGTGTTAGGGTATTAGTACATGAATGAGGGGGTGAGATGAATGAAACATAATCCTATGGCAACAGCAAACGCATTAGCCTCGGTTGGCGGGATATTGTATTTAGTCTGTGCGGGTTGGGTTTTGTTATTCAGGCCGAGTTTTATGGGTATGATGAATTCCTGGGCGCATGGGCTAAATTTGGGCGCGCTACCTCCAAAGACCCCAGATTTAGGAACAATTGTTGTTGGATTTTTGTCATTTACGGTAGTTGCATGGCTGACAGGCTACGCTTTCGCGATGTTTTACAACTATTTCTTAAGTAAGAAGTAAATGAAAACCTATACCTGCCCGATGCACCCGGAAGTAAAAAGTGATAAACCCGGAAAATGCCCTAAATGTGGGATGACTTTGGTTGAAGAAGTGAAGGACCACACTTCACACCATGCTCACATGGGGCATAGCTTCAAAAAGCTTTTCTTTCAGACCCTTCCTGTAACAATTATAGTATTATTACTATCCCCAAGTATTCAGAATTGGTTTAATTATTCGCTAGATTTTGCCGGGCGAGACGCTGTTTTATTTTTACTTGGTTCCGTCGTTGCTCTTTATGGTGGCAGGCCGTTTTTCAGTGCAGCAAAATCGGAAATTACTTCACGCAATTTTGGCATGATGACCTTGGTTAGCTTAGCAGTGTTGTCGGGCTATGTCTTTTCAATAGCAGCGACCTTTTTATTTCCAGGGGAATCACTTTGGTGGGAGATTTCTACTTTGGTATCTGCTTTTTTGTTTGGTCATTGGATGGAAATGCGAGCTGTCATGGGAACTACAGGTGCCCTAGAGGAACTTGCTAAATTAATTCCTCCAACCGCTAATAAATTGGTAGACGGTAAGTTAGTAGAAGTAGAGACCAGTGAATTGCAAAAAGGAGATAAAGTCGTGATTCGCCCCGGAGAGAAAGTGCCCGTTGATGGTACAGTAATTGAGGGAGAAAGTTCGCTAAATGAATCAATGATAACAGGTGAATCTCGCCCTGTTTTTAAAAAGGTGGGCGATAGTGTAGTCGGGGGAACAATTAATAACGATGGAACTTTAACCATAGAAGTCACTAAAACTGGGACAGAAAGTGCGTTGGCTCAAATTATGAGTTTGATACGACAGGCACAAACAACTAAGCCTTCAGTTCAGCGACTGGCCGACAAAGCAGCAACTATTTTAACATTTACTGCAATCACGGTCGGGTCAGTAACCTTTTTGTATTGGCTAATACTTAACCCCCAGGGGGCTATTTTTGCAAGCACCCTGGCAATAACTGTAATTGTCATTGCCTGCCCGCATGCGCTCGGCCTCGCAATTCCTACAGTTACGACCATTACAACCCAAGTCGCTGCAAAAAACGGGATATTAATCAAAGATATTAAAGCGCTGGAAATTGCAAAGAAGCTCTCCTGGGTAGTGTTCGATAAAACTGGAACTTTGACTAAAGGAGAATTTGGAGTAGATAAAATTATTGGGGACGTTTTGCAAATTGCTGCTTCTATTGATGTTTATTCTCAGCATTCTATAGCTAGAGCGATAGTTTCTGAGGCTGAAAGCAAAAAAATCACTTTGGATAAAGTTAGTGATTTTATGTCTTATCCCGGGCGTGGAGTTTCCGGGAAGATGAATGGCAAAACTTATGTGCTTGGCAATGAGGCATTGATGAAAGAAAACAAAGTGAATATTACCAAACTTAAAGAAGATATTAAAAAAGAAGTAGAAGAAGGCAAGTCTTTTATTTGGGTATCTCAGGGAGTAAAGCTTACTGGGGTTATAATATTGTCTGATATTATTCGGCAGGAATCGAGACAAGCCGTAAAAACCCTTCATGATTTAGGGGTAAAGGTTGCCATGATTACGGGGGATAATGAAAGTATTGCCAAATCAGTTGCAAAGGAACTTCAAATTGATACATATTATGCTGATGTTTTGCCGGAAGACAAAGTAAATAAGATAAGGCAATTACAAAAGGATGGCAGTATTGTGGCCATGGTAGGTGACGGCGTGAATGACGCACCTGCTTTGACACAATCCAATGTGGGAATCGCAATTGGGGCAGGGACCGACGTGGCAGTGGAAGCAGGGCAAATAGTATTGGTTAAAAACAATCCCATGGACGTAGTTAAAATTATTCAGTTAAGCCGAAAAACTGATAGCAAAATGAAACAAAATTTGGCTTGGGCCGCTGGTTACAATATTATTGCAATTCCGGTGGCTGCGGGAGTTTTGTATCCTTGGGGAGTTTTGCTTCGACCAGAATGGGGGGCTCTTTTAATGAGTGCATCATCGGTAATCGTTGTTGTCAATGCTTTAATGCTTCGAAAAACCAGACTATAGAGACTCACGAGAGCTTGATATAAAACCCTCTCTCCACATTCTTTTTGCCATCTTTGAAGTGCCCGAGTATTTCTTCAATCTTTTCTTTGTTGAACTGGCTTTTATGTTTGGCCATTCCATTTTTCTTTGTTTTAATGACTTTTTTGATATCAATCATCGTGATGCTAGTTTCATCTATAGCTTTCTGAGTGTAATCAACTCTTCCCAAGCTGGAGTTGCACTTTTAGCGTATTCTCTTGCAAATCTCTCGGACTCGACAACATAGTACGGAATCAAAGCTAAGATATTAGGTAAGTGATCCATTAAGCTATTCAAAGTCATAACGACGTTATTGGGTAACTCAATAAATTCTGGATGTTTAGTATTTTCGGCCAAGTGTGACAAGAGCTTGTCTGACAATTTAGGTAACTTTGATTCTCCCAGGACAGTTTGGATATAAACCTCATATAACTTCTTAATTTTCTCAATCGATGAAGACCTCATAGTTGGAATGTCAGCTGGTTGCCTGGCATGCCCTATCTCATGTGCCAGAGTTGATGCGATACTGTGTCTGAAGTCTTTTTCATCATTAAAGAAATAGTGGTGTGTTCCCACGTTTACAGTAGTTTGAAGTCTATTGTTTTTCTCGAAAAAGTAACCCAATGCTGATCTAGTTGAAAGGACCAAGAAAAAACTAGATAGTACATTCCATTCAGCCAAGTGCATATTCGCAAATTCTACACTGCTATCGAGATCTTTATACTTATTTCTGATCTCTTCTAGCCTTTTGTCAGTTCGATTGTCCGTAGAATAATCGAATGCGATGTCAACAGGTAAACCTTTGCGTACTCCCTCTAAATGTAATAAACCTTCGGCAGCTTGTTTATCAAGATCAACTATATAGGGAATGTTATTAACCCCTATATGACTTATAGTGACTTCTTGGGGTGGCAATAAGTCCATTCTAATATCTCTATCGTTGTTATACCTTACGGAAAGATTTTCTACCATGGGGATTGTTAACTTATCCTAATTTAATATAAAATCCTCTCTCCACGTCATTTTTACCATCCTTAAAATGCCCGAGTATTTCTTCGATCTTTTCCTTGTTAAACTGGCTTTTGTGTTTGGCCATTCCATTTTTCTTTGTTTTAATGACTTTTTCGATATCAATTTTGGTGTTAATCTGCTCTGGAGTTGCCGTAAATAGCATTGCGCGCACGATATGCGGGTGTAGTCCCTCTTGGGTGTGTTCAATAAAAAAGCTTCTGTCGCGGCTAAAGGGGTAAACGGCATCCATGGTTGACGTGCCGCAAATTCGATGGTCTTTGTGATTAACATGATAATGATCTTGGGTAAAGCTTTTTGAGAAAAATGAATTAGGATTATGCGTACAAACAATATCTGGTTTGAATTTTCGTACAACATAAGCAATTTTGCCGATTAACTCCATATTATTCTCAGCTTCGCCGTCTTTATAATTTAATGAAATAAAGTTAGTACCCGGCACACCATATTGTTTTAACGCATTTTTTTGCTCGCCAGTTCTGGCTTCCGCGAGGGCGTCTTCGGAAATGTGATTATCGCGGCTACCGCGGCAACCATTAGTCATGACTAAAACAAATACTTCTTTTTTGTCTTGCCTCAGAAGCGAAATTATTCCTCCAAAAAAAACATCGGCATCATCCGGATGGGCCATCACAAAAAGAACTCGCTTTTTATCTCCGAAGATATCTTTGTATGAATACATAAAACGAATTATACTAATAGTAAGTCCTTTTGACAAAATTTGGTAATGGGAGTATATATTAGGCCATGGACTCGGAGAGATTAAAAGCAACTGTAGTTTCAGATTATAACTGTAAGGCAGCAAACTGCATCTTTATTTGGACAGGAACATGCCCAATATTTGATGACGAAAAAATAGTGGCCCAATTGGGTTATAAATCAGATGGCGGTTGCCCGGTGGCAGCGATTTCCAATCCTGAGGATGGAGGAGAAACCGTGATTCCGGGTGGCGTGATAAGCGGTCATTTTGTTCGAATTGGGAAACCGACTTCTGCGCTATCGCATCTGGAAAAGGTATTGGACGAACGAGCACGTCAATAATACTTTTTTCCTCTTATAATATGTTTCGAAGTTCTTCTTTAAGTCCTGTCCCATATTCTATTTTTCTGCAATTGACCCCGTAGTTTGATAGTAAATTTTCCTTGTCTTCAGAGTCATCAATTAGTATAGTTTCTGAAGGGCTCAATTTGTGCGTGCTTAGGTAGTCACCAAAGAACAAACTGTTACCATTCTCGTCGAAATCATTTTTTCTAGCCTTTATATTGTAAGAATTAAGGAGTGCGTCGAAGTGGTTCTTCAGGTTTAACGAAGACGACGTCCATCTGTCGAAGGAATCCATATTGTCTGTCGCTACCACAACCTTAATTTTCTTGGCCCTAATTTTACCAACCAAGCTAAGAACTTCCGGATCAATAAGCATATTTTCGCAAGATTTAATAAACTCGCCGAAGAGCTTGCTAAACGGATAATCTAGTTTATTTGCCAAGTGTTTTATGACGGTTTCGCTATCAAAGTCTCCAATCATCCAGGGGTTTAGCAGGTGGCTTAATTGTCCACCGAAAAGTGTATCTTGGACTCTGGAGTATAGTTGTGGACTTTCCGTTTCTAGATGCCCAAAAAATTTCGAGTTAGATAATGTACCATTCCAGTCAATAAAAACTGCTTTGATTTTATTCTTTGTCTTTATTATGATTCTCTTATTCCTGTTGAGAGGTTATCCCTCCATTGACTAAATCGCGAATGATACATTTCATCTGAAGGGCCAGCATACAGAGCATGTGTAATCATATGGTCACGTCCTTCTTCGGTAATGTAACCTTGTCTCACCAAAAAAGGATCGGACATTAGCATATGGGACCAAACGCGCACCATAAAATGCCATTCTTCTGGTTTTAAATTTTCAGGCATCAGCTCAGAAATTTGATTTGCTTCGTCGCTTATATCTTGGAGGAATTTGTCTGAATAGTTGTGGTTTGCATATTCTGTTTCCCCGTGTCCCAGATGAGGTCTCAACTTATCCCAAGTTAAAAATCTAACATATGACCAATATGTTGGTAGTTTATCAATCCCATTAAGTTCTGGATCCCCGTAAACCTCTTTGTCGAAAAAGTGCTTTAGTGACTGGGCTGCAACAATAGTAAGTTCTTTGGCCCTGTCTTGATCGCTAAATTCTTTAGCAATTTGACTTAATCCTGTTTCATATCTTTGATCTATGGAAGGTAGAGCATTTATTTCTTCGGCTGGAGAACTCAGAGATTTACTTTCTGGCTTGTGCTCAGTAGGATCTGTAAATTCGTCTGGCATAAATCAATTATAATACTTCTTACCTTTAAGTCTATCGGGTAAATAACTTTGAGTATCATATTTTTCGTAGCCTTTGCTATAGCCCAAACCTTTCATGAGTTTTGTTGAGGGGTTTCGGATATTCATGGGAACCGGAAGATTGCCGTGCTGGCGGACATCTGAAAGTGCCGCCATGTAGGCATTATATGCCGAGCGGTCCTTTTTGGCCGTTGCCAAATAGACCACGCCGTGAGCCAGATTTATTGCGCATTCCGGATAGCCAATAGTTTCGCATGCACGAAAGACTTCATTGGCAACGACCAGTGCAGTCGGCTGGGCCATGCCAATGTCTTCACTGGCGAAAACAACCATGCGTCTGGCAATATACAAGGGGTCCTGGCCGGCTTCCACCATTCGCGCTAAATAATAAAGAACTGCATCGGGTTGGGAAGCTCTCATGCTTTTAATAAACGCCGAAATGACGTTGTAGTACTCCTCGCCTTGTTTGTCGAACGTAAGCTGACGTCTCTGAAGAGCGTTTTCTATAATCGTGGTATCAAGTATTTTATATTTAGTCTTTAGCGAATTTGCAATTTCTAAAACATTTATTAAAACTCGCGCGTCGCCGTTTGAGCTCTCAACCAAAAACTCCTCTGCCTTTTTATCTATTTTAATTTTTAAGTATTTCAGAGCTTTGTTTAAGATTAGCTCTAACTCTTTTTCTGAATGCTGTTTTAAAACCAGCACCCGTGAGCGGGAAAGGAGTGGCGCAATTACTTCAAAAGATGGGTTTTCAGTAGTTGCACCAATTAAAATAAAATCTCCCCTTTCCACATATGGCAAAAGCCTGTCTTGTTGGGCTTTGTTGAACCGATGAATCTCGTCAATAAAGAGAATAAAGTTGGAGTTATCCTTGACCAGTTTTTGAATTTCTTTTGACGAGGCATTGACGGCAGATATTTCAAAATATTGTCTCTGGAGCTCACCGGCAATAATGCGGGCTAAAGTTGTTTTGCCGCTTCCCGGAGGCCCCCAGAAAATGAGTGACGGGAACCCCACTTCGCCTCTGGCTACGTTTGGGGCAAGGAGTTTTCTAATTATTCCTTCTTTTCCGACCAAATTACTTTGCCCGATAAACTCACTTAATTTCTTTGGTCTTAGCTTCTCAGCAAGAGGTGCATTTGCCATATAGATATTCTATCCCCAATAAAAGACGAAGTAAATAGTCTAGTCCCTTTTTATGGTAAGTTGCTCTTGTAATCTAATAACCTTTTTTAATAACGAATCATAATCTTCAATCATTCTCTTGGCATCTGGGTGGCCGTGGACAATTTTTACCAAAGCAACAATTGTTTGCCAGCCCTTTTCTTTATTTTCCACGGTTAAGTAATCTGGGTTTAACTCGATAAATTGCATTACGTCAATAAGGTTATTTAAAGCTTCTGAAAGTTTGAGATTTTGTATTTCTGCAATTTCTGCAGGAATTTCCTTACGGGGAAGTTCTGTTGGCAGTGGCCATTCCGAGTTTCTTCCATTCTGTAAGTTTTTGGCGTGTTGAAGTGTTACTGAGCCGTCAACCACTCGTACTAAAAGGTCTATATCCAGATCGATTAACTGGGGAACTATATTATTTATTTCCTCCCCGGTGTGCGCCATGAGATACAAAAATGTTCTTTTTTCTAGTGCAGCAGTAACTTCTGGTCGGAATGAGTTTGCTAACCTTGGTCTTATAAGGGAGTCTATCTGCGCTTGGGTTTTTACTATAACCCGATCTCTTTGTATTGCTTCTAGTGATTCTTGATAGGCCGTGTTTAGCTCATTTTCTCGTAGCCTAAGTTGATGATGAGATTGAGAAGCAGCTAGATTTTGTAGATTATCCGAGAGTACCTCCCCAACTTTATCCAGCGTTGTTTGTTTTACCCCTCTTTCAGTTAAAGAATCTTGCTCAGATTCGATATGTAGGAGTAGATTAGTAACATTATTGACTGTCGTGGACGTTTTGTGGATAACCTTTGCAACGTCTTTAAACTGCTCCCTCTTTAAGTTTATCTCAGAAAACCTTGATATTAATTCTAATTCTAGATCGGAGATACTGGCACTGCCCTTTAGTTCGGAGTATGACTGTGTTATATCTTTTCTGCGTTTGGCTTGTCTTACTTCATCGTACCTTATGGCAACCTGCTCACTCGAGATGACTTCAGATGTTTCTTCCAAAGTTAAATTTTGATCGAGGAGTATCGTGGGAATCAACGACGGATCCTGGTTTCCCTTTTCTAATCGACTCATAGTTTCAAGGGCCAAATTTGCAAGTTTATCTTGAGTAATCTTCTGAGTAGCGATATCTCTTTGACCTAATTCATCAAGCTTAGACTGGAAAGCTGGCAGGTTCAGAACTCCATGCATTTGATGTAATGCCTGCTTTGCTCCGCCAATCATCGGGTCTTTTGATGCTACCAAAATAAATATTTCCTTATAGACAGCACCAGGTCGTAGTTGGCTTTCTTGAAGAATATAGTTCATTTCAACGAGAGCTTGCTGAATAATTTGCCTTTTTTCTTCTGTTTCGTTCGATATAATCGTGTCCAGTTTGGAAATTGATCTTGCCAGTAAGAATTCTGTGGAAGTCGAGATTCTTGGGTCATTTAGTAAGCTTAAGGCCGCGGAAGCAGTGAATTCTCGAGAGATATCTTGGCCTACCAAGCCATCCCACCCTTGAGTAATATGACCAGCAATTCTTCTGGCTGCAATATCACGATGTTCTCTTGTGGGTGGGATAACTGCTCTTAGATATTCATTGATGGAAAGAGAATTTTTCTTAATACCAGGTCTGTCCGCAATTCTTGGGTTTCTCAATAACTCTTGTGTAGCGTCGTAGCATTCCAACTCGGTAATTCCATGTTCTTTTCCGTGGTCATATGCGAATTTGGTTTTGGAGTTGCCATCTACTATCCCCCAACGCGATACCATTTGCCCTTGTTCAACAAAGTCAACTCTTGCCACCTTAATAGAATCAAATAGACCAGGAGCAAAAGAAGTTACCATGTCGTCATAGCTAGTAGGGTTGGGAGTTTCGATTTGAGGGTTATCCTTTGCAAGTTCTTCCACCGGTATGTGTATTATTTCTTTATGTTCTTTTCCTTTTGATCTCTCTGGCATGATTAGTGTTTATATATCGTCAGGCTTTTTGATGTCAATAGGGTTTGTCCATTTGAATCCTTTACGCCTTGTGTTTCTGGGATTAGCATCGTAAAACAACCACTTTCTTAGAGTAGCTATCGGGATTTCATAGCTAGCTATTTCTGGGAGTTTTGAGATCTCGTATAAACCTAAACCAGTGAGTCGCCTAACCTCAAAGACTTTATCATATGCCTCAACAATCCTTTTGTGATCTTCGCTTTCTTTATAAATTATATGTCGGAATTTTTCTAATCGTTCCTCTTTTTCAGGTATACATGAGTGTAAACTTTGAGCAAACTTTTTTATATCCTCGTTTCTCGCGAGAAGTACACCTCGAACACCCTGTTTGTAGGTCTTATTCTTTACAACAATAGGATTTGAAAAATCTAACCCGAACAATATGTCTTGCAAAAAATTACATCCTTTTTTGTCCGGATGAGTAAGCAGTAAATTTGAAGCTGCTGATTCGTTGAAATCGCTAACGTACCCTCTAGCATCAAAGAATCCTCTGAGGAAATCCCATATATACTCTTTGTCAATTAGCCAGGGGTATTTTTCCTTTACTCTAGCAACCCAGTTAGTGAAACGTAGGTCACCTATAATTCTGGCACTCGCGGTATCACTGAATTTTATCGCGGGGTGTTTTCCTTGAAGTCTGAAACGATATCCAGTTGTACCGAACAACTCCTGACCTACCGTCAAAAATTTTTTTAATAGTTCTTCGTGTTTGTTTACTATTCCGATGCTCCCTCCACTAGGGTCTACATGACCTGCCGCTGAGAGAACACCCAAAGTCCACGCTAAGTTTGTTGAAGGTTCTTCTATTCTTTCGGATTTTTCCTTCCTTCTTGCAATTTCAACTCCTTTTTTTCTCATTATCTCTAGGCTTTCCTGTTTTTGTGTTATACAGGAATTTATGCTAAGAGAGAAATTTACAACCTCTTCTTGGCTATAGTTTCTTATGTACCCAACACGACCTTTAGGGTTTAAATAAACTTGTGAGTTTCTGAATTCAAGTCTTTGGAGAAGGGAATTTATAAATACAAGCCCTTCTTGAGTTGGGCAATTAATTCTAAGGTATCCCCTAACTCCTTTGGAGCTCTCTGCTATTCCTATGTGTCCTGATGCATCAAACATGCCTTCAATAAATTTCCATAAATATATATCATCTTCCATTATCCAAGAATGATTTCTAGCAATTGTTGCTGGCCATATACTTTTTCTCATATCTCCAGTTTGTGTTACGGCTTTTTTACCAGAAAATTGAACTGTCTGGCTCATTTTTCTATTGGGATCAGAGTACTCGTTTGTATAAAGAATAGGTTTTGTCTCTAAGATCTGCTCTCCTAAAGCACTGAATTTTTCAATTAGCTCACTATCCTGTGTTTGAAGACGTACGGCGTATCTTTTGCCTTGAATTCTAGTGTAGCCTGCTGTGGAAAGAACTCCTAAAAACCATGCTGCATCGTATGAGGGTTCTATTGTATATTCTTTTTTCTCACTATCTGGTTCCACTTCCCGGCCTAGGTAGATTTGCCCTTCCCTTTCAAACTGGCTCATTTGAGCATATAATATCAGAATAATTCAATAGAGGGACATCAATAAATGTCTCTAACAAACTTACTGGAGGGGCGGGTGGTGCTAAAGACTGTAAACTCGGACATTAACGGCGAGCTGACTGTCATTCGCGACCTGACTTATGGCACCTATATCCGTGGCGGCGGGCTTCCACAGTCCGGTGGGCTTGCTGAAGTTATTTGGAAAAGCACATTAAATAGAGTGAAAGAGTGGAAGAGTGAAAGAGTAAAAGGCTGTTTGATAGTTGGCTTGGGGGGCGGGTCAATTGCAAAATTGGTCAGGAAAAACTGGCCCGAAGTCGACACAACCGGTGTTGATATAGATCCCGTGATTGTGGGGTTGGGAAAGAAATACATGAAGTTAGATAAACAAAATGTAAACATCGTTATTGCCGATGCCGAGGATGCAATGAAAGACCCGATATACAATATACGAAATACGACATACGACCTCATATGTTTTGATACGTATGTAGGAGCAGGTTTCCCAAAGAAATTCGAGTCGGTTACCTTGATTAAACAGGTAAAAGATATTCTTTCTCCAGATGGGATCGCAATATTTAACAGGCTCTACGGGCCGCGGGAGCGTGACAACGCGATAAAGTTTGAGAAAGTTCTACAAAAGGTGTTTAATAGAGTAGACAGGTTGTACCCCGAAGCAAATATTATGTTTGTTTGTACAAACTAAAAATGTCAGAGGCAGAAGCGAGTACCAAAGAGACGGAACAATACAAGGGATACACTCAAGCATTTTTTGATATTCTCAAAAGAACGAATGAAGAAAATGGAAATTTAGTTGGTGGTGTGGCCGAGAGGGCGGTGCGTAGCAATATGTTGGTTGAAATAGAAGAAGGAAATCTGGTTATAAGGCATTTATCGGAAGAGGAACTTAAAGATAATCAAGAGCAAATACAAGTAGATAGACACGGGAATAAAATAATTATGGGTGTTGAAAGTGATCTTCTTGGTGAAGTTGAGGATTGGCGAAAATTAGATGGAGTAGAAATATGCATGGTGAGAGATGCTCTTTTGCCAGCCCTGGAGAAAATTGATTCATTATCGAGAGAAGAGACTTAATCTTTCCTTGCCCACTTCTTTGTCACTTCGGCAATGGGATATGTAATTATTGTTCCCCCTATTAATATCGCGGCTATGCCGGCCACTCCAATTATATAGAAACCGGCGCCTGCCACGAGAGAAATCTTATCAATTTTTTGAGAGATTTCAGATCCTTTTTCAACCCAACGCTTAAAAAGAGGTCTTTCTGCTGCCACAAGTTATATTATATATCCGGGCAATGCAAATTAGCCTGAATGCAGTATAATGAAGGGTCATGATTCAAATTTTCAGTAACATCATAGATTTAAATAAACGGGAAGTTAATCGAATCAATAAAATTGTTGATAAGGTTAACAAAGAGGAAGAAAAGGTTAAAAAACTCAAGGACAAAGACTTTCCAAAAACCACCGAGGAGCTCAAAAAAAGACTTCAAAAAGGGGAGACACTGGAAGAGTTATTGCCCGAGGCATTTGCGCTTGTTCGCGAGGCTGCAAGCCGAACAGTGGGCATGCGGCCATATGATGTCCAGCTTCTTGCGGGTATTGCTTTATTTGAAGGCAAAATCGCCGAGCAAAAAACCGGTGAAGGGAAAACTTTATCCGCGGCCGCGCCTCTTTATTTAAGAGCCTTGACCGGTCGCGGTGTGCATTTGGTGACCGTTAACGACTACTTGGCACGCATTGGTGCCGGTTGGAATGCACCGATTTATGAGTTTTTGGGCCTTTCAGTCGGTGTAATTGCCCAGGAGCAAAAAAGCTATCTTTATGATAAAGAATATGAAGACACTTCTCATGGCGACGAGCGGCTTAGTCACCTGAAACCTGTAGAGCGCAAGGAGGCTTATGCTGCTGACATTACCTATGGCACCAATAACGAGTTCGGCTTTGATTATTTGCGCGATAACATGGTGCCGGAAATCTCAAGGATGGTCCAGCGAGGTCACTATTTTGCCATCGTTGATGAGGTAGACCAGGTTTTAGTTGATGAAGCCCGAACCCCACTCATTATTTCAGCTCCAGACACAGACCCGACAGATAAATACTACAAATTTTCCCGGCTTGTGGGGAACCTTAATGCCGACACTGACTACACAATTGACGAGAAGGCCAAAAGCGCAACTTTAACCGAGCACGGCATTACTAAAGTTGAAAAAATCTTAGGGGTCACTAATTTATACGAAAAAGATTTTGACACAATTCACCATATTGAAAATGCCCTCAGAGCACGCGCCCATTATTTAAAAGATCGTGAATATATTGTTAAAGATGGGGCTGTTATTATAGTTGACGAGTTTACCGGTCGCTTAATGCCGGGGCGGCGCTGGAGTGATGGCCTTCACCAAGCAGTTGAGGCAAAAGAAGACGTTCCTATTCAGCAGGAAAGCAAAACCTTGGCCACAATTTCGTTTCAGAATTACTTCAGAATGTACGAGCACCTCTCGGGTATGACTGGAACCGCCGCGACTGAAGCAGACGAGTTCAGGAAAATTTACAACCTTGACGTAATTGTGGTGCCAACGCACAAGCCCGCGGTAAGAAAGGACAGGTCAGACTTGGTTTATAAAACTGTCCGGGGGAAGTACACAGCCTTGGCAGCGGAGATTGTCGAAAGGTACAAAAAAGGCCAGCCGGTTTTGGTTGGGACGACTTCAGTTGAGAAAAACGAAATTATCAGTGAGCTTCTTAAAAGAAAGAAAATTCTGCACAACATTTTGAATGCTAAAAATCACGAACGGGAGGCTATGATTATAGCCGATGCCGGAAAATATAAGGGAGTAACCGTTGCTACAAACATGGCCGGGCGCGGAGTCGACATTGTTCTTGGAGGCCAGAAGGTTCCCGAGAATAAAAACTGGAAAGCGGACCATGAAAAGGTGGTTGCAGCGGGTGGGCTGTACGTGATTGGTACTGAGCGGCACGAGGCCCGCCGCGTAGACAATCAGTTACGCGGGCGGGCAGGCCGTCAAGGAGATCCCGGTGAGAGCCGTTTTTATTTGTCTCTTGAGGATGATTTGATGCGGATTTTCGGTGGCGAGCAGATTTCGGGTGTCATGGACCGCTTAAAGCTTCCGGAGGATCAACCCATAGAAAATGCCTTGGTTTCGAAGGTTATTGAGCAGTCGCAAGTCAAAGTTGAGGGCTTTCATTTTGATCAAAGAAAGCGCTTGGTGGAGTATGACGATGTGGCCAACCAACAGCGCGATATAGTTTATAAGTTAAGAAGGCGAATTTTGGAGAGCAAAGACGTTCATGAAGAAATTCTTGAGAAGCTAAATCGCGAAGTGAATAACGTGGTCGATTTTGCCTGGCCCGAGAATGAGCCGGCGGCCGATTATGAAAAGCTCGCGGTGGAGCTCTCATTGCTAGTTCCCTTCGATGACGCCTCACGGGAGAGAATTAAAACTCAAATATCAAAAATCAAAGACAAAGAGAGAGTCCGTGAAGCGTTGGGGAAAATTGTGGAGGAGACTCATAAGTCCCGGGAAAAACAAGTCGGAGCGGAGCTCATGCGAAGTATCGAGCGCCATGCATATTTAACTACCATAGACCACTTGTGGATCGATTATATTGACCATATTGACGGCCTCCGTGAGGGGGTTATGCTTCGGGCCTATGGCCAGCGCGACCCCTTGATTGAGTTTAAAAACGAGGCATTTACAATGTTCGAGGACTTACTGGCAAAAATCGATACCGAACTGGCAAGAAGAGTGTTCAGAGTTCAGGTGGTGTCTCAGGGGACAGGAATTCCACTGGCACAAGCCAGAACAAATGTGGATACAAGTGACGCAACCGGCTTGGTTGAGGAGCCCGCCGACTTGGCTGCGAAGACCGGCGAACCGGCATTTGCCAATAAAAAACTCGGCCGCAATGACCCCTGCTGGTGCGGAAGTGGAAAAAAATACAAATTTTGTCATTATCCACAAAGAGGGTAAAATTTTAGCCTGTGAATAAAATTTTGATACCAATAAAGCCTCTTAAGCAATCAGATCCCAATGCTTGTTCGGTGACTTGTCTGAGAATGATTCTGAGTTATTACGGTCTAGAAGTGTCTAATGATGAAATATTTGATTTCATTGTGAAGGCTACTCCAGAGGGTGGATCTTTCCTTTCAGAAATTGGAAGGTTTGCGAATAGTAGAGGCTTTGGTGTTGACTTATATGCTTATAATTTATATCTAACTGATCCAAAAGATGCCGATTTATCGGAAGATGAGTTACTAAGAAAATTGGAAAGACAATTGAGCGACTCGCAGCGCGACAAATATTACGATTTAATGCTCAAATCTACGATCGACGGCGTTAAAGAAGGGGTTAGGTATATTATCAAGAAACCAAGTTTTGAAATTATTAAAGAATATTTAAATAATGGAATTCCTCTATCTATAAGATTAAATTATGCCTCCTTGGTTAATAAACAAGGTGATCCTTTCGATAGCCATGACGTGGTTCTATCTGGAAGAGAAGATAAAAAAGTTAGGCTTGTGGATCCGGAAGATGCATCAGAAAAGTTATTTGATTATCAAGATCTAATGTTTTCTATTTCACAGAGTAAAATAATTTCTGCTAGTGCATATTTACTGGCAGTAACACCCAAATAATGTGTGGTACCCTATTTGTATAGCACTTCAAACGGTGCCATTATCCCCAGTTGCCTTAATAAACTTTGCATATTAGAATATTCTAATAACAGTTTTTATCTATGGAATTGATAAATAGAGACAGGGGAGGTAAAGAAATCTATGATAAGATGTCTTCATTTAGAGCCGGTTTGATGGAAGCTGCAGACGTTTCAGAGCTTGAGCTGGACATTATAAGCGGGCAAGTTATTGAGCTGGATAAAACCGGGCATCAAGTATTTTATCCCAGCGTGAAGGTGGTCGCCGCTGCATATGGGCAATGCGAACGGAATGTCGAGATTTTTGGTGAGTTGTCTGACTATGCTCGACAAATTTATACCGATGACGATTTCCGAAATTTGTTTGGTGAGCGAAGTGCTGAAGATCAACTGGACATTGCATATTACGCAGCCATGGCTTTGAAGGCTTCTGAGTCTGGTAACTAAATTGTGGTAAATTATGACAACATCTTCACCAATAAAGCTCTCATGAAAATGCGGGCGTTGGGATTGTCAGAGGCTTTAGTTTTGGATGTTTACAATACTGGTGCTTCGGAAAAAAGTAATATCGGAGGGTTTAATGCAATAAAGAAATTTCCGGGATATGAAATTGGGGTTTACTACAACCGCGACAGCCGTGGAGTTTACAAAATAATTTCAGTTTGGAAAAGGACCAGGCGTTAGCAGTATACTTTCCTCAATGTGTGGCATTGCCGGCAAGGTTTTTTTAAATGGCGGAGAGGTCCGCGAAAAAGACATCCTTTTAATGACCAGAAAAATTGCCCATCGTGGGCCGGATGATGAAGGCATATATATCTCCAAAGACCGCAAGATCGGCTTGGGCAATAGGCGCCTTGCAATCATTGATTTATCCACTAAGGGCCATATGCCCATGAACTACATGGGTCGCTATTGGATTACATATAACGGTGAGATTTATAACTTTCGACAGGAGCGAAAGAAATTAATAAAGCTGGGTTATAAATTTGTTTCAAATACTGATACCGAGGTAATCTTGGCCCTCTATGACAAATACAAAGAGAAATGTTTGGGTCACTTGCGAGGGATGTTTGCCTTTGCTATTTATGACACGAAAGCTAAGAAGATTTTTTTTGCTCGCGACAGGCTTGGGAAAAAACCCTTGAAATATTATTTTGATGGCCGCCTGTTTTGCTTTGCCTCGGAGCTTAAAGCAATTTTGACTCAGCCGGAA
>MGHM01000016.1 GCA_001793235.1 Candidatus Woesebacteria bacterium RIFCSPLOWO2_01_FULL_44_24b | reverse complement strand
TAATCTTGAGTATCGTGTCCGTATCTTCGGTTATTGTATATAATTCTGTATCTTCCAAATTTATGGTCTTATATTCCTGATAAAGAGTATTTTTATAATACATATCAAGTGGCCTCCAAAACTCAGAACCAACCAACATAATCGGTACTTCCGGTATTTTTTTGGTTTGAACCAATTCTAAAATTTCCGAGAACTCATCTATTGTCCCGTAACCTCCGGGGAAGAAAACATATGCGTTAGCCGAAAAACTCAACGCTACTTTTCTTGAAAAGAAATAATAAAATTCCACAGAGTCTTTAACATACGGGTTTGTCCTCTGCTCACTCGGAAGCTCAATATTAAGCCCCAAGGATACTCCTTCCGCCTCGAACGCCCCGCGATTCGCCGCCTCCATAATACCCGGGCCGCCGCCGGTGATTATTGCATACCCGAGCTCCTTTGAGATCCTATAGGCCAACTCTCTGGCCTTTTTATAAAGCGGGTGGTCCTCGGGAAATCTAGCCGAGCCGTAAAAAGTGACCGAGCGGGGATACTGTTTCACAAATGCCAAGCCACGGCGAAACTCCTCATTAATTCTGTTAAGCCGCCCGTCGGGCTCGGGGAGCTTGCAACTCTCAGCATGAATCTCGTCAATCGTGAGTGGTTTTTTAGGTATTTTGTACGAAGGCAGATTTATCTTTTTTTTGCTCTTGTCCATGGGGCTCCTTCATGGTAGCATAAAACCCATGAACAAAGGAGTTCTTCTCGGGCTGGCTGCAGTTATTATAGTTGCTTTGGCAGCGGTCGGCTACGCACTGATGAATAGGCCGGAAACCTCAAGTCCTCCAAGCCCGTCCGGGGCTATGATAGATGAGCTTACCCAAGAGAATACTCCCGCTTCTTTGCGAGAACTCATGCAAGTGACCGCGAACCAGATGTGTACTTTTTCTGATGAAGACGATAGCTCTGGTACAATTTACGTAGGTGGCGGCAAAATGAGAGGCGACTTTACCAGTGTATCGGAAATAGAAACCGGTACACACATGGTTTCGGATAGTGCAAATATTTACATGTGGTTTGACGAAGCGCCAGACGGATTTAAAGTTTCCCTGGCAGATATAGAAAAGTTCACTGATTTTGGAGAAGACGGACAAAAGTCCGTAGACCTTGATCAATCAATGGACTTTGAATGCAGCCCATGGGCAGTGGATAATTCCGTATTTGATTTGCCTAATATAGAATTTAATGACTTTGGAGCGATGGTGCAGGGAGCAGGGAATGTGATCGAAGGTGACACAACTGAGGGGGATTCAGACACAAGAGCCATTCAATGCGGGGCCTGCGATAGCCTTCCCGGCGACGCCTCCACTCAATGCCGCCAAGCCCTTGGCTGCTAATGTATAATTGAGTGTTGTGTTGAAAAAACTTGCCCTGGTTACTTTAATTATTTTTAGCGCTCTAATCTTCAGTCTAAAAAGCACCAATAACGGCAATATAAACGGAACCAGTGGAGCTCCCCCTTATGGGGAAGGTGAATCGGAAGTCCCTGCCACAGACCCTTTTTCAATTATTAATAACTGGACACGGCCTGATGGCCCGGCCAGTGTCGGCATTCAAATTGGTCACTACAAAAACGACGAAGTCCCTGAGGAACTTGAACGCCTCAAAAACAACTCCGGTGCCGAGGGTGGAGGAAAGTGGGAGTGGGAGGTTAACTTCGCGATTGCCACGGCAATCGCGCAAAAACTAAGAGAGGAGAATATCATAGTTGATATGTTACCCACGACCATACCACCGAAATATTGGGCAGATGTGTTTATATCAATCCACGCCGATGGCAGCGAAGACCGCGGGAAATCAGGTTATAAATTCGCGGGACCCTGGCGGGATTATTCCAAAAAATCAGCAGATTTAGTTTCAATATTGGAAAAGCACTATGAAGAGGCGACGGGGCTCGCTAAAGACGAAAACATCAGCCGCAATATGCGCGGCTACTATGCATTCTCGTGGTGGCGATACGAGCACTCTGTTCACCCCATGACCACGTCGGTTATCGCCGAAACGGGCTTTCTCACAAACAGAGGCGATCAAAAGCTTTTGATAAACACTCCCGAGATCCCGGCCCGGGCAATTTCAGAGGGCATATTGGAGTTTCTAAGAGGCGAAAAACTTGCAATTTCCCAATAACTTAGTATACTACTTCCGATAACTTAATTATCCCGCATTTGCGGGAAAATATGTTACAAAAGTTCATCACAGTCCCGGTTCTTTTGGCTGTTTTATTAGTTTCAACAGCCTCACTTCTTGTGCAAAAAACCGAGCTCGGTTTAGCCCCTGCCTCGCCGGCGGGCGGGTCAAATCAAGTTCAGATTTCCACTAGAGTTACCGACCCGAGCTCAAAAGAGCTTTTTTCATACCAAACCCAAGCTAAGTCCAGTGAGCCTGTAAAGCTTGCCTCAGCTGTTGAGGCTAGAAAGCCAAGAGTGGCAAGCCAAACTGAGGTCAAAAAGGAAGAAATATTTATAGACACAATCAATAACACCCTCCCACCGGTAGTTGAGGTAAAATCTGCTCAAGCCAGCCAGGATGTTGTTGGTTTAATCCAAAAATATGCGGCCGAGTACGGTGCCAATGCCAACGTCATGATTGCAATTGCGCGTTGTGAAAGCGGCTTTCAGGCCAACGCCACAAGCCCGTCGGGTGCTTATAAGGGCATATATCAGTTCGTAACTTCCACCTGGCAATCAAACAGGCGGGAAATGGGCTTGGACGATGACCCGGCTTTGATGTATAACCTCGAAGAGGCCATAAAAACAGCGGCCTTTAAAATGGGTCGGGATGGTTATGGAGCCTGGCCGGTCTGCTCCCAGAAAGCTTTTGCCAGCTTGGCACTAAACTAGTTTTTCGTGCTAATCTAAAGTAATGCCCAGAGTTTTTTACGAGGAGCTCATTGCCAAACACTTGCAAATTCTCAAATCCCTTCAGACTGAAAGGGGCCTGTTCTTAGCCTCAAAAGCAGATGTCTCCACGGGTTATGACAAAAGCTGGCTCAGAGATAATTTTTATGAAACCCTAGCATTTGAAGTAATAGGCGACTGGGACACCGTGGAGCGCACCTACAGATCAATTTTAGCCATCTTTTTAAAACACGAGGCAAAGATTGACACAGCCATAAAACACAAACCCACCCACAGCTATGAATACATTCACGCGCGCTTCCACCCAGATACTTTTGGTGAGTTTTGGGAAGAGTGGGGCAACAAGCAAAATGACGCAGTGGGATGTATACTCTTTCGTTTGGGCGAGCTGGAAATTCGCCATAAACGAGCCATAATCAAGACACATGAGCACGAACGCATTATTAACAAACTTGTTAAATATTTGGAGTCAATTGAATATTGGCATGACCCGGACTCCGGTATGTGGGAGGAAGACGAGGAACTCCACGCCAGCTCAGTTGGAGCATGTGTTGCCGGGCTTCGCTCGGTTATGCGTCTGCCTTGGGTGGAAGTGCCATATCAGCTCGTTCGCCGGGGACAGAGAAGTCTCAATGCGCTTTTGCCCCGCGAGAGCGAGCACAAATTTGTCGACCTCTCACTTCTTTCTTTAATATGGCCATATGCAGTAGTCAATGAGGAGCAAAGAGACGAAATTTTGGGCAACGTTGAGTATCACCTGAAACGAGACCGTGGAGTCATTCGCTACAAGGGGGATCATTACTACAACAAAAATCCGGACGGCGTCTCCGAGGAAGCCGAGTGGACTTTCGGCCTAGCATGGCTGGCCATTATTTATAAAGAGCTTGGCAATCACAATAAAGCACACGAACTTATCGAAGATTTAATTGGGGTAGACACGCCGGACGGGCTTCCCGAGCTTTATTTTTCAAACTCACCAAAATACAACGAAAACACGCCTTTAGGCTGGAGCGAAAGTTTATTTATCGTGGCCATGTATCAAATGGAACGGGCCCACGAGCGGGTTTTTCAAAGTGGAATTTAATGATAAACAACGTTTGTCACAAGCTATGCCTATGCTACACTGGCATAGTTTATGCAAATACAATTTCTAGGTGCAGCTGGGACAGTCACCGGTTCTTCGTTTCTCCTTACCAACAATAATCAAAAAATTTTAATTGACATGGGCATGTTTCAGGGGAGCCGGGAGCTGGAAGAGCTAAACCAGAAGCCATTGACTTTTGCAGCTAACGAAATTAATACAGTATTTTTAACTCATGCACACCTTGATCATGTAGGCCGGATGCCTATCCTTATGAAGCACGGCTTTGCCGGAAGTGTTTACATGACTGCCGCCACTCGCGAAATTGCCGAAGTAGCGCTTCTCGACGCAGCTAAAATAATGCAAACCGAGCATGAAAAACCGATTTTATACACTGAGGAGGACGTGTTTAGTCTCCTCGCCCACACCAAAATAGTTTCATATGGCGAGGAAATTAATCTGGGGGGGTTCACGGCATTATTCCGAGATGCCGGGCATATTTTAGGCTCAGCCAGTATTGAAATACACTTAGGGGAGCACACACTCGCTTTTAGTGGAGACTTAGGAAACTCTCCGGAGGAGCTGGTAAAACCAACCGAATATATCAAACTGGCTGACACGGTTATTATGGAGTCCACTTATGGCGACCGGAATCATCCAGACGAAGACCCGAACGAAGTTATAATTGGTGAAATAAAAAAAATTGAGGGCACAGGAGGCGCGCTTTTGATTCCCTCGTTTTCTGTGGAGCGCACACAGGCCTTGCTTCACAAAATTGCGCACTTCAAAGCTGATGGAAAAATTAGTCATGAGATACCGGTTTACCTAGACAGTCCAATGGGCGAAGCAGTCACCGAAATCTACAAAAAATTCCCAAGCTTATACAATGCCGAGCTCTTTTCTGACTCAAAAAGCCATGATCCTTTTTCATTTCCCGATCTTAGAATTGTTGCCAATTATAAAGAAAGTCAGAAAATTCACACCGAGGCAGGCGCCAAAGTCATAATTGCCGGAAGCGGGATGATGACCGGAGGAAGGATTCTCGAGCATGCAATTCACTATTTGCCACTTTCAACCACAAGCCTTCTTATTGTGGGCTTCCAGGCAGAAAACACCATCGGGCGCCAAATAGAGGAAGGCGCAAAAAGCGTCGCAATTTACGGCCAGGAAGTTGCCGTCAACTCTCAAGTTATCATGATTCACTCAATGAGTGCACACGCGGACAAAAAGCTTCTCCTCAGGTGGCTCAAAGAAATTGAAGGAGTCAATAAAATATTTCTGGTCCACGGGGAGAACACGTCACGCGAGGCTCTCAGACGGGAAATTAAAAAATTCAGCAGGGGTGAAGTCTTTCTACCGCATCTTGAAGAAACGGTCGAAATTTAGTATAACTTAAGTATGGACGATGCAGCACCCCAAGTGCCAACAAGCCCTAAATTGCATCCAATAAAAGCACCCTTGATTTTTACGGCGATCTCTGCAGTTGTTTTTATTATTCTTGGTGTTTTTGGCGTCTTATTTTTGAATAAACAGGGAGCTAATTTATTCACCAGTCCCTCAACTGCAGGTTTTGAAAAATTCAGTTCAGAAAGTCAATTGCGCGACTACCTCACAGAGGCACAAAGCGCGGGTCTCACTTCACTCGGAGGTTTCTCAGCGGGGCTTTCTCGTGACATGGTAGGAATGCCGCTATCGGCACCAAGTGCTTTCAGTTCTCTTGAAAGCACGGGGGCAAATAATGTTAAACGGGTGTCTGAAACCAACGTACAAGTCATAGGCTTGGATGAGCCGGATATTGTCAAAACCGACGGGAAAAATATTTTCTTTTCCTCTGAAAATTATTATTTGGCCGGCGGTGGAGTTGGAAGACCAATGCCTGTGGAGCCATTCATAATGGAGGACTCAAGTGCGCGAATTGCACCCGACATTTATCCTCCGCAAAATTTGTCGACAACCAAAGTAATTAATGCCTTTCCACCGGAAAGTATTGCACTCTCGTCTAAAATTGACACAACGGGAGACTTGCTCCTGTCTGAAAATGTTCTCATGGTTATGACATACAATAAAGTGACGGCGTTTGACGTCGCAAACCCCGCAAGCCCTAAAGAAATCTGGAGCCACGAATTTGATGAAAACTTCAGCTATGCCACGGCCAGGCTCACGGGCGGGAAAGTTTACTTGGTAACAAGCCGTTACGCTGACTATTCACTGCCGTGCCCGGTTCCCTTGCTAAAAGGAGTAAACGCAATGACCATTCCCTGTACGGACATTTACAGACCAATGCGACCCATCTCGTCCAATACTGTTTATTCTGTTGTAAAACTGGATCCCAAAAGCGGGAGCGTTGAGGACTCGGTCACATTCCTCGGGGACGCCGGTGGTAGTGTTATTTACATGAGCCCCAATGCAATTTATGCAAGTTTTGTAAGCTACCCGTCGCCGCTTGAGTTTTTGGCAAATTTCCTAGCCGAAAACCGCGATCTATTTAGCGACGAGGTCGCAAACAAAGTTGAAAATCTCCGCGCAATTGACATAAGTAATGAATCAAAAATTAATGAGCTCGGCATAATTATTCAAAAGCATTTGTCCGGTCTCACCAATGATGAGCGGGCTCGGGTAGAGTCCGAATTTACCAACAAAATGAGCGATTACATAAAGTCCCACGGCCGAGAGCTGCAAGTAACTTCGCTCGTGAAAATTGATAAAAACTCACTTGATGTTTCAGCTACGGGCGAAGTTCCCGGGAGCCCCTTAAACCAGTTTTCATTGGATGAATGGAGCGGAAACTTAAGAGTCACAACCACGCTTTCAGCCTCCACCATGTTTGGCCAGGGAGAAAGCGCCAACGATCTTTACGTTCTTGATGCTAATCTACGTGTAATTGGCCAAATTCAAGGGCTTGCCTTGGGGGAGCGGATATATTCCGCGAGGTTTATAGAAGATAAAGCGTACCTCGTTACATTTAAGCAAATTGATCCATTTTTTGTAATTGATTTATCGAATCCCTCAAGCCCAAGAGTTGCCGGAGAGCTCAAAATCCCGGGCTTTTCAAGTTACCTGCATCCGCTTTCTGAAAACAGAATCCTGGGCGTGGGCCAGGAGGGCCTGCCTGCGCAGGCAGGAAGCCAGTCTAAGCTTTCCGTTTTTGATGTCTCAAACCCGGATAATCCTGTGGAAGTAGACAAATACATGCTCAATGAATATTACTCAGAGGTCCAAAATAACCATCACGCGTTTCTGGCAGACCCCGACCACGGCGTGTTTTTCATGCCCGCCGGTGCTAATGGCTACATCCTGAGCTGGACCAATGGGTTAACCCTGGAGCGAGTAGTAACTGGCATATCGGCCCGCCGCGCACTTTACATTAATGACTTCTTGTATGTTGTCGGGGACAGCAAAATTGTCGTACTTAACGAACTGACTTGGGAGGAAACATCAAGCTTAGAATTCTAGCTGCGTTAATACTTCTTCTACTCGCCGTAGTGGGCGGTGCTTTTTTCGCCTTTAGTATATACTTATCCCAATGACTGCTGATAAATATTCCGCTGTATGGGTTTCTCATAGCTCTATGGCTGATTTTTTGCGCTGCCCGAGACTCTATTACCTTAGAAATGTCTACAAAGACCCATTAACGGGGCACAAAATCACGCGGATGGAGCCGCCACTGGCATTGGGTCAAGTTGTACATGATGTTGTTGAAAGTTTATCAACGCTACCCGCAGAAGACAGACTCAAAATTTCCCTTATCAAAAAATTTGATGCTGAGTGGGAGAAAGTAACCGGCAAAAAAGGCGGCTTTGCAGACCACGCTCAGGAAGAAGAATATAAAAACCGCGGCAGAGAGATGCTTATGCGAGTAATGGAGAATCCCGGACCAATTACCCAAAAGGCAATCAAAATCAAAGAAGAGTTACCCTATTATTGGCTCAGTGAAGACGAAAATATAATCCTTTGCGGAAAAATTGACTGGTTGGAGTACCTGCCCGAGACTGATTCGGTGCACATCATAGATTTCAAGACCGGCAAACGGGAGGAAAAGGAGGACTCACTTCAGCTACCGGTTTATCAGCTCCTTGTCACAAATACCCAGTCAAAACGCTTAAGTAAAGCAAGCTACTGGTACCTCTTAACAAGCGATGCACCAAAAGAAGTAAGTTTACCGAGCCTCGAAGAGTCCCAAGAGCGAGTAATGGCTGTGGCCAAGCGAATGAAGTTAGCCAGGCAAATCAGCCATTTTAAATGTGCCGACGGAGGCTGCCGCTACTGCACGCCGCTCGAAGAAGTCGTAAAGGGAAAAGGAGAGCTGGTAGGTACAAGCTCATACAATCAGGATATTTATATTATCTAGCGGACAATACTGCAAACTAAGTGAGGAAAAGATAGCCTGAAGAAGCGGCCTCTAAACTCTCTAAACTCTATTCTACAATCAAGCCTGAAACCCAAAACCGAGGAGGGCGTGCCGGTTGGGACTGGTGTATCGGTGGGCTCAACCGTTGGCTCGGGAGTTTCCGTCGGTTCAGGTGTTGGGCTTTCCGTTGGTTCAGGAGTCGGAGAGGCTGTCTCTGTTGGCTCATCGGTTGGAGTCGCCGTAGGCGTCGGTGTATCTGTAGGCTCATCAGTTGGGGTAGCTGTTGGTGTGGGCGATGGCGTATCAGTTGGCTCCTCGGTGGGAGTCACAGTTGGTGTTGGAGAGGGTGTTGCGGACGTGCAAGTTGGCACTTCAGCCCCGGAACTTGCGTTTTGCGGCTCTGGCGTAGTCTTCAAAACGAAGTCGTCTGCATTATTGTTGGTATCTTCGGAATTACCGGTGGTCGAGCCGACACAAGCCTTACGCTCAATGCTGTTATCATTTGGTGGATCTTGAGGGAAAGCTGTACCTTCAACAAATACATTGGCAGCTTGATCCCACCCTACACTATCGACAATAGTACCAATGTCTGCGGGTCCTTGTCTCAAAGCTACCCCGTTATCAGCAGCAATAGTTGCCGCCGTTGTGGCGTCAGGGGTAACCGGTGGTGTCCACCCACTATTTGCCCACAAATAATATCCATGGGCTGGGATCATAGCTTCAGAATCCCAAGCTTTTATAGAGTCGTCCGTTATGTCTCCTGCGGTACGCTTTACCAACCTGTAGCCGTTTAAGTCAACTGAAGTATCCTTCGGATTATAAAGCTCGATAAAATCATTGCCGGCGTTACCGGTGCCGCTTTGCCCTATTTGTACCTCTGAAATAACTAAATCAGTTGCCGGAGCGGAGTAGACTTTATCGGCCATCTTAGAGAGAGCTGAGACAGATAATATAAACGTAGATAATACTAATATTGGAAGTAGTTTGACTCTCATAAAAACTATATCTATCCTTATTTACTTAACTATAAGGTAAACAGCCCTGTCAACTACATCTTTATGGCTCACAACCGCTCTTAGATTACTTTCCCGTCATCGTACACAACATGCGTCTCACCTGAGTTTATTACTATTGCCTCCTTACCACTTTTTTCATCCTTAACTATATTCAATCTAATGTCGTACAAGTACAAAGTGTGAGGATAACCTGCTTGACTATTCATAGAGCCACAGAGTTGAGCGTTCTCGTTAACCCACAGACTTCCTATTCCGGCTTGGCTTAGTAAGTTCCTGGTCACACGAGCGAGAGCTTCATCTACTTTAGCTTTTTTCTCCAGATCTACCGGATGCCTTAGTTCATCTTTGCTATATTCAGTCATATTTATCACCCCCTTTCCAATAAAAAACCTCCTATCTCTAGGAGGTTGGTAATTAAAAATTGTTCTTTTACAACAATAACCCGCCTCCTAGTTTAGGAGGTAAAGAAAAAGAAAAACTCTTTTCGGGTTCTCAACATACTTAGATATTACAATACAATTTAGCTTATTTCAATTTTTCTAAAAACTGGTATATCATAAATGAATGAGTGAAAAAGTGACCGGGTATGCCCTTATCATAGCTGGACTTGTGATAACTTTGTTGGCGGCTTTTAGTGTTTATTCGGTTTTTACAGGGACCGTAAAGCCATTTGCCCTTTTTAACTTCGACGGTGTATCAATCCCCATTAGCACTCTTTTAGGCCCAGAGTTTGCGGCCGTTAATGCGCCAGATGTTGAAATTTTCCCAGCTGAAGTCTTAAACTCAACCTCCAACACACTGGCACATCTATTTTTGATGGGCTTTATAGTTTCAGTCGGGGCAAGAATAGCAAACATTGGAACCAACCTTGTTAGACCAATCATAGTCAAAATGGACGCAAAAAGAGTACCTTCAGTTTTAGACCCCAAATGAAAAACTACTTGTACATTTTACTAGCAGTGTGTATATAATGGATTTATACACTAAAAAGTGGAGGGGGTGATTGATCTTGGCAAGAAAATCTAACAATTTAAAATTAACTCCGGTTATGTCTTTAGCTATACTTGCCCTTTTTGCCATGATGATTCCCTTGTTCTCACTCGCAAATAATGGAAACAGGGCAACAGAGAGTCAAGCTGCAGCAGTCCCAACACCCGAGCCTACACCATACGTAGTTGAAAAGTGAGTAATGAACATAAACGTAAAGAAATTTATTTCTAGTTATGGAATGAAGTTTGGAGGCCTTTATTTGATAGCCTTCTTGTTGCTGGTTACTTTCTTTGGCCGGTTTAAATTTCGTACATTCCCAGGAGACGTGTTAATAGATAATGACACCTTCGTGCTTTATCTGCCTTTCACAAGCGCCCTGGCCTTTGCCGTATTCTTTCTGGTGATATTTGAGATCTACAAGAATATGCACTAAGCCTTGTAATTTCTGCCTCAAAAGGATAAAATTACATGTCTAAACAACTCCCTTTATGCAACTAGGTAAGGTACTTCCTACAGAAATTACGTCTGAGCTTTCAAAAAGTTATTTAGATTACGCCATGAGCGTGATTGTGGCGAGAGCCCTTCCGGACGTGCGCGACGGCCTAAAACCGGTCCACAGGCGCATCCTTTATGCCATGCACATAATGGGGCTCACAAGCTCCACCAAGTTCTCGAAAAGTGCAAAAGTTGTGGGAGAAGTACTAGGTAAGTACCATCCCCACTCGGATACTGCGGTTTATGACGCAATCGTGCGGCTCGCGCAGGACTTTACTATGCGCTACCCACTCATCAAGGGACAGGGAAATTTCGGCTCAGTTGACGGTGACCCTGCGGCCGCCATGCGCTACACCGAGGTCAAACTGGCAAAAATTGCCGACTTCATTCTTGCCGACATAGATAAAGACACGGTGGAGTTTCTAGATAATTTTGACAGTACCCTCAAGGAGCCTGTGTATCTGCCGGCACTTCTCCCGAACCTGCTCCTCATGGGCTCGGAGGGCATCGCTGTCGGCATGGCTACCAAAATCCCTCCGCACAATTTATCCGAAGTCGTAGACGGTGTAGTCGCAACCATCAATAAGGGTAGGGCAGTGGTGGAGCAACAAGTGCTCGAGGCCGAAATGGAAAATTTCATCAAAAAGATTGACCTAATTGCAGCAGGAACCGAAAAAGAGTTAACCGAAACGGAGCTCGGGCAAATCAAGTCCGGTTTTGAAAGCGATATCACAATTTCGGAGCTGGTTGAGCTTATTCCTGGACCGGACTTTCCAACCGCAGGAACCATTTACGGCGCAACAGGTATGGAAGAAATATATTCCACCGGCCGTGGCAAGATTACCGTCCGGGGTGTTGCCGAAATCAAGGATGCTAAGAAAGGGAAATCGGTCATTGAAATCACAGAAATTCCGTATCAAGTTAACAAAAGTAAATTGGTTACCGACATCGCAGACCTGGTGCGAGACAAAAAGCTAAACGGAATTTCAGCCCTGAGGGACGAGTCGGACAAAGCAGGAATGAGCATTGTAATTGAGCTCAAGCGGGATGGCCGGCCAAAGTCGGTCCTTAATAACCTCTATAAGCACACAAAACTTCAGATAAGCTTTCCTGCCAATTTTGTCGCATTGGTAAACGGCACTCCGTATACAGTCAACCTGAAGCAGATTTTGACTGAATACGTTAAGCACAGGCAAAAAGTGGTCATTAGGCGCAGTCTCTATGAGCTTACAAACGCCAAGAAACGTGCCCACATTTTGGAAGGGCTCAAAATTGCCCTCGATAACCTGGATGAAGTAATTAGCACCATCAGAAAAAGCGCAACTCAGGAAGTGGCAAAGGCAAACCTCATTAAGCGCTTCGGTTTCTCAGATATTCAGGCAACAGCAATTCTTGATATGCAACTCAGGCGGTTGGCGGCACTCGAGCGCGAGAAAATTGAAAAAGAGTATGAAGAAATTAAAAAGCAGATTGACAAATTAATCCTCATACTTCGCAACCCCAAAAAGGTACTTGAAATTATCGCAAGTGAGCTTGCTCACCTTAAAGAGATTTACGGAGACGAGCGCAAAACAAAAATATTTAAACAAAATGTCGGGGAGTTTTCCGAGGCCGATTTGGTAGCGAAAACCAATACTATAATTACAGTTACAAAAACCGGCTACATCAAAAGGGTTCCTTATAGCATTTATAAATCCCAAAGAAGAGGAGGGAAGGGGGTCTTGGGCATGACAACTAAAGAGGAGGATGAAATTGAGCACTTGATAACTGCCTCTACTCACGATACTTTGTTGTTTTTTACAAATCACGGCCGGGTTTTTGGAACCAAAGTATGGGAGGTGGCCGAGAGTTCAAGGCAGGCCAAAGGGACGGCGCTAGTCAATATTGTCAATCTGGAAGCCGGCGAAGAAGTGCGCTCGATTGTGCCGGTCAACGAAAGCGGAGCGACGAACCTGATTCTCGCAACCGAAAACGGTGTGGTTAAAAAGACCCAATATAAAGAATTTATCAACTTGCGCTCCAATGGGCTCATTGCGATGAAGCTCGCCGGGGACGATAAATTAGTTGGAGCCCGTAAAACTTCCGGCGACGACCATGTTTTCTTGCTCACCAGAAAGGGCAAGGCCATTAAGTTTTCGGAAGGCGATGTGCGTGCCATGGGAAGAGCCACGACCGGGGTCCGCGGCATTAAGGTTGCCAAAGATGATACAGTTATCGCCATCGAGACTTTTTCCAAAAAAATTGAGGCGTCCTCAGACCGCCGCAAAAAAATATTCCGGGATATTCTTATCATTTCGGAAAAAGGCATAGGTAAAAGAACCCAGATTGAGCGCTTTCCCATCCAAAAGCGGGCGGGCAAAGGGGTCAAAGCCGCGGTTTTGACCGGAAAAACCGGAGATTTACAAGTCGGGCTTCTGGTCAATCAACGAATGGATCAAGCAGTAATTACCAGCAAATACGGGCAAATCATTAAGCTCCCAATAAGAAACATTCCGGAGCTGGCCCGGGCCACCCAGGGCGTAATTCTTATGCGCTTTGCCGACCGAGGAGACGAAGTGGCAGCAGTTACTGCGCTTGAGAAAAGTGAAGAGTAAACTATTTTCCTCTTCCGTGAAACTGTTCATGAACAGCCTTCAGTTGTTTATTTGTGACATGGGTATAAATCTGTGTAGTGGCTACGTTTTTATGGCCAAGCATTTCCTGAACTGAGCGTAAATCCGCCCCTGCTATTAATAAATCCGTTGCGTAAGAGTTGTGGCTTATGATTCCATCTGTAATAAAATTCTGATGAGGTGAAAGAGTAAAGTCGAAAAGACTGTACCGGCCAGAAGTGGAAACTGGGGTTATTTTTCTGACCTTAAGCCACTTTATGTTTTTATCTTTATGGATTTTCTTAAGAAAATCCAGTTTTTTACCCTTGTAACCATGATTTTTGAAAAAAGTAATAAACTTACCCACAGTTTTCCTCTCAGGAACAATTTCCGCTAGATTGCGAAGTGACTTGATATTAAGCTCAACTTCCAAAGCATGGACCAGACCTTTTTCCTTATTTTGCATTTCCCTAAAAATAGAGTGGAGAAGTGGTTGCACCGGCAACTTTTCCCCATACCCTTCACTTGCCTGGACATCTTTCTTTAGAGTGGGAATCAGTTTAATAAAGTTCTTTTGGTCTTTTGTGGACAAAACTTGAAGTGTAAACATGTCGTGATTAAAAACAAGTCCTTGGGGAAGTTTTACATTTCTGTTTCGCTCTAGCAAATGAGCATCTATGCCAAATCGCAAAAGAAGTATTTGGATATCCTTCAAAAACTCTTTTGAGGCGGAGAAATATCTTGGGTCGCCTCGGGAATTTCCTTCTGCGTCATATATTCCGGCAAGTAGCTCTATGATTTCTTCTTCAGTAGCATTCATAAGCTTTTCAGGGATACGCCTTATATTGGCGTGGCCTAAAATACCGACGCTTTGGAGAAAATTAACAAATTGATCCGAATAAAAAGTTAGGATCCATGAGTTGGAACCTTTTGCCTTTTCTATTTTTGAGAGAGTTTTTAACTCATCTGTAACAATTCTCTGATATAACTCTAAAAAACTCAAATCCTTGTCATGAATTATAACTCCGCGCCTGCTCTTACTGACAACGCCGTCTCCTAAAATATAACCCATTAGCCGTGCCAGTTTAGGCTTCACAAACGCTGTACCTCTAAACGAGACCTTGTTCACGCCCAAAATATATTGCCCAACTTTCAAGTCATTTACCTGTACCGCGTCAACATCCTCTAAAGCTAATGTAAAAACTCTGTGTTTTTTAGAACACACCAGCTCATACCCATCTGCCCAGAGACTATACGCTTTGCCTATGTGGTATTCTTTGCCGATTACTTTACTCTTACTTACTAAAAAATTATTTAAGCCTAGACTGCGAGCTTCAATATCGTTTTGCCTAAAATACAGGTCTCTTGCTATGTCAATAGAGTTACTTAAGAAAATTCTAGTATTTGGACCAATACAGTGCCTTATCGTGTGCGGGGTAGCATCCACCGGAAGTTTTACTTTTCTTGTATATTTTTTTACAAGCCGCTGGACCGAGCGAGGAGTGAGCCGCATCTTCTCATCCTCCACTGTTGGATCAATTTTGCCCTTGTGGCGAATAAATAGCGGGGAATAGTGGTCCCGCCGGGCGGCCAAGTAAAGGCTCACCCATTCCGCCGCGCGTGAGGAGAGAAATACTACCCTTGCTCTCCCCCCTTTCCCAACTACTCCAAACTCGCGCCGTTCCAAGTCAATTTTGTCGCGGTTGAGCTTAGTTAACTCCGAAACCCTAAGCCCCGTTGAAAACAAAACTTCCAAGATCGCCTTGTCCCGCTTACCTACAATTGAGCTCATAGAAGGAGCCGAAAGCAACCTGTCAACCTGCTCACCGTTTAAAAAAGATACTTGTCTATCTTTTATCTTTGGAAGTTCCAAGTTCTCGGCAGGCAGCGCCTTATAGCCGTTTTTATTGAGCCATTTTAAAAACGACCGAAGAGCAATTACATGATAGCCCTGGGTCTTTTGAGACAAGGCAAGCTTACTTAAATACAAGCGGTACTTCCTTACATTTTCAGCTGAAATTGAGGCTAAATTTTGCGAAATTTTGTGCTCACCAAGCCACTCAATGAACCTGGTTAAATAATGGAGGTAGTTCCTAAGGGTTAGGGGAGAGGAGCCTCGCTCAACACGCAAGTAATCCAAAAATTCCTCCACAAGTTTAGGAAGTGGGGTAGTCATAAAATCAGTTTAATTATTGACATAAAGCTTGTCAATATTGTGCGACATAAACATCAGCCAATGGCTGATATAATTTACATTTCTCAATTAACAATTTTCATTGAATGATCAATATATCAATTTTTATACACACTCGATGCTTACTCATCATCGAAATTGATTGATAATTGTAAATTGAAAACTGAAAATTTACTTAATAAGTGGCTTCACCAAATCGATTCTAAGGCCTGTCTCACGACGAAGACGGGTATCTTCATCCTTAAAATTTGAACTCGTTTGTTCGCTATATATTTGGAACAGATATTTAGTAGCTGGATCCATAATTAAGAGAAGTCTTAGCTGTAGAAATAGATTTTATGGTGTCTGTGTGGGCCGCATACAGATAATAAGAAAAAATAATGCCCTTCCCTCACTGAATTAATATACGTCGCAAAAGTATTATTGTACGACATTATGTATGACTGCTCAAAAAGCTGTCAGCAGCCGCAGCGACCCGCCTGCATCGCTATGCGAAGCATTGCGGGCAAGGCTGGCTGCAAGTAAACAACCTGCTGCCTTACTCCTCTGGAGGGCGCTTCAAGTGTGTTTTGTTAACCTAACAACTATATCAAATATTATCAACGAATCGTGAAAACACTCCCTCTCCCCGCGTGAAAATACCTGCCTATAATATTGCTAATCGGGCCACCCCTCTCCCCTGTCTGCGCAGGCAGGCCCTTGGAGGTTATCCGTGCCAATTTGTCGACAGAAGCATAATTAAAAAAACAATTGTGCCTATTGTGAGATACTCGTTTACCGTCTGCCTAAAAAGCCTGGCCTCAATCTTTGCTTGTCCCAACCCCAAAAGAATATATACCACAACAGTCAAAAACAAAGACCCCACAACCACCGACACAGGCCAAAAATACATCAGTACCGCCACTCCACCGACCACATAAGAAAAAACCCCCGAATATATTAAAATTTCACTTCCGACTTCTTTAGTAATTCGGCTTACCCATAACCCCTGCAGAAACAACGGGAACGAAGCCACCAGTACCGCTGAGGAAGCAATAAAAATGCTGGCTTTTAACGAAAGCACTGCGTCGTACAATAAAAACAGCGTAAATAGGGTCAATACGAACGAAACGCCCTTGGCCGCTCTGGCCAACGCAATTTTTTTAAGGACCGAAACCGTTAAGACATTTGCCGTAAGCGCTATTGAATATACCCCTATTCCATATAAGACAATAATGGGCAGTCTTGCATAGAAAGTTGACGGCAACAAAAACCAAAAAAGCCCAACTCCAAGGGTAAAAAGGGGTGGCAAAATTAAACACAAAAGTGTGGCATCGCGCTTTATCCCCTCCCTTAACGTCCAGAAAAACATTATAATACTTCCCAAAGACAAAGCAGCAATCCCCACTAACCTGTCCTCGTTTTCCAAAAAAGTAATTCCAAAAAAACCTAACGACAAAACTAATGACGTAATTAAAAACTTGTGGCGCTTAGACATAATTAGCTTATGGCAGCATTATCAAACACCTTCTGGACATCATCATGGGACTCAAGAGACGAAATCAACTCCAAGAGTTTATCTTCAACTTTTTTATCAACAGGCACTTGGCTTTTGGGTTTTTGAATAAGCTCAGCAGCAAGCACTTTGAAGCCCGCTTTCTCCACTTTCTCTTTAACACTGAAAAGCTCATGGCTATTGGTATACGCCTCTATCCCCTCACCTGCCTCCTCCATATCTTCTACTCCAAGGTCGATGAGAGAAAGCATTTGGGTGCTAATATCTACCGATTTTTCAACTAAAAGATAGCCCTTTGACTCGAAGTTAAAGGAAACCGAGCCGGGGCTACCTAGACTGCCGCCACCCTTCTCGAAAGCGTTTTTAATCTCCTGTGCGGTTCTATTCCTATTGTCCGTAGTAATATAAACCAAGAGTCCCACTCCATTTGGCCCGAAACCTTCATAAACTATCTCCTCGAGGGCACTGCCTTCTTCACTGCGGCTAATAGCCCGCTCGATTGTTTCCTTGGGCATGTTTTCGGCCCTCGCCGCCTCAATCGCAACACGCAGGCGGTAATTTGAGACCGGATCGGGCCCACCGGTTTTTACGGCCATTGTAATCCCGCGAACAAGCTTGGAAAAAACTTTTCCCCGGGCATTGTCGTTTACTGCCTTTGCCCGCTTAATTGTTGACCACTTGGAATGCCCACTCATTAGGCCAAGTATACCACTTGACATCGACACTCACACCTCTATACTCATAATGATAAAGTTCAGATGTACGATACCCTTGCCCGCCGTGCTATTCTTGCTGCCCTGTCTCAGGACTGGCAAAATGCCCTCCAAGTTAACCTTACAATTCTTTCTGAGGACCCCGAGGATGTTGATGCCTTAAACCGCACCGCTCGCGCATATCTGCAACTTGGCGACTTTGAAAACGCAGTTCTTTTTTCAAAAAGAGTTTTATCCAAAGATCCCTTAAATTCAATAGCGGACAAGTGCCTTGCCAGGTGTAGCCTGCTCCACACGGACGGTGTGTTTTTAGGTAAAAATACACAAACCACGGATGCATTTCTCGAAATACCCGGCAAGACCAAAATTGTGTCCCTGGTCAACATTTGCGAGTCCGTTATTCTTGCCAGACTTGACGCGGGTGACAATGTTCAGCTTGTCCCCAAAGTAAGAAAGGTCGCCGTGACCACTTATGACGAGTTATATATCGGTAGGCTTCCGGACGACTTAGCCACAAGGGTTATTTATTTTATTAAAAACGGCAATGAGTATGAAACATACATCAAGTCAATTGCAGAATCAGAGGTCAAGGTTTTTATTAAAGAAACAAAAAGAGCGGAAACTCTGGACGACATTCCTTCATTCCCCACCAGAAGATAAATCAAAATCTCTCTACAAACCGGCTTCCTACTAAAAGCTCTATATCAAAGGCTTCGGGCGTTTCTTTTGAAACGGAACAATCAAAAACGCTCGCAATGCGCTCTCGGCTATACTCATCGTTGGCGCGGACAAGGCAGTCAACATCGACCGCATCCACAGTTAAAGGCGGCACAGGTTTTGCTCCCAATACCTCAAGAATTGAAGCAACATCGGTAAGTACATACTCAGGCTCTCCGGTGCCATTAACAAGCCTTACTGCAGTCTGGCTGCTCGATATTGCCGGCTCGGCAAACAAACTTATTAGAGTAAGTGGTAATCTGCCGCTTACCACATAGCCATCTTCACCGTCTTTCAGGCGCTCCTTGGTCAGGACTGTAGTATCAGCCAAATCAACCCTCTCCTCTTTGAGCCCCCTGATGTTTTGTAAAAATATGGTCAGCCGGACCGGCAGAGGCATATCCCCGCCCCAGAAAGTCCCATAATGCTGCCTGCCCGCCCAATAGTCCACCGGTAAATATAACGTCTTCATTACCGTGTCAGATAGTAGCCTGCCGGGGAGCTTTTCCGAATCAATAAGTCTTCGCACGCTTTTGACCCGAAGGGTTCCCCGGTTCATAGCTAAATTCATTTGAGTATCTTTGGGAATAGTAATTACGACCACTTTTCCTTCATTCAATTCAAAAAAAATAAGCTCCAAATCCTCAGACTCGGTAGGAACTACCACCGAAAAGGCTTGGGGTACTTTCGCGAAAAGAATAAAGATTAGGGACACGAGGAGAACTGCCGTCATCGCCCCCAATACAAATACTACTCTTCTCTTCACTGGTATATAAAGATTACTTTGTAGCCTACTGCTTTTCAAGGAGATTAAGCGCACTTTCTAACTCAGGTGGCAAATCACTCTGGTACTTCACCTCGCCTCTAGTAGACGGATGAGTGAAACTTATTTCGGCTGCATGCAAAAAAAGTCTGGGGCACCAAAGCCTGTCTTTCCTTGAGGTCTTTCTGCCGGCATAAAACGTATCCCCAACAACCGGGTGCTCTACGTGCTTTGCGTGGATTCTTATCTGATGTGTCCGGCCTGTTTCCGGGTAAAAATCCACTAAACTAAACTTCTCGTTATCACTCTTATAAACCTCTCTAAGCTTGTATAAGGTCTTTGAGCTTCGTCCACCGGGCAAGACTCCGAAGCGTCTTCTATTCCAAGGGAGCCTGCCAACTTCGGCTTCTATTGTCCCTTCATCCGGCTCAACCTTGCCATGAAGAAGAGCAACGTAGCTTTTTTTAACCAAGCGCTGCTTAAACTGGCTTTGAAGAAACTCAAAACTACTTTTATTTTTGGCAATCAACAATATCCCGCTCGTTTCTTTGTCCAGCCTATGAACGATTCCATTCCGATATAATTTTAAATTTGAAATTTTAAATTTGAAATTCGCGGCAATCCATGCTTGTATAGTTTGCTGTTCTTTAGCCGTTGACGAGTCGTTAACTATCCATCCCGACGGCTTATCAAGGACGAGAAGCTCTTCGTCCTGATGGATCACCCTGGGGGTTATTTCTTCTCCTTTTTCGCTTCGCATTTCACACAAAGTGTAGCTTCGGGGTATATCATTAAGCGGTCTGTATCAATCATCCGCCCGCAATTAGTGCATATTCCATACTTTCCAATTTTAATGCGCGTCAAGGCCTTCCTCGTTTGAATAATTTTGCGATCCATTTCATCCTTAATAGCTGAAGTGCGCACATGCCCGAACTGCTCCTCAGCATCCGCATCCGGTGCAGCATTGTCCATAACCCGGTCCGGATTTTTAAAGGGGTCCTCCCCACTTATATCTTTTCGTCGCCTCCGAAGCTCCTTAAGCTGGCCCTTTAGAAAACCCGCCACCGGAGCCACTAAACTTGCCGGAAAAACCACTTGTGGATGCTTTTTGTCTGCCATTTTACCCTTCAGACAAATTATACAACGAAAACAACAATAAAAAAGCGACAACCGCCGAAGGCACCAGTTCAATCCTGCCAATAGTTGAAAACTCAGTTGTCACAAATGAGGCAATCGCCCGAATGGTAAAAAACACGCTAGCTGCAAGAAGGCCGGAAAAACCCACCCTCCCCGATTTGTACCAGCTGAAGCGTTTATAATTTTTCTCAAGGAAATAAAAAAGTATCAAAAGTAGCGCAACTACGGCAAAGCCGCTGAGCGCAAGATTTGCGCCATAAACAACGAGAAGCCAAAAGGCTCCTCCCAAGATAGCCGCTTCAAGAGTTTCGACCCAGCGGAGACGCAGTTTTTTAACGCTTAACGCAAACGCCACAATAAAGCCTAAAATACTGCCCCAAAACCAAAGGCCGGCCGGCTCAAGAATTGAATTTTCAACGGCAAAGCGGGAAAGGAGCTGTGAAAGCCAAGAAAAGATTGAGGCCATAAATATAAAATAGGCTCCTGAGCTAAATATCAAAGAAGATGAGTAATCCTCCCGCAGGCGCTTCCAGAATACAAACAAAAACAAGCTTCCTCCGATAACTCCCGACAAAACAGCCGTCAAAATTGACATATTTGGGCTCGTCAGTATATCATAGCTCTACCGTGTTAGAAACGCCACATGCCCTCGTAGGTGCCGCCATCGTCACGAAAATTCCAAATCCACTGATATCCCTTCCGCTCGCATTCGCGAGCCATTTTGTGCTTGACATGGTTCCGCATTGGAACCCACACTTAAACACCGAGCTTCAAAAATACGGCCATGTTACTAAAAGATCAACAATAATCGTTGCGGCGGATGTGCTAATTTCGTTAGCATTGGGTTCCTTCATAGCCTTAAATTTCTCGACAGACCCAACACACATGAATACAATCTTTTTGGGGGCATTCGCGGGAGTCTTGCCCGATGTTGTAGAGGGGCCATACTTTTTCTTAAGTTGGAAGAATGAGTTCGTCAAAAAGTGGTTAATGTTTCAGAAGTCAATTCAGGTGGATACAACAATGGTTCCCGGTCTTGCGACACAAATTGTTACAGTTGTCGCGGTTTTTTGGTGGATAGCTAGCTAGCCTGCCTACGCAGTCAGGCACGCTCAATATATTCAGAAGTTCGAGTATCTACTCTAATTTTGTCTCCAACTTTAATAAACAAAGGAACTTTTACGGTCAGCCCGTTTTCAAGCTTCGCGGGTTTATAAATGTTCGTTGCAGAGTTGCCCTTAACGCCGGGGTCTGTTTCAGCTACTTCAAGCACAACCTTAGGCGCAATGTCCACTGAAAGTGCTTCCCCGTCCCAAAAAAGCACATCAACCTCGCTCCCTTCCTTAATAAAAGCTATGAGCTCGCCCAAAACATCCAAATCAATCTCGGTTTGTTCATAAGTGGCAGGGTCCATAAAACAGGCGTTATCTCCATCTTTATAAAGATATTGCATTCGCTTTTTTGAAGTGGAGATTTCATTAATCTTGTTTCCTGCATCATAAGTCAACTCGGCAAGGTCGCCGGTCTCGAGGTTCCTGGCCATAACTCTCACCGTGGCTCCCCCACGGCCCATTTTTATATGGTTATACTTAACCACTTTGTATGGCTTGTCGGAGTCCAAAAAAGTAGTGCCGTTTTTCAGGTCAGTTGCAGTTATCATGCCTCGATATGATATTACTTTTTGGGCATTTTGTGAAGTTTGGACCAATTATTCTTATTCAACCAACATTTTTTGCAAATATCGCTCATATCATAAATATCTTTGCCGCGAAAATTTAGTCTAACACAAAATCGTTTTGGATTGGTTGTCTGCAGATATCGCAAATTATTTTTAACGACATTGACTACATTTTATTGAAGTTATTTAATCTAGCAACTACATCTTTGCTACTCAAAATGGTAAAATATAACACTTGGCCAGGTGGTGGAACCGGTAGACACGCAGGTCTCAAAAACCTGTGAGGCCTTAAACCTCGTGGGAGTTCGAGTCTCCCCCTGGCCACAAAGTGAGTTCGCCTGCCCCGTGTCCCGCAGAGCGGGATTTACGGGGACCCCCACCCCCGGCACAAAATGGGCGTCGTTGGTGTCTCTAAATCACCAATGTGTAAACGGCAGAAGTAATGATATGTGTTAGTATAAAAAATAGGTATGGGAGAGATATTTTTAGGAATTATTTCCTTTTTAATTCTTCAGGATCGAATTACCTTTTTTTCTTTTATTTTGTCTTGCATAGCAGGTTATATATTTACCGCTCCACAAAGAAGGCAAAACATAGTTGCTGGCAGCATTGTTTCCACACTTTTTACACTAATGTATTTCAGTAAGACTAAATTTATAACTGAGGCAGGCTTATTTCACCTTTCTAATATCGCGTATGTTTCTATGATTTCGATCGCCTTTACCGCTGCCTTCCTGTCTTACTTCTTGGGAACAGTACTGGGAAAGAATTTTAAAAAAAATAGAGTATGAAGAAGAAAATCCTTTAGCCAATCAAACTTTGCACCTATCCTCTCTTGCTCTCTGCCCCATAAAACCTGATCCTATCCCCTCGGAAGTGAAATTGCACCTGACCCAATGGGCCGTTTCGGTGCTTGGCGATATCCAGATAAAATTTTTCGGGGTTATCATCGTCTTCACGCCACAAAAACATCACCACGTCCGCATCCTGCTCGATTGACCCTGATTCCCTTAAATCCGACAAGACAGGTCGCTTTGACCCCCGCTGCTCTACCGCCCGCGAAAGCTGGGAAATCGCCAATACCGGGATTTTCAACTCACGGGCCAGGTTTTTTAGGCCCTGGGAAATTTCGGCCACCTCCTGTACCCGGTTTTCAAGGTTCCGGCTACGGCCCAGCTGGATATAGTCAACCACAATAAACTCGACCCCAACTTCCACCTGCAGGCGACGTGCTTTAGTCCGCATTTCAAGGACCGAGACTCCCGGGGTGTCATCAATGTATAGTGGTGCCTCGGCCAAAACCCCCATGGCGTTTGACAAGGCGGCAAAGTCTTCCTCGCTCAATTTCCCGGTTTTTAGTCTCCAGGCATCAATATCCGCTTGAGCCACAAGTAGCCTGTCCACCAACTCCTCCCGGCTCATCTCGAGCGAAAATATTCCAACCGGTTTCTTGTGACTGACTGCCAAATTGTGTGCAATATTCATGGCAAGCGTGGTTTTCCCCACTCCCGGCCGCGCAGCCAAAATGAGAAGGTTCGACCGCTGCATGCCGGCAAGTAAATTATCAAGATCTGTAAAACCGGTAGGCACGCCGCGAAGCCCGGAATCAGCCTTATGAAGCTCGTCTAACCTGTCAAACGAGTCCGCGAGTGCCGACTTAACAGAAGTGAAACTCTTAGCCAAATGCCTCTGAGTAATAGAAAAGACCTCGCTTTCCGCTTTATCTAAAAGCTCATCTGCCCCGAGCCGCTCATCAAGCGACAGGTCAACCAATTTTGATGCCGCACTCATAAGCGAGCGCTTAGTCGCCTGGTCTTTGACAATTTTGCCGTAGTGCTCAACGTGGGCCGCGGTGGGGACTTTGTTAGCCAGCTCAGCAAGCATACTCACACCACCGAGTTCTTTTAAGGTTTTTTTTCGCTTCAGGCGCTCGGAAACTGTCAAAACGTCAATTGGCGTGCGCTCCTCATAAAGCTCAAGCATGCACTCAAAAATCATGCGGTTGCGCTCATCATAAAAATGCTCGGGCCGCAAAAACTCGGCCACTGCAATTATCGCGTCGCGGTCCAAGAGAAGCGCTCCGAGGACACTTACTTCCGCATCGGTTGAGTGAGGCGGAATTCTCACCGTCATTGTGGTTGCGTCCGCCATTTTAAGAAATATCCAGTATTACAATCTCCTGGCTATCTTCGGACAGAGTGCCAGCCTTGAGGCTCAATTTCTTCTCAATCCGGGCACTAAGCCCGACCTCTGCCACAAATGGTTTTTCGTCAACAAGGGCTGAAAACACCACTGGGTTTAACCCGGGCATTTGATAATGCATGGGGATAATAACTTTTGGCTCAATTGCACGGGCGACCTCTGCTGCCTCTTTCGGACCAATAGTGTAGCCCCCGCCGACCGGAATCATAAGGATATCAACATCACCGATATCCTCTACGGCTTCGTCGGCAAGGCGGTGGCCAAGGTCCCCCAAGTGAGCCACCCGAAAGCCGTCAATTTCAAAAACATATATGGTATTTTTTCCTCGCTCAGCACCTTTTTTGTCATCATGAAAGGAGGAAATCCCCAGAATCGAAATGCCGTCAATTTCATACTCTCCCGGGCCGGCTATAACCTTTCGCGCGTCTTCCACGAGACTTGCGGCATTGTGGTCATCATGATCGTGCGACACAGTTACAATTGTCGCCGATACTTTAGGAAACCTTATCCCCACGGTCTCCGGAGAAAACGGATCGGTAACTATCGAGGCATCTTTTCCCTTAATATGAAAACTTGAATGCCCAAGAAATATTACGTCCATGAATTGCATCGTAACATCCGGGGGACTCCTTGACAAGCATCTTTACCGGACGTATAGTTGTTCGTGCCTATTAGGCTCGCTCCATGCGAAAAGAACAAGTAATCGCAGTAATATTGGGAAGTTTCATTGGAATTGGCGTGGCCTTCGGCATATGGCGACTCTCACGGGCAAGTGAGGAAAAAAATTCTTCTTCTCCCCAGACTCAAGATAATAACAACCAAATCGAAACTAAACCAACCAACGGCAAATTGTCAATTGTCGCGCCCGCAGATAACGCGGTGGCAGTAAGTTCCTCAATAACAGTCTCCGGGCTCACAAGACCTAACTCCCCGGTCGCGGTAAGCGCTAACAAAATCTACACAAAAGAAGCTACCGGCACGGGCGAGTTCTCAATTGAGGTTGAGTTGACTCCCGGTTTCAACAACATCGTCGTCTGGTCTTTTGAAAAAGGAAAAGTACCCGAGAAAGAGGAGTTGACGCTCATCCATACTGACAAAATTGATGACAGCTCAGCCGCTATGCAGGCAAGCCTCGGAACGGTGACAGATATTGCCGAAGACAGCCTACAAATCAGAACAAAAGACGGAGACATTGTTCAGCTCTCGCTTACAGATGCAACAACTTATGGCTCCATAATCGAAGAGGCAACAAAGGAGGTCAAATTTACGGACCTTGCCATCGGGGATTTTGTGGCGGCTCTTGGCACCCAAAACCGCGAAGGCGTATTTGAAATCAGGAGAATTCTCATAACCACTGAGCCCGCGAAAGCCGAGGTCACGGCAGTAGTCGGAATAGTCGATACGCTCTCGGCAAAGGAGTTTATCGTCCTCCCTGCCGAGGGGGAAGAAGTCTCAGTGGATGCCACAGGCACCGTTAGCACTTTTGCTAAAGGTAACGACGGCCTTTCATCCACTCGCCTGTCCACAGCTGAAGCGGGAGAGGCTATTGTCATAATCGGGACCTTCAAGGACAAGGAGCTAGTGGCCTCCACCATTATCCTGCTGTAATATTAAGCTGATGAGTACCCGCTTCAAGGCTTATTTGTTCCTTCTGACAACCGCGGTCATTTGGGGAGCTGCCGGGCCAGTTATCAAGTTCACCCTCGCGGGTATCGAGCCCCTCCCCTTTCTGGCTTACAGGTTCGCCATATCTGCCGTCTTTTCGATTTTCTTCTTTTCAGCGAAAATTGCCCAGGGCAAGAAGTTTAGAAATCTGAAGGCCAACTTTCCGTTAGCCCTTCTTTACGGCTTTTTAGCAGTTCCTTTGGCTCTCAGCCTTCTATTTTTCGGGCTTGAAAAATCAACGGTACTTGACTCAACGCTGATTACCATAGCCGGCCCTATCATTGTCACCCTTGGAGCAGTGCATTTTTTCCGCGACCACATAACCAAAAGAGAAAAACTGGGAATTATGATAGTCCTTCTGGGGGTAATCTTAAACTCGCTTCTTCCCATTTTTCAGGGCGGGCAAGGCATACGCTTGACCGGAAACCTACTACTTTTGGTTTATCTACTCGCCGATAGCGGATCAGTACTATTGGCCAAAAAGGCGATTAAAAATAAAACAAAATCTGCAAACTTGACGAGCCTGGCGTTTATCGTGGGAGCCGTGTGTTTAATTCCGCTGACAATACTCATCTATGGCTGGGAGAACTTACTCACTACCATTTTAACTCTGCCCCTTAAGTATCACTTCGGAGTTTGGTATATGGCTCTTCTTTCGGGCAACCTTGCTTATTTTATGTATGTGCGCGGCCAGCGCTCAATCGAGGTCTCGGAGGCTGTCCTTTTTAACTACCTCATCCCTCTTTTTTCCGTACCTCTGGCTGTTTTTTGGCTCGGCGAAAGCCTTTCTCTTTCTTTTATATTGGGAGCCATAATCATCGCCACAGGCGTTTATATTGCCGAAAAAAAGAAACATTGATATAATATGCTTCTCATGCAATATCAGATACATCCCAAGTGGTACGAGGCGCGTGTCAAGTGCGCGTGTGGCAACACATTTACAGTTGGAGCTACCGTTGCCGAAATAAACGTTGAGGTTTGTTCCAATTGCCATCCGTTTTATACTGGGCAGCTGAAATTCGTCGACACTGCAGGGCGGGTTGATGCTTTCCGTGCCCGAGTAGGTGCTGCTAAAGCTAACGTACTTTCCAAAGTCGAGCGAAGGAAGATTAAGCGCGAGAAAAAAATCCAGGAGCAGTTGGATAGACCGGAGACCCTGGAGGCACTTCGAAAATCTTTGACCCGCAAAAGCGGCAATCGTAAAGCAAAAAAGGGTAAAAAGTCTTAGATCTTCATGGAGAATCAAACATGCTATATTGAAGTCCGTGGTGCCGCAGGAGGCAACGAGGCCAAGCTTTGGGCCTCTGATCTCCTGCGGATGTACTATCGCTTTGCCATTAAACGAGGATGGAAAGCACAGCAAGATGAGCAAACTCTTAAATTAAAGGGGCCGGGTGTATTTGATTTACTAAAATACGAGTCCGGAGTGCATCGTGTCCAGCGCGTGCCCGAAACCGAAAAGCGCGGCCGAGTTCACACGTCAACTGCAACAGTCGCGGTCCTCCCTGAAATTTCAGAAAGTGAAGTCAAGGTAAACCCGAGCGATCTTGACATTCAATTTTACCGCTCCGGCGGGCACGGTGGCCAAAATGTAAATAAAGTCAGCACAGCCGTGAGGCTGACTCACAGACCAACGGGAATTGTGGTAACTGCGCAGACCGAGAGATTCCAAGAGCAAAACCGTGTGAATGCCATGGCCTTACTGCGCGCTAAACTCTGGGAGCTTGAAGAACAGAAAAAAATGAAAGAAATTGCAGGTTACCGAAGCGCCATAGGAAGCGGCATGCGGGCTGAAAAAATAAGAACTTATAACTTCCCACAGGACAGGGTCACCGACCACAGACTGGGAAAGAGTTTTGGAAATTTAGAAGCAATTGTTGATGGAAATTTGGATAAAGTGGTTGAGATGACACAGAGTCTGAATTAACCCCTTCTTCCCCTTCCACCTATTTTTGAAGGAAGGCTGTCATAAAATTGGAAGCTACCCGTTTCCCTAATCCGCAAAGCTTTAGACCTATCCATTGAATAAAATGTTACGTGTTCAACGCCATCCTCTCTTCCGACAGCAAAATTATTAAAGTCGTCAGATTTGAGAAACGCTGCAGAATCACTGTATAGCTCACCGTCTTCAGTTAATCTTCCAGAAATTACTTGAAACCTTTCCTCTCCGGGAGAAATAACAAAAAAGACGGATATTCCATCCAGATTTTGGTTGGGTATTTCCAAAACTGCTTGGCCTTCAAACTTTCCACTTTCTCTTTTCGACCATTCCAATAATGCTTCGAGCGCGTATTTTGATTTTGGGCCAAAAGTTTCATTAAAGAGAGTCTCAAACTCAGCCGGGGCGTCAAACTCAAAATCCCTCTCTCCTCCTGGCCCAATATTCATAATTTGTTTTATATCCTATTCAGTGAAGATTTACAATACTATGTTCCTGAGGAAAGGGTGGCTTTGAGAGACAAAAAATCAACCTCTCAACGTTGCTTGATAAAGCTTTCTCCTAAGAGGGTCGAGAGAAAGGCCCAAGGATTCCAAAGTAACAATCCCTAGTAGCTCACTATCTCCCTTTTTGCCAAACATTACCGGAGAAGCCGCTTCAATTCCATCGTACTTATAAATCGCATCTCCAACTTCACGCTCTAAAACCCTACCATCCGCGAGATTAATCATGATTGTGCGCTTTGGCTTTATTCCAAGCTTTTTAAGCTCAGTTGCTGGAACTACAGTAAAAGTCGCTCCCGAATCCACTAAAAATTTCCCAGTATAGGCATTCTCGCCACCCGCTGGATTTTTAACAGTTAGGCTAACTGTTGTCGCGCCCATATATTCATTATATCAAATAAAAAGCTACGTTCCTGAGGAAAGGGTGGCTTCGAGGGTAAGAGTCTCGCCGTCGCGCCAGAGTTCAAGAGTCACTTTATCACCCACTTTGTGCTCACTGATTAAGCCCGAGAGCCCTTCCTCGCTGTCCGTGACTGACGCACCATTGATTTTAGTAATAATGTCTCCCTCCTGAACTCCGGCAACCTCAGCGGCCGAGTCCGGCACCACAGCCGAAACATAAGCTCCCTGAGGAACTTCATTCAAAAGCGCAGCCTCGCGGGTTATCATACTATGCTCCACTCCCAGGAAGGCTTTGCTGGCAAAAGTCCCGCTTTTTTGATACTCGGCAATGCCATCTGTCACAAGGTTGACGGGAAGCGCAAAACCAATGTTTTCTGCCCCAGAGGCCACTGCCACATTTACTCCTATTACTTCGCCGGAAGCGTTAAGAAGTGGCCCACCCGAGTTCCCTGGGTTTATGGCTGCGTCAGTCTGAATCACATTATCAAGCCGCTCAACGAAGCCCTCGTAAGCACTACCCGCGGTAATACCGCGCCCGAGTCCGGAGACCACACCGGTTGTGACCGTATGCCTGAACTCACCCAGAGCAGTCCCGATGGCAATGACAAACTGGCCAACCTTAAGCTCCTCGGAGTTGCCCAAAACCAAAGGTTTATAACCCGTCGCCGCGGTTTCCAAAATTGCCAAGTCGTTGGCGGGGTCCCTGTGAATTGCTTTGACTTCATACTCCTTGCCATCCTGGGTTATGATTTTATATTCGGTGTCTTCGCTAACCACATGCTTATTTGTAATAATGAGTCCCGTGTCGCTAACTATAAATCCGCTGCCTATGTCCTGAGGCACTCCGCCTTGAATTTGCGACTGAAAGCCGTTAAACGGATCAAACTGCAGAACTCTTCTTTGAGGAGTTTGAATACTTACGGTGACCACTGATGGAGAAACTCGCTCGGCAACATCAATAACTGCTGACTCCTCGCGCAAAATTTGTCTGCTGCCGCCGATACCCGTTTGCGTTACCCTATCCACCAAGGAATCAAGTGGTTTTATAACAAAAAGTCTGTCGGCTACAGCTCCGCCAAGCATTGAAACTAAAATAACTACAAGTGCGGCAAAACCGATAAGAAGACCTTTTATAAAACCAGTATCTTTCATAGGGAATGACAGAACTTATTTTTCACTATCTTCCTGAGAGCGAGCTGAAATTGTTGATGACTTCAATCGCTTTTGTAAGTTGCTCGTCTTCTGGTGTTTCAGGATTGTCTTCAACTTCATAATCCGGTTTCAGGGCACCTTCATTAACCCAGACTCCAGAAGGCGTTAACCACTTGGCAACAGTAATATGAAGACCGGTACCACCCTCAAGCTCTTTGGCATCCTGAACTGTTCCCTTCCCGAAAGAAGTCTCACCGACCAAAGGCGTTTCTTTAATATCCCTCAAGGCTCCTGCCAATATTTCAGAGGCCGAGGCCGAGCCACCGTTAATCAGAACCACTACTTTGTCACGGGTAAGCTTGCCGGCTCTCTCAACAAAAAACTCATTCTTACCGCCATTGGCATACTCCTCAACCACAACCGTGTCCCCGTTTTCAAGAAACTCGGAGCCCAAGTCAACCGCGCCCAGCAAATAGCCGCCGGGGTTATTGCGGACGTCCACAATAATCCCCGTCAAATCCGCCTTCTTTTGAATTTCCAAAACCGCTTCATTCCACTCAGCCAAGGTCTCGCCCCCGAATTTAAGAACCCGAAGGTGTGCAATGCGCTCGCCCTCGCCTACAAACTCAAGAGCCACACTGGGAACTGCAATTTCTTTCCTTACAACATCGGCAACCACCGGCGCCTCGGCCCCTTCGCGAAGCAGGGAAAGCGTTATCTTTGAGCCTGCTTCCCCGCGAATCAGTTGGACCGCCTCGGGAAGTGTAATCCCCACTGTCCCCCGCTCAACTCCTTTTGCTTCGTCTTTGATACCCACAATAATATCCCCAGCCACAATTCCCGCCTCTTCGGCGGGTGAATTTGGCAAAGGTGCAACAACAGCCAACTGTGTGCCGATAAAGCCAATCTGAATTCCTATCCCTTCAAAATTGCCGGACAAATCTTCCTGCGTCACGCGCTGCTCGTCCGGTGTTAAAAATGCGGTATAGGGGTCACCAACTGCGGCAACCATCCCCTTAATGGCACCTAAAACCAAATTGGCGTCTTTGATTTTGGAGTGATCAAAATAGGACTCTTCCAAAGTATCCCACACTTGCCAGAAAAGATTGAAGTCCAAGTCCTTCTGTTCGGGCGGAATCTCGCGGGAAATGTTTACCTTAAAGCCCTGAGCTGTAGCTTTATAACCGTCAACACCAGCTGCATAGCCCACTGCAAAGGCAAAAACTGCCACCAAAAGCCCTAAAACTATTACTCTTGCCTTGTTAAGTCCTACCTTATTCAGTCCTACCTTGGGGGTTGGTGTTGGCAGAGGCTCTTGTTGTGACTCCATCGGACAATTCTATACCCTGGAACTAAACGGGAGAAGACCCAAGTGCCTGGCGCGCTTAATCTCGCGGCTAATTTTTCGCTGCGCTTTGGCGGGTATTCCCGTTCGCTTTCTTCCCAGGATTTTTGCCCGGTCGTTCATAAGCCGCGCCAGCTTCTCGTAATTTTTATACGAAATTACAAAATTAATTTTTTCGGGGGTAATTTTCTCCCGTATCACTCGTGGTTTTCGTAGTTTTGGTTTGGCCATATTAATCAAAACGGTATGTCGTCCGACTCTTCATTCTTTTCCTTAGTCTCTTTCTTCGCGGGCTTTTTTGGCTCCTTTTTAGCCTTGGGTTCTTCATCAAAGTCATCCGGAATGTCCTGCACACTTTGGGTGGGCACATCATCAAATCTTCCCAAAAGGATCATTTCAGAAATGACCACCTCTGTTGTATATTTGTCCTCGCCTTCTTTTGTCTGCCATTTTCTGGTCTGAAGTCTACCTTCCACATAAGCTTGCTTGCCTTTTTTTAAAAACTGAGCGCAGATTTCGGCTAGTTTGTCCCAGGCTACAACCCTATGAAACTCAGCATCTTCTTTTGAGTCCCCGGACTCGGTCTTCCACTGTCTGTTTGTGGCAATTGTAAAAGTTGTAACCGCTGTTCCGGAAGGTGTATAGCGAAGCTCGGGGTCGCGTGTTAAATTTCCAATTAAGGTAACCTTATTTAAACTTCTAGCCATTTATTTTTTCACTTTCTTGTCTGCCCGCGCACGTGGACTTTCGTGCCTCACCAGCAAGTACCTAATTATATCATCCTCAAGTTTTACTTTTTCGCTTACCCCCGCAACCGCGCTCGTCGGGAGCTCCAAGTCAAAATAAACATAAGCACCTGCGGTGTTTTTCTTAATTGTATAGGCAAGCTCCTTCACTCCCCAGTCGTCACTTGAAGTTATTTTTCCGTCCACAGCTTTGACAATCTTTTCCACACGGGCAATGGCATCTTTTTTCTTCGCAGGAGTTACCTTTCCCGGAAGGACAATTGTCAGTTCATAGTTTTGCATAACAAGGGCTAGTATAACACATCATTGGCCTATTTTAAACTCAATAACATCTCCATCTCTGACCATATAATCTCTCCCCTCGCTTCGCACCTTACCATTCTCACGGCAAACTTTCCAGCCTTTTAATTCAATAAAATCATCAAAATCAACAACGTCAGCTTTAATAAAGTTTTTAACAAAGTCAGTATGAATCACGCCCGCCGCATCTTGCGCGCGAGTGCCGTTTTTAATAGTCCAGGCACGTACTTCCTTCTCGCCGGCTGTGAGAAAAGTCATAAGTCCAAGAGTCACGAAAGCTTTTTGAATTAACCTCTCAAGCCCGGATTTATTTTGACCAAGTTCTTGTAAATAAACTACTTGGTCTTCTTCTGAGAGTCCCGCCAACTCCGACTCAGTCTTGGCACAAATCACAATAGCCTGCTCGACCTCTACACCAAACTCTTTTGCATATTTCTCTTCCAACTCTGAGGCTTCTTTCAAATCTTTTTCATCAACGTTTAAAACAACTAAAATCGGTTTTTTTGACAATAGCTGTAGAGCTTCCACGTCAGCGTTTTTCTTCTTCTGGTGCTTCTCCACCGTTTCCAAATCTGCCAACTCCAACTCCGTCTTTATAATTTCAAAGTCATCCTTGGGATTAGTTGAACCTTCACGAACTATATCGGGATCGCCGAAGGCGCGAACAACATGACAAATTGCATCCACTTCGCGAATGTGGTGAAGAAACTTGTTCCCCAAACCTTCGCCTTTGGAAGCTCCGGCAATAAGCCCCGCAATATCAACAAATTCCACGGTGGCCGGAACAATTGGTGAGTTATAAATTTTAGACAATTCCAGAAGCCGCGAGTCCGGAACCGGAACCACGCCAACATTCGGCTCAATTGTGGCAAAGGGAAAATTGGCAACATAAGCCAGTTGCTTTTTCAAAAGTGCATTAAAAAGCGTAGACTTACCCACATTGGGGAGCCCAACAATTCCTACTGAAAGTGACATGAGGTGATTATACCAAAATTAAGGAGATTACTCGCTTTTGCCAACTATAACAACGACATCAAATTCACCGTCCGCGTCAACCAGCTCTTCTGAGCCAGTTACTTTATAGCCTTCGCCCAGCGCTTCCTGAATGCTTTCAACTAAAGCCTGGGAGGCACCGTCCTTGAGCATTACCGTAACATCTTTATAGTCATAATTAGCGGCATTGCCGGTTTCAACAGTCTCAAAACCGAACGCTACCAATAAATCCGAAACCGTCTGGGCTGTACCGGCTACTCCCGTGCCGTTAAGAATTTGAACCGAAAAACTTTTCAAATCCAACTCTTCCACCGCTTCTGTCTCTGCTTCGGGAGACGGTTCCGGTTCGGCTGTCACCTCCGGTGTTGTGGTGGGCTCTGGTGAAGGTTCGGTCTCCCCGGGCTTAAACCTGACATACAAAAATAGCCCTCCGGTTACCAAGACAAGTATAAAAACAAATATAGCAAGAATTACTTTCGTACTCTTTGCAGGAGACTCACCAACCTCCGTTTCCTTATCTTCTTCCAAAAAATTCAACGGGCTTTTGGTTGATACACTAACTTTTTCTATTTCGATGCCGTACTTCTCAAAGATATTTTTGAATGCAAAGAAAAGTAGTTTATTGGTGGCATACATATGCACATTCGTGTCTTCCTTGACTTTTTTAAGTGTAATGTTGGGGTTATCAAACGGAACTTCATCCAAAAACTTTTGAGTTTCATATTCTTCGCTTTTTGCGTCTGCGATGGGAACAATTTTCTGGTAAACCACGTCGTCAGACAGAATAAGGTCGCCCTTCTTGCCTTTAAGCCGGTTTTTTACTATAAATTCTGCAACAATTTTCTCGAGTAATTTGGGGTTCGTGACTTCCTGATTATGAACTGCCTCTGGTGGTAGCGCTAGCACCGCCTTGGGGCTTTTCTCGCCCGTCTTTACCTCTAAAGATTGGGTCGAAAGAAGAATATTAAGCGTGGGTCTGCCTAAACGCATACTACTTCATTTTATACTACTGCGCTGGCTTTTAATACTATCTCGATGAAGAAATATCTACAGTACCCTCGGTGGTACCGGTGCCTGTTCCGCAAGACCTGACTGTAACTATGCCATTAGTGTCCACCACTACCGAGTAGCCTGTTTTGGCAGCTGTATAAGCTGTACCCCCCAAGGGATCAATTGGAAGACTTTTAAGATACTTTGCTAAATTATTTGTCCCAGTCATCAGGTCTACACAGGCCGCTGCCGTCACAGCACAACCGCCCGTTGCAATTGCGCACCCGCTGGCACCTGTCCCGAGCTGTGCCTCAGTGCCCGCTGCCGGCATATTGGAAGGGTAGCTGCCTTTATTGTCCACAATTGACTGATGAATCGCAGTCAGTACTGAGTCAACATCGGTTGTGCGCCTGGCATCTCTGGCATCTATGAGCCTTTTGGCGGGGTTAAGGGCCACGAATACCACAACAGCCAACGCCGCCACAATGGTTATAACAACCAGAAGCTCAATTAATGTAAAACCTCTTTTTCTACTCATAATTAAACTTATTCCAATGCTTCCTCTGCTGTCAAGAGCTAAATTTCCTTCCAGCTGGTCAAGCTGATGCCACTTGAGGTTCGAGTGAAAATTACGTTCACCGTGCGCCTGTAAGCGCTGCCTGTCGTTGATACCGTAATGTCCCAATTCGGGTCACCGGCATTAACTACAATGGAGCAAGTGCCCTCTGGCCGCGTGATGTTGCCTGCCGTAAAACCCGACCCCTGAGTCCGGATTTTAAGCATATAATCCTCGGCGCAACCCTCCACAAACTGGAGAGTGTCCTCGCCTCTGAAAAGACCAAAAGCCGACTGAGCCTCGCCAATAGACAAAGATGTCAGGGTTAGCGTAACAAACGAGAGCACCACCCCTAAAACTAAAACTGTAGAAATTGCGACAACGCCTTTATTCATTTAATTACTTCTGAGCTCACTGCTTCCCTGAATCGCCATACTTTGCTGATACTCCTGGCGCATCTGTGGAAGGTTCGAGCCGATAGTAAAATTAAACTGGATATTCTTTGTTTTATTATCCGCCGAGGTGTAATTAGTGAAGGTCAATGCTGAGATACTTGTATCGTTGGAGTTCAAATTTACGCTTGCCTGTGCGCCTTTTGTTATAGTCAGCTTGCCGCTTGCAAGGCTAATCACGGTGGGATTGTCCTCTGCTGCTGATTTAGCCAAGGATATTGAGGTTGCACTGACGCTATTTATACCTGTTGAATTCCTGACTTCGTATTTTATAATTTCGGAAACATAGCGTGCATTTGCAAAAACTTCCTGCTGGATGCTGCTTTTAACCGAGCCGCCTATCACATTCCAGGCAAACGGAATTATGGCGGACATTACAATAGTGACGAGCGCAAAATACAAAATTATCTCAATGAATGTAAATCCTGATTGTTGCTTTTTTGTCATGGATTGCGCCAATAAGCAAAGCCAAAAGGCCCTGTTGTTGCCTGGCCCAAGCCTGTCTCGAGTGCTGAACCACCTTCTGTATTCGACCAAGTGAATCCTGGTACTGCGGTCATAACAAGCCTTTTTGCGAAAAAGTCAGAATTATTGTCCGAAAGCGAAAGCATCAGCCGGTCGGGGTTTTTAGGATCCGTCTGAATGTCATACCACCTTTGCGGGCTTGCAAAAACCGGCACGGGCACAAAATCTGTTTGCAAAACTGTTGCGCCACTACCGTTTCCAACACGCCAACCGACGTTCGTTGCACCCGAATCGTTATAAACCACGACGTAGCTAGTAGTCGCACCACTCACGAGCCAGCCGGTCGCAACAATTTTTGTGCCTGCTGCCACAGCCGCAGCAGAAGTATCAACGTTTGCCCTTCCAGTCCAAGCGCTCCCCGACCAATGTGCAGTGGACAGATCCGAACTTGAATTACTAATAGCAGCCAAAGCCAGCTCATTAGTATTGGGGTTACCTGAAATATCGATATTTGTAGCCCGGTCGGCAACCGTCGGGACCGCGGCAGAAGCCGACCATGAAGTGGTGTAGCGGGCATACCTTATGCAATTGCTCCCCGCGGTACAAGTTGTGCCGTTAGGACTCCAGACAACCATCAAATTGCCGCTTATGCTCTCATAAGCCAAATCAAAAGAGCTGACATCCTGAGAGGCTGCAGCCCGCTCCAAATCCGTTTCCAAAGCTGCAGAAGGTTCCACAATTGACCAGGATGAACCACCCCACTGCATAGCCGACAAGTCGGAATTTGAGTCAGCCCAAATTATCGCGATGTTGTTGGCGCTTGAGCGAGGGTCACCTTTCGCATCTATCCAGTGAACCACTCCTGAGGTTCTCGCAGGGTTCAGTAAATTTTCGGCGCTCCAGTTCGCAGCTCCACAACCACTGGTCCCAAGCTTGGTCCTATAGCCCAGCTCATCTGTCGCTGCTACATTTCTGGAATAAACCACCAAAACATCCCCCGAATTGGTTTCATACGCAATACCAAATCTTTGTGAGTTTGTGCCGTTTCCCCCAACAGTTACGGTCCACTCGCTGGCCCAGGAAGTGCCGTCATAACATAGTATTCTCATGTCCCCACTGTTATTTATATACCCTGCAACAGCCTCCACTTTTGTTGGAGAAGTTTTTACTTTAAATGATTTACCTACAATCGTATCTGTAAAGCCGGTGCCCGCCGCCGACTCGGAACTAAATACATTACTGCTATTACTATACGTTCTAAATCTGGGAGCAGCCAGCGTAGCCGTGTCACCATAAAGCGCCAGAGCTTCGCCGATGCTTGATATTGGCTTTCGCCAGTCTGCTAAATAGCTAGTCAGCACCACAGACTCGGGCCTGACGCTATTGAAATTCCAAGCTACTGTGGAGGTGACTTTTTTCGTGTCAGGGTCTACCGTGCCCCCAGAGGCCACGATATTGCCCAGTGGAGGCACGCCGTCACGGTTAACGCTTTCAACTTTAATTGTCCTAATATAATTGTCCCCGGCATTATGTACGAATGTGTTATTGGCGCCACCAAAAGCCCAGACTCCGCTACCGTTTCGAATTACACCTGTGCCGGCGGTGTTGACTAAGCTACTGTAAGCCTGATTTTTAATCGATTTGACTGCTTCAATGCCTTCGGAGGCAAATTGGGTTGCGATTGTGGTTTCCTGGCCCAAGCGGTTGGCATTAAAGCTTTGTATCACCACAATCACTCCACCTGACGCGATAATTATAAAAACCGCAGCTGCTAAAATCACTTCGAGCACCGAAAAACCCTTGTTCATTTGCTGGCCACCCCTTGTGAATTAACCGTAACCGTATCCGAATTATTTCCACCCTGAATACTGATTGTTGCGGCCACAGACGGCAAGCCCGTGGCTCGCGCGTAATTTATATCGCTAAAGCCGCTGATGGCCACATTGGAATTAACGCTAAATGATTCGTCCAAGGCACTATTTCGCGTTCCAAATGAATTGCCTTGATACATAGTCACTGTGGCGCTTCCGAAGTTGACTCCCCAGTTACTGTTATTTTTGCCCATCATTGCATACATCTGGGCTTTGGTGAAGGCACCCACAATCCGGTCTGTGGTATTAGCGGTCGCGTTTTGAGTTATAAACCTTGCATAAAAGGAGGCCGTCAAAATTGATAATGTAAGCATGATACCGATTACCAGTATTAGCTCTATATAAGTTAAGCCTTTGGATTTCATTTATGAATAGACGAGGTAAAGTCATAAATTGGAGTAATTACGGCCAGAGCCACAAAACCAACAATCAAAGATATACCTATCAAAAGTATGGGCTCCAGAGTACTGGACAAATTTTTAGAAGCGTTATCCACCTCGTCTTCAAAAAAGTCCCCGAGATATGAAAAGGCGCTTTCCAAGGTCCCGGTTTTCTCACCAACCGCAATCATCTTAGTGGCAATTGACGGAACAAAATGAAACTTCGAGCTTTCTAACTGCTCCTTGAGGCTTTTGCCTTTCTCTATGCCCCTCTGAAGACTTGCCAAATATTCTTTATAAACTAAATTATCTGTTGCGGTCTTCTGAGTCTCCAGGGTAGTGCTTATATCAAGGCCGCTTTGAAGCATCACCCCGATGTTTCTGCACATACTGGTCATCTGCACACTTTGCATAAACGAGCCAATTGTAGGAAGCCCTAATAAAAACCTGTGCCAATGGATTTTTACCTTTGGTAAATTTACGAAAATTCGAAATAAAATTATAGACAACAAGACTCCGGCCATAATAAATATTCCATAATCTTTCATGGTATTTGCAATAAACAACAAAATTTTTGTGGTCAAGGGAAGCTCAACGTCCAAAGACTCGAATAAATCAATAAGTTTCGGCAACACAAAATAGCTAATTCCAAAGCCCACAACTACGGCCATTACCAAAACAATCATCGGGTAAAGCGAGGCGCTGACCACTTTTTTGCGAAACTCATAGCTCTTTTTAAGATTAGCCGCTAAATATTCCAAATTTTTTTCGAGTTGCCCGGACTCCTCGCCAATTTGAACCAAGCTCAGATAAGTCGTGTCAAACACGCGCGGGTGCCTCGCCATACTTTTATAAAGTGACTGGCCGTTTTGAATATCCGCAGACACCTTAGCCAAAATCTTTTTGAAGGTGGGGTTTTTAGCCTGCTCTTCCAACGAATCTACGCTTTCAGCCAAAGGTATGCCGCTTTTGGTCATTACGGCCAGGTGCTTGGTAAAAAGCGCCTTGTCCAAAAAAGAAATATGTTTGAAAATTTGTACTTGGCTATTTAACTTCATGCGACAGTAACTCTTAAAACTTCTTCTAAGGTTGTCACACCTGACTGTACTTTGGCTAGCCCATCTTCGAGTATCGTGGTCATGCCCTCCTGTATAGCTTTTTTCTTAATCATCTCGGCGTCCCCTTTTTGGGTAATGAGCTCCTGAATTGCGGAGCTCACTTGAAGCACTTCAAACAGTCCAACTCTTCCAGTATAACCGGTTGAATGGCACACGGCGCAGCCTTTGCCTTTATACATGCGGACGCTGGCCGACTTGCCCAAATGTTTTTTAACAAGAGGCGGTGAGATTTTGTCAGAAAGATTTTTGGCGCTTTCGGTGTATGAAACTTTACATTTCTCGCAAATTTTCCTGACCAATCGTTGGGCAACAACAACATTTATGGTGGAGGCAATAAGGAATGGCTCCACTCCCATGTCCACAAGCCGGGGCAGGGACGCGGCAGCGTGATTGGTATGCAAGGTCGAGAGTACCAAATGGCCCGTGAGTGCGGAATTAATGGCAATTGATGCCGTCTCGTTGTCCCGGATTTCGCCAACGAAAATAATATTCGGGTCCTGCCGAAGAATCGACTTCAGCCCTTCCGCAAACGTCAAGTTTGTTTTCGGGTTTACCTGTATCTGATTAATGCCTTCAATTTCATATTCAACCGGATCCTCAATTGTGGCGATATTTTTCTCCCTGACATTTAGAATTTTCAAAATCGCATAAATAGTTGTAGTTTTGCCTGAACCTGTTGGGCCGGTTGAAAGAACCATGCCATATGGATGTTTGAAACCCTCCTCGATAATTTTAAGTTCATTATCAAGCATGCCTAAGTCGGCCAGCGAAAACTGCCTTGAGCGCGAAGACAGGAGCCGGAGGACCGCCTTTTCACCATTTACTATTGGCACAATGGATACTCTTATATCAACCTCTTCCGACGGCAAGGTTGCCTGCATTTTGCCATCCTGCGCAGAGGCGTGCTCGTCAATCCTGAGTTTAGATAAAACTTTTATTCTTGTAACTACCTGGGGGTGAACCTCCTTGGGCAGAGTTAAAACATCATGCAAAACTCCGTCTATGCGAAAGCGAATTACTGAACTATGCTCGTCCGGCTCAATGTGTATGTCTGAAGCCTTGTTGTCATAGGCATACTCAATCAGAGTATCGACAATTTTAAGTATCGGCGCGTCAATATTTTTTGACTTGGAAGCAACCACTATCTGCTCTTTAAGAAGGTCGTCAAAGCTTTGCTGCAGGTCCTTTTTGTACAATCTTAAGGTTTCTGCTATATCGGCTTCAGTCGCAAAATAAATTTTTACTCTCTCCCCGGTTTTTTTAGAAATAAAGCTCAGAATTTCTTTTTGCTCCGGTCTTGAAGTTGCTACTTTAAGGCCCTCTTCCGACTTATCAAAAGCAATGATCTTGTGCTTTGACGCAACAATCTCCGGAATTATTTTTAATATCTGGGGTTCCACCGACACCTTGGACAAATTAACGAATGGAATCGCAAGCTCCTCAGACACGAGCTTACCCAGATTCTCATCAGAGAGCAAATCTCTTTTTATTACTGCTTCATACAAACTAATGTTTTGAGCCTTTTTAAGCTCTTTTGCTTGGGCAAGCTCCTCAGGACTCAAAAACTTATTTTCAGTCAGTAGGCGCTCCAGCCCCTCGTCAGTAATACTGTTATATACTTTTAACTTACTCATGAGACGTGAAGTAATTTTTTGATTTTTTCGACGACGTTACTGATCGGCATTTCGCTCTTAACCACAAAATCGGCCGCGCCCAAACTCATGCCCCTATCGATGTCTTCCTTTTGGCCCAAGTTACTCGCGATTAATATAGGTACGCGAGTTTTGCCTTTCAATTGCTCCAAAACTTCAAAACCGTCTTTTTTAGGCATAACCAAGTCCAAAAGCATTAAGTCCGGCTTAAACTCAGTGAACACCGCAAGTGCTTCTTCTCCGTTCCGTGCCAACTTAACTTCAAAGTTCTCTTTTGCAAGTTTTACCATGTAGGCGTTGGCTAAAAACTTGTCATCCTCAACAACTAAAATTTTTTTCATCTTCACCACTATATTAGCAAAAAAAGGGCATCCTATGAAGTGCTACCAAAAAGCTCAAGTAAGACAAAAATAATATATATTGCAAGGAGGCCAAGCCCTTCCTTCGGCGAAATGGTGTGCTTGGTTTTTGAAAAGTGATAGAAAAGCGCGAGACCCGTTACCACCAAAACAAACATGACCAAGAAACTGTCCACCTCAATCACCGCGTCTTTGGTCATCAGAGTAAAAACACCAAACAAAACGGTATTCGCGGCGGCCGAGCCCAGGTAATCTCCAAAGGCTATGTCTTTCCTGCCCGTAATAATGGCTCTAATGGCGATGGTGAGCTCGGGCAAATTCGTTCCCAAGGACAAGACAATTAAGCTGATATAAAAGGGTGCAATGTTTAAGACTCCCGAAAAATAAAGAGTTTTACTGACTATGATGTTGCTTGAAAAAAGGACAATTCCCGTACCGGCCAGCACTTTAAGGATATCGATAAAGGTATAGCTTTTAAGCTTAAGCAGATTAACATTGTGTTTGGTCACAACGTTATTTCTATGAAGCAACAAAACAACCACGAAATATGCGCCTATGAGAATTACTCCTTCCTGGTTATTTACTTCATGATCGAGAACCGCAACAAAGGGGGCTACGGCTATGGCTAAAGCCAGAAGAATACTGTTTTGGCCAAGGCCATGATTGAGCTTAATTCCCCGGCCCAGAATTGCCAATAACGGTATTATTAGCAAAAAGATAACTGGTATTCCGCCCAAAAGGTTGCCCACAAAAATGCTGGGCGTTCCCGAGGAAACCGCCGACAAGCCGACCGCCATTTCGGGTGTCGAAGTAAGAATCCCAAGAACTACAAATGAAACCAAAAATGCAGGAACATGAAGCCTTTGAGAAAGTTTACTTACCGCCGAAACAATTAAACCTGACCCTGCCCAGATAACAAAAAATGAAGTAATATAAATTGCAAGGTCAAAGGTCAGCTCATTCATTATATCAGTATACAATTATTAAAATCATATGGAAATCTTCGGCGAGATAAGCATTGTTATTCTTCTGGTTACCGGGGTGTCCCTGGTAATGAAGCTCTTGAAGCTCCCTTTTGTCGTGGGCTATATTCTGACCGGCATACTGGTTGGCCCTTATGCATTTAACCTTCTGCAGTCAAAGGAAAACATTGAATTTTTATCCAAAATTGGGATTATAATTCTTCTTTTTATAGTTGGCCTTGGGCTAAACCCGAAGGTCTTGCGGGAGGTAGGCAAAATCTCATTACTGGCTGGGTTGAGCCAAGTGGTTTTTACTGCTTTTTTTGGGTACCTGATCTGCCGCCTCTTGGGCATCCCCAGTTTGGAAGCTGTTTATATCGCCATCGCGCTGGCTTTCAGTAGCACCATTATTATTCATAAACTTCTTACCGACAAAGGTGACTTGGATTCACTCTACGGGAAAATATCAATAGGGATTTTACTTGTGCAAGACTTAGTTGCCACAATTATTCTCATCCTTGTTCCTACTATTGCGACTGCCCATGGAGATTTGGCCTCGGTTCTGGGGCTTTTGGTTCTAAAAAGTGTTGCGCTGTCAGTCATTCTTGTGCTCCTGAGTAAACTAATCTTGCCTAAAATTTTAGAATACATCGCGGGAACTCAGGAACTTTTATTTTTGTTTTCCATTGCCTGGGGCATGATACTTGCAACTGTCTTTCATGGTCTCGGGTTCTCTATTGAAATTGGAGCTCTTGCTGCGGGGGTGGTACTGTCCACCTCGCCTTTTGCCGCCGAAATCGGCTCGCGCATGAAACCTCTGCGCGACTTTTTTATTCTACTCTTCTTTATTCTCCTGGGCTCCCAAATTACATTGGATACTTTCCCCCAGCTACTATTACCTACCATTATTCTCTCCCTCTTTGTGATCGTGGGAAAACCGATTGTTGTGATAATTCTTATGAATCTTTTGGGCTACAAGCGAAAAACGGGTTTTATGGTGGGCCTCACGGTTGCCCAAATCAGCGAGTTCTCTCTGATTTTGGTGGGCCTTGGAGCCTTCGTCGGCCATATATCTGACTCGGTCCTGCCGCTTGTTACACTTGTGGGCCTATTTACCATCGGTGGCTCCAGCTACACATTTCTTCACGCCGACTTCATCTATAAACGGCTGGAAAAGCTCATAAAATTGCTTGAACTAAGAACGGTGTCGAGAGAGAAAGCTTTCTCGCCCCATGAGCCTGCCGAAATTATTCTTTTTGGCTACGACCGGGCAGGTGCGGATTTCGTAAAGGCAATCGAAAAACTTAAAAAAAGCTACGTCATAGCTGACTACAACCCGGAGGCAATTGGGCGCCTTAAAAAGCAGGGGTTGCCTTATGCTTATGGTGATGCAGACGACATTGAATTTTTGGAAGAATTAGGCATAGATAAGGCCAAATTAATCATCTCGACCATCCCCTCGCTTGAGACAAACAAGCTCTTGATTGAAAGGCTTCACAGAGTAAGTCCCAAGGCAATAAGTTTGGTTCTCTCGGAGCACATCACAGACACTTTGGAGCTTTATAAACTGGGTGCCAGTTATGTCTTTATGCCGGTTTACCTTGGCGCGCAATACGCGGCGCACATGGTGGGGAAACACGGGCTGGACTCAAAGAGCTTTTCAGAAGAACGGGAAAGGCATATAAAACATTTATCTAAGGCTCAAGTGCCTGCCACGCTCATGTAGACAAAAATTGAACCGAGTAGACCAAAAAGCAACAGCAGTACTATACACCCCGCCCATAGTTTTCCTCTTTTGCCTTTAAAAAAACCCGACTTCTCCCTCTCCTCAAATTCCTGAAGCCCAAAAGAGACTTCGCTATCCACTTTCGGTTCCTCCGGCAAAGTATATTTATTTACATCCATTTGTGTGATCCTTAATTATAATTTATCATGAATTTATGCCTCTGCCCAAATTTGTTCAGGGATTGTTGTTGGCTCTGGTGCTTTTAATGCTTTTCCCGGCATCTGCACTGGCAGCAACCACTATTAACTCGGTAACCCTTAATGGCGCCAGTACCGTAACTGTCGCCCCTTCGGCAACCATTACGGCGGCAATAAACGTAACTACGTCATCCGGAAGCAACTGGCAGAGCTCAACTTGGGATATAAGCGGGGCCAACTGTGTGGACCACACCAACTACACTTCTAATGGGACCTTCAACGAAAGCATTTCAGTGACTGCCCCCAGCTCGCCGGGGACATATAGTATTAGTTTCGTTGCCTGGGGAAATAATGCCTGCGGTGGTGGCGCAAGCAACACCTATACTATGACTAATGCCATTACCGTTTCAGCGCCCACACCAACTCCAACACCGACTCCTACTTCATTTCCGTCACCCGGAGCAACAGCCAGCCCTGCGCCAACTAGTACATCCGGGGCAACAAGCGCACCTTCGGCTACATCAGGGCCTATCTATTATCCTTCACTAACTCTCGCAAGAGATGGACTTGAATTTAAAGGTACTTCCTCAATTGAAAACGGGGTAATTGAGACTGCTGAATATAGTTTAGACAACGGCGGGAGCTGGAATGGAGCAACGCCAAGTGACGGCAAATTTGACGAAGAGGAAGAAGATTTCACCTTTACCCCGAACATTTCCTTCATTACCGGGAACTTCACAGTGCTGGCCCGGGCAAAGTCACTGGCTCAGGTTTATACCCAAGCCCAAAACTACGCATCGGTCAGCTTCTCGGTAACTCCACCGGCAGTCACGCTTAATGACTTTGCCCAAAACCCCACCGGCAATACGACGCCGACCATAACAGGCACTGCATCAAGCGCGTTTTCCTCCGTAGCCTCGGTCGACGTCAGCTTGGACGGAGGCAAAAGCTGGTTGGACGCTGCCTATTCCAGAGGGCAATTTTCATTCACACCGCAGGCCCTGGAAGACGGAAACTACGAAATAGCCGCACGGGCCTTTGACGAGTCGGGCAATGTCGGAATATCGAAAACTCTAACCTTAGTAATCGACACTTTCGCGCCGGTCATCGGCGGGGGCACACTAACCCTCGGGCCTTCGGTACTCATTCCCGAAAATAACATAATTACTGCAATAAGCGGAGCAGACATTACCGTCGCCGTCGGCATGAAAGGCGGCGTGACAAGCGCAAAAATTATTGCCGGCAACACTGAATTTGAATTAAAGCAACAAGCGGGCACGGATATTTGGAGCGGAAAAATCGGTTTCAATGATGAGGGCGAAAAACAACTGACTATCACGGCTACGGACGGCGCGAACAATACCACCGAGCGCGCTTTTGGTACACTTTTCATTCAAAAACCGGGGCAAATTACGGATAAGGAAAAGGGCTCATCAGTCGCCGGGGCCGAAGTTAAACTCTTCTTTTTCGACACCATCTCAAGCTCGTGGGTCCTTTGGGATGCCGGGTCCTATGGTCAAAAGAACCCTCAAAAAATAAGTGAAACCGGCACTTACAGTTTCATGGCTCCCCCGGGAAAGTATTATATTGAGGCGGAGGCAGAGGGCTATCGCAAAACTCAAAGCCAGATATTTACGCTAACAAAAACGACGGCGATTAATGCTGATCTTGCCCTCCGCTCAAAACCTACATTAATTCTTACCCTGCCCATTATCGGGAAAATCATACTGACCATCCCCGAGCTATTTGCTCCCCCGGAGAGTGTAAATGTGGAATTTGAGTCCGACGTTCAAGCTCAAACCGACAGCTTACTTGGTCAGCCGGTTCCGGATCTCAGCCTGCCGGACCCAAGCGGGGTAAATATCTCTCTTGCCAATTTGCGAGGTAAAAATCTTCTTCTTACCTTCTTCTCTCCCTTGTTTCCGCAAGCGCTCGAGCAGGCAGCCATACTCTCCGACGCGAGTGATGAACTACCGGAAAACTCAAATATTCTTGCGGTCTCCCTGCAGCAAAGCGAAGCCTCAACGCGGGTTTTGATGCAGAGGGGGGCATATCAATTCCCGGTTGTTTACGACAGCATAGGCACAAGTGCTTCCGGCTTTAACGTCAATTATTTACCAAAGAGTTTCTTTATTAACACCGCAGGCAAGATTATTGATGTCAAGCTCGGCGTTATGACAAAAGACGAAATAGTGGATAGTCTTAATAATATGCAATAATTAAATATGCTCTTGTATCTTTTATTCGCCAACACCGCCCACTTTACGCTGGCTGTTCTTAGTGCCTTTGTATTTTTCTCGGCCGCACTTTTATATTTTGATTCCTGGGTGGTAAACATCAAAAGCAAGACGGTATTTACCAGAAGCATGGGTTTTCTTGTGCTCGCCGCCGTACAGGCAGCTCGTGCGGCTTCGCCTGCCTCAAGTGCCTTGATGGTGGTACTCGAAATTACCGAAGTTTTCGGGCTTATCTTAATTCTCGCAAGCCTTATCGGCGAACCGGTACTCTCCCCGCCAAAAACCAGGAAGGCTGCTGCATTTATCCCGGCCTTAGGATTTGCACTCACTCCACTGTCTGCCGTACTGTACTTTCTCATTGCTCTGGTTTACTACCGAAAATCAACCGAAGGCTATGAAAAGCAGCTCAAACCTGCAGCTTTGGCTTTCCTTTTTCTGGGCATTGCCAAAATAATTTCGGTGAGCTTCGCGTGGTCTGATACCTCAATAGTTCATTGGTCAAGGTTACTTGCCAAATTCGGTCTGATTGCAAACATCGAAAGCGCTTTCATGGGGATAGGAATAGTCATACTTGGAGTATGGATTTGGGGTTTTATCCGCTTCAGGCTGCAAATTCAGCTTTTTGTAATAACTATTGCGCTTTCTGTTTTTATCTTCTTGTCTACAACACTATTTTTTACGTACCTCCTACTTAACAACTTGCAAAATGACGCTTTGGCACACCTTAAAACCGATACTAACGTAATGCAGTACTCACTCGAGTCTCTTAAGTCCGAAGCACTTGCCCACGCTCAAGCGGTGGCGGCAGACAACTCGGTTCTGCAGGCCTTTACCGCCGGAGACAGTGATGCTTTATATGCTCTAACAAGCGCTCACCTCACAACCCAAGGCCTGACAACGCTTGCGCTGATTGACTCCTCGGGGCGCGTGGTAGTCCGTGCCGAAAACCGCGATGCCACAAACGAGTCGTTAAAAGGGGACGCATTATTTGAAGCAGCCCTGAAGGGCGAGAGCGTCTCAACACTCTCATCTCTTGAAGGTGTAATTGCTCCGGAAACCTTTATAAAAGCTGCAGCGCCTGTTAAGGGAAGTGACTCGGCTATTGTGGGAATGGTTCTGGCTGGTGTTAGAATTGATAATTCGTTTGTGGACGGAGTAAAAAACGCAACCGGCCTTGACACCACCATCTTCGGCCGGGACAAACGCGCCGCCACAACTTTAGTTTCCGAAGATGGCAAGTCAAGATTTGTGGGGACCAAAGAGGCAAATCAGGCAATAATCAAAAAAGTATTGGAAAACGGCGAAACTTTCATCGGTACATCGCAGATTTATAACCGGCCATACTACGTTGCCTATGCGCCTCTTACATCGTTCGGTGGCGAGACAATCGGGATGATTTCGGTAGCAAAGCCCGAAAATACTCTTACCGATGCGGCTCAGGCGTCAATCAACTTAACATTTCTTGGAAGCATAATTTTAATAACCCTATCCGTTATTCCGGTTTTCTTCTTATCCAGATTTCTCAAAAAGCATCTGGAGGTCTAGGCTGCTACTTTGGGGACTTCGCGCACATAACCAAACAAGACTTCCTTAACCTTGGCCACAACCATATTGGGGCGGTTGCCGGACTTAACCAAATACGAAACCGCGCCCAAGCTAAATCCTTTTTCAATGTCCTCCTCGGAGGCACCAACGTTACTCAAAATTATAACTGGAATTTTACTTGTTGCCTCCTGAGCCTTGAGCCGCTCCAGCATCTCAAAGCCGTTGAGCTTGGGCATCATCACATCCAGGAGAATCAAATCGGGCTTAAACTCGAGGACTTTTTTTAAGCCTTCAACACCGTCAGCGGCGGTTTCAACAACAAAACCATCGTTCTCCATTTTCTTCTGGTACATTCTTACCAGAAGCGCATCGTCATCAACTAATAGTATCTTTGCCATTTCCTAAAGGATTTAATACCTCGTCCACCTTTTCAAGTACTGTTTCCGGACGAGTGTTACTTTTAACCAAATAAAAAGTTGGCATGCCTTTCACAATCTGCACTAGCATTTCCTCGTTTGTATCCAGATTTGTAAAAATTATTATCGGAACCGTTTTGCCCCACTCATTTTTTCGTAAGTTGTCCATCATGGTCAAGCCGTCCATTTTAGGCATTCGGATATCGAGGAGTACCAAATCTGGTTTTTCTGAAACCGCAGTTAAAAGCCCCGCTTCTCCATCTTCTGCGGTTACTACATGAAAGCCGTGGTTTTCGAGAAGCTTTTTATACATGCCGGCCAAGACAGTGTCATCCTCAACTATTAATATCTTTTTAGGCTCTGCCATAGTTCAACCCATTATATCCGATTTTTGGTCGGGATGCATCCTTGCTTCAAGGATGATTTCTTCTCTAATTTTTTCAGCCAGCGGGCCTCCAACTTTAGGTAAAGTAAAAGTAAATGTACTCCCCTTTCCCGGCTCGGAATTTTCAAGCACCAGGTCCCCGCCCATTCTTCTCACCATCTCGCGGCTGATATGAAGCCCCAAGCCCGTTCCCTGCGGTCTGTTACCAGACGTACCGATCTGCTGGAACCTGCCAAAAAGTTGTCCTTGAGCGTCCTTTTCTATGCCGATTCCAGTATCTACAATACTAACTTTAATTAAGTCCGGAAGTTCTTCTACATTAACAACGGCCCCACCTTTGTCCGTAAACTTAAGCGAGTTACCAATCAGATTATTAAGAATCTGCTCTACCTTATCGCTGTCCGCAAAAACATTTACTTCAAGATCGCTCGCAATCTTTAAATAAAACCCTTTTTCTTCAAACATTTGAGCTAACAACTCTACAACTTTATGCACAATAGCCGAAATAGAAAAATCGGTAAGATTATACTGAAGTCTTCCTGCTCGGAGTCTTGACAGATTGAGAAGGTCATTTACGAGCCTTATAAGCCTCTCGCTGGAAGTGCTGATGTCCTTGAGCGGCTGACTAAGGTTTTCGCCGACATGCCCATATTCGCCGTCAAGGATCATGGAAACCAAGCCGTCAATGGCTGTCAACGGGGTTCGAAGCTCATGACTCGCAATGGACACGAACTCGTCCTTCATTGTGTCAATTTCCTTTTCGAGGGTAACATCCCTAAACACCTGAACGGCACCCGCAATTGCGTCATTAACCACAATTGGAGTAACAACACCGACAATGGGCATTTTCGAGCCGTCCTTTTTTTTGTAATAATGCGAACGATTTAGAGTACTCATGCTGCCCCTTGCAACTTTTCCTTCCAATACTTTGGTTACTGAACGCTCGGCGTGCTCAATCAACCCATCTTTTTCATCATACTTAGGCAATATGTCCACCATTAACTTCCCGGCAACTTCCAGAAGACTCCATCCGGTTAAATCTTCAAAAGCTTTATTGACGAAAGTTATATGGCCCAGCTCATCCGTCACCACTACGCCATCGCCAATACTGACCAAAAGGGCATCGTCCTTTTTCCTTTCTTGCTCCAACACAGCTTTCTCTGCGTCAAGATCCTCCAAAAGGTTTATCATGGCAAGTTTGGTGTTTTCAAGGTCACCAGTGCGTTTTTCTTCCGACACTTCGAGAGATTTTTTCTTTGTAATATCCTCCACTATCGCCAGCCACGCGGGAGCCTCTTTATAACGAATCATTCTTAGGGAGAGCAACGTAGAATAGGGTGAGCCATCCCGGCGTTTAAATTCCACCTCACAACCGTTCACATACCCTTGGCTTTTCGCAAGAGACAGAACTTTAGTTCGTGCTTCGGGGTCATAATACAAAGCCGCAACATTGTCGATCTTTTGCATCTCCTCCCGCGAATAGCCGCCTGAGGCAAGCATCGCGGTGTTATAAAACAAGAGATTCCCCTGCATATCCGAAATCCCCACCCCGACCGGCAGCAAATTCAGTATTGAGTTTTCCTGTTCAGATACTAAACTATCCATTGTCTCCCTTCTTTGCCTCAAGCTCGACGATGTGCTGTTTCAACTCGCGCATTTTAAGTTCCCGCCCAACCATGAATCTGTTCAGTTTTTCCAGCTCCGCCACTTTTTGGCCTAGATTATTTTTTGTCTCCTCAAGCGTGCGCTCAAACTCATTTCGGGCTGTAACGTCTTGCTTAATTGCTATAAAGTTTATTAGCCTTCCACTTTTGTCCTTGACCGGGGCGATAGTCTGCTCCTCATAATAGAGCGTCCCGTCCTTGCGTTTATTGATCATCTCGCCCTTCCATGTTTTCCCTGCCAAAATAGTTTTCCAAAGGTTCTCATAAAATTCTTTACGTTGTTTGCCCGAGTTAAGAATACGTGTTGATTGCCCCACTGCCTCAGCGGCCGGGTATCCAGTAAGTTTGGTAAAAGCCGGATTCACCCACTGAATAATCCCATTGATGTCTGTAATAACAATGCTATTGGCAGCGGCTTCGAGAGCCGTGCCTTGAAGCCTGATGAGCCGGTTGGCAGACCTTCCTGAATAATAAATTATCCAAAACAAAAGTAAGCTTAGTAAAGTTCCGCCTATGGCTACTACCAAAGGAAGGGTCTTTTGTGAGAATGATTGGCTAAACAAAGGGTCGCTAATAACCTTCAGAGTCCACGTCCGCCCGCCCATTTCAAGTACTCTTGTTTGAGAGTATGTGCCAGGAGTATTCACAACTTCTCCACTTGTATAAATTACTTGCACCCCATCAGAAATCGTAAATTGCACGCCCGTACGGCTACCGGGTGAAAAAGCGTCAACAAACAAGTGAGTGTTTTTGATAGCCAGATTTACAAAGCCCACCAATGCCGCTCTTCTTTCATCGACAGTGTTCACCGGCACGCCATTTTGGTAGACTGGTACCGAAATAAAAAAGCCCAAAGAGCCGTCCGTAACAAACTTTACAATCTCGCTAGCTACAGGTTGGTTGGTATCGCGCGCCTTGTCTAAAGCAGCTTTTCTGGGAGGACTTGAATACAAATCAAAGCCTAAAGCTTTGATAGAAACTTCATTTTCAGGCTCAATATATTTTACGACAGCATACTCATCCTTTGTGGCTTCAGGGTAAATATTAAGTCCCGGATAGCCAACAGGACTTGTACTTTTATCGCTCCTAAAATTCTCTACAAATGCTTCTTTCTCGCCAGCCCTTACTATCTCAAGATAGCTGATATATTCAATATCGGGGTAATCAGAGATTTTTGCAGTTTTAGTAAACGGGCTCCACTCATCTCTATCAACGGAATCGGAGGCTGCAAATAGACCTTGAAGTGAATAAAGCACACGATTATAAGTTTCAATCCTTCTTGCCACCGTATGTTCAATCTGATTAACTTCAGCACTAAATTGGTCCTGTGCGCTTTGTGTAACACTATTTTGAGTGTAGCGCCAGGCAAGAAAGGTAACAAACAGGCCAATAGCCAGAAGAACAACCGAGATTACTCCCGTTCCGGTTGCTTGACTTAATAATTTTGTTTTGGACAGGTTCGGATTCATGGCTTTTCCTTGTCACCGTTTAAGCTTCCCGATCTCTTCTTTCAACTGAGACATTTTCACTTCCCTGCCCATCATAATTTCATTCAATCGCTCAAGCTCCTTTACTCGCAGTTCCAGCTCCGCAGTTTTTTTAGCCACCTCAAGGTTGAGTTTTTTGACATAATCGCGCAATTGATCCTCAAGCTGCATCTGTTTTGTAATGTCCTCCATTGCCAGAAGGATGATAGAACCTTGGGTCTCCACGCCATGAACCTCGCGGGCGTTAAGCATCATAACTTTGTGCCCGATTTTGGGAAAATCATGTTCAACTCGAAAATCTTCAAGATAGGTATTTTTGGGCAAAATGTCTTCCAGAAGGATTTTAAGCTTTGGAATATTCCATTGACCGTTTCCCAGCTCATAAACCAGGTGCCCTTCCGTATCTTCAGGTGTAACCTGAAAAACGGAGTAGAAAGTTTTGTTCGCAGAGACAACTTGCAGTTTTCCATTGAGAACCAAGAACGGCTCCCGCAGTGTGTCAACCACGGTTCTGATGTACGTCCAGGCAACTCCCCATATTTCATCTGCATTGGTGTTGTTAGTCATGTTAACCACCCCCTTTTTGTTTTTTAATTTCAAGCTGAAGTTTCGCGATACGCTCCTTAAGGTCCCGCATTTCAACCTCGCGGCCAATCATAAATTTATTTATCTTTTCAAGTTCAGCAATTTTATTTTTTAAATCTTCTTCCAGCATTAACCTGCGGCTTATATCTTCCTCGGTCCCCATAAAACCGATAAGACCATTTGTCTTGTCAAAAATGGGCGAGATTCGGGTAATTGTCTGGTAAATTTCGCCGCTTTTTCTTCTATTTTTGATTTCAGCTTCAAAAGGTCTTTTCTCATTTTTAATGGTTTGCCACATTTTTTCATAAAAGGCCTTAGCCATGAGCCCGCCCCAAAGCCTTGGCGTCTGGCCAACCATCTCCTTGTTGGTAAAACCGGTAATTATCTCGGCACCTTTATTAGCAAAAACTATGTTTGCGTTGATATCGGTTAAAATTATATGATTAAACGAACTTTCAACGGCAAGTTTAAAAACCTCGGCAGTGTCCCATATTTTTTCAAGTGACACATTAAGCGAGTCGCGGCTGACATAAAATTCCTCAAACCTGATACTCTTTTCTTCTACTCCATTGTCATACAAAAGCCTTGCTACTTCGCTTACCATATCTTTTGGTCCTATTACATACCAAATTACACTGGCCGGCGCGGAAACAGACTCCGAAATCCAGTCCCAGTCAACAGTGCCCTTCTTTTCTTTGATAATTATATTTTTATTTTCGGAAGCAATTTTTGAGAGCTCGTCGGCATAGACCGCCTTCGTCTCAGTGGAATTGGCATACAGAAGAGTAATTTTTCTTGCGTCTTTATTCGCGGCGGCGCTCCTAACCATGCTCATAAAAGGCGCTACACCCACACCTCCGGCAATAAACACCACGGAAGCTTCGGGATTATCGGGAAAATCAAGATAGCCGAACGGACCCACTACAGATACCTCGGAACCCGCCGGAAGCTCGGTCAGAGTCTTTTTAAAGCCGCTCGGGTAATTCCTGAAGACTACCGAAATCCTGCCATCCTCCGAAGGCGATGAACAAATTGAAAACGCCCTTCTATTTCCCCTGGGGTCCTCATAATGAAGTTCGGGAACTATAATCCAAACATACTGACCAGCCTTAAAAGCAAAACCCGGCTCGTGGATCTCAAAAGTAATTTCTTTTGTATCCTTGGCAACATCTTTTTGCTCACCAATTTTCGCTTTCCAGTTTTTCTTTATTTTGCCACCCTGTGCCATTCATCCAGTGTAGCATCATTAGCCGGAAATCTTAAGGTACTTTTCCCGCTTACTTTCGGGGAAACGCTCGATGGCGTGGCGAAGCGCGGTTCTGGGCATGTGGCTCGCATGCTTGGCAAGAAACTTCTCGAGAAGTTTTATATCCTTTTTGCCGACTTCTCTGAGCATCCAGCCGACTGCCTTGTGAATTAAATCCTCATCGTCGTCTAGAAGCTTCTCCGAAATCTCAAGGGTATCTTTAAAACGATCGTTTTTGATAAAAGCGAAAGTCGCAACTATCGCAATGCGCCTGTCCCATAGGCTTTTTGAACCAGCCAGCTTATGCAAAATCTTAGTATCCTTATCTAAAAGCCAGTTTCCCAAAATATACGGAGCCGAATCGTCAACCAAATCCCAGTTGTTAACAAACTCTTTATACTTTAAATAAAAATTTACAATCTTGCTTCTTGCTGGTGCCAATGCATCTTTATACTTAAAATTCAAAATCTCAATTGCAGTAAAGCGTTCCTCGTGAATTTTGGACCGGAGCAGTTTCTCAATTTCACTAAGTTCCAGGTCTTTATATTTTTTGGCAATCTCGCGCATCTCAGGAACTGATAATCCTAAAAACACGTCTCCTTCGCCATATTGCCCTTTGCCGGTTTTGAAAAAACGCCTGGAGTGCTCCGCGCGCACGGGGTCCCCCTTTTGTCTAAGCTCTCTTTTGATTTGGTTAATTGAAGTCACTTTCTAAAAATAATGTCATTTATCTTGCGCTCCAGCGCTTTATCGATTGCCCGTATAGCTTTACAACGTTCACACATCTCGGGAAGCTCGGAGAGTACCGTTGGCTCAGATTCTGTTGCTTCCCCAGAAATCGTTTCAACTTCTTGTATTTTTAGAGGAAGCGACCTAAAATATGGGCAATCCAGACAAAGTGATTCTATCATATACCCCTATAGTATACTCCCACTTGACAATGCGCGGCAACTTTTAGTCTAATATAAAAGTGAATAAAAATCTGCTCATTGTCCTTGCAGTTATCTTGGTGGCGGTGATAGGATTGCTGCTTTTCTCCCAAAGCGGCATGCCCGCAGACTATAATCAGGCTCCACAGGCAACTGTTGAAGAAAATTCGGTGGTAGTTGTTTTAAATGAATTGAACGACTCCGGTGAATCAGGCACAGCCACTTTAGTAGAGAAAGACGGCAAAGTCGAAGTAACTGTAGACATGCTGGGCGCTCCTGCAGGAGTTGTCCAGCCTTCGCACATTCATACCGGTGATTGCGCCAATACCGGCGCGGTGGTCTACCCGCTCGAGTTTCCAACGGACGGCCAAGCAGTAACGACCTTACCCGTAGGCTTTGACGAGCTGAAGGCACAGCAGCCACTTCTTATTAATGTTCACAAGTCCACAACGCTGGCAAGCGTTTATGTTTCCTGTGGGGAACTGGAGTTGTAATTACCGGTCCTTCATTTCTTCACTTCCCATGTCATAGCAAGCCGGGATCATGCTTGGTGGGAAATCGGGATAGTTAATCAAATCATTGCATGTAATCATTCCGTTGCCGTCCCAAACCAATTCCCACTTGCCGTCTACTTTAGCTGCAAACCACATGCCTCCGCCAAAGCCCACCTCGCTGGCCGCACCTTGAGCGAAGTTGCCTGAAATTGTAGAAACGGTTACATCAAGGCTTTTAGCACTCGGCCCATGCTCAGCTACCAGCTGCTCTTGTGTCTGAGCTATCAATGCTTCCTCTTCGCTGGCTGCGGGTACAGGAGTTGCAGAAGAAACTGAAGAAGAAGTAGGTGTAGCTGTAAGCAATGGCCGGCTTGCCGGCTTCTAGTCGCCAAGCAAATAGAATGCAAAAATCGCACCGCCTAAAACAACTAAAACCAGAATTATCATTAATATATTTTTCATCTGGGTCACTGGTTTTCAGGTCTTTCTCCCGCCGCAAAAAGAACTTGCGGGTCGAAATCCTTGGAGTTTTTATATGACTCGTCTATATCTCTGATTTTTTTATATCCAATAAAGTTGATAACCTCATTAAGCCTCAAGCAAGCACCTGAAAAAGTTGGCCGCTTCAATTCATTAAAAACTTTTCTCCTTCTTTCCTCGGCAGCAATAATAAAAAGCGGGTAGTTAGAATTGGGATTTTCGGCACGCAGGTCCGAAAGCCTCAATATACCGGAATAAACCGATGTACTATTTTCAATTTCGAAAGCTGACTTGATAGAATATGGTCCGAACTTCCATACTACGTCTATGTTTTTTATCGATGGCGGCACATCCAAAGTTTCGTGAATCTGAGACAAAACATGATCTCGGAATCTAATTCCCTCAAATTGTTTTGATTGATCATTCCTGGGAATCCAAATGTCACATTTTGCCAATTGCCCTAGCCTTATGAGCCTCCATTGTATTTCATCATGTTCAGTTGGTCTTTTTTCAAGCTGTTCGTCGATTTCCGAACTAAAAAGCTCGGCTCTGGAAGGAACACGCATCAGTTCTTCGCCTTTCTCTAAAGTTTTAAGTACTCCTAAAACATCACCATAACTACGAGAGAAATTGTCAACAGCTTTCTGATTAACCATCAGAAAACCTTGAGGTCTAAAATGAAGTTGATAGCCCAAGAATGGATTTAATTTCTCGATTGGCACATTCACTTCTTCTTCGTTGACAATAAAATACATCAGCTCCCAGGTGCTTCCTGTTTCATTTTCTCGCCAAAAATATCTTGAAAGTTCCTGATTCCTAACCTTAGCAGCCACCTCGCCTATGAACTTAATATACCCTTTGTTGTAAATAAGAACTATGTCCCCAGCATCCATTTTTTCCCATCTACCCTCATTCTGGGGTCCAGGAACTGCTCCCCAGACAATAAATTCCGCGCTATGATAAATGTCTTCTAATTTTTTGATCTCTTCTGAGGGCAAATAGTTTCTAACTTCGCCGAGGGTACGCTTTCTTCTTATGGTATCTTCAAAGTGTTGCTCAGCGGCTTGACCGCCTCCGGCAACTACTAAAAATACTTTCCTTTTTGTGAACATTAATCATATTCTACCTCAAAAAGCCCAATCATTCCAGGAGAATTGAGATTTTAATATGCTTTACTAAAGAAGCCCAAACTCCTTCGTCCTTTCCTCGAACTCGGGATAAGAATAAATTTTGTGTCCCTCACGGAGGAACCAGTTAGTCCATTCCGCAAACCTTACACGGAAACTCATCCTATCGTCCTCTGGATAAAGCCGATTACGTGTTGCCTCCCATAGAGCCTGATGAACAGGATTAACCCACATCGTCTGCTTATATGATTGCAAATCATACGGCCTAATATCATCTATAGCCTCGCCCCTTATCTCAGCCAACTCAAATCGTAGTAACTCCGCCATCGCCTCAATGTGGTCATCATCTGATAAATCGTCGTACTTCCAGCTACGAAGCTCCCTTTGTGCTTCTTCTCCACCTTTCTTTAAGATTTCAAGGGCTTTATCTTTATCAAATTGGCTGATTACCAACTCTGGTTGTTCACTTGGTACTCCCTGACCTCCTTCTTCTGTAAGCCATTCAGACATAGCGACTTTATATCATAAAAGGTTAAGACAAGTCAAAAGGAATTAAGAGAGATCAGAAGGAACAAATCAATGTGGTGGCAGAAAAATCTAAGTTTTTATCGTCTTCCCAAACAAGTTCTGTAAAATTTTCATAATCCTCGCTGTAGCCCTGACACATGACTCTGAAGCGTACAAAAGGGTTAATTCTGAGAAGTAACTTTGCAAATATTGGCGATAGACTTATTTCCACAATAAATCATGTTAGCATATTATGTCCTCACCCTCTTCACTCCCCCATGATTAATAATCACTGAAGGCCTGCCGTGGACTATGCCTATGCGGCCGATTCTTATTTTGCATTCAGGGCAGAAAACATCTGTTTCATTTGGGAGTCCCGCGACTCCCACCTTGTCCTTGCCAATCATGTCTATATAGCACTTCATGAGGAATCCCGGCTTTTCTTTAATGTATCTGCCAAACAGAAGATGGCCGTTTTTGCAATAGACATCAATTATTTTTACCTTTGGCATTAGTTTTGCTCAATAAATTATACAACCACCTTTTCCCAGGGAAATTCTTCTCTACCAAAATGCCCGTACACCGCAGTCCTGGCATAGATTGGTTGCCTAAGTTTGAGACCATCTATAATACCGGCTACAGACAAGTCTAATAATGTCTTCGCAAAATTACGGATAAAAGGTAGCGATTTTTTCTGGGTGCCAAAACACTCAATACCGATATCCACTGGTTCTCTTTTGCCAATCACATAGGCAATTCGCATCTCACAGCGCTCGGCCAGCTTGGCCGCGACAATATTCTTGGCTAAAAATCGGCACGCATAAGCGCCACTTCGGTCAACTTTGGACGGATCTTTACCGGAAAAGCAGCCACCTCCGTGGCGCGCCATCCCGCCATATGTATCAACAATAATTTTCCTGCCGGTCACTCCAGTGTCACTTGCCGGCCCGCCAATCTCCCATTTGCCGGTGCCGTTAATAACAATATTTTTGGCTTCGGGAATATGCAGCTTGTAGCCGGCCAGTACCGGTTTAATAACTTTGGCAATAAGTTTGGCTTTGACTTCTTTGGGGCTGACTTTGGGGTCATGAGGAACAGCCAGAATAATCATTTCCACGCTTTCCGGTTTGCCGTTTTTATATCTCACTTTCACCTCGCTTTTGCCATCAGGGCGCAAAAAAGGTAAGATCTTTTTGTCTCGTACTTCGTCCATTTTTGCAACCAGCTTATGAGCCAAAGCGATAGGAAGCGGCATTAACTCCGGGGTTTCGTTGGATGCATAGCCAAACATCATCCCCTGGTCCCCCGCGCCGCCGTTATCAACTCCGACGGCGATATCAGGAGATTGCTGGTGGATATATACGGAGACGGGGGATTTATAGGAAAAATTATAAAGCTCGCCGGTGTATCCTAACGCTTTTATCTTTTGGCGAGCTATTTTGGCATAAGGAAGACTTTTGGGGCAGCTTACCTCCCCTGCCAAAACAATTCTATTTTCGGTAACCAGGGTTTCCACAGCCACCCTTGAGCCAGCATAAGCCGCAAGTGCCGCATCGACTATGCTGTCAGAAATCTGGTCGCAAAGCTTATCCGGGTGCCCGGCGGCTACTGATTCAGATGTAAAATACGTCTTCATTTCTATTTTCTTTCTTTGCCTAAGTTAATAACTTTTTGGTCGCGCTCAACTGTTTGCTCGCCTTCATACCTTAAAGGCACAACCTCCAAAGCGTTCCCGCACTTAGGACAGACTATCGGATTTCCTATCCAAATCCGAAATTCTACAAAATACCCCGTTTTCGGGCAGTTATGCCCTGCATCGAAAAAGTTCCGACTCATGGTTATCTCACTCCGGATACCATGGTCACAAAAAAACTCTCCTAAAAAGGAGAGCATACTAATTTGTGGCCAATCATCCCCTTTTGGGCTCGTTTTGGCACCCTTCGTCACTTTTGACTACTTCCGCAAATAAGCGCGGGGTTGCCGGACGGATCAACCAGCGAGTTCTGTACCCGTCTCTCTTGATTTATAAACTGTAAAGACAGAATAAAACATCAGAAGTTACCTGTCAATAGACAAGAAATTACTCCTGAAAGAAATTGTTTCAATCTTCACTTTTGAATAAAATCTACTCTAATTTTTTTTAACCACCTCTGGGGACGGCTCATGTGGGAAATTGGGGAATTCACGCAAACCCATATAAATTTGATTTCTTAGTTCCAGACTTGCTGAGTTTATCTTTCCCTTGCGTATTTGCTCATCAGTATCGGCCTTTAGACCCTTCATATATGTCTCGTAAAACCTGCTGTCAACGCAAGATCTTGCTTGCTCGCCGGTCGCGGCTCGCCATAATCCCGAAAACACTTGGGAAAAGGCAATATCTGCTTCATTTTCGAGTCTCATCTCTATGTTAAGACTTCTTGGCACTCTTTGGTTCTTCGGGGACGACCAGGGCTCCAAGGATGTAGAAAAACACTCCCGGGAAAAAGCCGGTGAAGACGGCCAGAACTAAAAACAAAAGCCTCAAGACCGTCGGGTCCACTTTCATATACTCCCCGACTCCGCCCAAAAGGCCTGTTAGTTTTTTATCGCTTTTGCTTCTGTAAAGCTTTTTCATGTCTGTATTGTAGTACAATAATCCATGGCCTTCAACAAGCTAACTTCCGAGGAAAAACACGTCATTGAGAACAAAGGCACCGAGCGCCCGTATACCGGTGAGTATGATGATTTTTACAAAGAAGGAATTTATATTTGCCGCCGGTGTAACAATCCCCTGTTTGAAAGTAAGGCAAAATTTGACGCGGCTTGTGGCTGGCCGGCTTTTGATGCGCACTTTAAGGGCGCCGTTAAATGGCTTCCTGATGTGGATGGCCAAAGGACTGAAATTCAGTGTGCCAACTGTGGAGCACATTTAGGCCATGTTTTTGAAGGCGAAAAGATGACTGAAAAAGACACTCGCCATTGTGTAAACTCTTTATCTATAAAATTTATTCCCAAGGGGCAAAAAATTCCCGAAGTACTGAAGCCTTAACTTTCACTCTCACTAAATAGGGCTACATTGTAAAACACTAATGGATGGTCCGGGTCTTCCTGATTGGGAAGAATATCCCGGCCACTATATGCACCAACCGCCAGAATATCCCCCGATGCATTTTGCTTATATACTAATGTACCTGAGTCTCCATTTTCCGGAAGGCCATCGCTTCCCGGGTTTAACGCTTCAAGCTTGGCCATATTTTCAGTCGCCTCTGAAACGGTGAAGTACCCCACTCCACCTTCACGGTCAGTTATGAACATGGTTTCACCTTCCTGAACACCTTCCGTGGACATGATCGGCGCGCCAGCAGCATTCTCACGGCCCAGCTCGGTCGGGTGAGTTACATGACAAGTTGCCGGGTCTCTCCCAACCCCGCTATCTTCAAACATGCCCTGCATTGGGCCATCAAATCTCGTTATATGGCTTATAGAGCAGAATTTATAGGTTCCATTAGAGTCGTCCCAAATAAAGCCTCCATACCCTACCACAGAATAGCCTTCAGAATTTGGTCCATTAAATATTCTAATCTTCCCATATCTTGCGAGCGTGTTAATTTGGTCTTCAGAAAGGCGGTTATCCTGGGCACGTAAAACTTCTCCTTGCCCGAAAGCTAAAGAGGCAGCCATTGCACCCACTGAAACACCGCGGACAATTTTCCCAAACACCCGTTTTGGTTCGCTCTCAGACATCAGGTATTATACCAATTTCACCCTATAGTAACAAATGTGCCATTGGCCTCTCTTAACTTCCGCAACAACTCTGCTATAATTCTTGCGCATGACAGCCGAGCATAACTTACAACTGCACGGGGTAAACTTTGGAGTTAACCACGGCCAACAAATAACAAAGGAAGATGTTAAGCGCCTTCAGCGCGACGAGCCAAACGTTCTCATAACCGGTTGGTATTTTAAGGATGGACCGCGGTTTATTTTCTGGGGCTACCGGGCATTTTTTAGCAAACCGGCATGGGAGGAATTAAAAGAGATTTACAAAATAAAGTTTTATCCTGAAATGAGTCAGTACGACCAAACTCCGGAAGATAAAATAAAATATACCCTAAATCGAAAAGTCCAGCCAGTGAAAGAAGCAGATCGACCATCAATTAACATTATTGAGCCTCGGGAACAACCGTTTATCGAGATCCTTGGATTCCAGCATATTGAGTTTAGATACGAACTTAAGACGCAAACGCTTGAAGACTTTCAAGAGATAATCGTAAATTTGTATCCTGAATAATACTCAAGGTATCAGGCTTACCGCCTTTTACACCCTATTGATTTTTTAACAAACGCCTGTTAAAATAGGGCTACTAAACATGAAGCGGATTCTATATGAGTCCGCTTCTTTTTTTTGTCCCCATCCCGATTTGATATTTAAGATATTCAAAGTCACGAAAATCTGCTCCCGCGAAAAGCCTTATTTCCCTCGCAGTCCTTGGGCCACGAGCTAAAATTATTACTTTCTTGTTTTTTTCACGAAGGTACTTCAAAACAGGCAAGAAATCACCATCTCCAGAAAGCACGACCACATTCTTGTATTCTCTAATTTCCCTCATTAAGTAGAACGCCATTTCTACGTCACAATTAGCTTTCTTTTGAACCGAACCGTGTTGTCTGTAAATCTTTACTGGCTTGAGAAAAAGTTCGTAGCCAAAACTTTCAATCTTTTTATAAAAACTAATTCTCGCCAAATACTTCTTTAAAACTTCACTCTCGGATCTTTTGAGCTTCCTCTCGCTCAAATATCTATTAATATGACTAACCACATCATCAAGTGGATACTATGGTTCTTCAAATAATCATATTTATACCCGTATAAATCAATACCTCCAAAATAAAATATTTTTGAAACTTGATATTTTCGCTTCAAATATTTAGCTAATTTTTGGTAATCAATACTCCACCCCAAACTTTTCTGCCCGCCATAAAACAAGTTAGAGGCATCAATAAAGGCATAAGTTTTCAAAGAGGGCATTTGTAATATTTTAGCAGAAATTAAAATTCTATTTCCAAACTCAAAGACTGAGGTATTAACCCTTCGCGTTTATAAAACTTTATCGCTTTTTCGTTCGTGGTATAAGCCGAAACCATAACCTTTTTTACTTTCTTGCCTTCACTCCATTTCAAAAACTCCTCAACCAATTTCTTTCCCACTCCTTTACCTCTAAATTTTTCCTTCACAAACATGTTCTCAAGCTCAGTTCGTTTCACTGGTCGCCAGTTATCTGTTTCCATAAGGGCTCCGGCCAAATAGCCGACAACTTGATTATCTACTTCCGCAACCAAGCAAATGCAATCCGGTTTGGAAATTCTTTTAACAAAGTATTTTTCTCCATCTTCATATGGCCAGTTGTGGTTTAAATATTTATCGCGCTTGCCATCAGATTCAAAAAGCTCATGATTTAATTCTTGAATTATATGTAGCTCACTCTCATTAGCTCGCCTTACTTTCACTTTCATAATGCAGCCAAAAGAAGGGCGACTATGAAAAACCCAAAGAGCCAGGCTGTGGTCTGAACTACCAAGTCAATTGCTTCCTTTTTCTTGTTCGCAATAAAAAATAAGTTATAAGGCTGATAAAAAACAATCAGTCCGCAAATTAGTACCGAGACGCTGAAAAGAAGAAGTCCCACTACCGGGCCAATATAATTTGGGGCATTCCCAAATATTTTTTCTCCATTGATCATAAAAAAACCAATCAACGAGATATATGCGGTAACTCCCAGAGCCTGATAAAGTCCTTTGATTCTCATATGTATATTATATCACCAGCTTCCACCGCCGCCGCCGCCGAAGCCCCCGCCGCCGCCGCCTGAAAATCCCGAACCGCCGGACCATGAACTTCCCGAAGTGCCTGCACCAAAACTGGAAGATGCGCTTGAGCTGAAATTCCCAATTGATGCCGCCCAAACCGCACCATGAGCATCAAAATAAGAAGGTGGTTTAACTCCCAACTCTTGCATATCCCGCGCCAACTCCCGAACCACGCCCAAAGAAATCGCAAGCGGCAAAATCTCATCCAAAAACAAATGCTTTTCTTTGATTTCTTCGCGCCACTTGCCCTTACTTAGATAAAATGCCAAACCTTTGGTTTGCCTGAAAAGCGCATAGCCTTTAGGAGTGCGCCGTGGCATTTGGTAAGCCAGGATAAAAGAAGGAATCGCGCTAGCCGCAAAAATCACAAACGGCCAGAAAGTGCCGGTACTTTCAAAGTACTGAATGAGTAAAAAGAAAGCCAAGCCCTCGGCAACCCCTACGACTACGAGCCAAAGAGCCCGGATATGGTCCGGTCTTGCGCCAAAATAGCCCGCATCCTTAGTATGAACATAAAGTTTATCGCGGAACTTCTCGAGCTTGGTGTAAAATTTTTTCTTCAGTTCCGACAGCTTAACCAAATCCTTGACCTCGCCAAAAGAAAACAACGAATCGTAAAGATATTTTTGATATTCGCGAAGCTTTGACGTGTCTCCCTTAAGCTTCTTAATCAAATAATCATCTTTAGCCCATTTTTTATCGAGCTTCTCAATCTTCAAAAACCCGAGTCTCCCAAGCTCCATAATCTCAGCCACCACATCATGAATGTCCACTTTCTCATCCACCAAGGTGCCAACTTCCGAAGGGGTAAGCCCTGCAATCGGGCTATAAACCATAGGCAGAAATTCCCGTTTATTAAAAACCGGTGTTGTCTCTGTGGCTTTATCGTCCGGCGTAAAATAAACATTATCCCCCACATAGCGAATATCTCGCCCTTGCCTGAGCCAAAAAATAAGCATTGCAAAAAAAGGCAAAATAGCAACTAAATAGCCCCAATTATCGAAGATAAGCTCCGATGTAGTTGCGGCAAAATTAAGCTGATTATTTTTGTTCAAAGCCACAACTATAGTCATATCAAGGCCATTACCCAAAACACTTTCAGAAACAAAACTAGCGCTGTTTTTGTTTTCGGCGACTGCACGGCATTCATAACACTTGGTCTTTGTGACCTCGGCAAATTCAGAAGTAACACCTGCACTCACCTTCTTAATTTCAGTCTCCCAAGCCCCTCCGGCCACATTCCAATAAAGCTCATCATGGGAGTCAAAGCGCTGAATTATCTTTCGCATTTTATAAGTAATTTTGTAGGATTTGCTTCCGGTTATGAGCTTATCCGCATCGCCAATTTTAATTTGGATGCTGTCGCCTTGCCTCGAAGTCTCATAGTTGTCATTTACTGACAAAACCTGGAGACGGGAGTTAATTACCCGGCTGTCTGCCCGGTAGACCACCGGAATATCGCGAAAAATGCCATGCCGTGGCTCATTAAAATAAACGTCAATGGTTTCCTCAACCGTAAGCGAAGTATCCTGATTAATAGTTACATGAGAATCAAAATTCTCAATAACATAGGGCTCTTCGGCAAGAGCTAAAGGTGCCCAAAAAAAGAACAACATAACTGAAGCAAATATAAAAATAGTTTTCTTCACAAAACTAAACTCTTTCCACTTTAATTGTACACTCAGTGAACAATATACGCCTATGGCCTGAACACAATACTAAACCGCTGTAATTTGTATTACAATACAAGTATAGATGGAGCTCTTCGCCGACTAT
>MGHM01000015.1 GCA_001793235.1 Candidatus Woesebacteria bacterium RIFCSPLOWO2_01_FULL_44_24b | reverse complement strand
ATACGCTCATGCAGAAGAAATTTTTTATCACCACCGCCATTGATTACACTAACGACGTAATTCATATCGGCCATTCTTACCAAAAGATATTGGCAGATTGTTTGGCTAGATACCACCGCTTGCTTGGAGATAAAGTATATTTCCTGACAGGCACGGACGAACATGGGCAAAAGGTCGAAAAAAGCGCTAAAGAGCATGGCATAGATCCTAAGAAGTTTGTCGATGGCATAGCCGAAAAAGATAAAAATGAGTGGGATACGCTGGACATTTCCTATGACAGATTTATTAGAACCACGGACGAAGACCACAAAAAAGTGGCACAGGAGTTTTATACAAAATCAAAAGAAAACGGAGACATTTATTTAGATAAATATGAAGGACTTTATTGCGAAGGGTGCGAGGCTTATTATGAAGAAAAAGACCTGATAGATGGCCATTGCCCTTTTCACCCCAACAAGGAAATCCAAAAGATCTCTGAAGAAAACTACTTTTTCCGTCTTTCAAAATATCAGAAGTTTCTTGAAGAGCACATTGCAAGCCATCCTGAATTTATACAACCGGAGAGCAAAAGAAACGAAATACTTTCATTTATTAAACATGGGCTAAAAGATTTTTCAGTAAGCCGTCAGAACGTTTCCTGGGGGATTCCCATTCCGGGCAATCCTAAGCATACCATTTATGTTTGGTTTGACGCGCTTATTAATTACTACACTTATGGCAAAGAAGTCGGTGCTTGGCCGGCTGATGTTCATGTTTTAGGCAAGGACAATCAACGTTTCCACGCAATTTACTGGCCGGCAATGCTCAAGTCGGTCGATCTTCCTTTACCAAAAACAATTCTTGTTCATGATTTTTTTAGCCTCAACGGCCAGAAAATCAGTAAGTCATTGGGCAATGTCATCCTCCCGAGTGATTTGGTAAAACAATTCGGAGTAGATGCAATTCGTTATTTTTTCCTTCGTTACGGACCAATTGTGAATGATGTTAACATTACCATTGAAAAATTAAGAGTGGCTTACAATGCAGATCTTGCCAATGGACTGGGAAATCTGGTGGCCCGCGTGGCTGCCCTTTGTCAGAAAGTTGATAAGCCTTTTTCGAAAGAAAAACCAAAAAGAGATAAACATATTGAGCACGCAATGGAGCGCTTCCGCCCCGATGAGGCTTTAACCAAAATCTGGGAACATGTGGCCCACACCGACCAATACCTTAGTGAAGCCAAACCTTGGGAAAAGGAGGGTGAGGAGCTATTTGACATTTTGGAGACCGCAATTGAGGAACTAAAGCTTATTTCTTATTACTTGTCTCCCTTCTTACCTGCAACAGCCAAAAAAATCCAAGACCAATTTAATAGTGCTAATATAAAAAGTGGAGAACCCCTCTTTCCCCGCATATGACAATTGTTCGAAAGTTCGTAGTCAAGCACTACCATTTTTTTTACAGACTGTTGGAAATTCTTCCCGGCCTTTTCAGTTGGAATTTGATCTTCTTCCCTTACTGGGGAATATTTGTAATACCCAACATAGTTGCTTACTTTGTTCTTCTGTTTAACATTTACTGGTTTTACCAGTCGTTTCAAATCGCGCTTAGCGCCACTCTTTCTCACTTTAGAATTCAAGCATCCATGAAATACGACTGGGTGGCTGACCTTGAAAGCTTCCCAGACTGGGAACGTGTTCAACACGTCATTATTATTTCCACATACCGCGAACCTTTGCATGTTTTAGAGCGAACCATCAGCTCTCTTACCGAGCAAGATTTGCCAAGTAAATTGCTGACTGTGGTTTTGGCCACCGAGGGCCGCGCGCCAAAAGCGGAGCGGGAAGAAAAAGTAAGAATATTAAAAAAGAAGTATGGCGCAGTATTCGGCAATTTCATAGTTACTGTCCACAATCTCATCGAGGGCGAAATAATTGGCAAGTCCAGTAACGAGCGCTTTGCCGCACTTGAAGTAAAAAAGGCACTTATTGATAGCGGTAAATACGACATTAACTACATGACAGTAACCTCATGTGACGCGGACCACGTATACCACAAAAAACATTTTGCATATTTGACATTTAAGTTTCTCGATAACCCCAAGAGATACACTTTCTTCTGGCAGCCCGCGGTCATGTTTTACAACAACATCTGGGACTTGCCAGCAATCACCCGGGTCCAGTCAACTTTAAGCTCCATCTGGAACTTGTCTCAGCTTCCTCGCCGGGACCGCCTGATAAACGGCCAAAATTATTCGCTCTCGTTTAAGCTCCTCGATGAGGCGGGCTATTGGGACCCGGACAAAATCCCGGAAGACTGGGGAATATTTTTCAAGGCCTTTTACATAAAAAGAGGAGGAATTGAAGTGGAACCAATTTATCTCCCTCTTTTTGCAGATGCGGTCCAGTCAACCACGCTCATTAAAACTTTCAGAAGCCAGTACCAACAACAAAAGCGCTGGGCCTGGGGAGTCAGTGACACTCCCTGGATTATTAAAAATTATTTGTTTGTACCCGGAGTGCCCTTTTGGGATAAAACCACGCGCCTTATTACGGTTCTCTGGCAGCACTTTATGTGGCCGGTCAACTGGTTTATTATTACAATCGGGCTGACGCTCCCGACTGTAATTAACCCCGCGTTCGGGAGAACCACCCTTGGCTACACCGTGCCCAAAATATCGTCATTTGTATTAACCCTTGCTCTTGGATTTTTGATAGTCATGCTAGTATTGGACAGAATTTACAAGCCCAAGCGGCCGAAAAACTTCCCCCTCTGGCGGGCAATACTTTTCCCTCTGGAGTTTGTTCTTATGCCAATTGCGGGCTTCATCTTTGGAGCGCTTCCTGGCCTTGATGCTCACACAAGACTCATGTTGGGCAAATATATTGAGTACAGGGTTACCGAGAAAGTCTAGAAAACTTCAAAATACTTTTCCCTATAGCGGAAATTTACGTCAAAGTTGTCAAAGAATCCACGAGTTCCCAGAACACCGTAGGAATTGGGCAAGATGTCGCCTGAGAACAAAACTTTAGTGTTAAAGTTTTTACCGACCACTCTCAAGTTAATGGTGTGTTCGTATCCTATTATCCCTGTTCCCTCAATCCCTTTGAGGGGTTTTCTTTTACCAGACTTCAGATTTATTCTTAAGGCGTCCGCCACGTTAGAATCAAAAACGCATTGATCGGCGCCGGAATCTATTAAACAATCGTACAGAATCATGCTTTTCTCATAAAGAAGGATAATAGGAATTATAGGGCGGTAAATTATCCTCTTCCGGGGACTTTTAAACTTTAACCTTGATTCAAACTCGACGTAAGGAAATTTCATTCCAAATGCTGCCTATAAATATTGCGGGGTCGTTTGGATCTGGCACTCTAAACAGGATTGGTAGTTTAATTCCAGCCTTTTTAGCTTCCTCGTTTGCCTCCATTGGAGTACCGCCCACACCCTTCACGGTCATTCTATCCTTATCAAACGCCACCCACTTGCCGGGATACTTTCTCTGAACCGGTCTTCTGTCTATTGGCTTCATGGCTATATTTTACCACACATCCTACATCTCCAATCTCTTCAGAAGAGATATTCCCACAACTTCGTGGTAAAAAATCCCAACAAATAAATTCGAAGAATTGGCATAAAAATATCCACTAATTAGCCCGACTAATAAGGTTGCGACGAAGAGATAAGTATTTCTGAAAGGCACATGCATTAAGCCAAACAACGTTCCTGACACCATGGCAATCACCAAGGGGCTATTGGTTATGGTGCTTAACAAAGCAAAAGTATATCCAAAACAAATTAGTTGCTGAACGGGAATTCCTATCAGAACATACTGCCAAGGGTTCAGAGATTTTGAAAGGTGATTGACCTTAAGTTTATTAATATTTTTCCTGTCTAGGTTAAAAATCAAAAATACCAAAACTGTCACAAAAAAGAAAAAGCCTATTGACCAAGAAGTTGCTATCTGCTCTTTTTTAATACCCAAATCAGCCAAACTTAAGCCCAAAGTTTTGACCGAAAGATAGATAAACACAAGTGAAGAAGTAAAAATATAAAATCTGTATTTATTCTTTACCAAAACCAACACAAGAACCGGAACCACTATTGCAACCAGGAGATGAAAGGCAACGGTCATGAAATGTGTCATTGAGTTACTTTAACAAATTTTGTTACTATGAGGTACTGTGGAAAACCAATTTACTGCTTCAATTTGGGGAGACGAAGGATTTTCTGCCATTCTTTCAATGAAGTCCATCCCGGAAATCATCTCCATAGTCGCGCGGGACACGTCGCCTCCTTTATATAACATCACCGAGCACTTGTGGTTTAGTGTTTTCGGCACCAGTGAAATAGCCATTAGAAGTTTGTCTTTTTTGTATTACTCAATTGCAATATTTTTTGTTTTCAAAATCGGGGAGTACTTGTGGAACAAAAAAACCGGCTTCTTAACCGCGACATTGGCATTTTTCAATCCCTTTTTCTTCGTTTACGCCTTTGAAGGCCGGATGTACTCCATTCTTACCCTTGGTGTTACCGCCTCGATGTATTTTTTCTTAAGGCTCATATTTGATAAAAAACAGAATAATAAAATTCTAGCTGGCTATGTTTTGGCCACCACTTGGGCGCTTTACTCTCACCACTTTGCCATGTTTGCGCTTTTTGTCCAAGGCGCATGGTTTGCTTTCCAGTTTCTGGGTAACAGGAAAAAATCCTTGGTAATTCTAAAAGGATTCATCCTGGTTGGAATTTTATATATCCCATGGATTATCCCACTGTACAACCAAACCAAGATGGTTGGGGGTGGATTCTGGCTAGGGAAGCCATCAATCCGTGATCTTTCAAATTTAATATTCAATTACTTGGGAAACGGCATCAAACACCCCTTTGGCAATTACGCACTATATGCAGCTCTCGCCGGCCTCGCCCTTCGCGCATGGGAAAAAGACATCAAGAAAAACTTGTTTTTAGTAAGTTGGTTTTTGGTGCCACTTGTTACGACTTGGGCAATTTCGCAGGTCTTCACGCCTATTTTCTTTGACCGGTACCTAATCACCACAATCCCAGCCGGGATGCTCCTTTTGGGCTCAAACAAAAGGAAACTGATTTCTAACATTGCCATTGTCTTGACTCTAGGGCTATTTCTTATTATCGACTTCCATTACTTTACTCACCCGGTAAAGCGGCCTTTCCGTGAGTTCGCCCAAGTCGTCAAAGAAAACCTGCAGCTCGGAGATTATTTAATTAACTGGAACTCAACCTCTCATCACTTGTGGGAGACCAAATATTACGGAATCGGCGGACCAATTTATATTTCTGGGGATGGAGAGCTTCCTTTCTTTGTTGGTACCGCGTTAATGGGGCCAGGCGACATCATTCGTGAGATTCCCGAAGGCGCCACCAGAGTAGGGGCAATCACCAGTGGACCGGTTGATGAAGTGGTGCTGGCTGGCTATACTGAAAGTGGCACCAATCAGGTGGGGGACCTTAAGGTTGTATGGTTAAAGCGAATAAAATATTAGACAAGATTCACGCTCCGGGATGGGTTGTTCTTATTCTTGCGATAATTTTCCTGTTTAGAATACCCACTTTCCTTGAGCCATATCACTACGGGGACGAGATGATCTACCTAAACCTCGGCGAGGCCGCTCGACGCGGAATGGTCCTCTACCGCGACATTCACGACAACAAGCCACCACTTTTATATTTAATTGCGGGACTCGCCGGAAACCTTTTCCTCTTTCGAGCTATTTTGGCCGGCTGGATGATGGCAACCACCATCCTCTTTTGGAGATTGGCCGAGGCGCTATTTCCAAAAAACAGCCTGATTGTAAAAGTTTCGACCGTGGCCTTTGCACTACTCACAACCCTGCCCCTTCTGGAGGGCCGCATTCCAAACGCTGAACTTTTTATGCTTGCGCCGACCATGGCGGCTTTTCTAATTCTCTTAACTCAGAAGTTAAGCGCGAAAAACTTATTTATAGCGGGCATTTTCTTTTCTATTAGTACATTATTTAAAGTGCCGGCCGTATTTGATATGGGTGCAATTGTCTTTTTGTGGCTTGTGGCAATTAAGCTGCGCGGCAAGAACATTGCAAAAGTGGCAGTGCAGACCGCCATTCTTTTTGCGGGGTTTGCAATTCCAATTCTTTTGACCATCATTTGGTACTGGCTGCAGGGCGCGCTTACCCAATACCTTACGGCAGCATTTTTGCAAAACGTCGGCTATCTTTCTTCTTGGCGCCCGAGTGATGTCTCCGAGCCTTTCCTCACCCGAAACGGGCCGCTACTCATGCGTACCGGTGTTTTGCTCTCAGGCCTGCTCCTGCTTTATCTGTTTAGAAATAAGCTCACCAAAAAGTTTATATTTATAGTCGGCTGGCTTTTGTTCTCTTTGTTTGCGGCCACGCTGTCCGAGCGGCCGTACCCTCACTACTTGGTTCAGTTGGTGCCAACTGTAAGTTTACTAGTGGGAATGCTTGCGGCGGCCCGAAGTATCGAACAGTCTTTAGCAGTTCTTCCCATGTTTCTGGTTCTAATCGCAGTAGTCCGCTACCAATTTTGGTACTACCCGAGCCTGCCTTATTATCAGCGCTTTGTGGCCTTTGTGAGTGGGCAAATATCAAAAGAGGAATACTTCACCAGTTTTGATAAAAATGCAGCCAGAAACTACAAAATAGCTGAGTTTTTGGTCACTTCAAGCGAAAAGACTGACCCTGTTTTTGTCTGGGGCGACAGCGCGACCATCTATGCCTTATCCAAAAGGCTCCCGCCAGTCCGCTACGTTGCAGATTACCACATCATTGACTTTTCAAGCCAGGAGGAAATTGTCACTCAACTTCACTCCACTAAACCAAAGTTTGTCGTTGTCCTGCCGGACTCCCGCCCGTTCCCACTACTCTCAGGTTTTTTGCAGGACGGCTACTTGTTGATACAAAACATTGACGGCGTTTTGGTCTGGAAGTCGACAAATTTACCCATCAAGCGCTAAAATACACCTCATGAAGCTCTCGTACCAACAGATTGTTGCGTCCATGCCGCTTGCGAACTGGAGCTTGTTTCTTCTGGCTGTTAATTTACTTACAATCCTCGCAATTACATTCGCAAAAACAGCACTCCCGCCGGTTCTGCCGCTTTTTTACGGCAACCCTTATGGCGCAGAGCAGCTGGCGCCGAGTGCAAATCTCGTGATGCCAAGCGCGTCGGCACTTTCAATTTGCGTGTCGAGTATTATTATTGGAAAAGTCCTCGGGGACGACTTTTTAAAAAAAGTTCTTTTCGGAGGAATGGCGACAGCCACAGTACTTGCCCTGGTTACAACCCTCAAAATAGTATTTCTGGTCGGTAACTTTTAGCATGATCGAAACTTTACTCATCTTACCACTAATCCTGGCGGCAGGCGTATCGTACACACTAACGCCATGGGTTATAAAGTTGGCATGGAAATGGGGCCTTATTGACGACCCGAGTGTCAACCGCCAGCCAAAGGTGATTCACAAAAAGCCAACTCCACGGGCTGGTGGCTTGGCTATATTTTTTGCCATAGTAATTGGGTCGCTTATATTGCTTCCTGTGGACAAGCACCTTGCCGGCATTCTCGGAGGCGCTTCAATCTTGGTTCTGATGGGAGTTTTGGACGACCGATACAATCTAAACCCGTACTTACGCCTTATTATTCAGTTTATTGCAGCAAGTGTACCGATTGCCGCCGGAATTGGTATAGCCTACTGGAACAGCCCGTTTGGACTCTTGGACTTGTCCCACCCTAGAGTTGAGTTTTTTCTTCTGGGTGAGACCCGAAGTATTTGGATACTTTCGGATCTTTTCGCGGTTTTCTGGATAGTAACCTTGATGAATTTCATTAACTGGGGGGCAAAAGGGGTGGACGGGCAATTGTCCGGAGTAATTGCCATAGCCGCCTTGGTGATTGCTATCCTTTCCTTCAGGTTTTCTGCAGACATCACCGAGTGGCCGGTGACAACCTTGGCTGCAATACTTTCCGGTGCTTTTTTGGGCTTTCTACCCTGGCATAAATATCCTCAAAAAATCATGCCCGGCTTTTCCGGCTCCAACTTAGCCGGCTTTATGCTGGGAGTACTTTCCATCCTCACAACCACAAAAGTGGGTACACTATTTCTGGTGTTAGGGGTTCCCCTGATTGACTCGGGGTATACCGTAATAAGGCGTATTGCCCAAGGTAAGTCGCCGGTATGGGGGGACCACGGACACCTTCACCACCGCTTATTGGATATTGGCTGGAGTAAACGAAAAGTTGCCTATTTTTACTGGGCAGTGACGGGAGTCCTCGGACTCATTGCTCTCTGGGTAAACGGGCAGTGGAAACTGTATACTATACTAGGTCTGATATTTCTCGTTGGGGGATTAATCTTATGGCTAACTTTTCGGCAGACACGCCAATCCAGTTAATTAAACTTGCACGACCTGTTCATTGGGTCAAGAACTTGGGAATATTCGCGGCCCTTGTTTTTTCAGGTGGCCTCATGGATCCAATACAATTTAAGACCGTCTTTTGGGCATTTTTGGCATTCAGTCTTCTGGCGAGTGGCATATACATAATTAACGACATCTTCGACGTTGAGCGTGATCGCGCTCATCCAAGAAAGAAAAACCGGCCAATTGCCAGCGGGAAAATACCGGTGTGGATGGCAGCAGTTGTTGCGGCAACCCTACTGTCCACCGCCCTTGTCTGGGCAGAAGCAATTTCCCACTTCTTTTTCATTCTCCTTTCCATCTATGTAGTTATGCAAATTGCCTATTCGGTGGCGCTAAAGCACATTCATGTCGTGGACATCCTTATAATCGCCGCCGGGTTTGTCATTCGCGTATATTCCGGCGCCTTTATCATCGAAGCTCACCTTTCTGTTTGGTTTCTCCTGTGCGTAATATCAGTGGCACTATTCTTGGCGGCAGGCAAAAGAAGAGCAGAATACGGCTCTCTTGGGGGAGCAGGGGAGACCAGGAAAAGCCTTGCCGGGTATTCTCGAGAACTGCTTAACTCGTACGTCACTATGTTTGGAAACGCTGCATGGATGAGCTGGGCACTATTTACTTTTTACGAGTCTCCCCGAGTCGTTACAAACTTGTGGATATTTCTGGCAGAACTTAGTAACACGGCCTCAATCAACAAGCTTCTTATGATCACTATCCCTGTGACCATCTTCGGCATCATGAGATACGAGTCCTTGATATTTGCCGAGCGCTCCGAGGCTCCGGAGAAGCTACTTCTAACCGACAAAGGCCTTATTATCTCGGTTTTTATCTGGGTCTTTCTGGTCGTCTGGATACTCTATGGAGGGGTTGCGACTTACTCTGCCGCTATTTAGCTGCCAAACTCACCACCACATTTACAACATAGCCGTAAACTGCTACAACCCTAAGACTTACATCCTTGTGGCCAGCCGAAGAAACATTTAAGGTGTGCTCGCCCGGGGAAGCCATAAACCTCAGGGGAGTGGAGCCTAGTTTCTGGCCATCTAAAGACACGTCCACACCATCCGGTATTGAAACTATCGCAATCTCAGAACCGTTAGTGTTTACTTTTTCCAATTGAACAACTTGGCTGGAAGACGTCACAATACTCTCCCCGAACTCGCGTCGCACAATAGTTTTCGTGCCTTCAGTCAGGTTGACCTTTGTGTCATAAGGGGGGAGTGCAGAGTCTGCCGGAACCAGCCTAAGAACTATTTCCTCCTCTTTTACTTCCATCTCTAGCGGAGTTTTTCCCTTTTCTTCACCGTTAATAAACACACTGGCCTCTACGTTTGACTCCACCAACAAGGCTGCACTGTCGAATGATACTATTTGATATAGTACAAGTCCTATAACAATAACGCCGATTCCCATAAGCACATAGCCTATATTGGGAGTAGAGCTGAGTTTTCGGATTAATCTCACATGCTCACTATAACCCAGATACGCCATGTCTTACAAAATATTTTAGTCGTTTACGTTTCTTGCTTTGGCAATCTAAATTTAAGAATGCCAAGACTTTTCATTCGTGAAAACTATCCACAACTGGTGATATAGTTTGATACTCTCTCCTCCCTTCCCCGCTTACCATTAGGCCAAAACCACGGTCTAAAACGAAGTTGTTATGGTGCGAGTTCCTGAGTCTGCCACGGCCGAGCCACAGAAAGTCTCAGCAACTGAAAAAAAGAGTAATTCGGGTTTATTATGTCTCCTCTCCCCTCACCTCACCAGCAAGGGGTTTTATGTTAGAATATGTGCATATCTTGACCGGGTACCCAAGAGGTTAAGGGAAAGGTCTGCAAAACCTTTATGCGTGGGTTCGAATCCCATCCCGGTCTCCCATCATTCTGCCCCTCTTATTTAAAAGATGGATAAAGAAGAAAAGAGGCAAAGGGAAAAAGAAAAAGCTGGCAACGATGCACTTTACTGGAATCGTTTAGCAAACGAGCGCGAATTTGAAGTTAGCAATAAGCTGCTGGCCATTGCTTCAACTTTAATTCCCTTATTTGCTTCTTTGGAAATCTTCAATGTTACACTTACTTCAGATCAAAAGAGTTTAATTATTCTGATACTGCTTTTTCTTATCGCATCAGTAGTTACAGGTTTGATCCAGTACCATGTTGATAGACAATTTTTCGAATCTTATCAGATGCGAAACAATAAAATAGAAAGTTATTACGAAGAGTTTGAGTACGATGCAGCACAAAAACTCATTAATAACCTAAAGGAAAAGGATCCGTTAAAACGAGAAGGAAACACTCTTGCCGCAACTCTGCAAACTATACTTTTTTCGCTCGCTTTAATATTGATCACAATATTAGTGGCTAGTCTGTTACTTTAAACAAAAGAAGCTATTTAACCACTTCTTTCAAATACTGCCTAAATTCCCCATTAATCCCCTTGTGCCTCAGGGCTTCGTCAACCACCGCCCTTAAATAGCCCATTTTATTTCCAGTGTCATAATATTTGGCGTTTTTTATTTCGGCTGCCAAAATCCGTTTCCCATCCTCCATCATTAGCTTTATCGCATCGTTGTAGTAAAACTCCTCCCCCGCTCTCAAGTTTTCCATGACTTTGTCTAAATAATTAAAAATATCGGAAGTAAACAAAGAAGAAGAAACATTGCCCAAGTTCCCCGGGGCTTTCTCCTTACCTGGTTTTTCTACAATTGTCTCGACTTCTATTACTCCGTCTTCTATCTCCTTCCCTGCAGCTACTCCAAACCTGTCATAATCTTCGTCTTTCGTAAGTTTAATGCTTGAGAGCACGCTGGCATTGTATTTTTTATAAAGTCTGATAAGCTCACTAAACTCGTTTACTTCTGCTCTTATAAAGTCATCGCTCCATGTGTAGATAAATGGCTCGTCGCCGATTAATGTGCGCACATTCATGAGAGGAGTTCCATTGCCATACGGACCCTTTTGGCGAACATAAATAAAATTGGCCAAGTTGCCTATCTGCTCGACCTCTTCCAGTAAATGCTTTTTCTTTTCCCCTCCCATTTTAAGATTTGTCACCAAGTCCACCGAAGGCGCGTCAAAATGGTCTTCAATTGAACGCTTATGATAGCCGGTAACTATAATAATGTCTTTGATGCCGGCTTCGACCAAGCCTTCAACTACTATCTGAATAACAGGCTTATCCACAATGGGGAGCATCTCTTTGGGCATGGCCTTGGTCTGGGGTAAAAACCGCGTGCCAAAGCCGGCGGCCGGGATTACAGCCTTAGTTACTTTTTGCACCATAGCATGGGTATTATACAACAAAATACTTCCCACCCGCCTCGGAAATCACTCCACGCAAGGCCATTATGGAAACCGCGGTACTCACTTCCACCATGTCTTTGTCTAATTTTATCGCGATTTCATCCATAGTTAGCTCTTCGCGCCGCAGAACCTCATATATATCTTTCTCTATCCCTGTCAGGTCAATTATTGATTTATCTTTTTTATTCATTTTTTTCTTTATTTTCAAAATATCTTCAGGGTCTGTTACAAGACTCGCTATCCCATTTTTAATTAAATAATTGGTGACCACTGAAACTGACGACGAGATAGGTCCCGGTATTGCAAAAATTTTCTTTTTTAACTTCTTGGCATAGCGCACAGTAATCAAAGACCCACTGCCCTCCCCCGCTTCTATAACTAAAACCCCCAAAGTTGCGAGAGCTGCAATAATTCTGTTTCTTTGAGGAAATGCCCAAATGTGTGGTTTTTGCTCGGGTTTATATTCCGAAAGTACTACCCCACCACTTTGTAGTATTTTTGTATACAATTCATCATTTTCCGGCGGATAAGGTCGACTAATACCACCTCCCATTACGGCGATGGTTTGCCCTCCATATTCTACGGTTTTACCGTGAACTTCGGTATCTACTCCGTACATATAGCCAGAAACTGTTGTAATTCCGGCAGTTACAAAGGCAGAAACAAACTTATCAACCACTGAGGCGCCATAACGAGTCATACGGCGACTACCGACTATGGCAATAGTCTTATCTAAAATCCCATCGCTAAGCTCACCTCGGTAATAAATTCTACTTGGAGGTTGCGCTAACTCCAACAAACTTTTAGGGTAATCTTTATCTCCTTTACTTAGATTATTTACCGGACAATCGGTCCATTCCATTTACATATCTCCTGTTAAGTTTTCGTAGAAATCCGCCCTTTGCTCGTTTCCCTCCGTATCTAATACAACACAAAAAGCATCAACGCGAATCTCCGGAAACTTAGTGGCAATGTCTCTGTTTGTTAGTAAGTAACTCTCGGCAGTGCGAGTAACTTGCCAGAGTTTCCGTTTGTCTATCATTTCTTCCGGTGTTCCAAAATGCTCCCCTATTTTCAACTTTACTTCCACAAAATGTAGTTTGGAATCGCGTGTGGCAATAATATCAATCTCGCCAAATCTGGTATGATAATTTTTCTCAATAATTTGAAAGCCCTGCCTCCTTAGATAAGACTCGGCAATCTCTTCCCCTCTTTTTCCTTTTCGATAATTCTGCTGTTTCACTTATTCATTCTACCAAGCAATTGACAATATTCACCACTGTCCTATAATCAACTAATGAGTCCACTTGTCGAGAGCGGTACTTTCCTCGGAATAGTGCCAAGAAAAGACTGGAAACCAGTCGAAAACAACAAAGTCCTTCATGAAATTTCTCTCGGTGAACTTGAGAGAAAGATACTGGTTGGGGCACCGACTATTGTTGCTAAGGTAACGGCTAAGGACCCAGACACTATACAACTGGAGGTCTTAGAATTGTCTGCTTCTTTGGCAACAACTCCTCAACCAGAAGTAGAAGTCCTATATGTTGCCAGGCCCAGAACTTTGGAAAGAGACAATATAAATCTCTTATTTGAAGGGCGAAATCTGAACAGCCCCGGAAAGCGTCATCCAGTCAGAATTAAATGGGAGTCCGAGACTTAAACTATCCTTCAACACGGATCCTGTATTGTAGTGCCTCTGCCACATGATTTGGTTTTATACCATCTTCTCCACCCAAATCCGCAATTGTCTGTGAAACCTTAATTAACCTAAAATATGTGCGGGCTGAAAGATTGTAATTATTAACCGCCTGCTTAAGAAGCGCGAGTGAAGCTGGCTCGATCTTGCAATGCTCCTTTATGTGCTTATTCTTCATGTCACTATTGGTAAAAATGCCGGACTTTTTAAAGCGTTTATTTTGAATTTCCCGAGCCTGAAGCACCCTCCCGCGGACTTTGGTAGAGCTCTCCTCAGGGCGAACCTTGCCATCTCTGGGAATAAGTTTTTCTATGTCCACCATGGGGACGTTAATATGGAGGTCTATTCTATCCATGAGCGGACCCGAAAGCTTTGAGTGGTACTTAAGAATCTGCCTCGGCGTACACTTGCACGCACGCTTGGGGTCCCCCAAATAGCCGCACGGGCAAGGGTTGGCCGCGGCAACGAGCATAAACTCGGCCGGGAAAGTTACTGAGCCGGCGGCCCGCGTGATTGCCACCTTACCGTCTTCCAAGGGCTGGCGCAAAGCCTCCAAGGTTCCCCGGCTAAACTCGGGGAATTCGTCTAAAAACAAAACTCCACGGTGTGCAAGCGAAATCTCCCCGGGATGGGGGTTACTGCCCCCGCCAATTAAACCAATGCGGCTGGTTGTATGATGGCTGACACGAAAGGGCCGCTGCCAAACTAGTGACTCACCGGGTGCGATATTGCCGGTGACAGAATAAATTTTGGTCACTTCAAGACTTTCCTCTTCAGCCAAGGGTGGCAAAATCCCAGCCAGTGCCCTAGCCAGCATCGTTTTTCCCGCGCCCGGCGGACCCATCATAAAGATATTGTGCCCGCCAGCTGCGGCTATCTCCATGGCACGCTTGGCCTGAGCCTGACCTACAACTTCTGAAAAATCGAACTCGGGCGTCAAAACATCCTTGGTCATCCTGGCCGAAGACCTCACTGGTTTTATATGAGACACGCCATTCAGGTGCTCGATAATCTGAGTGATGGACTCAACCGGATAGACATTAACCCCAGCCACCACACTTCCCTCGCTCGCCGCGTCTTTAGGCACAAACAAGTATTTTACCTTTAGTTTCTTGGCGCCAACTGCTAAAAGAAATACCCCTTTGGTGTGCCTCAGACTTCCGTCTAAGGACAACTCGCCAAAAAACATGGTTTTTTCAGCCGGCATCTTGACCCCCTCAAGCGAGGCCAAAATACCCATGGCAATGGGCAAGTCAAACCCTGCTCCCTCTTTGGGAATATCGGCAGGCGCTAAATTAACCACGATTTTGGCTTGTGGAAACTCGACTCCGGAATTGTCGAGTGCGGTTTTAACCCTCTCTTTTGCCTCCTCAACGGCTTTATTGGGAAGGCCGATGATGTTAAAACCCGGAAAACCTTTTTTGAAGATATTTACTTCCACATCAATGGGGGTAATCTCAAGGCCAAAGTGGCTGGCCGAGAGAATTTTCGTGAGCATTGGACTAGTTTAAATTGGTTTGATAATTACTACAAGATAGAGATATGATTAAGTTATGCAAGGTGCAACCCCCGAGCCCCAAATGAATGCTACTCCACCCACGACTCCTAGCGAGATACCTGTCACTCCTACTACTACCAATAAACAGCCTTTTGTCAAATTAAATAAGAAAATAATAATTCTTGCAATAGTACTCCTTCTTTTTACAATATCGGTGGGCGTCGGCGCATTCGTTTTAAGAAATAACTATAAAAACCCGACAAGCGATTCGGCTTTAAAAGAAGAACAGGAGTTCACAACAGGTTTTAACATTAAAGAAAACTTTGCTTTTGCACAGTATACTGAGGTCCCATCCACGGTAATTCCTTCTCTTGAGTCATATACCCTAAAATCTTCGGAGTTAACGAATCTGTCAGCGGTGGAAGAAGTTCGTGGAAAAACTTTTACTCAAGGCGAGCTTACAAGACTCGAAACCGACGGTTTTTTTGTTAAGCCACTCCCTGCGCCAAAAACAGACTCTAACGATATTATAGATGGTCGCTACGGTGGAAGAACAGACGATATGATTGACTTATATGACGAAATCGGAGGCGAAGCATCAATTCTTGAGCGGAAGCCGGAAAACGCAATTTTTGTTACTTCAGACCTTCTTTTACATGTATATCATCTTCTAATCAGCCGCAGTTTTAAGGAAATTGAACAAAAAGAACTTTATCCAAGGCTTCACGGTTTAACCAAGGCTTTATTTGAAAAAACGGCAGAAACTTCCGGGAACCAACTAGACAGCAAAATTAAAGAGTCTAACGAGAGGCTCACGGCTTATTTCTTAGTGCCCCTTGCAATACTCGACGCCGGGCAGACTAAAAGTACTGCCTACTTTAACCAAGAAGAGCAAGTACAGTTTGACCAAGCAGACGAAAACGCCGACTCAAGAGAAAATATATTCAAAAAGCTAGCCACTTATAGTAATCAAGTCTCCCCAGAGGTCTATAAATTGGCCGAGGCAGAGCTTAAGCTGGTGCTATCCGCGGAGAGCCCGGCAACATCGCCTCTATTTGGCAAGTTTAAGGAAGGACCTGAAGATTATACCCAATACAAACCCCGATCATATTATTCAACCAGTTCACTTCTTCGTACCTACTTCAGGAGCCTGATGTGGTATGGTAGACAAGGTTTTTATGTCAAAAATATCGATTCCACACGCGACGCGGTTCTTATGACTTACCTGATGAACTCAACACAAGTGGAAGGCAAACCTGCTCTTCAAATCTGGGAAGAAATTTATGCGCCTACAGTATTTTTCGTGGGTCAAAGTGATGATTTGACGTTTTATAACTACCTCTCTCTCGCCAAAGAAGTATGGGGTGATAATTTTACAACTAACTCCATTTCTGACGAAACGAAAATATCCACATTCCAGCAAAAAGCCCATGAGTTGGAAGGGCCAAAAATTCTGTCAGAAATAATCATATTCGATCCCACAAACACCCCTTCAAAAAGTGAGTTACTCCAAAGCACGAAAAGTTTCAGGTTTATGGGCCAGCGTTTTATACCAGATAGTTATATTTTCTCAACCCTTACTCAAGGACAAGAAAAACCAGACCAAGAAACTGGACAGTCATTACCTTCTACTCCAACGGGGCTTATGGCCATGTCTGTTTTTGGTTCTAAGAAAGCCGACGATCTCTTGGCCGGCTGGGTCAGCCAAAACGCACCCAGCTCGGATAAGGTAATCAACAAATTTATCACCAAACTCAAACAGGAGTTTTCTGGTTTGGACTTGGCTATTTGGACTCAAAACATTTATTGGGCCTGGATTTATAACTTTTTGCCGCTTTTTGAAGAACACAACGAAGGCTACCCCATGTTTATGCGAAGTGCACTTTGGGCTAATAAAAGTTTGCAATCCGTTTTTGGATCCTGGACAGAGCTTCGGCATGATACTATTCTTTACGCCAAACAGTCGTATGCTGAGATGGGTGGCGGTCCACCGGAGGGTGAAATCCCACCCGTCCCTAAAGGATATGTAGAGCCAAACCTCGCTTTTTTGACACGACTAATCGCCCTTAATAATATGACCAAAGAGGGTTTGGACTCTCGCAAATTATTGCTTGAAGGGTATAAGGCAAAGTATGAGCTGTTTACAAATACTCTGGAATTTTTCAAGTCATTTGCCGAAAAGGAGCTCGCAAACACTACAATAAGCGACGAAGATTATGAAAAATTAAGAAAGATTGACGGCACTCTTGGAAACATAGTTTGGCCAATCGGCGGCGACCTTATGACTGAGAGGGATGCGCGAGTTGCATTAATTGCGGACGTCCACACAGATGCTCTCAAAAATCAAATCCTGTATGAGGCAATCGGATATCCTTCGCTAATCTATGTTGCAATAAAAGACAATGGAGGAACCAGACTAACTAGGGGGATTACATATTCATACTATGAGTTTACTGAGCCACTGGGTGGAAGGCTAACTGATGAAACCTGGCAAGCACGAATTTATGAAGGGCTCGAGCCAGAAAAAGTTCCTCCCCAACCTCAATGGACAAACGAATTACTGTCGCAATAACATCCTTTTTGGTTATATTTGCACTTATTGGTCTAAAAAACCCGGAAAAGGTACAAAGTCTTGCCACATCTAGTTCTTTTCGTGACAACGCGTACAACCGAGAGTTCATAGATCAAGCTTATTCTGTCGGAGAACGCTATGTTAAAAAGCCGAACGGGATGGTTCTCGGCGGAATCACACCCCACCATCTGCTCGCAGCTCCGTTGATAGCTGCATTTTTCGAAGGCTTGCCCAAGGACAACATCAAGACTGTAATTCTTGTGGGGCCTGATCATTTTAATAGAGGGAAGACAAACATAACTTCAAGCCAAAATAATTGGTCAACCTTATATGGCTCTCTAAATGTGGACTCCCAATTAGTCAAGGTTCTAAGTAAAAAGGGGCTGGTCAGTATTGAAAATCAATATATTTTTGATCAGGAGCACTCAATTTTTGGCATAACTACATTTATTAAAAGGTCACTTCCCAATGCCCAAATAGTGCCTTTAATACTCAAAAGTACGATTTCAAAGGAAGAGTGTGACAGGCTTGCAGGTGCCATTTCACAGTTAATGAGTCCATCCTCCATCATAATTTCGAGCGTCGATTTTTCTCACTACCATCCCTCCGGTGTCGCAGATGAGTTCGACAAAGAAACAATTAAAGTAATTAACTCACTTGATTACGAATCTGTCTGGGAGTTAAGACCAAATGATAATTTAGACTCGCCAGCGGCAATATATATCCTTTTAAAGACCTTGAGCGACGAGAATGTTAAAGCCGAACTCTTACAAAACACAAACTCGGAGAGGTTTGTAAAAGCAAAAGATTTAAGCGAAGTGACAAGTTACGCAACTTATTACTTCAGTTTAGCACTTTGAGGTCTTTTAAATCCGTATCTTTAAATGTCTGTACCAGCTCAACTTCGATGCTTACCAACCAACGCCTGACTATCACCCACAAGGGGTCCTTGGCAGACGCCTCCTCTGAATTTTTGCGGATGTGCCCCAGGGCTCCCAAGGACAGAGCAATAACTCTCCCCCAAGTCTCCCTAAGTAGTCTATCTTCACCATCAAAGACGTCCCAATGTTTACTTTCCTTCATAATATAGTCAAGATCACTTTTATATTCCTTTTCGCGTTTTTCAATGAGCTTGCGCCATAGCGCAATTTGGCGATCGCTTAGTTGGGCACTCGCCATCATATCCAAGAATGCATCGACCGTATATTCGCCGATATTTGAATAAACCACGCTATGCTGGTCATTATTGGCCGATTTTTCTTCCAAAAATAAAATCACATACAAAAGCGCGGTCACCTGCAAGTCGTTAAAAATTTTATCCTGCTGTTTATTGGTAAGTTTCGTAAAACCCACCAGTCTCCTGAACTCCCCATCTTTCCAAAGCGAATAACTCTTAGCTGCCACGGCCTCCTCGACTAACTTACCAGCAAATTCTTTTGTGCTCATCAAAGTGAGTTAATGGTAGCACAAACTTGACAAAATGAGGTGGTAACCCTACAATTCCCCCGTCCTGCTTATTTTGAGAAAAATATCTTTGAGTTTACCTCTTAGGTACCGTCTCGACTTAAAACTTCTTAAACGACGGGGGGCTTCTAGTGAGGACGAAAAGCTACTTCCCAGCCTCAAATCTATTGCTCGCGCTCGAGCTGGAAACAAAGTGTCCAGGTATTTTAGGCACGTTTTTGAGCACAAACATATGAGGCGCTTGATCGGCTCGCAGATCGCTGTGTTTGTAATGGCAACCTCGCTCACGCCCGCCAATGCCTCAAGCAACTTTGAGGCTACAGAAAGCGTGATAATTAGCACTTCCGAGGTTAATATCAAAACCGAAGGCCATATTCAGTACCCACTCGAGACTGTCAAGGTCAATCAGGGGTTCTTCTTTTTTCATCCCGGAGTCGATTTTGAGGGTAAAACCGGCGAGCCAGTACGTCCTGTCATGGCAGGCACCGTTGTGGCTATTCAGCACTCGGGTTTTGCCTATGGTAATGCGATTTTGATCCGGCATGGAGACAGCTTCAGCTCGCTTTATGCTCACTTGTCCAAAATCTTGGTTTCTGAAGACCAAAAGGTCGATTTGAACACCGTGATTGGAGAAGTTGGTTCAACCGGCAGAAGCAGCGGGGACCACTTGCACCTCGAGATTCGCGAAAACGGCCGCCCTACAAACCCCTTGAGCATGTTACCCAAGCTTTAATTCGGGCCCATTGTGACCACAATGGCATATTGTGAAGACGAGGGTAACGCTTCGCCCACCTCAACCTTATAATCAGCTTTTTCAAGCGCCTCTTTGGCACGACTTACAGTCTCAGCAGGAACATCTGCTTTAGCCTGAATTACGGTCGACTTAAAGTTATAGTTTGCCGCATTCCCAGTAGCACCAACAGTAAAGCCAGCCTCAACCAAGATGTCTTCGCCAGCTCCAGCTGCGCCTATTGCGCCGCTGCCGTTTAAAACCCTTACTGAGTACTTAGACAAATCAACCGGCTCGGGCTCGGGAGTAGTGGTAAATTCTGGATTAGCCGTTGCTTCAGGGCTCGGGGTTGCAGTCTCGGGCGCGGGCTTGGCTGACTCCACACTTGAAAGATAGACATACACTCCGCCTGAAACAAACGCTGCGACAAGGGAACTGACTAAAGTTATTACCACCACAAGCTTCAGGTTCATTTTTTTAGATTCTTTTTCAACTACAGGCTCGCTTTCAGCGGGTTCCGATGGGGCTTCAATTACACTCTCTACTGGGCTTTCGACGACTGGAGCCTTATCCTCTTCCTTTTCCTCCACTACTTCCTCAACTACAGGCTTAAGGTGTTTCTTGTGATCTTCGGGCATATACTAATTCTACAAAAAAAGATCTTAATAGTCCATGCCACCCATTGGAGGTGCGGCTTGCGCAGGCTTTTCCTCGGGGATATCGGCAACCAAGGCCTCGGTGGTTAAAACCATTGCGGCAACGGAGGCTGCATTTTGCAAAGCCGAGCGGGTGACTTTCAAAGGGTCCAAAAGTCCAAACTTGGTCATTGAGCCAAATTTGCCGGTCAAAACATTGTAGCCGAAATCCGAATCGTTCTTTTCCTCGATTTTGTTAAGGATATAGCCATCATCTTCACCGGCATTTTTGACAAGCATACGAAGCGGCTGCTCAAGTGCCTCGTAAACTATGTCTAGACCAATTTGCTCATCCTTGGTCTCACCGGTCAGCCTTTCCAGGGCCTGCCTTGCCCGAAGAAATGCCACTCCGCCCCCGGGAACAATGCCCTCCTCGACTGCAGCCTTAGTAGCTCCGACCGCATCTTTGACACGCTCTTTCTTCTCGTTAAGCTCGGTTTCAGTGGCCGCGCCAACACTGATGATTGCCACTCCTCCAACAAGCTTGGCAAGTCTTTCTTCAAGTTTCTCACGGTCAAAGTCGGAGTCGGTATCCTCTATTTGGCGCTTAATTAATGCAATTCTTTTTTTAAGCTCGCTGGCGTCGCCTTTTCCACCGATAATTCTTGCGTTATCTTTATCCGCCCAGACTTTTTCAGCCCGCCCAAGGTCAGTTACCTCAATGTTTTCAAAGGTTCGCCCGGTGTCCTCCGAAATTACCTGCCCGCCTGTTAAGGTTGCAATGTCGGCAAGCATCTCTTTCCTCCGGTCACCAAAGCCGGGTGCTTTAATTGCCAAAATATTAAATGTTCCTCGAAGCTTATTAACAACCAGCGTAGCCAATGCCTCGCCTTCAACTTCGTCTGCAATGATGACCAAGTTTTTAGAGACTTTTACAAATTTCTCAAGGAAAGGAAGGAGCTCTTGAATGGAGCTCACTTTTTTATCAGTCAAAAGAATGAAGGCATCATCAATTTCGGCCTCCATCCTTTCCGGACTTGTTACAAAATAGGCGGAAGCGTAACCTTTGTCAAATTCCATTCCCTCTTTATAGTCAATTTCAATCTCAAGCCCGCGGCCTTCCTCAACTGTAACCACCCCATCACGGCCAACTTTCTCGAGGGCCTCCGCAATCTTTTTGCCAATCTCCTCACTCCCTGCCGAAACCGTTGCTACTTGAGCAATTTCTTCCTGAGCCTTTATTGGTTTTGACTGCTTTTTAAGCTCGGCAACCGCTACGTCAACTGCTTTCTCAATACCTTTTTTGACTATCATCGGGTTAGCCCCGGCCGTTATATTTTTCATGCCCATCTGGCTGATGTAGGCCGCAAGCAACGTTGAGGTGGTTGTTCCGTCACCAGCTACATCGTTAGTTTTACTTGCAGCTTCCTTCACAAGCTGCGCGCCCATGTTTTCAAACGGGTCCGCAAGCTCAATTTCCTTGGCAACTGTGACTCCATCATGAACCACATTCGGCCCGCCCCATTTTTTATCCAAGGCCACATTTCTACCCTTTGGTCCAAGAGTCGTGACAACGGCTTTACTGACCGCGTTAATACCGGCCAAAAGTGCCTGTCTTGCCTCGTCTGCATATTTAATTTGCTTAGCCATTAACTATCTCCCAAAACTTTCCGTTGGGCAGTTTCAAATTCTTCTCCCTGTATAATTTGTTCCCCTAGCCGCTGCTCATCAGGGAAGTTACCAGAAAACAATTCCACAGAACCTCCTACTGACTCAGACAAAGCTTTAAAAATAGACATACTTGCAATTTCCTCCGGAGTAAACACCCCCATTTCTTCTAGAAGCACCATTATTTCAGCCGACCTGTCCAAAATCATTTCTTTATTCATGTTTACTTTTCAACCGCTAGTATATCATCAAACTTTGCAAATAAGTATTCTTTTGTGCCGACTTTGACCTCCGAGCCGCCCCATTTTTTATAAATTACAACGTCGCCCACTTTAACTGGCGATTTTCTGGTTTTGCCGGAATCCAAGACTTCCTCGCCACCAACTGCCAACACTTTACCTTTTTGTGGTTTTTCACTTGATGCGGAATCAGGAAGATAAATGCCAGAGTCGGTCTTCATTGCAGCCTCTGCCGGTTCAATAAGCAAATACCCGGGAGTCGGTACCAAATTAATTTTTGTCATTTAACTACTACGAGTGCTATTTTAGGAAGACTTAACGCTCTTGTCAAGTACCCCTCTTGTTTCCAATTCTTTTATTACTTTCTTGCTCCAGTCAAAGGGATGAAAAAAAGCCCGTGTGGGGGTGACTATTTCACGAGTGATTTTCCTGCTCATATATAACCTTTGCAGAAAGTAGGCCACTTTCTCAAGTGTAGAATGTAGCATGTAGAATGTAGTATGGTTCTGTTTTTCCCTTGCTACACGCTTCATGCTACTTACTACAGAGTTGGGCCAATAGTCGAGTATCCAACTATTTACTGCCATCAGTTTCTCATAAGTACTTTCGCGATTTATAAGCGGTACAATTTGAGCAAGTTCATGAGCGGTATAGGCATTGTGCTCATGAACAACTAAATCCGACTCATCCATCCAAATGTTCGTGCAAAGTTTGTCTCCCTGCTTGGCCACGCCGGCTCTTCTAATTGCTACTTTATGTTTTAGAAGAGAAAATATTATTTTTGCGCGTGTACTCCAAAGTCTCCCTGCTCTGGTCACTACAAGAAGGTCAATATCCGAGTGCTCATGTGCTGCTGCCATACCCAAAGAGCCTGTAATACCAACCATTAAAATAACTTTATTCTCCTCAAAAATATACTTTGCGTGGGACAAAACTTTCATCATCTTTCTGGATGCGTTCTCCCGCCCAGCCCTTTGACTAACGAGTTCTCCCCGGTTTTTAAGAAAAAAATATCCGCTTGAGGCCTCTACCCTTGGTCTGGCCCGAGTTAGCCGTAGCGCTTTGCCGCCAGTCCACCTAGCAAGCTCACTCTCGCGCATGGGATAACCAAAAATATCATGATACAAAAGAGAAATCGAGTGAGCCTCGCTCAGGCGCTGAACGGGCATATCCTTAGTCCTCGGGTGTTGGTAACGGGGCTGCCAAACCATATCTTGAAAGAACCTGCTGAACTCCAGTGGCCAGGGTGGCCATCTCCCGTTTTGGGTCGCTTGTCGGATTAATTTTATTTATGGCATCCTCGTAATACTGAGAGAGGGCGGTATTTATACCACTTGCTCCGTCAAAAGTGCGTGAGTGCAGATAAGAGCTTTTTGCATTTGGTGCAAGCCGCAAAAAACCACCAACAACCGGGTCGGCCAACAAGAGATCCCGCATATCCACTCTTGAGTAAGGCTCGCCAAAAGGACGGGAAGCTGAGGAACGCTCGTAAAGCTTGGTCAGGTTTTCGCGCTCGCTCATAAATTTCAAAAACTTCCAAGCCTCACTAACGTTTTTACTTTTAGCTGAGACGCCCTCTACCCAGTAAGAAGCGTATGTTACGTCCGGCAAACTCGGGTCCGACTTTGGCACTTGCGGGACAGGAACTACCCTAAACTTAAGTGATGGATTTCTTTCGATAATTTCAAGAGCGCGCCAGGAAGGCCCAAAGTACATCCCCACCCTCCCGGTTGAAAAAGCAACTGTTGAGGTGGGCTGGGTATCATCCCATACTCGGTCTACAACTGAAAATTGTTTATAAAAGCTTAAAGCTTGCCCTCCCCGGCCGGCAGCGTCATTTGGACTACCCGGATTTGCGCCGTTTTGAAGCAATAAAAGAGCTACTATCTCGGGCCAATGGTCAACGTTGGCAGTAGTCCCGAGAGCCACCCCGGACTGGGTTATTACCCCTCTCTCGTCTTTAATAGTTAAGGCTTTCGCAACTTCACGCAAATCATTCCAGTCTGTGGGTATTGTTGCTGCGTGAGTAGTAAATATCTCCTCGTTAACAAACATGGCCAGCCCGTCATATTCAAGAGGTACTGCCAGAGGTCCATTGGCACCAATGGCGCTCTCCGCGGCCACCGGATAAAAAGCGTTTTGGAAGTCCTGAGAGCTTAAAATATTTGACGGAGCCGGCTCAAGCTCAGCTGCAAACATTGGAATCCAGCTATTATGAAGCCTGAAAATGTCCGGGCCTTCACCGCGGGCCAGAGCACTTGTAAGCCTTTCTCGATAATCCTCCTTGTCACTTCTTTGATATTTTATCGTAACACCCGGGTTAGCATTTTGGTATTCTTCTATCAAGGGCTGCACCAGAGTCTCATCCTCCCATAAGCCCCACCATACAAGCTCAGTAGATCCACTAATTCCTCTAAAGTTCGGAAGAATAAACTTGACTACTGCAAAGCCCACACCAATCACAAAAACCACAAGGAGTAATATAAATAGTAATTTTTTTGGAAACTTACCGCCCCCCTTTGGAGTTATCATCTGAGTCCCGAGGGATGAAGTTTCAGGCTTAGGCGCGACAGGAGTTTGTGGCGCGGGAGCAGAAGCGGGCACTGATCCTGTTGTGGGAGCCACGGGGCCCCCGGGGGCCGGAATGTCGTGCTCTATGGGCATCTGATTTGTGTTTGGTTCCATGAGCTAAGTATAGTATCTTTTTAAATGATATCATACTTAGTATGGTCAATAAAACTCTTGTCGTGGCGCTCTTAATCGTAATTGCGGCGCTTTCCGGCACCCTGGTGTTTTTTGCATTTTTTTACAACAAGGTTTACCCGGGCATTTATGTCGAGGGAGTACACATCGGAGGGAAAAGCACGAAGGCGGCAACAGAGAAACTGACACAAGAACTGGTTTTACCAGATAAAGTGGTAATCAGGATGAACTACAAAGACAGTCCTTTGGAATTTGAAATTCCTCTGTCCTCAATAGAGGCGGCAGCCGACTACGAAGAAACAGTGTCTATGGCCTTTGAGGTCGGCAGAGATACTCCCTGGGAAAACGGAAAAAATCTGACTTTGGTTGTCAGGTTTAACGATGAAAAACTAGCCGAGCAGGTAAATCTCATTGCCGCCCAGTCTCCCTCTCTACCTGTCATGCCTTCACTTCTTGTTAACCAGGGAGTGCTGGAATTTGTTCAGGGAGAAGCGGGAACCGTGGTGGATACCAGGATACTCAAAAACACGATAACTGAAGCCGTTAAAAATAGAAAACGGGCAGTAGAATTCGAACCCCAGATTCTCGACCCATCACTCAACTCCGTCGAGCAACTTGCGTTTCTCGAGAGGGGAAAGAAATTCTTATCAAAATCTTTAAGCCTTACTTCCGATTCCCACGAATTTACCTATAAAAGTGCGGAACTCTTGAAATTCCTCAATCCCAATGGCGGGTATTATTTTGACAGCATCAACCCGAGTATTCCCGATATTGCAGACAGAGTTAAAACTCCTCCGGCAAACCCGGTATTTACTTTCGAAAATGGCAGGGTTCAGGAGTTTTCCCCGGCAAAGGATGGGCTGGAAGTTGTCGTTCCCGATTTAAAGCAAAAACTGGTTGATGCTTTGGTGGAGCTTGAAAACACTGAGGTTGACATGGTGTCTGTTGAAATACCAGTCACACGAACTGCGCCGGACTTCGCAACCGAGGACGTGAACGACCTTGGAATAAAAGAGTTAATTGGAGTCGGCAAGTCAAGTTTTAGGGGCTCAATTCCCTCCCGTATTTACAACGTCTCCCTCGCCGCCTCTCGCTTAAATGGCGTCCTTATTGAGCCGGGCGAAGTATTTTCCTTCGTTAAAACCCTTGGTGATATATCCTCTCTCACCGGCTATAAGCAAGCCTACGTAATCCAAGGTAACCAAACAATTCTTGGCGACGGCGGGGGTGTGTGCCAAGTATCAACGACATTTTTTAGAGCCGCATTAAATGCAGGGCTTCCCATTGTCGAGCGCCATGCACACTCATATCGTGTGGGTTACTACGAGCAAGACTCACCTCCCGGAATTGATGCCACCATTTATCACCCAACTGTCGACATAAAAATTAAAAATGACACACCTGGGCACATCCTCATTCAAACCTTCGTGGACACCAAAAATGCAACACTTCGCTTCGAGTTTTATGGAACAAGCGACGGCAGAGTCTCAACTATTAGTAAACCTGCTGTCTCGGCGGTTACTCCCCCACCTGAGGACCTCTACGTTAACGACCCGACGTTGCCAACCGGCGAAATTAAGCAAGTAGATTACAAAGCCTGGGGGGCAAAGGTAAACTTCAACTATAAAGTTGAAAGAAATGGTGAAGTAATTTTTGAAGATACTTATTTTTCAAACTACCGCCCCTGGCAAGCAAAATACCTTCGTGGGACAGGTCCCACGAATTAATTTTTAATTCTTAATTCAAAATTTTTAATCAAATTCAAATGTTAAAAAATATAAATTACGACCTTGAAGAAAGAACAACCAAATTCTCCAAAGAATTAATATCCTTGTGTAAAAAATGTAGACTAGATACTATTTCGAAACCGATTGTATCACAACTTGTCCGAAGCGGAACCAGTGTTGGAGCAAATTATTCAGAAGCCAACGGCGCTTCAAGTAAAAAGGACTTTAGAAGCAAAATTTTTATCTGCAAAAAAGAGTCAAAGGAAACGATGTATTGGTTGCGTCTTTTGGCTCATAATTCTCCAAGTGTGAAAGAAGAATGTTTAAGTCTTTGGAAAGAGGCTAAAGAATTAACCTTGATATTCTCGGCCATCGCAAAAAGTTCAAAGTAAACTTTTACATTTTCTAATTAAAGAAATTGATTAAAAATTTAAAAATATAAATTTCAAATTATGCTTATCCTTGGCATCGAGACCAGTTGTGACGAAACCGCAGCCGCCGTCGTGGAAAATGGCCAAACCGTCGTTTCTTCGGCCGTATTTTCGTCACTATCTCAGCATGTGAAAACTGGCGGAATAATTCCGGAGGTGGCGGCAAGACGGCAAATTGAGAGCATCATTCCAGTCATAGAAGGTGTTTTGAAAATTGCAAAATTAAAAATTGACAACTTAGACGCGATAAGCGTCACCTATGGCCCTGGGTTAATCGGCTCTTTACTTGTTGGTGTTGAAACCGCAAAAACTTTGTCGCTTGTTTGGAACAAGCCACTAGTCCCGGTAAATCACTTAGTTGCACATATTTATGCCAATTGGATTGATGCAAAAATAATGCCTAAATTCGCCGCAGTTGCTTTAGTAGTTTCCGGGGGGCACACTGACTTTGTTTTAATGAAAAACCATGGAGAAATTAAATATCTTGGCGGCACACGCGACGACGCCGCAGGCGAGGCTTTTGACAAAACAGCAAGGCTTTTGGGGCTCCCCTATCCCGGAGGACCGGCTATCTCGGCTGCCGCCGAGAAATTCGAAATCCTAAATTCGAAATCCGAATTAAATCTTTTCCCAAGACCCATGTTGGACTCCGATAATTTAGATATGAGTTTCTCTGGTTTAAAAACAGCAGTATTAAATTTCATAAAAAAACAATCTAACAATTTAACAATCGAACAATTATCCGCAGAAATACAGGAAGCAATTGTCGACACTCTAGTGGCCAAATCTATAAAGGCAGTTGAGAAATATAAACCCAAAAGCTTTCTTTTGGCAGGGGGAGTTTCTGCCAATAAAAGACTTAGAGAAAAAATAACCCAAGCTTTAAAGGGCAAAACAAAAGTTTTTATTCCAGACCCAAAATACACAACCGACAACGCAGCCATGATTGCCTCAGCTGCGTATTCCAATTACCAACCAGTCCCCTGGCAAAAGGTTATTGCCAATCCCTCACTTTCAATAGAAGAATAAACTGATTGCTGTTATAATTGCCTCAGTTATGGACAAAGTTTACAACCACTCCGAGTATGAGGAAAAGATTTATAAGAAATGGGAAAGCTCTGGTGCTTTTTCTCCGATAGTAAACAAAAAGAAAAAACCGTTTACAATTATAATGCCTCCGCCCAATGCCAACGATCCCCTTCACATTGGCCATGCGCGTTTTGTCGCAATTGAGGACATCTTAGCCCGCTACCACAGAATGCAGGGCGAGCCGACCCTTTGGCTTCCGGGAACCGATCACGCAGGCATTGAGACTCAATATGTTTTTGAAAAGAAACTCCGAGAAAAAGGCAAAAGCCGTTTTGATTACGACCGGGATACGCTTTACAAAATGATTTGGGACTACGTCCAACAAAACTCTGACACCAGTATAAGTCAAATGAAAAGGCTTGGGGCCAGTGCCGATTGGAGCCGACTCAAGTTTACACTTGACCCGGACATTGTTAAAGTCATTTATGGGACTTTTAAAAAACTCTATGACGAAGGCTTGATTTACCGGGGAGAGCGGATTGTTAACTACTGCACCCGCTGTGGCACAAGTTTTTCTGAGCTTGAAGTCAACCACGTCGAGCGCGATGACGAGCTTTATTATCTTGATTATGGCACGCTCACAATTGCAACAACCAGACCGGAGCCAATATTTGCAGACGTCGCAGTAGCGGTTCATCCAAAAGATAAAAGGTACAAACATTTAATTGGGAAGAAAGCAATAATTCCGATAATTAACAGAGAAATTCCAATAATTACAGACGCCGTTGTCGACCCGTCTTATGGGGCTGGAGCAGTAAAAGTGTCTCCGGGACATGACAAAGTTGACTTTGAAATAGCCCAAAGACACAAGCTTCCAATTTTGAAGGCCATAGATGTAGACGGCCGAATGATAAATGTTCCAGAGAAATATGCTGGGCTTTACGTAAACCAGGCTCGCGAAGCAGTAGTTGCTGACCTCACGGAGACTGGCCTCATTAAAAAAACCGAGAAAATTCACCATACAATCGGCGTTTGCTACAGGGACAAAAGCGTCATAGAGCCAATGGTTTCTAAGCAGTGGTTTCTGGAAGTCAAACCACTTACAAAAGCGGCTTTAGCTGCAGTAAAAACAAGGAGGGTCAGAATTACTTCGCAGAAATTCGAAAAAATTGCAGTGCACTGGCTGAAAAATCTTAAAGATTGGAACATTAGCCGCCAGATTGTTTGGGGAATTAGAATCCCCGCATGGAGGTGCGAAAAGTGCCTCAATTGGGAGATAACTAGTGGCTTAGAGCCCCTGGAATGCACTAAATGCGGGCACACAAAATTAACTCAAGACAAAGATACGTTTGACACATGGTTTTCCTCCGGCCAGTGGCCTTTTGCAACCCTTCAAACAACAAAAAAGGGTGACTTTGACTATTTTTATCCAACCTCGGTCATGAACACGGCATATGATATTTTGCCGTTTTGGGTAATAAAAATGGTTATGCTCGGGCTTTATGCCACAGGGGAAGTTCCCTTCAAAGAGATACTCTTTCATGGCCTTGTACGGGACCGCGAGGGACAAAAAATAAGCAAAAGCAAGGGCAACGTGATTAACCCCATTAAAATGGCAGAAAAATATGGCGCGGATGCCCTTCGCATGGGTATTGTCTGGGGAGCTTTAGTTGACAACGATATTTCCCTTTCTGAGGACAACATCCGCGGCCAGAGAAACTTTGCCAACAAGCTTTGGAACATAGCTCGTTTCGTTTTGTCAAACGAAACGAAAATAAGAAACTCGAAACACGAAATTCGAACTAGACCAAGAGTCACAAATCTTGATGACAAATGGATACTTGCTGAGCTTAAGAAATCTCAGAAAAAAATAACCAAACTTCTGGATAAATATAGACTAAACGAAGCCGCAGAGGAGCTTTATAATTTTATCTGGAAAAAATTTGCAGACTCCTATTTAGAAAAAACCAAAAGCAGACGTGAGGATGCTCAGGCAGTATTGGAGTACGTACTCTATTGCTCGCTCGTTATAGCTCATCCTTTTATGCCGTTTGTAACGGAGGCAATTTATCAAGAAACGGGCAAAGACGGGCTCTTAATCAATGCCCCTTGGATCAATTGACGGAGGCGTTTTGGGGGGCAACAAATTTAAGACTCGAAAGTATCTCTTCATTCGCCCCTTTACTGACTATCTCGAGATATTTATCGCCAAAAAGTGGAAAATAATAATACTCGGTGCCATCGCGCGCAATCTTGTAGCCGACTCTTGCATCGGCCGTAAATGTTTCGGGCTCCTCGTTATTCCCAACGGTTGAGCGCAAACTCTGTGTAAGTTCTTTAATTACGAATGAAAGCTCCTGCTCCCCTGTCAGGACTGCGCCTTCTGCGGTTTCAGAAAGTGTCAGATTTTCCGGATACGAAAAAGAAAAGCCGTTTGAATTCGCATACTCCACCCGCTCAGAGCTGGCTTCGCTTTTTGTCGCAGGAGTGCTTTGAATATTTCTAATAAAAAGAAAGTAGCCGGTGGCCACGGCAAGTAAAATCACAGCCAGTGTGGCAACAATAAGCATTACCCTTCTTGGTCTAGGCCCAACAGCAGTTGGAGTTACTTGTTGTGGGCCGGAGTAAACCTGTCCTGCCGTTTGTTCGTCCATGATTATTTCTTCACTTTTTCAGCTTCCGATGCGGGTGCTGGTTCTTTACCTTCTTCTACTGCTTCGCCCTCCACCGGTACTTCGGCGCCTTCTTCAGCCACTGCCTCAACCGCAGGTGCTACTTCCTCTTTCTGGGGAGGCTCGACTTTAACAACAATTTGCTCGGGGTCCGCAGTGAGAGCAACTTTTGCCTTGTCATACTTCAAATCTTTGATAAATATGGCGGCATCAACTTCACTAAGTCCGGTTACATCAATCTCAAACTTTTCCGGCAAATCAGCCGGAAGGGCTTCTACTTCAAGCTCCATTACCTGCTGCACCACGGTGCCGATACCGGATTTTTCTGCCGGCGACTCACCGGTAATCTCGACCGGTACCGTTGCGGTCACTTGCTTGGTTAGGTCGATCTGCCTGAAGTCAACATGTAGCGCCGTAGCGTCAACTGGGTGATACTGGACGTTACTTATCAGTACCGGCACGGTTTTACGACTGGTTGTAAGGTCAACCACACCAGTTTCACCAGCATCATCATAAACTTTGTTAAGCTCTTTTAAGTCGACCTGCACCGAGAATGATTTAACATCCTTGCCGAAAACATTTCCGGGCACCAAACCCTGCGCACGAAGAGTTTTGACTTTTCTGCCAGTCAACTTTCTTGGCTCTGCTTTCAATTTGTATGTTTTCATTTTGGTTTCCAGCTAAAAATACTTCTTAAATCGCGATTCAAGTTTGTATTATAGATATAACCCCCGCCTTCGGTCAAGGACATGGGCGGGTTTGACTTCAGCCAAGGCACTTCAGGAAGCTTGGTTAGGAGCTCAAGCGGATAATCTCCGGTTCCGGATTGCTTCCACCACGTAAGCATAAGTTCCCCGTCTTCCTTAAAATTCAACTTCGCTGGAGTGCTCCAGTTGTAGACCACGCTTTTTGTCTCCCCCGGAAGAACTTCTACTAAAAGCCCGTACTCCACCCTGTTGTCAAATTCTTCAATGTCTACGTCAAAATAGCTTCGTGAGCTATTATTAAGCTCGTATGCTTCCCTAAATTTGGCGTTAGGTTCTGCAATTGCACGAACATAGGCCTTATAGCGCTGCTCGGGAATGCGCTCTCGCCCGGGCGCCGCATTTTTAAGCGTGAGTACTAGCTCATGCTTAAGCTCACTCTCACCCACTTGGGTGCTCAGGCGCACCGACCGGCTAATATAGTAATTTGCCTTGTTTACACCCAAATTTGCCTCGACTATCCCGGAGAGTGCACTTTCACAATTTGAACTGGCGCAGGGGTCAACCTGAATGCTTCCGTCCCAATTTTGCTTTGAAAACACCCTGGCTGACTCGGAGTCGTGCAAAAAAATCTGAATATCGCGGGACTCAAGCTTACTCATGGTTGCCAATAGAAGCTCCAAAATCTCAGCTTTACCAGCATTTTCAATGCGCGCTACAATCCCATCGAGGAGTGCGGACAAGTAGTGCGCTTTTTTGCGGGACCCCGGAAAGAAATTGTCCTCCACTTCAAATTGAACTTTCTCGTACATATTCTTACTGTCTATCGTGTCATCAAAGTCAGGCAAGCTTAACGGGCCCAGTACCTCCAAATACTTCCTGGCAACCTCAAGGTTTACTGCCACCACACCGTCCACTTCGCGCTCCAAGCTTTTGTCTAAAAACCATTCAGCCCGAGAGGCCGAAGTTGGGAAATCCGGATCCCAGTTAGAATCCCGTAGTGTCCAACTCGCCTCCCCCAAATGCTCCTCTATCGGCGCGGGGGGGGTTATGTAGCCTTTCAGCTGCCCGTCGGCGGAATAAACATCGTAAACAGCGTTGTCAATTAGCTCCCCCTTGGAAAAAGTAAGCAGCGCAAACGAGCCGATAAACCCACCGGTTGGCCGAAGCTCCATATTGTTTTGTAAAAGCAGCATATAGGTTTTAGGCCTTTCGTAGCCGAGAATGTCCGGAAGTTCAATGACCAACTTACTTGCCGCAAGAGCGTATTCACGATATTTGCCAATATCAAAATCAATCCACGGCAGCTCTTCACCATTCAAAAACGACAAATCTTCATAAAGAGCTGAAAGTTCAAGATAAAGCCCGTTGGTGGAGCCGGAAACATCAGCGCCTTCCGAGACTTGAGTGGAAAACTGGGACGCATAGTCGCTCACCGCAAGAACCCTGCCGCCAATTCCCGCCCCTTTTGCCACAAGGGCCGCAGTCTCCGTCAGTGGAAGAAATCGCAATAAAGAAAGTATCCGGTAACTGGCCCTTGAGAGCTTCTGGGTCAATGCCATTGCCGGGCCTGCAGTCTCAAGGTTGCCTCCCGACATTGCCTTGTAAGCCACCCCGGCGCTGATGCCAGATGTGGCCAGCAAAATATATGGACTAAAAAGAAGTAAAACCAGTGTGGCCATGGCCGCGACAATTGGCCGTTTGTTTATTTTTCTTCTGGGTTTAGACGCCTTTGTTTTCGCAGGGCTGGAAACGAAAGCGAGAATTCTTTCCGGAACTAAGCGCGTTTCAACAACCGCGAGCCCGGGCTTTGGGAACCTGTGGGGAAGGTTCAGGTCTGCATAAACTTGCGCTACGGGATTAAGTAACCCGACTGCCTCCTGAAAAGAAATAAGCTTCCCGAAGAGAAATCTTTTGCTTTCACTAAAAGAAAACAACTCCTCGGCAACTTTATCGAGAACCTCCTCCAAACTACAGACCGAGAGCCACGCTTTGGTCGGAAGGTAAACCTCCGGCTTTAAAGCTTTGGTGTAAAGTTCTCTCAGGGGTTTGTCGTAAAGCCCAAGTATGTTATCTATAAAAATTTGCTTAACGGGAGTGACGGAATACGCCAAACCAGGAGCAGAGTTAACCACTACCACTTTCAGCCCTGTGGCAGATTTCGCCAGATATTTTAGAAGCGTCTGGTTTTCGCTAAACTTGCCGTCAAGGTTTACGACCACCAGATGACTAATATTTCCACCCAGATCGTGCGGGTTTTCACTGAGTACCACGTCCGTACCTTTGCTCTTCAAAAACTCATAAAGGGGGTTTGTGAAAAGCTCCTCTTTGGATAATAGGAAAATCTTCGGCATATTTAATAATACTGCTTGGAGTCTATCCGGCCAACCGCCAGAAGTGGGAAGCACCCTATAACAAGAAAGTAATAAATACCTGACAACCCAAACTGATTACATCAGAAAATCCCGTATATTCCACGTCTTACAAAGCTATAAGTTTTGGTCCAGGGTTTCGTTTACCAAGAAGTCAGCCTCTGTGTTTCCCGCGCGCACCATATGCCTGTATATATGCTTGTGTGCTAAATTTTTCTCAAGTGCTTTGGCCCTTCCCGCCGAGACTTGGAGAGCGGCATTTTTTATTTTATATTCCCCTCGCATTTGCTTGGTAACCAGTTCTGAATCAAGTATTATCTCGACCGCTCCTTTTTGGTTCTCGGTAAGCCAGTCAAGCGCCATAATCAAGGCCTCGTACTCGGCGACATTGTTTGTGGCGTTCCCCAAAAATCTTGAAGCTTTGTGTATGAGTTTCCCCGCCGAGTCATATGCCACAAACGCTGCTGCTGCGGGCCCGGGGTTCCCTCTTGCTCCCCCATCACAAAATATTTTCATTACTTTCATTGCTTATTGTAACCAATTGCCAAAACTATTGCAGCAAGCATCATGGTCTGAAAACCACTAATCCAATAGTGGTCAAACAAACCGGTCAAGACCATGGCAATAACCGGCAGTGCATTTTTGGCGTTCGTGTTTTTCCCGAGAAAATAAACAAAAAAGAGGAGCCCCACCAATCCGGTTTCTGCAGCAACCAAAAGGAAGACGTTGTGGACTGGCTGGAGAAACCAGATTGATCTAAGGCTTGAGGTAGTGGGCAATTGGCTTACAAAATCCCCTAGACCGATGCCAAAAACAGGTCTTTGAGAAATAATGTTTCCGGCAATTTCGTTAAGCTCCATCCGCTCAATAATTTCCCGCGGTGCGTGAGTGGCATTTGGTAAAGTAAGAAACAGTGAAGTGACTGCCGCAAGGCGCACAAATTTCGCCAGTCCGTTTTTAATTTTATTTGAGAAAATATAAACAACAGGGGTGAGAAAAAGTGCCAGCCAGGCGTTTTGTGAAACGGATATAAAAACTGAAATTGCCGAAATCAAAACAATTGTCCGCGCGAGGAAACCCCTTTTTTTTATAAACAAAAAGAATGCTATTAACGAAAACCCGGCCAGCACATTGGGGTGGCCGAAAGTGGCATACGGGCGAAGCATTTCAGTGCCCAAAAAATTAAAAAGTGCAATACCTGGAGTGTTTGTTGAAAAAGACCGCTCCCCCAGCCAATACAAAATTCCGCCATGGCTCCCGCCTTTTATGATTTGGGTGATGGCCAAAAGCAGTGTAAGAAACAAAGACACTACCAGAGGCACTTTAATGGACTGAACAATGTCTTTTTGATTTTTTATAAAAAAATAAAGACTTAGAAACTCCCCCACTCTTAACCACTTAAAGGCACATACTTCTGGAATACTTGAAAAGAAAATATTAACTATTGCCAGAACTAACAAAACGACGAGTGCCCGCCATTTTGATAAAATTTTGCGGACAGCGCTTTTGTCTTTAATAATCCACAAGGCAAAAATTAAAAGCCAAAGGAGTTCGGTCGCATAAATCGTCGGTGAAAAATAGTCTACCCTTACACCATAAACAAAGGCAAAGTCCGGCCAGAAATGATAAGCAAGTTGTGTTGGAAGAAGTAGGATAAAGATACTAAAAAGAAGCTTCACGCCGGCTTTACCACTAAATATCTCGCTGCCCCCTCGCCCTCTGACTCTGTTGTTATCCCTTTCTCTTCGGCAAGAGCCAAGTGCACGACCCTGCGCTCGGATGGGGTCAGGTTATACAAAGGCTGAGCTTCTCCGGTTGCCCGGGCCCGCTCGGCTGCGGCCATAGCAAGACTCGTCAGGTGCGCTTCCGCTTTCTGGCGCCAGTCGCCGATATCAACCACGATTCTCACCCACTCGCCCGTTTTTTGCTTTACCGCCATTGCCAAAAAAGACTGAATAGCATGAAGGGTCGCACCATGCGCGCCAATTAAAAGCCCCGCTTCACGGGGAGACTCAATAAGCACCTTGTAAACTTTCTCCCCTTCTTGCTCCTCGGTGCTGACTTCAACTTCTGCATCGGAACCAACTTTGACAAGAAGTTCATCTATAAAATTCTTGATATCTTTCTCCATGACAAAAGATGTACCAGACGGTACGTCTCAAGCGTATTGTATATGGACTCAACCTCGCTTTGCAAGGGACTTAAGTTTCGTGACCCATGGAGTGGCACCGCCCCAGCCGGTTGCCATGTACTGCTGGACCACTTGAAATGCGGAAAAGGCCAACCAATATAGAGCAAGGGAGCTTGGAAAGGAAATTCCGATCAGGATCGTAATCAATGGAAAGGTGTAAATCATTGAACTCTGCATGGCAACCTGAAAGTCGTCGCTTTTTCCTTTCGTCTTTTTTGCAGCCTTAGCCTCCGCTTCAACATAAGGAACAGAAATCTTGGCTGACAAAAACTGCATGGCGCTGGCCAAGAGCAAAAATATCCCCGGTATAGGAAGCCCTGAGTCGCCCAGCCCAAAGAGCTCATTTAGCTTGTCCGGCTTGGTTATATCCAAATAAAGAAATCTAGTGTTAACTTCTTCGCCTTGGGCAAATTTCAAAGGCTCATATAAAAAATGATTGAAGTTTTCGGAAACTCCCCCGCCGTTGGCAAAAACAGCGGTAAAAAGTCTAAACAAGAAAATTAAAACCGCTATCTGTAGAAGATATGGCAAACAGCCAGCTGTTGGGCTTATACCCTTTTCTTTATAAAAGTCTGCTTGGGCTTGCGCTGCTTTTGCACGGTCACCTTTGTGTCTTTCTTTTAACTTATTTAGTTCTTTGGAGTAAGAGCGCATCTTCTTCATTGACTCCATGTACGGGCGGGTAAGGGGGGTCAAGACCACCCGAAGGAGAATAGAGAAAACCAAAATGGCAAGCCCCATGTTGCCTAGAATCTTATAAACCAAAACAAGTCCGTTGGCCAAAGGCTGGGTTAGGAGAGTGGTAAAAATATCCATAAACCTAGTTATTATGGAGCCTTGGGGGCACCGGGTCAAATCCATGGGTTCCCCGAGGGTGACAGCGTGCAAGCCGCCTTACTGAAAGGATTGACCCTTTTAAAATTCCATGGATGGAAATAGCCTCCGCGGCATATTCGGAGCAACTGGGGAAGTGCCGGCAGCCACCACCAAAGAGAATCTTAAAAAGAAACGAAAGAGTATTTTTGTATAAAGTAAGCATTATTTAAATAGTTTTGCTTTTTCGGCGACAAGCTTTACCTCCAACATGAGCTCGGCCATGTATTTCGTGGCCCCCGCGGGCTTAACCAAAAATACACCGTCATAACCATCTTTGACGTAGGCAATGTTTTGCCTGAGAGACTCGGACAATGCTCTTTTTATCATGTTTCTTTTGGAAGCGTTCTTTACGGCGCTTTTAGTAATAACAAAGCCAAAACGGGAAGGATCGCTGTCTCCCCGATAATGCAAAGCAAGTGCAAAAGAGGAGCCCTGAACCACACGGCCTTTGGCTTTAACGCGTTTAAAGTCCTCGTCTTTTTTGAGCCGGTTGTCGAGTGAAAACATTTCAGACAGAAAGAATTCTGCGTCCTCGGGCCCGTCGCCTTTGAAGCACTTTACGGCCACCTTTGGTCGCCATCTTAGCCCTAAATCCCAGTCTTCTTTTTCTCCGGGTTTTGCTTGGTTGGTAAGTTCTTTTGGTGGCCATTTGGAAAAGTATAGCACATTTCGTGTATTTTGTGGGTTGAGTTTTGTGGATAACTTTTCTAGTATGCAAGCAATGCAAAAACCAGACAAAGACCAAGTTTGGCATGAAGTACTCGCAAGTGTCCGTGTCGCAGTTTCCTCGGCAACCTACAACACATGGCTGGTTCACACCCACTTGGCTTCACTTCGGAAGCTCGACGAAGGCCGGTATATGGCCGAAATAGGCTGTGCTTCAAGCTTTGTTAAAAACACGGTAGAGGAGCGCTATTTTGGGCTGGTTCAGGACTCAATGGCAAAAACAATCGGCTTCCCGTGCGACCTTACTTTCAGTGTCAAAAGTGCTTTTATGCCCACAAAAACATCGCAGCCAACTCCCTTGTTTGAAAAAGAAGAAGAGGGGGAGATACTCATGCAAAAAATTGCAAGGGTACAAGTGCGGCCGGGCTTTACTTTTGAAAACTTCGCGGTGTCTACCACAAACCAGATGGCCCACGCAGCTGCCGAGGCCGTAGCACGCGAGCCGGGAGCGGCATACAATCCGCTTTTTATCTGGGGTGGGGTGGGGGTGGGCAAAACCCATTTGATGCACGCCGTCGGCCACCGGCTGCTTGGCCGCGGGGTTGAAAAAATCTTGGCGGTTACAGGCGAGGACTTCACCAACGACATTGTCGAGGGCATAAGAAACAAAACCACCCAAGCTTTCCGGGGAAAGTATCGGAAACTCCAAGCGCTTTTTGTTGACGATATTCAATTTATTGCGGGCAAAGAGTCGGTTCAACAGGAGTTCTTCCACACTTTTAATGCAGTGGTCGGGGGGGGCGGTCAAATCATTATGACTTCGGACAAGCCCCCAAGTGAAATAGTAAAGCTCGAGGAGCGCCTAAAAAGCCGCTTTGAGGCGGGGCTAATTGTTGACATTGCACCGCCCGACTTTGAGCTCCGCTGTGCAATAGTCCAAATCAAGGCACAACAAAAAGGCTTGGGCCTCGAAGAATCTTTGGTCCAAACCATTGCAGGAAACATCGACTCGGCCAGAAAAGTGGAGGGGTTTTTGACGCGCCTCATGTCTGAGGCAAAAATAAAAAACAAGCCCGTTGACCTTGACTTTGTAAACTCGCTTTTGGGTAAAAAAATTGAAGAAGAAAAAAGGGAGCGGGCGACCCCCGAGCAACTCATAGACGCGGTTTGTAGTCAGTATGCAATAGGCAGACGCGCGCTACTCGGCAAAGGGCGCTCAAGAATATTTGCCCGGCCGAGACAGATGCTTATGTACATTCTTCGAGTTGAGTACAACCTCCCTCTGGAGGAAGTCGGAAGGTTGGTGGGGGGGCGGGACCACTCGACTGTCCTTCATGGTGTGGATAAAATTGCGCAAATGGCCTCGATGGACGAGGGCACGCGTGGGGATATTTCGCGGATAAAAAATACAATACGTGGATAACCACCCAAGTGCATTTAACGTTTTCCACTTATAAACAATAATTACTATAGTAGAAACAGACTTATCCAGTACTTATCAACAGTGGGTCTTGAGCGCAAATTGGGAGCATATCCACTTATCCACGGTGTCTACTACTAGTACTACTATTTTTAATATATAATTCGACCAAGATGAAGATTACAGTCCTACAAAAGGATTTGACAAAAATACTTTCCCATTCATCCCGCTTTGTCTCAAGCCGCGCACAGCTCCCGATACTTACTAACATAAAACTCGCAGCCCAAAGCAGTAAGCTAAGCATTGCCGCCACAAACCTTGAAATGTCTTGCGTAGCGTCAATCGGTGCTCAAGTGGAAAGTGAGGGTGAGGTTGCAGTCCCCTCAAGAATATTGGTTGATCTGGTGGGGAGTCTTAGGAGCGATAAAATTACACTTTCTTCGGAAGGCGAGACTTTGAAAATAGAGGCCGAGGGTTTTAAAGGAAGTTTGGCAGGGCTAAACACGTCGGACTTTCCCGTTGTTCCTTCTGCTCTTAAAGAAAGCGTTGCCCTTCCTAAGACTGATTTTCTCGAGGCAGTAGGGAGCACTATTTTTTCGTGCTCAACTGAAGCCTCAAGGCCAGCCTTGGCCGGGGTGCTTTTTATTTTTAGCGAGCATTCGCTTTCTCTGGTGGCCTCGGATGGTTTTCGGCTCTCGAAAAAGACAGTTAACATGAAGGGGATGAAGGCTGCAAAATTAATTCTTCCCAAAAACATCTTGACCGAGCTTGTCCGAATCGCGGCAGATGCTAAAAAAGTTTCCATGGAGGTAAGCGAGAGCGAGCGGCAGGTCTTGTTTGCTTTGGATGACGTGGTTATTTCAAGTAGGCTCGTGGAGGGGGAGTACCCGCCGTTTGAAAAAATAATTCCTACAAGCTCAAGTATTAACACAAACGTATCCAAGGCGGATTTTGCGGCCGCTATTAAAACCGCTTCTGTTTTTGCCCGTGAGGCGGCCAATGTGATAATACTACATATCGGCGAAGATACTCTAAAAATAAGCGCTGAAAGCGCGCGAGCGGGGAGCCAGGAGAGTTCAATTGCCGCAAAAGTGGATGGGCCGGAGCTTGACATTCCATACAATTATCGCTTTATAGAAGAGTTTCTAAACGTGGCAAAAGGGGAGAGTGTGGTTATGAAGTTTAATAGCACAACATCCCCGGGAGTATTTTTAGATGCTTCAGACGAGAACTATCTTCATTTGATTATGCCTGTGAAGAGTTAAAAGGTATGTATGTCAGAAAAATCGGTAGTAAAACCAGGAGCATACTTAGAAATAAATTCTTCAATTGCCGACACAGGTTTGAAGTACCATATTTCCAAAACACTATTGTCTATCGGATTGCCAATAAATGCCAATCCCTTGCTTAGATAGACATAGAGGTTATCTCCGCCCGTACTTCTGTCGCTATAGAGTGTTGTGTAGTCTGAGCCGTATTGGCTAAATAAAACTTTTGCTTGAATATTGTCTTCAATCACAGTAATGCGTTTTATTAGAACCGCAACTTTATTTTCAAACAGAACCTCATTATTTATATTTGGGTTTCTAGAAGTGTATTCGTACATGTCGTCTTTTTGCTTAACAGGCTCGCCCAGTTGTTCATTTACATCTTCAAATACACTTGCACCAGGGAGAAGGCTTCCCCAGGAATTTACTGCCGGAGTCGAAGGGGTTGGTGCAACTTCCTGTCTGCCGGGTTTTAATAAAATCCACACAACCACTAAAAAAATTAGAACGAACAGAATTAGTAAAGATTTTTTATTAGTCAAAAGATTTTTCATTGTTTAATTTTACCACTCCAGATCTTCCAGGAATATTGAATCTCTGGCAAACTGCCAAGTCTCAGGCATTCCTGTTTGAAAGTTGCCACCTGGCCAACACGAATTGATTCTATTCGTGCCGCTTGCGCCTACTGCAAAACCAGCTGGAGGATTGGGCCCGCCGATATACAAGGCAATTAGTTCTGCATAAGATTCATAGATTGAATTGTTATACGGATATGTGCACACAAAACCCTCAGAAGACAAGGCAGAACTTTGATAATATGCGCTATCTATCGTGCTTCTAAACTGGTGTATATGCCCGGATTCGTGGGCAAGTGTGTATAAAGTATTTCCAAGGTTTCCTGTCCCGCAATTAAAAATAACAATATTGCTGCTACTTAAAACTTGTCCGCAAAAACCCGCAGGTGACGGAGTTGAGCTGTAGCGTACTGTTATGGGGCCTTGGCTACACAACGCAGCCACATAGTTTTCTGCTTGAGCAATTGTTTGGGCCGCGGCAACCTCAGTCTGGAGAATGTTTTCGGGAAAACCTGTAAAGTTAAAACACAGCTCCGTGGCCGACAACCCCGGCCCTTGATCTGAAAATGTCCCGGTAGAAGGCGGCACAATGTAGGCACCGGAGTTTATAATAAAAAGAGCAAAAGCTGTAAAGACTACCAGAATAGCCGCAACAACTATCGTCAATATGAAATTTGCAGCTAGAGCGGCTGCAAAAATTTGCATAGTTCTATAAGCTATTCTCCCAATTGCGTCACCAATGGCTCCTGCAGCGGCACCTCCAATAACTGGCGCAATCAAGTTACCAAGCGCTCTTCCAGCCCACCTACCAGCTGCGCGAAAAGCGTCTCTCCCTGTATTATCTATGCTTCGAAGGATGTCTCTTGGTCCGGCCATACCTACTTAATATTAGCAGAAGCAACGGCGACTTGTTCACCGGCAACAATAGGTGCCGCGGCCTTCATCTGCATCACTTCCTGGGGTTTGGTAGTCACAAAAGTGTATTCCTCAGGGGAGGCGACAACCCGAATAGGGGCATGGTGTGGTCCTGCAAAAAGTATGCCCTCACCTACATCCGCGGCAAGGAGTAATTGTCGCTCACCTTGAGATAGATAGAAGACCTCGCTAATTTTATCAATTGCTGCGGGTGATTGTTTGAGTAGTAACCTCATGGCCGCGTTTGTGACCACGGCTTTGCCGATATCATGATTCAGAAAGTCCTCCACGTCCTGAGTAATTGTGGTCAGGCCCAAATAGTACTTCCTCGCGCGCTTGGCAATAGACCACATAAATTGGGCGGAATCCTGGTATTTCATCATGTGCCAGGCCTCGTCAACAACAAGGAGCCTCCTTTTGATGTCGCGCCTGACTTTAGTCCAGATAAAGTCTAGAATCATAAACATGACTACTGGCCGAATTGCATCTTCAACGTCGCGAACAGAAAACACAGTGTAGGGATTTCTGATATTAATATTGGTCTGCTGGTCAAAAACACCTACATAGCTGCCCTTAACAAACTTTTCAATTCTTGCAGCCAGGTCAAGCGCGTCTTCTGTCTCCATTCCGATTAAAGCTTTGTAAAGGTCTTCAATCAAGGGCGGCTCAAGTTTTTGGGTCGCCGGGTCCTGGTTTATTCCCTTTGCCCGGTAGGCGTTAATGAGCGCGCGGTCTAGCATCGCTTCCTGGGAAGGCGATATTGCCCCCATGACAATTTTAAAAAGCGAATGAAGGGTCAAGATTTTTAGGCCCAGCTGGTCTTCGCCTTCGACATATATCTGGCTTAAATCAAACGGATTGATTTTAGAGGGGGCGGAAGCGGAGAAGACGATGTACTCCCCGCCAACAGCCTCCGCAAGGGCCTTATACTCGTTCTCAGGGTCTATAACGATGACTTCTGTGCCAAGCATAAGGGAGCGGACGCTTTCAAGTTTTACAAAAAAACTTTTTCCAGCGCCTGAAGTAGCGAATACACACATATTCCCGTTCTCTAATTCAAAGCGGTCAAAGATAATAAATGAGTCGTTTTGGGAGTTGATTCCATATAAAACACCACGGTCGCTTGAGAGCTCCGCGGTGGTAAAGGGGAATGTGGTGGCCAAGGAGGTTGTGTCCATGTTGCGGCTGACCAAAAGTGTATCGCGGGCAAATGGTGCCGCGGACAAGAAAGCCTTTTCCATGTCCAGAGCCGCGTGTTTAGCTGAAATCAAAATCGAACCAAGTGTAGACTCGACTCTTTTAGTCACAGAGTTAAGCTCCTCCTCGTTGACGGCGGGGATTGTTATGTAGAAGGAAAATTGAAAAAAGCGCTCAGCACCCTTGACCAAAAGGTCTTGAAGCATCTTTGCGTCCTCCAGCTTAGCCTCGGTTCCGGGGTTTACTATTTTACCTCTTTGAATGTCGGTTGACAGCTCCGCTTCCATCTCGGTGATTTTGCGCCTGAGTTCGCCTAAAATCGCTTGGCCCTCAACCGGGTAGATGAAAAAGGTAATATCGAGACTGTGGTCAAAATTAATAATGGGGTTGAGCCACCCGGGGGAGACGAACCTGGGATAACCCGAGACATACAGGGTTCTGAAATAAATATCATTTACTTTAATGTAATCAAAGTTAACTTCCATCCGCTCTGGGGCGACAACACTCGCCGGGTCCATGGCTTCTTCTTCAAGGGTGTCGATGGGGTAGGTAAAAAGTGGTTTTTGCGGCTTGGCAATAGGGTAACCAAAATAATCCTCTAAATTAGGATCGGTAATTTTGACAGTCTGAACCACCGGAACCTTCCCGTTAGCCTTCTTTGTGGGTAAATTAAACAATTTCATTTCTGTTGGCTCCCTTGCCCCTGCGACGAGCTTGCTCGCGCGGAGCCTGCCTCCGGCGAAGTGGGGTCTTTTTCTTCCAACTCACTTGCTTCTTTATTTTCCTTAACAGTTTCCTTGGGTGGATTATAAACATTATATAGGAGCTCGGTAACCTGCTCGCTGGTAAGTTGCCTCAAACGAAGCCCAAGTCTAGCCCCTTGGCGGATTAAGTGGTCTCGTTTGGGCAGAAGCGCCACTTTAGCCTTTTTCAAAACATAGTCTTTGGTGTAGGGCAATGGACCCTTCCTTTGAGTCAAAAGTTTAAAAGATTGGGTAACTCCAAGCTCCAGCGGTGAAAAGGGGATAACCAGAAAAAAGCGCTTGCCTAAAACGTTTCTTTTCTTGGTGGTCTCAAGCACAAAGTTGCGGTAACTTTGCATTAAGGAGGCAAGCTTAGGGCTTTGAATTTTAATTGCGGCATCGTCGATGTATTGAATGTATTGGGTGATGTCTTTTCTCTGGGTGCGAATAACCACTTGAATGGAGAATGATAGGCTGTTGATGAGGGCAGCGTAGGCTGCGACCACTGCCTCCTGTTCACGCTCACTCAAGAGCCCGAAGTTAAGGGATGTTGATTCAAGGATGACTGCTGCGCCTCCGTCTTTGTACATAACAATGCCGTCGATAACGTCAGCCAAGGGAAGGTGCCCTTGGGTGGTGCCCACCAAAGGCGTGTCCGGAGTGTTAAAGATTGGTGTTTTTGGTATTGGAATTTTTTGCATGTTATTTCATGAGTACGCTTGCTTATTGTGGTGCCCATACCGCCCGGCCTTCTGGTGCAGGGGAAGCGGCCATAGCATCCTCGGACTTAATCGCAATCGGGTCAACTATGGCACCTGTTAAGGTCAATTTAACAGGCTTGAAAGACAATTCTTCTTTTTCAGTAGTGAGGCTATATTCGCCGCTAGTTAGCTGGGTTACGATCATAAAGTGCCCTGCACGGTTGGTCTTTAAGGCCCGCACAGGCCGACCTTCCGAGTCGGTAATTTCTAAAATTGCCCCCTCAACTATTTTGCCATTAGCGTCCATTACTTGGCCAACTATGATATTGGGGCTTGTGGGCGGAGTGGGCGGAGCGGCCTCGGGAGAAAATTGTGCGGCGTTTGCGGGAGCCATGCCACTTGAGCTAAACACTTGACCGATTGGCGATGAAGTTACCTGTGTAGATGGAGCTGTGGCGACAAATCCCCGAGGTTTAACTTCAACTTGAGCTTGCGCCGGCACCGTCTGAAGCGGCTTGGATGCTTGGGGCACAGGCGTCACGGGTTCCGGTGCGGGCATGGTGGATTGCGGTTGAACATTCATTGTTTGTAGTTGCTTGCCGCCAAACATTGAAGACACGCGGCTCAGGAAGTTTTGCTCGTTTTGCTCCATGGTTTGGGTGGCAACATCGTGCGGTTGGGTGTCTGTCAGGGCATCTTCGGCAATTGCCGGTTGAGGTACGGTTGCCTCGAGCGCAAAGTATTCTTCAGGCTTGTCGGCCTTTTTCCACACAAAAATGGTGGGGGCATAAATTGAGCGGAAAAATGCTACGAGCCACTGCTCTAAGGGCCTGTCTTGTATGGGCAAAAAAGCAAAAGCTGCGCCACCAATAACGACCACAGCAATCAAAGGCCATTTGAAAAATCCCGGCAAAGGAAGGGAATAAATAATAAGTCCAACCACAGCCCCTGCCGCAAGCTGGAAAAACTGCTTTAAGGTCATGTCACCCACGAGCCTAAACTGGTAGGAGCTGATTTGTTGTGGTACCGGGTGCTGTTCAAACATGGCGAAAGCAAAATCGTTTATTCTAACTTATCTGTACCAAAGAATAAAGGACTATACTCTAAGCTTACAGTGTGAAGGTGTTTTTTCAATGGGAGAGGGTTTTCACAAGTGTGGCACTCTTTTATTTCCTCTCGTCTAATTTCTTGAGGATTAAATCCAGGTATTTTGGTACTTGAGTTAGGCTTTTTTGGAAGGCTGAATATACTCTGGTCAAGTCCAAGTCGTCATATTCATGGACTAGTGCGTTTCTGGTGCCTGCACTCTTTTTGATTTCATCAATAAAGCTAACATCTATATTCATGTTTCTACCTAATTTTTCGAACGACTTACCATAATCGTCTGGAAGGATCTTGAACTCTTTGCTTAAGATGTGATAATTAATATCCAGAATCCTCCCCACTATTTTTTCAAGTAGTCTCTCGATAATGAGCTGTTTGTCATAATCGGTCAGGTATTCTTCAAGGCTCAAGTTTTTCTCCTTTTCAAGGCGTGCAAGATCTTCATATATACGCTCTACCTTTCTGTTTATGGTTTCGTAGTCAGATGGAGACATAGCTTTTTGTCCTTTCTCTTACAAAATTGTGCTCCAGCTCAAAGTAAGGTTTGTAGTCGTGAAATCTTTTAAAGGCAAGGAGTTTTAATGCCTCGTAGTCAGCTTGTTTTCCCGCTAGGAGTTCGCCTTTAAGGGTGGCATTAAAAAGAAGCAGGGGATTGGCCCTGTTTAAATTAGATACGTCTATTTTGTCGCTATGGAATAAATCTGTTAAATCTCCAATTAGCTCAAGTAGATCAAAGTCTTTTTGGGGGTCTTCTGAAAGAACGGCAATGTCTATGTCGCTATCTTTGTGAGTATGGCCGTCAACTTGTGAACCATGCAAAAGCACTAGGCGCAAATTGTACTTTACCCTGAGTTCCTCAAGTTTATCTTTAGGTGGAAGTTTCATGAAACTATTTTACCATGTTCTATGCGCTATGTTGTATGTTCTGCCTTGAGATGTGCTAAAATAGCCCAAGAAAGTCTGCCATGAATGAGGGAGAAAATGATATGCCAAATGAAATATTTATACCAGGAAAACATGGTGGTGGGGAAAGGCGACAAGTCACTCCAATTGCCCAAATGTCTTTTGGTGAGTTGAACCAAAAACGGCTCGCAGGTGATTTTGATGGGGATGAAGCCATAAAAAGACTCTCTGAGGCTAGATTAAAGTCGCTTGTCGAAACGGCCGGCGAGGGAGGCGTTTTTAGATCAATAGACAAAGCATCTAAAGAAATACTGGCTAGTAGTAAGAATCTAAACGAAGCTGCCGAACAGCTTAATCGTTCCAAAAGAGACATTGTAGATCAAATTGGAAATGTAATCCCGGATCTAAAAGGGCTGCCAGAAGCTGAGCTTGAAAACACTGAGTTGGTTTGGCGGCTTGCAGAGGAAAAGCGACGGCCAAAGCAAGGATTGATGTCTCGTCTGGAGTTATACATGACAGACGATGAGCATAAAGAAAAGGAAGCGAAATATGAACGAACTAAACTTCGGGAGATAGTCTACCAGCCCGGAGATGTCCTTGGGAAAAATTTGACCGATTATGAAAAAGACAGACCCGTCTTTAAATATTCAGAGATAAAAGGTGTTTTAGAGAATGAAGACACCGACTCTAATGAATTTAAGGACGCTTATCAAAAGAGGGGGGACTTAATTAGATATTATCAAAGACATGCCGCAATCAACGTAAAAGACACTAGAGACAGAATAGACGAAATTCTTGCAACAAGTGATTCTTCAAATGTACGAGAAAGACTAAGAGCTTTACAGCGTGAAGTGGAAGAAGACGCCAAAGAACATCCAACATACAAAGACCCAAGGCTTGCAGGGGATATGGTTGGTGGGGTTGTAGAGGTGGGTAACTTGGCTGCTAGTTTAGCTGACCCAAACAGAGCCAGTCAAATTCGCGAAGCAAGGAGTAGGGCTTTGGTGCTCGATATACCAGTAAATCAGATAGAGCCTGCTTTCAGGAGAACTCCTACGACACCAACCGCAGCACCCAGCGGAGCAACTCCAGACTTTACCGCCATGATCGACGCACAAACCCGTGCAGCGACTGCACAAGAGAAAATGTATGAACTAAGCTTAAGATCTTACAAAGATTTTGTCGACCAAGAAGCGCAACGAGCACCAATGCACCCATTAAATTTACTAGCTGAAAGACCGGGTTGGTTTAGACAAATATATGTGCCCGATCAAAACCAGACGGAAACAGTGTCTGAGATAGACGCTAAGAACGAGAGGATGCAGAAGGTTGTTGCCTTTCGGAGTAGGCTTTCGTATTCTTCGCGAACCAAACAAGAGCTGGGACCACTTAAACTTGAGGCAAGTACACACCCGGAATTTATGGAGTGGCCGACAGAACCGTGGGACGATATGTGGATGGAAATGCCAGGGCATAGAATAGCTTTTATTACTATGTTTCGCGAGAATTTTAAACTGGACAATCGAGACATACAGTTTATAGAGCTTTCCGAAGATGGGAAAAGACACCTTGCGGATTTTGCTTCATATCAGCGTGAAATGATAGACAAACTAGCTGATTTTATAAGAAATCACCCTGGAGAAATGGAGAAAGGGTATTGGCACAGGACGATGAGAAACGAAAACGATGACGAGAAGGCCAAACTCTTGGCTACTGCAGCAGTAAAATCAGTCGTGAATATGCTTTTTGTGGGGGGGGCAGCTGAATCCGGCATGCAAGACAGGAAGATTAATGATAAAACTGTCGTCTCTGAACAATTCAGAGCTTTTATGCATCCGTTAAGGAAAGCTGTCGACAAATCTGCCTTTGACACTCCATTTACAGCAGAAGAATGGGGTGGACCTATGGGAAATTGGTATGTGCAAGGTGTAACTTATGCTGATGGGTTTAGAGATTTGTATGACCCAGACAATTTAGAAAGTTCGAGAGGTCCAAAGTACTTCCCCCCCAGACTTTATTGTAGTATTTTTGAGATGGCACAATTTGACGAAAGCAAGGCAAGAGCTCTCAATGGAAAAAGTTTTGCGCGAGCAATTCTGGAATTACAAGGAAGGCAAGTGCGGAGGCTTGGCGATGGTTTAGTCGATGTCTCGTCCACTCGCGATTTGCGTCCAAGGAACCTGAAGTACGACGAGCTTTGGGGAGCACAATATGGCGACGTTATGGATTCCGTGACAAAAGTCTTTGCCGTGATGTCTGGCATGTTGGAAAAAGATTTCACTCCAAATAAGCTTGCCAATGCTTTGGCTAAGGCCAGAAAAAATAAACAACTTGAAGAAATATTTACAAACGAGGGTTTACTGTCAGCTTGCGTGGCAGGAATGTGCGGAGGACCTATGGCTGGAAGTTATAGGAAAGGAGGCCGTGAGTTTTTGGTAAATATTCCACTTGAAATTTACGATATAAAAGTGGATGAGGCAACCAGAGAGCCACGTCTTTTCATCAACAACCGAGGAGTTGATATTCGTAAAAATATTTTGAAGAGGTTAAAAGCGGAGGATATGTCCAAAGTATCTATTGGTGCTGCACTTAGAATGTTAGTCTCTGATTACGGCCTTCCAGGTGCAACTGAGCGATCAGACATGTATTATGAAGCGGTTCAGAATCAGGCAAAGATGAGAAGGCAAGAACATTTTGCTTTAAAATTAAAGTAAAAGCTGTCTATCTCATTCTCCCTCCGCTTGCCCCCCGTATAATAGTTGCTATTCCCTGAAGGAATCTTAATTGTGGCGTCATCGTTGTGGCTGCAGCAACCTTTTTGTCAATGCTGGTGACAATATTTTGTCCGGCGACTCTACCACCCAACGCAAATGGCACAAAAGTGGGCCCAAAACCGGTGCCTCCTGTGAATCTTCCTGTGGCAATCCACTGCCTTACATTGGTTGCCAGGCTTGGGCCCGTGAGCAATGTCATTATGCCCAGAAATACTCCCAGAAGCGATGGATTAGCTCCACTAAACCCAGGGAAGCCGAAGCCTGCCAATCCACTATCATAAAAAACTCGAACATGGTACGGGTTCATAAATTGTATGGTGCTTAGTGGTAAGGCTGCACCAAACCCCCAAAAGATAACATGGCCAAGCATTATAGATATTATAATTGTTACAAACACGGACATCTGTGCCACCAGTGAGCGCAGTAGTATGGTGAACGGATTGGTGCCGGTTGAAGCAACATATCCAAGCGCTCCAAAAGGCAGGGCGATTACTAGAAGTATTATCATCAAATAAGTCCGAAGTAGTATCCAGAAAATTCTCAAGATTGCGATGATTAAAACAATAAGAACTATTATTAAGAGCGCGAGTGCTCCAAGGGCGAGCCCACTTGCACCGCCAAGAGGTCCAAGTGTAAGCCCCAACACTCCGCCTGTAACCGCACCCGCTATTAATGCGGGAGCCAGAAACATTAGAAATATTGCGGCTGCCATAGCAACCAAACCACCACCGGCATCATTCATAGCGTTAAAGACCTCAACCGCTGTTAAGGAGGCTCCATCTCTGAATAGTCCAGCCCCGCTAAATAATGCCGCAACAATACCCAGTGCCACATAAGTTAAATCGATGATGAACCCAGCTATGGCAAAAGAGAAAGTAATTAGTAGAAGACCAATGATTACCCTAGGTATTGCAGTCATGACGCTAACACTCGCCTGAGGGGAAATTCTGGTCCGAAACATTATCATGAAAGCAAGTAACACTACAGCGAGAGTCATTAACGCATAAGCAGCGTTTCTGGTGGCCGCCCACAACGTTTGTATTGGTGCCAAAGTGTTGAAGCCAAAACCTCCCTCTTGGGCGTAGGCAGTGGGGATCCCAAGATCTTGAAGTTTGGTGGCCACATACTGAACTCCTGAAGCTGGCCTTTTTGCCAACATATAGTCAGAGAGAGCTGCAAAAGCCAGTATTCCTCCAGGAGTATAAGTTGAAGCGTTTTGAGAATTGCTCGCATCAGCTATTGTGTCTGGGGGAATCCCTAAACAATTCAGGATGCCATCAACTACGTTGTTTATTGCTACACATTGGCTCATTCTAGGGTCGGTAAAGAACAAAAAGATAGTATAGATTATCCAGAATACTTGTGCATGGGTATAGCGTTCCCCGAATATCTCTCCTGGTGGTGCACCGCTAACTTTATTGCTAAATTCATCCAGAGTAGGTGCCCACCAACGTGTATTGGCTAGTGCTGCCGTAGGCAGCGCCAAGCTTTGGACCAGAAGGGCCACAAAAACAAGGACGACGAGGATTTTTTTGTACATCTCTGATAATATCATACACTCTACTAAATTTTAATTACAAGAGGCAGTGCCTTCGTAGCTGGCGACGAAGTCGCATCCTCAAGCGAAGTGGCATACTTTCCATTTAAATAATACAAGTAGGTAACGCGTATTGCTTGACACACCCCAAAAACCCATATAAAGTGTACTGAGAGCCGTAATATTTACGGTTTTCGGTAGAGAAATGAACAACAACTTTATAGCTAAGCTCTACAGCCGACCGGAGACGGTCTTTACCGTGGATGAAGTCTCACAGCTCTTTTCTGGCGTTTCTCCCGAAAGCATCAACGATCGCCTCTATTATTTTACCAAAACAGGAAGACTAAAGAGGTTAACACAAGGAGTTTATGCGAAGCTGGAATACGAACCCTTGGAGCTTGCAAACAAGCTCTACAGACCAAGCTATATTAGTCTTGAGACAGTATTGGCAAGAGAAGGAATAATATTTCAATATTATGAAACAATTTTTGCAATATCCTACTTGACAAGAAAGGTTGTGATTAACGGACAAGAAATCCAATACAGGAGGATTAAAGAAAGTGTGCTTACAAATATTGAGAGCATTGAGAAGCGTAGCGGCTATTTTGTTGCCACGGCAGAGCGTGCGTTCCTAGACGCCCTGTATGTTTATAAAGATTATCATTTTGACAATTTGAAACCACTTAACTGGGAGAAAGTAAACTCCCTTAAGGAAATTTACAAAAGCAAGGTTTTGGAAAAGAGACTTAAGGACTATGCTGAATATTAATGTTCATAAAAACATTTTGATTAATATCCTCCGGGAGATTTATTCTGACGCCGTGCTCAGAAACACCTTGGGGTTTAAGGGTGGCACAGCCGCCATGCTTTTTTACAAACTCCCTCGATTTTCTGTAGACTTGGATTTTGATCTACTCAACTTGCAAAAAAAAGATGAGGTCTTTGCGCGTTTGCCCGAAATTCTATCTAAGTACGGCATTCTTTACAACGCAAGTGACAAGAAAAACACCCTTTTTTTTCTGTTGAGCTACAAGAAAGGTGAAAGGCTTGTTAAGGTTGAAATCTCAAAAAGAAAATTTTCCTCAAACTATACCCCTTTGAATTTCTTGGGAATTTCTATGCTTGTTATGGGCCGGGAAGACATGCTGGCCAGCAAATTATCTGCACTTTTAACCAGAAAGAAGCTTGCTATGCGAGATTTTTTTGATCTGTGGTTTTTTCTTCACAACAACTGGCAGATTAATGAAGTAGCGCTTGAGGAAAAATCCGGTTTAGCTCTGAAAGATGCTCTTTCCTTGGCCGAAAATAAAGTAAAAAGGGTCAAAAAAACTGAACTGCTTTCCGGGCTCGGAGATTTGTTGGATTCTAAACAAAAGGATTGGGTTCGTGACAAACTAAAAGATGATCTTCTATTTCTCTTGAAGCTATACGCT
>MGHM01000014.1 GCA_001793235.1 Candidatus Woesebacteria bacterium RIFCSPLOWO2_01_FULL_44_24b | reverse complement strand
TTTGTTTCTTCTGGATAACCGTTCCACAAATCTATCTCTCTAAAAGGAACGGGGGTAAATTTTGGATAAGCGCAAATTGTTCCCACAGCTACAAACTTTTCCACGCCAGCAAGGCGCGCCGCTTCCATTAGCTGGATCCCCATTATTGCATTATCATAATAAAGTTCCCCAGGTCTAGCGCGATTAAAGCCGATTCCACCGACTTTTGCCGCTAAATGAATTACTACGTCAACGCCAAGAACCGCTTTTTCACAATTTTCTTTTACTCTTAAATCAAGCTCCCTAGAGCTGTATGTCCTTATATTTTTGCTTGGCGCGCCTATTTCTACCAGTTTTTTAACAACACAAATCCCCAAAAAACCTCGAGCACCAGTTACTAAAATCTTTTTCCTTGTTAAATTCATTAGTTTATTTTCAAAGACAGTCCTACTTTTTTCAGATCTGAGTTTAGCATTATTTTCACAAGTTCCTCAAATTTTACCTTCGGTTTCCACCCTAATATCTTTTTAGCTTTAGAAAAATCTCCTTGTAAAAAATCCACTTCAGTTGGGCGAAAATATTTTTGGTCAATTTTTACAAATCTCTTCCAATTTAACCCCACTAGACCAAATGCCAGTTCCACAAATTCGGAAACGCTGTGGCTTTCTCCAGTTGCGATCACAAAATCATCTGCTTTCTTTTTCTGCATCATCATCCACATGGCGCGAACGTATTCTGGTGCAAAACCCCAGTCGCGCTTTGCATCCATGTTTCCAAGATAAAGCTTATCCTGCTTCTTTGCCAAGATATTAGCAACTCCCAAAGTTACTTTTCTCGTTAAAAAAGTCTCGCCTCGCCGCGGAGACTCATGATTAAAAAGTATCCCGCCGCATGCAAAAATTCCATATGCATCTCTATAAACACCAACCAGCTGATGGGCTAATACTTTTGCCGCCGCATAAGGACTTCTTGGCTGAAAGGGTGTCCATTCACTTTGAGGTGGCTTAGCGTCCCCAAACATCTCGCTACTGGAAGCTTGATAAAATCTGGATTCTAATTTCAGATCTCGAATAACCTCAAGTAATCGGAGCGTTCCGATAGCTACGGTGTTCACAGTATATTCAGGCAGGTCGAAACTAACCCGGACATGGCTCTGCGCCGCAAGATTGTAAATTTCATCTGGTCTAATTTCCCCCAAAAGCTTATAAACAGTATTTGAATCTGTTACATCTCCATAATGAAGAAAAAGATTAACACCTTTTTTATGCGGGTCTTTGTAAAGGTGATCAATTCTAGTGGTGTTAAATGTGCTGCTTCTTCTTACCATTCCGTGCACTTCATAATTTTTGCGAAGAAGAAGTTCGGCTAAATATGAGCCGTCTTGCCCCGTGACTCCTGTTATAAAGGCTATTTTTTGCTTTTTATCTCTCTTCATATGAAACTTTCTATAAAACTGACGCATATTGAGCATTCAAAATAAGCTGTAAAAAGAGTAACATTGTGCCCAGCACTAATCTAAGCCCTTACATGTTCATAAGTTGCAGCCTCTGCCCCACCTGCATTTGGGTGGCCTAGTCCCCTCCAGGACAAGATCAAAATATTCATGTAATAATTATAAATCCATAGTAAATCCGGTAAAGGATCGAATAAAAAATCGGATTCCCAATCGTGTGACTATCCCACAAGAAATGAGCCAGCATTCCCAACGCCACGGCAACATAAATGCTTTGCCATTTTTTTTGCTCCAGTGAAAGCGCAATTATTCCTAATAACCATTCCCAAGCATGCAGGGGAACAATGGCTCGCTTGGTTACTTCAAAATAAGTTCCGGATACAAATCGAGCGAGACTTGGATTTGCTCCATAAAACAAGAAATAATCTACCCAATGGTCCATATCTATTAAATATGTAACTGCAAGCGGAATCAGAGAATATTTTATTGATTTGGTTTTGTAATATAGAAAAGCTACGAACGGAAGGGTAACGACTCCATGCAATATTTCGTCTAGAAATAGACCACTCTGAACTGAGTTAGTAAAGGCAAGAAAAAAATCATTAATCATTTTTTACTCTCCAAAGCTCGGCGTTAGCGTTAGCGTAAACTTTCTCTACGTTTATATCTCCAGGAGACACCGGCAATTTCTCTATATAATATCCGTAGCTTACTAAATAAATGTAATCGATTTTAAGTTTGGTAAATGCGCTTTTAGCTTTCTCTAGATCCTTTTCTTCAAAAAAGGCCTTATTCAATACTACCTTATGCCCGCTGAGCTTTTCCACATATTTTCTTTTATTTGCAAAAACCGCTGGTTTTACATCCCCATACCACTCACATTGAAGGCATTCCTTATCGTACACAAGCACCGCTTTTCCTTTCTCTTCGCTTAGTTTTCTCAAAACATCCATTTCAGCTTGGCTAACCAAATATTCTTCCGTATTATTAAAGTATAAATAAACACCCAAGGCAACGACTATTGACAGGATGAATACCAATATCTTCTTAGACCTAAGTCTATACAATAAATAAACAATTATAATCATAACTAATACAAGACCCAGCAATAACTTTTTGGATTTTACTAAATGACTAGCCTCGGGAGTTAAGTCGCGAAAGCTGTAAGCGTCCAAGTTTACTGGTTTAATCAATTGAACTACCGAGCCATCTTCATTAACGATCTCAGGCTTATCATCATGTAAATTAATTTTTTTTCTGGACGACAGCTCAACTACTACTTCGCCTGATTCTCTGGAAATATTTTTAAAACTGTCGTTTCTAAGTACCAGCACACTTTGCTCATTACTCACTTCATCATAAACAGAAGGCACATTGATAGCCAAATCAAAACTTCTGTTTGGCCAGTGATAATATGGTTCATAAAAGCCCTCCAAATAAATTCTTAGGTCAAATATTTTTATTTCATTAACTTTGTTATCCGACAGGATCGCTACCCTATATTTTGGATTCTGGTACCAAATAATTTCTCTGTTTTTACCAAGCAAATCCTTAGCATAAATAAGATGCGCCGGGGATAGTATGGGATAATTAGCACGATACCAGTCACTGAAACCACTCATGGTTATAGTCCTTGTCTCTCCGCTATCAACAAACTCCTTGGCAGTTTCGAGCCACGTTTTATAGAGACCACTATATACATCTGGAGTTAAATCCCCCTCTAAGCCTATGGTCACTTGGCCGAATTCACCAGCCTCGTTCAAGTAAAGCGACATTAGCTTTTTAAAATAAGAAATATCCCCATCTACTTCCCCGGTATAATAATCCTGTGTACTATAAAGACTACTGTAATAACCACTTATCGGGTCGCGCGGCGCCCATTGAAGCATAACTACCGGAAGCCTATTCTCAGTGCTGGAAGCTGGAATCGCAGAATGAAATTTCGAGGGGTAATATGGCATTGCCCAATACTGCCCCCAAACCTGATATCTATCAGTTGAAAACTGGTCGGCTACAGTCAAGTTTGCTATCACCCCATATTTCTCATGTATATATTTTAGTGAGAAACTATCCGTCCACCATGAGCCTACTGATTTCGGATAAGTGCCAAAAATCTCGTAGTATTTCTCAAAAAGAGTGTCTATTAATTTAACTCTCTCGTCCTGAATATAACCGCTTAGAAATACAATGTTCGAAAAATGCCATGCACCTTCCGGGTATGATATGCCCGAGTCGGCAGCAAGTCCCTTGGTAACTTCAAGAAATAAACCAATTTCATGGGACTTGTCGAAATTCAATAATACGTTAACTGCACTTTCGTCTTCCAATACATCATAGGTTACAAGCCAAGTTGCTGGGATTCCCAATCCACCGGTGAGTTTATACTGTGCGGCAAGATTCTCTGAAACTGCGGCGGTATAAGGCGCAACACGCACAGGATTCACAACTGTTATAAATTTATTTTCTTGAGCGCTAGCAACTTTTACTATAAGTAGAGCTATGCTAATCGCCGTAAAAACAGCAATTACCAACTTCTTCATATGGAGTTCTTGATTGTCAGATGATCAGAAGTAATCCAATTTTTTTTGTTTTTAGTGTTGTAATAATCGAGTATTCTAAGTCTATAAAAGACGGCTAGTGTGTCCATTAGCATCAGAAATATTGTGTTTGCAAAGCCCTTCGATACAATACTTGAAGATTTAAAGTCCATCTTTAAATCGATTGGGGCTTCGTAAATTCTGGTAAAACCAAGGTAATTTGCAACAGCCAACATTTCAACATCAAACGCAAAGGTTTTAACCAAAAGCCTGGGCAGAGTGCGCTCTAAAACTTCTCTCCTGAAAAACTTCATACCCACTTGCGTGTCTTTTATTTTCAAGCCGAAAAGAACTCGCACCAACAACTGATAAGCGTAAGACATTATTTTTCTCTGCCAGGGATATGTAACCTTAGATACCGGATGGCGTTTAGAACCAACGATAATATCTGCCTCATACCATTCAAAGTGGGAAAGCAGCATTTTGAGACTTTCGGTTTTTAAATCCAAACCAACATCTAGAAATCCAACAATATCGCCACTGCTTCTAGCCATACCATAGCGAACCGCATGTCCTTTGCCCAAGTTGTTTTTATAACCAACTACCTTAATTTTCCTTGAATATTTCTTTGCCATTTTCTTCCCGACCTCCCAAGTTTTGTCGAGCCTGCCATCAACCACACAAATTATTTCATAATCATAGCCCATTCCTTCTAGCACATCTTTAGCACGAAGCAATGACTCTTTGATTACCTTCTCTGTCTTGTATGCCGGCATGATTACAGAAATTTTTATGTTCTCAGATTTCCCTCTCATAAGCAATTCTTCCTAACAGCGTAAGCAGTAAGGCCCCGGTTGCTACGATTGACACAAGTATGATACTCATTAGCGTCTCGTGGAACAAAACAAAGCCAATAATCTGGGTCAAGAGAGCAAAAGGCAACAAGACAACCACTTTGGTCATATTCAAAGAAAGACAATAATTTGTTACCAATGATGCCAATGCAAAAAGAGCGACAAAAAGCCCTGCCCATGGAAGAAGTGGATATGCTTCTGAATAACGCCCTGGTCCATAAAGTATGCCAACAACCAAAGTCGGGAGCAGTTTGTAAATTATTAATAGTCCAACAATCACTGCGGAAGATAATAAAACACTCAGTCTAAAGACAGACTTATAAGCAAGGCCGGAAGCTTTTCTTTTTGCAATTATGGGAAACATCACACCGGAAATTGGTGCTACCGCAAAAAAGACTATGCGACTTAGGGTAGACAACACAATATAGACTCCTGCATCATCTGCCGAAAAGTAGTGTTTAACTACAATCACATCAATAGAAATGAGAGCGTAAGTAAAGAACGACGAAATAAATATGGGGATGGCATAGAGAAACACCTCTCGGTTTTTTTTGAACAAATTTTTTGCTTTCTTAGTCCTAAACTCCTTTAATATCCACCTTACAAAAAAGAAGTCTATAAGGCCGGCCAAAAGGTAACCCATTATTGCCCCAAACACAGAAAAGCCCAACAGTATCAGCATTGCCCCTGACAACAATCTCATAATAATTTGAATATTGGTTGAAATAACCAGAATTTTAAATCGTAGCAGCCCCTGCAGAAAAGATTTTAATATAAAAGTTAAAGTGGAAATCAAAAAAATAGGTCCCATCAAGGCAATGATTAAAATGTCTATATGTAAAAATTGTGAAATTAATGGGCTCATAAGCATGATTAACACTGCAACAAGGATTGCAAATTTTACACTTGCCTTATAAAACCAGGAAAATACACCATCTAGCTCGTTCTCTTTTGCGGAAGATACAAATTTTACAATGACAAGACCCATGAAAGAGATCAGAACAGATAACAATCCTAAGAATGATAATATCGCACCAACTTCTCCATATTCTGCGGGAGAAAGTAACCGCCCGATGACAAAATGATAAATATAGGCAAAGAAGTTTCCCAAATTGCTTCCAAAAACCATTATGGCGCTGCCGGAAAATAAAGGATTGGTAATGACTTTCTTAGCGTAAGCTTTCATATACTTCTAAAGTTTGTTTTGCGGTTTTTTGCCAGGAATAATCTTTTGCCATACTTTTACCTTTTAAAACAAGTTCCTTTTGTAGCTGTTTATCTGAAATAACTTTCGCAAGTTTTCTCGCAATATCATCCACAGAATACGGATCAAAATACTCGGCCGCGTCACCTGCAACTTCCACTAGAGCTTGAGTTCTTGAGCACACCAAGGGCACTCCCGCATCCATGGCCTCAACTACTGAAAGCCCGAAACCTTCATATAAAGAAGGCATGCAGTAAACCGTGGCCAATTGCCAAATTGCATTTAAATCTTCGTCCGGCACAAAACCAAGCCTCATGACTTCTTTATCTTTCCCATATTTTTCCTGAATCTCCCGCAAAGGAGCATTTTCAATGTGATTTTTATCGTAATCTATGTTCACTGCACTCTTACCCACTATCACAAGTGTTCTATTTATTTTTTTAACCGCTTTAATCAATCGAAGCAGGTTTTTATTCCAATTTACATCCCCAATATATAAAACAAACTCATCTGGTAATTTATATCGTAACTTAACTTTAGATATAAACTGCTCGGGTTTCTTAACTATTTTAAAATTACTTGCCAACTTGGTTACAAATACTCTGTCGGCTGAAATATTAAGAAAACGAACAATATCTTTTTTTGAAGTTTCGGATATGGTAATCACCGCATTTATATTTCTCAAAGCAATTTTCTGAAAGATGAAATTAATACTCCCTTTTAAGCCCGGTGGATAGTACTTGGGGTACAAAAGCGGTGTCACATCCGGAATGGTCACAACAGTTTTTGCCTGTTTCGCAATCGGCAAAGTGTGATAGAAAAGATCAAAGTATGGGTAATGGATAACGTCGTAATCGTGAAGCTTATCCATGTTTTCCAAAAACAAGAAACTGTCTACTTTTTTGTTCAAGTGCTTTAGGAGGTTTCGGACATACACACCCATTCCCCGTGCCGCATGCCCCGAAACCAAAGGTAGTGTGTCAACTGCGATTTTTTTCATTGGAATAATATTTAAAATAAGCAATCGGGAAATGCAGACTAGAAAACAGACACCACACAAAGCCTCTCATGCCATCCAGGTATCCCCTGTGCCGAAAATACAACTTAAAGAAAACAATCGTAGGTTTAACGAAAGAGTAGTTCAATAGACTAAAGAAATTTAATTTTACTTTTTTGCTTTTCAGCTCCTCTGCATGCAAATCAGTATACCTGTTCAATCTATTTAAATACCTCTCTAAAGTGGGGGAGTCGTAGTGCAACATATCGTTCACGAGCCACGAAACTTGCCCATCAACCTCCATTATCTCGTGGACTGACTTGCCGGGAAGCCTTGCCTTACCTCTTTTAATCAATCTAATTGAAGGATCGGGGTAAACTCCTGCATGAATTAAGGGTTTTCCCAGAAACATATTGCGTCTTGGAATAAAAAATGCCACAACCCCACTTCGTCCCGCTTGGCGGGACTTCGCTTGGGGCAAGCTTCCCTCTCTTTCTAATAGCCTCTGGTGCCGCATAAATAGCTCTGGCACTTTTCGTTTCAGGATCTCACTATCGGACATCCTTAAGACTTCTTTTATTTCATTGGCCAACTCAGGAGTCACTACTTCGTCCGCGTCTAACTGAAGAATCCAATCTCCGGTGGCCTTATCAATTGCCTTCTGTTTGGTAATATGAAATATCGGCTCATGAGAAACTTTAAAAACTCTTGCGCCGAAGCTCTTCGCAATCTCGCGAGTTTTATCAGTTGAATACTCATCAAACACGATTATTTCATTGGCAATACTTCTAACCGACTTAAGGCACCGCCCAATATTTTCTTGTTCATTTTTTGTCGCAAGGACCACAGAAAGTTTAGTCATGCTAGTTAGCAACTACTTGAAAATATAAATAATTATTGCTCCCATAAATATTCTTAATTACATTAGCCGCGTCCGGAATCTCCTCATCTGTCCCCACTAATATCGCGCCGGGGAACTTATCTCTGTCCTCATCTTTATAGTTAATAGACTTAAAAATGTAATTATTAAAAGCAGGTACCGTCGAGAAACCATATTTATCTCGTGCGGTAAGTATATGATGCCCTTGAAACTGCTTAGGGTCAAATTTAGTGTAAAAAAGGAATAAAATATAAGGCTGATCATATCTTGTTGTGACCACTATTGGTTCAGTGTTGTTTACGTTTTCGTTCATATATTCCACCAATTCTTTTACCCCATATTGAGAGGAATAGGGATACGTTTTTGCCATGTGAACATAATATTGGTGAAGATAGTGGGCAAAACTCCAACCTAATACTGTAGTAAGTAGTATATAGCATGTAGTAAGTATGCCTCTCTTGCGAATATTTTCATTTAAAAATTTCAGTATGACAGTCAGACCATATGCAGATAAAATAGTTAGGGGGATAATCATGCTTTGAGCGCGAAGTGCGTGAGGTGACTGAAAAGTCAGCGCCGCGGGAATTGGAGAAATAACAAGCCAAGCCAAAACCAAACCCCACCCCTTACTTTTTTTGCTTATAGCATACAAGGCAATAATCAGAATCGGAAATTGCCATAAATATAGTTGTCCCAACTCCGGCACTTTATTACGCTCGATGTCATCTCCAGATATAAACAAAAATTCCCCTTTGAAATGTTCGAAATAATTCTTGCTGAATTCAATGGCGAGTTCTTTTGGTTTATTATAAAGAATTCTATTGAGAACCGAAAAAGGGTCTTCGTGCCTGGCTCGCTTTTCCTCTATCCTGTCGATATATCCACGGTCAGAGAATATGCTCACACCTGAAGCTCGAGCGCTTGCTTCACCAACAAAACTAGTGAGTAGTGGAACCAAAAGAACAGCGCCTAAAATCACTGAACCCAAAAATAGCTTTCGATTGGCACTTGAAAATAAGTCCTTCCTGTAGATAATCAAAAGTACCACCCCGAGAAGCGGGGTTACTATTCGCGCCGCATGGTAAGTGTATAAACTCAGGACAAAAAATATTGCGCTCAAAGCAAAATATTTGTTATTGCGAATTGCCCGCAAAAAGAAATATACGCCGACAACAATAAAGAAAGTCGCGGCATTTACTTCCCAGCCTCCGCGGGAAAAATGGATATGCCAAGGAGAAATAGCTAGCAAGAAGCTAGCTATAATTTCAAATTTATAATTTAAAATTTTAAATTGCTGCCATTTTTGCAATTCCTTCACAAGAAGATAAACAAATAGTACAGTCAGTACTCCAAATATTGCCCCTGGCAGCCTGACACTCCATTCATTTAAGCCGAACGCCCATACAAACGGCAGAACAATGTAAAAATATCCGCCCGGCTTGTAATCATTAAATGACTGGAAGTGAATTGGCCAGGGATTGCCGTGCTCGTCTTGGCCCGTTTGAATTAATGAATAAACGTTATAACTAATTGCCGCCTCATCCGCATTTAACGCCGGGTAGGTGTCAAGTTTATAAAACCGCAACACCGCGGCAAGAGCCAATATCAAAATTAATAGAGTGTTTTTATTAAGGAATTTCATTTTCTGTCTAATAATACAAAGGCTGGTTTATCATCCGGGTAATTAATATATTCCACATTAAACTCACCGCTCGCAATGTCACTTTGGGGAAAGTCTTCTTGTCGGCCTATAAACAATGTATTTTCTTCACCACGGTCTTCATACCAATTAGTCGGCATAAATTCAATACCACCCAGATGAGTTATTAGGCCGACGTCGCCGCTTGGACTTTCCTGAAAAGTGGTGTTTCCTTGAAACACCTCTGGCGCGAACCGAGCATCGTGCCCTACTCCATAAAATAAAAAGAACATATACGGCTGGTCATAACTCTGGGAAAAAATAATTCTTTTGTAGTCTTTTTCCCTCTCAAAAACTCTTTCGACCACTTGCTTATAGCCGTAAAAATAATCTTTGGGTTCAGAATACTTATTCTGAACGAAGTAAGCATCGAGGTAAAGGCACATACTATACAAATACGCTGCAAACGTTAAGGATATTATAGTCAAACCAACGATACGCTTTTGCTTCAGTATAAAATCATACAGTCTAGCTAACCCCAAGCCCAATATAATGCACACGGGCAGAATCATTCCTAAAGACCTCACTCCATGCGCGCTGTCCCGGGTTAAGGCCGCAGGTATTTGCGATAAAGCGAGCAAAAATAACACAAATCCGATTTCCTTAGTAACTTTTGACTTAAACAATACATAAAGCCCAAGCAAAAGAGGAACGACACTAACGAACAACAAATAGCCCATATCCACAGAGGTGTGCCGGGGGTTTGCCCAGTCTCCCTTGAAAAATAAAAAATCGCCGCTAATGTAGTTTAAATACCTTCCCGCTACACCTCTAAAAAGGTTTAAGGCTTCTGTATGAAACAAAATATAAACCGGGTCCTGGCTCGTAATATTTTCTTGCTCAAAGATAGTACTCTCGATATATTCCAGAGGGCGTGTATAGGAAAAAACACTCATTACTTCCACTCTTCCCGTCTTACCAGTAAATAATGAGGTTATAATTGGCAAAGAGATCAATATTCCAAGAACAGCCGATATGATAAGATTTTTTCTATCAAGCTTCAGAATTTCTTTATAGTAGAAGATGCCCAAACCTATCAAAACTATCAGGCTCGCCAACTTGGCACTCTGATATGCCCATAGGGAGAAGGCAAAAAAGAGTGCAGACAGGATAATATTTTTTTTACTTTTAAAGGACTTGAAAAAGAACAAAGTCCCGGCCACCAACAAAGTTAACGCCAAGTTTGCCTCCCAGGCACCTCTGGAAAAATGAATATGCCAAGGCAACACTGCAAGTGAAAAGGCTGAAAATATGGCCACCTTTTTATCAAAAAGTTCTTTGGCCAACTCATAAATCAATAGTATCGTCAGAACTCCCAACAGCGCCGAGGGCAATCTTACTGAAAATTCTGAAAGTCCAAAAACTGCTACCGACGGCACAGTAAGATAAATATAAAGTCCCGGCTTCCAGTCACCAAACGATTTAAAAATAACCGGCAATACCGCTCCATGTTCATCTTTGCCGGTTTTTAAAATCGAATATGCGTTATAGCCAATCGCAGCTTCATCATTGGTCAAGCGAATCGGATACTCGCCCAATTGCCATAGTCTCAAAACTGCGGCTAACACTAAAATAACAACTAATAACCAACGGTTAGTGTTCATATATTTCAAAAGCGATTTTACCGTCTAAAAAATTTATCGTCTCAATTTTCTTCCAGTTTTCAGGCGCATTCCCAGGACTTGTCACAAGTAAACAACTGGCGCAATCAAAGGTGCCACCACTTTCCAGTGCAAACTCTGAACCAACCTTTGGAATATCCCAATCATTCACAAAATAGAATTTATCGAACTTATCCACCCAATACCAATTTGACTGGTAATACCTGGTCTTGTCCTGATTTTGGAAGCGAGAAGGGTCCCAAGGCCAGTAAAAGAGTACGAACTCGTGCGGCTCGCCATATTTTTTAGTAATAACTATCTTTTCATATTTATTGTAATTCGTTTTTATAAAGTCAACAGCTTGCCTGTACCCATATTGCCAGACCCATGAATAATTAACTCTGTAGCTACTCAAATAAATATTAAAATAGTCTGCAAAGCTCACAAATAGCAGGAGCGCAAAAACAACAAAGAGCCACCTAAACTTTGCCAGTCTACTAAAGACGTACGATGCACCCAAGGCAGTGAGTATCATGGGAATTGGGAGCATCACAATACTCCGTAAAGTATGGGGAGCCCCCTCGGTAAGACTGGAAGCCACTGGTGCAATAAGAAGCCATGCAATAATTAATTTGCCGTACTTTTTTCCTCCATGCTGTTTGAAAAGTCTCCAAATACCCAAAACTAAAAACGGTGCATTCACAAGATATAAAAGGCCAATATTCGGGATATTAAACTGATAATTGTCGCCGCCCTTTAAGTACAAAAATTCCGGTGAGAAGTGCTTTAAATAATTTACCGTAAACTGGCCAGCAAAGTATGTAGCTTTATTAAACAACAATCTCTCTACAGACTCATCAAAACTAAGATTACTTCTTAACTCCCCGATTCTGCCAATCGCGGTGTCGTTTAAGATTTGAACACTTTCATATCTAGCCAATCCGACTCCACTACTGACTTGAATGAACATTGGCACTAAAAATACAATAGCAAGTAGCATGTAGAATGTAGCAAGGGATTTACTACTTTTTACGATCTTATAGAATTCAGTTTTATGAATTAACGTTAAAGCGATTAACAACAAAGGAATAAAAATACGAGCAGAGTTATAAGTCCAGACTGATAAGCCAAACAATGCTATTCCCAAAAGTAGAGAACAATTTTTCTTTTCTAATCCTGATAACAAAAAATATACTCCAGAGACAATCAATGCCAGTGCAACATTTGCTTCGAGCGCGGCGCGCGACAAAAACAGGTTCCAGGGTTCAATAGCTACCAAAAGCGCTGTAAGAAGTGCAATTTCTTCTTTTTTAAATAGTTTTTTCACCAAAAGATAAGAAAACAAAACTGTGATGCAACCGGCCAATATCGAAGGCAGTCTCACCGAAAACGGGTTAAGACCAAACAGACTTTCAGAAATCGCAACTAAGTTAACATAAACCGGAAGCTTGTAGTCGCCGTATGCTCGAAAGATTGCAGGGAAACTCTCGCTCCACTCATCCTTTCCTGTTGTGAGAATAGAATAGGCGTTAAAGCCATGGCTCACTTCATCCCAATTAAGCGAAGCCGGGGCAGCATCGATTTTCCATATGCGGATAAAAAAACTGAACAGTAAAATCAATAACAAGAGATAGTGGTTATATTTCTTTTGCATAGACTTCGCGCGAAGAAACAAAATAAATAGCTGCCTCGCCGTCCGGATAGTTAATAACATGATCGGGTGTAACGCCAATAAAATCTTCAGGCCTGCCCATGATTAGCGTATTTGGAGTCTTAGTATCAACACTTTTATCAATACCCTTAAAAACAAATTTATCCAATTTATATTCACCCAATTGATCAACAAATTTGAGCCCCTGAGATTCGTACCTTAGCCAATCTAGGGACTGGGCTTGAACAACTCCTGGATTAATTTCCATGAAAAAAGCTGCAAACATCTGTGGCTCTGAAAAATTTCCACTTACAACAATCTTGTCGTATGAATCGTAAACATTTCTTATGTACTCCGAAGCTTGCCGCCAGCCATAGCTCATAGATCGAGCGTTGTCACGGGGTGAGTGGTAATAATAACTTTCCAAAAAAAAGACCAGAGAAACAATAAAATAGAGGAGTACGGAAACGGCTATATATTTTTTAGAAAAAGTTTTCAAGATTGCATAAATCCCGATTGCTGAAATAATCGTGAGCCATGGTAACATGACCGCTGCCCTGTTCGCGGCCATCCCGGGCCCCGTGGCTAGCGCCGCCGGAATGGGCGCAATAATGAGCATCGCAAAAGTTAATTTTATAGAAGTTTTTTTGTAAAGCTTACCAACTATTGTGTGAACTAATGCAGCAGCTATAAACAGGAGTTCAAGTGGGTACATGAGTCCCATCCCAGGAGCCATGCCATATGTCGCCTCCCCTGCTCCACTGGTAAATAAAAACTGAGGAGAAAAATAACTTAAATAATTTTTGGTAAACAAACTCGCCAAATAAGTTAATTTATTGTTAAACACCCTCGCTAGCAAATCGGGAAGACCCATTAAAACCGCATTATACCGGGCCTCAGAAACAGCGTGCCACGAGGACTCCCCTGCAATAGACACATCCAGCAGGCGCGAAGATGCGCCTACAAACATAGTGTAGATGGCAATCGCAGTGAACAGGCCAAGTACTACAAGAGGCAATTTATACCTGAGAATATTTGACCTGAAACAAATGTAGAGTAGAAATAAAATTCCGGGGAAAAGCAGCCTGAATGAATAGTAAGAAAATAGCCCTAAGCCCAAACTAAGAGCTGCAGCTAACATATAATTTTTTTGCTTTCTGCCTTTCAAAAAGAACAAAACTCCAAGAGGAATAATCAAAGTCGGTAAATTGGGCTCAAATGCTCCCCGGGACAAGGCAACATGCCATGGGGAAATCGCAAGCAAAGATGATGCAATGACTGCCAATTTTTCGCCCTTTTCCTTAAATAACTCACGCACCAGAAAATAAACAACTGCAACTGACAAGGTGCCGAAAATTACAGCCGGCAGGCGGGTCGCGAATTCATTTAAGCCAAAAATGCCAACTGAGGGAACTGTCAAATAAGTGTAAAGTGGTGCGCGGTAATCACCGTAGGAGCGCGGGGCAACAGGAAAGGGCTCACCCCACTCATCCTTGCCCGTTTTCAAAATTGAATAGGCTGTATAGCCTTGATTCACCTCATCGGCGGAAAAACCGGCTGGATACGAAGCTAAATTTACAAACCTCAATAAAAACGCCAACAACACAACAACTACGAGTTTCCAGTTCCTCATTAACTAATTATACGTTTTTGGCGCGCCTTTAAAAAGTTTTGATATATAATTAGAAAAAGTGCGGTATTGACAGCCGACAAAAGCTTGACAGCCACTCCCTTTCCAGCTGAAAGCAAGATAACGATAAACTCAAACCTCGGCACAAACCAGAGATTATAAAGATTAATTAAACTAACACCGCTGATGCCCGCGTAAAGCGGTAGCAGTCTTGGACTCATGGCGGTAAGAATTGTTAAGTAAGGAAACAGCGGGTAGAGGTAGCGCTCGTGCATGTTGGTCAAAAACATGAAAGAGCCAAAAGAGGCAAGCGCCAATACCCATATTGCAGTTTTAGCTTTGGGATTTTTCCACAACCAATATAAAAGTGGTATATAACCTAATAAAAAAGCGGCCAATCCCCACGTCTGGTAACTAACCGGCCCGAGGGAGAGGCTGTGAGGCCGCTGGGCAAGTCCTTCAAAAATGCCCCAAAAATTAAAGGCATTTGCGGTTATCACCTGAAGCTGATTTGTTAACACCTTTACTTTATAAATTTCCAAAAGCCATGAAAACGGCTCGTGGGGGAAAGAGAAAAGGAGGGTTGGCAGAGCAAAAACCGCCAAAGGGGGCACTAGTGAAACAATGGCTTGTTTTACTGAAAATTTCTTAATAAACAAAATCAAGAATATCGGAATAAAAATAACCAGTGAAACTTTTATATACAAGCTGACAGCAAAACTCAATGTGGCAAGCACAGGCTTATTCCTAAACAACAACCACAAACTCAAAATTACAAAGAAGTTAATGACTGAGTCGGTCTGCCCCCAAACTGATGAGTTATACCAGATAACCGGATTAACTAAAAATAATATTGCTCCAAATTTGGCAACTTTAGAATATTTGCCTTTGGCAAGAAACTGATGAATCAAGTGGGCAATCCCAAGGTCTGCGAGTATTGCCGGCAACTTGAGGAGTATGAGGTATAAATGCTTGTCAATTGCAGTAACTACCCCTGAAGGAAATGCCGGAACAGCAACATTTATACCCCAGAAAATTCCAAAAATCAGCTCATAAACTTTTCGAATAATTGCAAAAATAAGGATTGTTCCCGGGGGCTGGTTTGGCCAAGTGAACGCCCAAACATTACTTTCCGGAGCATAAAATTTACTCGCCCCATATTCCCAAAATTTTATCCCCCAATCTATGTGGTTACCGACATCGGGATGGTTGGCTAAAGGCGCTAAAATTAATCTAAAGATGATTGCCGCAATAAATACATATCGAAGATTAATTTTCATCGCTTCTTCTTCCAGTAAACAGGTAGAAAGCTGGTTCACCTGAAGGGAACGCAATCGACTTTAAAAGCACCAAGTCTCCAGGAGTTCTTTCGGGCTCGCGAATTAAGTTCACTCCAACTTCCTTTATTGAAGCCAAATAGAGCATCTCCTTGTCAAGCACTTTTCCCCAATCATACATTTGTAAGCCGGCAGGGCTCCCGAAATAAAACTTATCAATGTGCGACACCTCACCAAACCCCTCTAAAGTTACTTTTTGCTCCAATGGAAATTGTGCCTGCCATTTTTCGGGTGGGTATTCATATGCTCCGGCAAAAAATATCCATGGCGGCTCATCCGCGGTAGAAATTACGACTTTATCAAAGTCTTGCTCAACTGATTTAATAGCCTCCACCGCTTCTTCCCAACCGTAATGCCACCAACGCTCTGAATAAGTGGGATTATGAACCCAGTACTGGTGTTGATAGATAATAAAAAATAAAAGGAGCAACATTGAGTATGCGAAAAAGATAACGCGATTTTTTGAAAGAAACACCGCACCACTTGATATAAGGAACACGAGAGGAAGAAGGATAAGGATTAATCGAGTAGCATGATTTCCTCCGTCGCGCGTTATCGCTGAAGGCAAAACTCCAGCGACAAGCCAGAAAAGGAAAAACAATTTTATTTTACTATCCGCCTTTCTGCTAAAGAAATAAACAATTCCGAGAAGTAAAGCAAAAAATTCAGGCTTATAAAACATTCCCATATCCTCTATTGAATGACGCAAATTCAGGTCCCCATCAACAAACAAAAAACTTGTGGAGTAACTTTGGAGAATATTTCCGGCAATTGCCTCTGACCAAATAACAAACTTATTATGTAAAGCGCGTGAAGGAAGTGAGTTTCCCCAGCTGTCTATATCCCTTGCAACTCCAACTTCGTGTTCAATTGTAGGATCGCTAAAAACACTGATATAACTAAAGCGCTGTCCTCCCCCTCCAAACACCGTGCTATAGGCGATTGGCCCACCAACAAGAGCTAAAGCACAAACAGCATAGACTAAATATTTGCGCGGCAGTCTAAAAACTTCCTTCCTAAAAACAAATACTAAAAAGGCTAATAGCAGTGGAGTGAATAACTTTGCAGTGCTATAAACCCACGGGGTAAGTGCGAAGGCTAAAGCCGAAATCCAAAGTAATTTGCCATTTTTAAAACTTCTAAAAAGGAAAAGGAGACCAAGAATTAGAAAAAACAATAGCTCAGTAACTTCAAACGCGGCCCTACTGTACTGAATATGCCAAGGGTTAATCGCAAGCAAGAAGCTTGCGACAGTAGCCAGTAGTTTGTAGTCAGTATTTAGGTACTTTTTAGAAATCTCTGAGACTAAAAAGTAAAAGGCGACAATTCCCAATATTCCAAAAACGGCTGCAGGCAGGCGGACTCCAAGAGGTGAAATTCCAAAAATTGCTACTGTTGGAACCACAGAATAGATATAAAGCGGCGTACGCCATTCGGCCAGTGAGTGAAAATGCAATGGCATAAAATTACCATAATAATCATTTCCTGTTTTAAGAACAGAGTAAGCCTGATAGCCAACATCCATTTCGTCGCCGAACATACTAACCGGGAACGAATCCAATTTATAAAGCCTCAAAAATGAAGCAACCAAAATTATGACAACAAATATTGTTACACTTTTCTTTTTCACTTTTCTCCTCGCTTTTCTACTTTAAGTTTGCCAGAAGTATATTCGTCAAGCAACACACTTCCCGCGGATAACTTAGCATACCAATCTTCCTGATATTTCGGCTGGGTTTCATCCGGTTCAATAAATACATAGTACACCTTTGTCCTATTTTTAGCGGGCAGGAAGCCATATCGCCATTGCCCATACCACATAAACATATACTCCCAAGCATCGTTATGCCAATACGGCACGGAAAAATAGTCGTAGCTAAACTGCGCGCCACCCGCATCTTTATAAGCATAATCAACGAGATTTTCCATATCAGAAAGATATGTACTTTGGGCATGATAAATAAAATTCCTGTTACTTTCCGGAAGTCTTGCAAAGATAGTAGTCAAATTAGCAGCAAATGCTATTAATATTGTGATTAATGCCAATGCCGCTAGCCTCTTGGAAAACAGAAAGTATGCTGCATTGGCAATGAGCAGTGAAGTGAATAAAGGATTTAATATAAAAAGATGCCGAAGTGGCGAGACTCCCAGCAGAATAAACACAAAAGGCGCAGCAAAACTCAAGACTAAAATAAAGCGCGAGCCAAAATCCTGTCTGCTTGCAATAATGTTTACTCCAACCACCAGCCAAAACAATACAAATGCCATGGTTCTATTTTGAGGGAAAAAATCATCAACAATTTCATTGTTAAGCTCGTCTAATTTGACATCGTGAACTATTGGTGCCGGTCCATCCAAGTAGTTGGTTAAACCATTTAATAGAATATTGTCGTTTTTGAAATTAAAGATCAAGTATGTGTTTAGTACTCCGATAATAACTAGGGCCACGGGCACGAGATTGCGCTTGGTTAATAATTTATTAGTGACGACAAAATATGCCCCCGGCAATAGTAAAATTAACGATGCAATAACTTGCAAGTGAAAAATAAGTGCCCAAAATAGGGCTACAAACGCCAATAGCATTTTGTTATTTTTTGCCCTTTGCAAAAAGTATAGAAAAAATATTGCAAGTGCCGGCACTAAGTTTGGGTTACTAAGCCACCTAGCATAAACTACCGATGAGTATGAAATTGCATATACAAAGGTGGTCAAAAGTGCAAACTTTTTTCCCTTCAGCTCTTTGGCGAATTTATAAAGAAAGTACACCGAGACAACATGAATGAGAATCAAAGAAAGTAGGACCAAATATGGGTTGCCACCGAAAATTATAAAGGATGGTAAAAGGCTATAGTACGAAAAAGCACCATGGAAAAGCCCGTCAATATCAGTCTTAGGCCCTATTAAAGCCGGGTCTCCTGAAGCAATTTCGGTGAGCTTTAAAAAGTCTCTCCCCTGCTCATATCCGAAAAATAAGTTATCTCCGAGATACAACACCCTCACGAATAATGTAATTGTTAAAATTATCAGAAGGATTTTCATTTGGTGACGAGGCCAAGTTTTGAGCCGATTTTAATAATCAGGGTCAAAAGATAATAACCCAAAACACCATGATAAATTTTACTCGAGGCAATTAATCTATCTCGCTGAGCCAAACTACTCACACCGCTTGCTCCATGAATATGGATTATTTTTGCACTTGGCAGATAGTAAATCTTAAGTCCTTTAGCTCTCGCTTTCCTGCAATAGTCCAGATCTTCAAAATACATAAAATAGCGCTCATCTAATAGCCCGGCCTTTTTTCTACCAGCCGGCGTAAATAGAAGGGCTGCGCCAACTGCCGCTTCAATACTCACGGGAGAGGAATCTTGCGGAACATATTTATCCGTCAGCTTCGCCTCTCCCAGCCAATATTGCCTAATGGTCCGGGCAAGTGTGGGTAACTTAAACACCGACGGCTGGGCGGTATTATCTCCATTCAAGAGTTTTGGCGCAACTATGCCAACATTTTTGTGCGTTTGTGCAAAGTCCATAAGTTCGTTAATACTGTTTTTCAGGACCCTCGTGTCCGAATTTAGAAGAAATATATACTCCCCACTTGCGCTTTTAATTCCGATATTGTTGGCTTTAGAAAAACCCGAATTGTAATCGTTTTTGATTACTTTCAATTTATAATTCTTAACTCGTAGTTTTTCGAATGAATCTATGGAATTATCTGTTGAAGCGTTGTCAACGACAATTACTTCAAACTTTCCATCAACTGGAAATCTATCAATTGATATTAAACAATCAAGCGTTATATCTTTGGTATTGTAGTTGACGATTATTATCGATAACTTCATAACCTCACGAAAATTTTGCAAAAACCGCCTCATCTGAAACCACTGCCTCAAGCTTTTCTCTGTTTCTTCTTCTCCTTACAAGCCCACATTTCAAAGCTGCTGCGAAAACAACTCTGATGTAGCCCGGGTGCCGCTTTAATCTATTGAAGAGCTCCTTAAGATGAAGCTTAAAAAGTCTCTTGCTCGTTATGTTTTTCCAGATAAAAAGAAGTTCATTTCTTTCTTTTATTATGTTTAAGTATTTTTTCCTGAAGTTATTTTGGTTAATAACAGATTCGTGAGCGTGGACAACTTTTGCCTCCGGAACCCAGAACAGTGTGTAACCCCTCTTGCGAGCGCGGTAACCCAAATCAACATCTTCCCAATAAAACGGGTCATAAAGCTCACCATCGAGTCCTTTTAGCTCCTTCCAAATAGCTTTAGAGAAAATACTTGAGCCACCATTGGCCCAAAAAGTCTCCTGGATTTCATCGCTCTCTGAACCTCCACTATGCTTGAAGTAACCATCAAAATAACCCACAGCAGGACCGTAACCTTCTTCGTGAAGAGTGATTCCAAACACTTTCTCATCGCGGAAACAATTTATAGCCGAGTCCAGAAAAGAGTGTGAGGGAATCACGTCGGTGTTTAAAAGGCAAACGTGTGTACCCTTTGCAAACCTAACACCGGTGTTTACCGCCGCGGAGAAACCCCGATTTGCCGTGTGTTGAACCAACTTCACATCTTTAAAGCTTTGCTTGAGAATTTCGATTGAGTTATCGGCTGAGCCATCATCGACAACTATCACCTCTACTATTTTGTTCTTAAGGTTCTCTTTAGCTTTAAGAACACTGGGCAAATTCTTAGCCAGAAGCTGAGCCCCATTCCAGTTGGGAATTACAACAGACACTGTTATGCTTTTGCTCATTTTAATATTCTTTTTTGAACAACAATCCCGTTAAACGCAAGCTCCTCTATTAATTCCGATGTTCCGCTCTCTTCATTCTGAGCCTCATCAACAAACTGAAACGGAATAAACTCCGTGGTTTCTTTTATGAAAAAACGGGCTTTGTTGATTTTATCTGTGGCCAATAAGTTACCGGGTGCCCCCGTCTGGTCTCTGCCGTACCAAGTCGGAACATAGCTATATTTTTCCATGCCGTACCAACTATAAAGATAAGACCAAAGGGTATTAAAATACAACGGAGTTGTAAGAGAATTAATAGCAAACGGCTCACTATTCATTTCGGAATACGTATAGTCCACGAGTTTCAGCTCATCACGCAAGAGTTTTGACCCCTGCACGGCAAATATTACCTGACCTTTGTTGTTTTTGGTTACTATCGCGAAAATATTGGCAAGTATTATCACCGAAATTATTGTATAGCTTAGAATTTTATTTCGATTAGAAAATTCAACCATAGCAACAGCCGAAAGTACTGCCACAGATGCCCCGATTCCCACTCCTAAATATGGTGTACTGTCCCCTCCAAACGGGAGAGCTAGTGAGTGCGAAAAGATAAATAAAAGCAAAAACAATCTCAAGTCAACCTTGGTTTTCGCCTTTAGCCAACTAATCACCAGCCAGACAACCATTGCAAATACTACTAACGATCCATAAGAAATATTAATTGGAAAAATATTATTTGCGAAAATATCACCTAACTGGTTAAGATATAAGAGAACATAGTCACCAAATCTCTTTCCTTGTGCCATTGTTTCCCCTCCGCCTGCAAGGGCGAGTGCCCCTTTCACCCCTTGAAATCCAAATTTCAACTCAACCAAAATCATAGTAGATAAAGCAATGAGTGATGAAGCAATAAACCTTCCGATTTGCACGATTTTAATCTTATTTTTATTTAGCCAAAGCCAAACAACCACAGGCACAATATGATACAAGAGAAAAACGTCCGCTTGAACTGAAAGCCCTAGTGTAAGGCCGGCAACTACTTCCCAAAATTTCCATTTGTTTTCTTGCTTCCGGGTCCACATCCAAACAGATAAGTAAAGTGCGGGGACCGTGACGATTGCCAACGATGGATTAGAAAGCCAAGTTGAATATTGTGAAAACTCGAATGATACGGCAGAAAATAATGATGCCAGAAGAGCGACACCCACTTTTCCTGTAATGTTTTTCGCAAAATAAAAAACAACAAGAATACTCAGTAAGCTGAAGATTACCAATAAGTAACTCGCGTTTATTGGGCTCCCACCACCCAAAAAGTAAGCCAATGCGACAAAATAAAAATATGCTACCCCATGGTAAAGCCCGGAAGAGTTGGCAGAAGGGCCGAGAATTTTTAAGTCCCCATTTATTATCTCTCTTGCCACAAATGCGTCTCTGGCTTGGTCATATGTAAAAGTTATGGCGCCTTCGCGTATATACAAACTACGTAAAACAAAAGCCACAATCATAATAAAAAGTAAAATCATATATTCCCGTTTCATATTAATTTTGAAAAATTTGCTATAAAATTGTCCTGAGAGTACTTGACACTTGCTTCATTTGCAGCCCTACCCAAAACACGAACTAGCTCGTAGTCTCCAACAAGTTTGTTTGCATATTCCAAAAGCTCGTCTTTTTTACTCCACAAGAAACCGTTTTTACCGTTCTGGATGATTTCTTTTGGCCCGCCTCTCGCCAAAACTAAAGGCACTGCCTTCGCGGCCATTGCTTCAACTACTGTGATGCCAAAGTGCTCCACCTTTTCGGGCTCCTTAAGCTCATCAACACCATAGCCGGCTGCCGACCAAAACATCTTCGAAACTCCCAATAATTCTTTGATCTCGCGAAAACTAGGGCTCTCTAAAATCTCTATCGGGTACCCTTTAGCTAGCTCACGGAGACTTCCAGTATAGTTACCGTTGCCCACTTCCACTCCACCGGCAAGTACTAATTTCCAATCCTTATTAAGCTTGTAAAATTTTTTGAAGACACTCACTAAAACATCTTGCCTTTTTTGCTGGGTTAAGTTTGAGAAACGGCCGACGTAGCAAATTACGTTTTGTTTTCGTCTTGGTTTAAACTCGCGCACCGAGACCGGCGGATAAATCACTTTGCTGCTAACACCATACTCCCTATCAATGAATCGTTTTGTAAATTCAGAGTTTACGACAACATGCTTGATACGAAACAATTTCATCTTATTCATAAGTGTTTTGCCGTTAGTGTTTGTAAACGGCACTTGAAAATGCAGAATGTTTTTTCTTGCACGAAGGGTGGGGATGCTCCCGTCCGAAATCCAAAAACAAGCGTCATAGCCATCCCCTCTTTCGATGTTGTCGACTACACTGGTGCCATTTAGAGAAACACCAAAGCGTTTTTCCAACTTTTCAATAATCGCTTTATCCTGCCATTCAACATACACCTTGTAACCTTTGGCTATAAAAGATTGAATAACTCCAACGGTATACCTTTCTCCGCCGCCGAGTGTATCCAGATAAGGATTATAAATTGCTGCTTTCATTTTTTCGTCAGTTGCATTTCCCAGAGCTTTGCGTAACTCACAAATCTGCTAAATACTTGGTAAAGCCCATAAATAAGCCCGATTTTTCCGTCCAAAAATGCTTTGTGAACTACCATCCTCTGCCAAAACTCACGGCCCATTGCAGATAAAAACCGAGCAATATTCATTGGTGGGTGATTGGCATCAAACATAAGCTTGGCTTCTATCTCACTCCACTTATTTGTTTTTTTCACCATTTCGGAAAATGTTTCATGTTTATAATGAATCATTGGATTTTCTAGATGGCCAAGCTCACCGATAAACTCAGGCTCTTCATGAACCTCGCCTTTCCAATTTTTAAGAGCAGACTTTTTAAAGAGCCGCTTTTGATAATCAGGATAAAGACTGCCATGCTTTAATTCCTTCCCTAAAACAAAATTGCGTCTCGCAACAGCATATGCATTCAAACTGTTTTTGTTTTTTAGTATCGTTGAAATTTCTTTTTCAAGGTTTATTGGTATGCGCTCGTCGGCATCAACGTAAAAAATCCACTCGCCTTTCGCTTCTTCCAAACCCTTGTTTCTCCAATCCGAATAATTCTTTCCATTTCTATATTCCACTACTCTGGCTTTATGTCTTTTAGCAATCTCAACTGTTTTATCAAAAGAGCCGGTGTCTACAACCAATATTTCGTCTACCCAATCCAAGGACTTAAGGCAATCAGGCAACATTGCCTCCTCATCTTTGGCGATAATTATTGCGCTAATTTTTACTTCCATGATCCTTTCCAAAGGTTTCCGGTTATATAATCTATTACTCCAATTCTTTGCCAGTTACGGCCATAAAGTAAAAACTTTAAGGCCTCTCTTAATAGTGCAAACCTGGCCCTCAGGGGTGCGTATTTCATCCCAAAGAGCATTCTGTTTCTTGTTATGAAATAGTCGTTTAGCGAGCTTCCTATAGCGCTACTTTGGGCAACTTTGTGCCATAAAACTGCCTTGGGGATGTAATAAGTTTTCCAGCCTTTTTTAGCCATTCTTGTGGAAAGTTCCAAGTCCTCAATGTACATAAAATAACTATCGTTGAACAAACCGGCTCTTTTTAGAGCATCCACTCTATAGAGCACACAAGCCCCTGACGCAAAATCTATTTTTTCTACCCGTTCATATTGCCCATGGTCCACTTCATCTACTCCTCGGTTTGTGCCATACACATTGTCCCAATCAATCTGGCCTCCAGCCGCCCAAATAACTTTTCCTGGGTCGCTTTTTTTATATTTACCTTTGTGGAACTCAAAGCCCTTGGCAAAATATATTTTAGGGCAAAACACACCGCCGTCTCTGTATTTTTCCGCTGCTTTAATCAATTGAACAAGCATGTCTTTATCCAATATCGTGTCGTTGTTTAATACCAAAACATAGTCGGCGCCGTTTTTTATGGCATGCTTAATACCAACATTATTCCCCTCTGCAAAACCCAAATTTTTTTTGTTCTCTATCAAAACAACATCTTTAATTTTTCTAAAAGCATCGACTGACCCGTCAGTAGAGCCATTATCAACCACTAAAATTTGTAATTTATAATTTGTAATTTGTAATTTTCGAATGCTCTTGAGACATTCGACAGTATCTTCTTTTCTATTCCAATTAAGAATTATCACGAAGACTCTTCGGTTTGTCATGGGAGCTTAAACTTCCTTTTGATTTGATTAACTAAGCCTCCATTTTCACGAACCATCGTGTCCGCTGTCCAATAGTTAATCTCTTTTTGCGATGTTTTTAACTCATTAATAATTTCAACTAAAGAGATTTCCCTTTCAGGAAACTTGTGCATTTCCCAGAGCTTGACGTAGATCAGAAATTCTACAAAAGCCTGAAGGGTTGAGAGCACCAAACCATGCACGCCATCTTTATAACCTTCGCCGGCAAAGTACCGGCTCAAAAACTCGCCTACCGGTTTGGAAATAAGCAGTTTCCAATTGAATTTCTCACCGTTTTTATATTTCTCCTTTGCCATAATCGTTGAGTATCTGTCGTGCCGCTTAATATATTGAGATACTGAACTGTAGTGATGATGAACTATTGCCAAATCCTCAATGGCGTCAATGTCCGCACCTTTTCCATGAGTCAGGGGAACCGAATGAATTTCGCGTGCCCACTCAACTGCACCCTTTTTGAAAAACCGAATGTTTCGATCCGGCCACCATCTAGAGTGGGTAAGCCATTTGTCAAAAACTATATTCTTCCGCGGGACTGCATAATATGAGATACTATCATTATCTTTTAGCTCAGTTAGTTTTCTCGCCAAACTGTCAGGGATTTCCTCGTCGGCATCTAAAACCAATATCCACTCACAGGTGGCTTTTGTTATCGCGTAGTTCCTTGCGGGCTCAACATAGCCGGTTTTTTTATGAGTAAACACCCTAGCTCCATACTTTTTGGCTATTTCTACGGTTTTGTCGTCAGAGTGCATATCCACGACCACAATCTCGCCTGCCCAGTCTTTAACTGACTTCAAAGCTCGTGGCAAGTTCTCCTCTTCATTTAGGGTATTAATAACCACCGAAATCTTGCCCATACACATCAATTGTAGCCTAATTTGTATATTCTCACACCATTCTCGCTATACTGCTTGGTGAGACCCTCGAAAACGATATTGCCAGGCTCAACCACATATACGTAGGAAATATTCTCTTCTCGCAAAAACTCTTTCATTTCACTTTGATTATTCCTTTTTAACATCCCCACAAGTTTTTTACGGCGGGCTTGCCAGTCGTAGCCTGTGATGTCCAAATTAACCTCATCTTCAAGCCAAACCGGTTGGCTGGAATAGGCTGAAACATAAGCAGTGGACTCGTATAAATAAAGTGGCCGTGGAGGATTGTCGGCAGCGTCTGACGCCGCTTGGCGGTCAAACGGCATAACCAAAACCACTCCCTTTGGCTGATTCGATAAAAACTCCAATGCATCAAGCTCGTCGTTTGATATCATAGCCGGCGGGCGAGAGGGCAGATAGTGCTTAAGTGCCCCAACAGTAGTCGGAAGCATAAAAATTAAGGCCCCAGCGACTAATAAATTAGTCTTAATCTTGGCAAAGACTACTCCGGCTATAATTGACACAAAAAAGAGTGAATAATAATAAAACTGTATCGTGTTCCACGCTGTTCCCTTTTGAACAAAAAGCATCGCCCCAAGTAAACCAATGACTATCGCCGAGCCAATAAATACATCTATGAGCTCCAGTTTTTTACTCTTAATAATTTTTACCCAGTAAAATTCGTCAACAAATCTAGTCCCCAAATTGCCATACCAAAAAATTAAGAGTGCAATTCCATAAGCAGCAAATGCTTTCAACCATTGACCCCCGAGTCGGTAATTCACCATTGCTTCACCGAACTGGCTCCAGCCAACCCTATCAGGAAAACTCATCATGGTTTCCAAAAACCAGAAAGGTTTAAATTCCAAAAGTGATCCTGAAGTAAGGTTTGGTAGGAAAATCACAAAAGATATTACACAAGAAATTACTAACAGTTTTAGATAATTAAAAGTGTGCTTTTTCCAATACTCATATAAAGCCAGGGGTAACAGTGCCCCAAGTAAAATAATTCCGGCGTAAGCTTTGATTTGTATCAGAAGACCAAAAACAATTGCCGAAGGAATTATTTTTAACCTAATCATCAAGTTTAAACCCAAAAGAATAAATACCAAAGACATCGCGTATGGCGGATTTATTAAAGTCAGAATTGCAGGCTGGGCCCAGAAAACTGATTCACCTCCAAGTCCCCCACCTTTCAATAGTGTTAAAATCCACCCCAAATTTCCTCCAAAATAAACAAAAAAAGTACTCCAAAAAGCAGCGGCTTGGGACTTTTTCCAATTCAAAACAAACTTATAAGTTAAGAAACCAATAAATATTGCCATAATCGGTGGGAATATTTGGAAATATAAAACTGAAACCGGTAGTGCGGTAATTCTATTAACTAAAGCAAGTAACAGGTCAAACCCTAAGTGATAATTTTTTATTTGCTCCCCCGCAAATATCGGCATTTCAAGGCTGCCGCTTGCCAGAGAACGAGCAAGGGACAAGTGCCATACTCCATCATGACCATTCGGTCCCCAAAAACCAACGCCGTAATCATATCGAAGACCGCTTTTAACCATAGTCAAAGCCCAAGCCAAGCTTCCAGCGACTATTAAGAGAAGTGCTTTTCTACCTATTGAAAAAGTTTTTCGCAAATTTTCTAGCATCTAAAATTAGAGCGTTGCCCAGTAGCGCATATGAAGTGGCTAGGTAGCTAATCGCTCCCATCGTGATAACAACTACCAATGCCGGAAGCGTAGGTGGTGCGAACAGCCGCGAAACGGCAACTACGGCTCCCATCACCAAAGTGGCTACCCCGGTTTTTAGTACACTTTGCGAAAGGGAAAAGTTAACATAAGTCTTGGCTATGGCTATCGCGATTACCGAAGTCGACGAGACCAAGGCATACCCAAGTGCTGCCCCGTTTATTCCGTACAAATGCCCAAGTCCTGGAACTAATAAAATTGTGAGGATTGCCCACATGGCAATGAGCTTGGAGACGGTTTTAATTTTGCCAATTGCCGAAAGCATATTAGTAAGCTGCGTGGTGACAGCTGCAAACAAAACATTAACCGTCATAAATCCAAGAGGAACTAAAGACGGCTCCCATTTTGCATAATTGGGGATGACTTTAATTATTAAGGGCGCAGTAAGCCATATGCCGACAGCGGAGGGAAACACAAAGAAAGTAATTACCATCAAGGATCTGGTGACACTATTTGCAAGCTCATCACGATGGCCCTGCATACGGGCAAAGGCCGGGAAAGTGACTTTGGTGATAGGATCAAGAAATTGGCGCAGCGAAATCTGACTCGCCCGCTCCGCAGTTCCCAAATAGCCAACTCCTGATGTGCCAACAACGGCTCCCAAGGCAAGAGTAACACCGCGGTCTTTGACAACTGCAATAAGCTGGTTTATCTGGTACGGTACTCCAAACTTAAATAATCCCCCAAGAGAACTTCTTGAAAAAGCAAATCCGGGTCTCCATGGCTCCAGCAAATAAATAGTAACAACTCCCACAATCCCTCTAGCGACTACCGCATAAGCAAAGCTCATAATCCCAAAGCCCTTCCAAGCCAAAAAAACCACCACTAAGCTATAAACCAAACTTTCCAGAAGATCAGGAATAATAAACTTGGAAAACTCAAGCTTCCGCTCAAGTAGCACCGAAGGAATGCTTTTCAAGGAAGATAGAAAAAGTGAAAAGCCCAAGGCATAAAGGAGAATCACTCCCTCGCTGCTTAAGTTATAAAGATTCCTAAGCTGTGGAGTAAGGAGATAGAGAATTACAAGTAGTGAAATAATCAAAACCTGTTGAACGGTAAAAGTAGTTCTCAAGTCTTCTTTGGTCGGTCTTTCTTTCTTTTGAATAAGCGCCGCGGCAAGGCCAATGTCGCTAAAAAACACTAAAAAACCAACTGCAGCCGAGACTATCCAAAAAACCCCCATTTGCTCAACTGACAAAAACGCCAGAAGAAAAAATTGCGAGATTTGAGCTACAAACTGGATGAAAAAGCCTCGCCCCATGATAGCCACTACTCCACGGACAGCCCGAGCTTTAACTTCCTCCAAAGGGACCTCAAAAGCTTCTTCCACACTCAAATTGTAGCATGAAAGCTTGGTGATATAATATCGTATGCGTAAGTTTAAGTTTGAGAAGCTTGTTCGAGATAAAATTGTAGACGCGATAATCGCAAACGGCAACCATCCAAATTGGAAAACGCTTTCAGACAAAGAATATATTGATGAGCTCAAAAAGAAAATTATAGAAGAGGCATCGGAACTGATTAATTCTGAAGGTGAAGAACTCCTAAAAGAACTCGTCGATATTCAGGAAATAATTGACAACTTACTTTTGGCACTTCAAGTTTCAAAAGAAAAGTTATTAGAAGTACAAAATAAGAAAAATCAAGAAAGAGGGTCATTCAAAAAAAGACAGTATATTGGCACTGTTGAAGTAAAGGATGATGCCCCGGAGATCAAGTCTTATCTGGAGCACCCCGATAAATACCCCGAGGTAAAATAAGTATCAAAACTACCCCCAGCGACAGTAAACTGATAATATCTGCCAACAATCTCAAGTTGGTTTCTGCCCAATAGAGCTCGATTTCGTGAGTTCCCTTGTCAACTCCAAAAGTTAATTGTCCGTAAGGGTCGCTCGGGTAGGTCTCGACCGTATTTCCGTCCACTTTCACATACCAGCCGGGGAAGTTGAGAACACTGGCCGTAACTTCAGACTTTTCATCTGCACTTATCTCAGCCTTCCAGCGAACTTTTGATATTTCATTTTCAAAGACAACTTGCCCCTTTTCGATTGCAAATCTCTGTGTAATAGCATTTGTTGATCTCTCAGAGGCCGACAACGGTAGCTGTAAATAATCCTCGCTATACTGAGGATTTGAAAAGAAGTGTTTCACATATTCTTCGTCACTTTTATTTGTCACTTTGCTTGGCCGGAAATAGAAGAAAACAAGTAGCATGGAGCAAGTAGCAAGTAGAATGGCTGATAGCTTCTTCGGCCCTAAATTATCAACTACAAAACCTGCTAGAAATGCTGTAAAAAATGTAGTTAGTGTTAGAAGCCTCCAGGGAAACTGAATAAAGTTAGTGAAGGGAATCAGGTTCCAAATAAAAAGTGAGCGGATGTTCATCATAAACACAACAACCAAAAACGAAAGCAATGCTAATAAAGAAATTTTGAAATTAATGTTTTTGCTTTTTCTTTGTTTAAGGAATATTACAACGACCAAAGCAAGAACAGCCAGATTTGCTATGCCAATTTGAAAGGAGATCTCGTCGTATGGCCCCCAGACCGAACTTCCATAACCCCAGCTCGGCACTATTAATTGTTTCAAAAAAGGGAAGTGGTCGATCAGGACAAAGGGCGTTCCCGATGCAACTAATTTATATTCGGCAAATGCAGGCAGCCACCAGAAAGCCGAAAGTCCGGCAGACAATGCTCCTGTCATAAGAATTGCTTTTATTTTTTTACTTCTCTTTTTATCAAAATAAATAAGAATTGCTACAAAAAATAATATAAACGGCGCGGTCAATAAAAAGAAATAATTGTGTGCTAAATAAAACAGTACCAACACGAAAGCCGATATGGCAATATTTCTTTTGCTGGTTTGTTTACCTGACTGCGCAGGCAGGACTAAAGTAACCAAAAAATATAAAACCCAAGGGAGAATTGCGAGCGCCAAGGCCTCCCCTATCGCTCCTCTGACATAAATCTCGACTGCACGAAACGGGGTATATAGATAGAGTATCGCGCCTGCAGTGGACGCCCAAGTTCCAAAAAACTTTCTAAGGAGAAAATACATTCCTGTTAACGACACGAATACTGATGCTAAAAACACGAGTTTAAAGCCTGCCATCAAGCTCCCCGTGAGAGCGTAAAAAAAGGCTCCAAGATAAAAAGGCAAAACATAGTAAAAATTAAATAAGGGGTAACCCATGCCAAACAAATAATCTGGGCCTAGGCGGGGTGGAATTTGCCCTGACAATATTGCCGCTCGCATCTCATAAATATCCGCCAAATGGTGAAGGTCATGTGGCTCATAGCCGCCCGGAGCAACCAAATACCAAATAGCAGGTATGGAAGCACAAAATAGAACTAGTAAAATTTTTCTCATTCAAGCCCCAGAAACTTTCTTTTATTATTGGTAATGACAGCGCCGGCAATTAAAATGAAAAAGGCACTAGCACTTAAAGCATTACCCAAGATTCTTGCGGGAGTACTCACGAATTTGCCATAAACCATGTGCTTACCCGCAGGGAGACTAATTCTAATCAAACCCTCGATTTCACTGGGAGCGGCATCAATTCGCTTGCCTTGGCCCTCAAGTAAATAGACCTCCCAGTTAGGAAAATAAATTATGGGGACATCAACCTCAGATTCCCGGGATACGTTTGCATCAAAGAAAAAGGTGCTGGATGTTTTAGTGAGATTGGGCAGCTCTGCCTCGCCGTTAACTAAAACAGGCTTTCCCGGTGCGGTGTTTAGAGGCGGGCTTTCAACTGTTACGGGTAAATAATCCTGCGCAGCTGCGCCTTGTTGGACAAGTAAATCGGCTCCAGAAAGCTTGATTTCATCAGTCAACCAGTCATATGTTCTTTCATGTTTAAAATAAGCGAAATTAAAAACTAATGCCGTAATAACGACAGCAATAAATAGTAATTTTTTAAAGACTTTTCCCGGAAAGTTTGAAATTCCGCCGGAAGCAAGTGAGAGCAAAAATACGGCAATGCCCAGAAACCGCCATGGAAACTGAACAAAGGCAATCATGGGAAGAGTTTCCCACAAGAAAGTGCTTTTATTGTGAGTCATAAACAAAGAAAATAAGGAAAGTGCCAATAACCCCAAAACCATAATACTCTGTCTATTTTTTCGAGTTAGTTGAGAAAGCGCCGAAATACCAACTAAAATTGCCGCCCACCAATGCGGCCAGCCGACTTGAAAAGCCATGCCGTCGTTCTCACCAAAAATTGAGCCCCCATAGCCCCAAAAACGGCTTATGAATAATTGGTTTAATGTAGTAAAGTGCCCGGTATAATTAGAATAATCGGAAATAAAAAGCTCGCCTTGGACAAGGCTTTGCTCAATAGCAACCGGAACTATGAAAAAGCCAGCCAACGCCACGCCCAAGACTGAACTAAAAATAAGCGCCCGGAGATTTTTGGTTTTACATTTCTGAAAAAGCCAAAACAAAGTCCACACGGCAGTAAAACCGAAATACACGAATGTCGAGATATTGTGAGTCATAAGAAGTGCACAGACTGCCAAGGCTACAAATGCAGAATTTTTGAAATTGGGCTCCTTAATCACCTTATAAATTGAAAGCCACAAAAAGGGGAGTATCGCAAGTGAAAAAGATTCCGCCATGGCTCCCCGTACATAAACGTTAACCGCTCTGTATGGTGCAAGCGCGTACAGGGCTGAGGCAATAATCGCTCCCCTATGCCCGAAAAATTCTCTTGAGAGGGAATACATCCCCAATGCGCCACCGACAAGACTAATCGCAAAAAGAATCTTAACAGTGGTGAGAATTGAAATTGGCAAAACTATACGAATAAGAACCCCGAGATAATATGGCAAGGTACTATAAAAATTAAACATTGCCTGGCCAAAACCGAAATTCATGTCCGGCACCCAGCGGCAGGGGATTTGGCCGTCCGCGAAGCATTTTTCCAGTTCATATAGCCGCATTACCTGAAGATCGTCATGCATTGGAAAGTACCCAGGCCCAAAAAGCCTGAGTGCTGTCAGAACCGAAATAATTAGTGCGATAACCATTTTATTTTTCTATATAACACTAGAGCACCAAGACCAATCAAGCTTACTAAATTCGCGATTAATCTTAAATTTGTATCTTTAAGTCTGGCTTCAACCAAGTGTTGGCCAGACGGGACATCAACAGTTATTAAACCAAGTTCGTTGGCGCTGTCAATTTTCACTGGCTCCCCGTCCACTTTCACTTCCCAACCCGGAAAATAAAACAGAGGAAGCTCAAGCTTATTGTCTTCATCATATACATTTAGTTCCCAAGTCTGCCAGTTCGTGCCCTTTTGGCCAGAAATCACTTCGCCTGAAAACTTCGGCCCATTTGAAGCCGGTGAAGTCGGCGGGTGCTGGGCTCCTGCCGGCAAATAATCCAAGATACTTATTGTTTGTTGTTTCAACCAACTGTCCCCAGAAAACTTTTCACCATCAGTAATGTAAACATATCTCTCCGGTTTGAAAAACGAACCGTTCATAAGAATCAGAATTACAAAGATTGTTATAACCATTAACAGCTTTCTGTTGGTTAATTTAATCAGTGCTCCACTGGCTAGTGAAAAACAAAAGACGGCAATACCCAGAAACCGCCATGGAAACTGGATATATGAAAGCAGTGAAACGTTGTCCCAGATAAATTGAGACCTTGGATGAATAAGAAATAGTGCAAGAAAACCCAGAATCACGAAAATTAAAACTTTGCGAAATTCCTCGATCTTCTTTAAGTAAAAAAGAAGGATAAGAACCAAAAGAGGAATGCTCCAGTGCAGAACTCCAACCGATAAGGACATCCCATCCAGTTCCCCAAGTGAGGATACGCCATAGCCCCAGTGAGTGGACAAAAATAGCTGACCGACTCCAACAAAGTGCGCGAGATAATTAAAATAACCCATGAGGACCGACTCAACATGGGTATAATTTTTTTCCAAGAAAGCGGGCAGAGTAAAAAAGGCAGATAGGGCAAAGCCCAAAATACCTGACTTCAAAATATTTTTTAAATCATTACCGTGATTTTTTCTAAAGAAGAGGACAAAGGTAACATAAAAGGGGGAAAACATGATAACTGTTATGTTGTGTGTCAAGAATAATCCGGCGATCGATAGTGCCAGGGGAATGGTGGACTTTGGCTTTAGAGTAAACAATAAAATCAGTGGCAAAAAAACAAAGGCCCAGGCTTCGCCCATTGCTCCCCGAACATAAATATCCACTGCCCTATATGGTGCGTAAGTGTAAAAAAGCGCACTAATTACCCCGCCTTTTTTGCCCCACAAAAAAGAGCCCAGAAGATACATGCTCCACGCCGAGAGAACCAGACTTGCCAAAAACCCAAGTTTGACGCTTGCAAGAATTGAGCCGCCAAAAAGGACCGGAATTTCCATCAAATAATAGGGGAGGGGGGAATAGAAATTAAATTGCGGGTAGCCATAACCAAAGCCCATATCGGGCACCCAACGGCAGGGGATTTGAAGGTCTAACACGCACTTATACATCTGGTAGACCCGCATTCCCTGAATGTCATCATGCATCGGGAAATAGCCCGGTTTAAGTAATGCGATAATTGCCGGAATTGTCAGCAAAAGAAGCAGTATTTTAGTCTTCATACTTCCCCGCCAATCCAAAAAATCTGATCTTAACCAAGTCGATTAACGACTCAATTGTGGCACGCCCAACTTTTACTCTGGTCTCTTCCCTGTTTATCCACTCAACCGGAACTTCAGTAATTTTAAGCCCAAATTTTTCCGCCAAGAAAATAATTTCAGCATCATAAGCCCAGCGATCTATTACGCCGTGCGCAAAAACCTTGCTTGCCGCCTCCTTCGTAAAACCTTTAAACCCGCAGGTAAAATCGGCAATCTTGCTCCCGATGATTATTTGGGTCAACTTGGTAAAAACCCTGCCCATATTTTCACGTAAGAATGGTTGGTGTTTTTTGATGACCGACCCTTTCACTCTCCTTGAGCCTATAGCCACGTCGCTACTGTGCAACGCCCTCACAACGACGTCAATATAATTAAGTGGAACTGACAAATCCGCGTCCATAAAAATAATTAGCTTGCCACGAGCTTTAAGCATGCCAGCTTTCACCGCCGCACCCTTACCCATATTTTCCGGTAATTTAACAAGTCTAACTTTCTTTAAACTATTAACAATGTCCGGGGTATTATCACGGCTGCCGTCATCTACAACCACTATCTCCCACAAATAACTCTTTTTAGAAAGAAATTTTAATACTTTCTCTAAATTACTTTTTATTATCCCCTCTTCGTTGTAGGCGGGGATTACTAGTGATAGGTGGGGGGTTGTCATAATTCAAACATATAAAACACATCCCGCTTGCCGAGCCGGTTTTCTGCTTTTTCCCAAGACTTTATGATTTTCAGGCCATATTCTTCAAACGGCCGTACAAATGCTAGCCTGGAAGAGTTGGCCACCAAATAAGTAATATTACCCGCCTTAGCCGACTCCGAAAGGCTATCTGGAACATGACTTATATCAAGCCCCACTCCGATTACTGTTATATTGGGTTCTTTTTCAAGATAAATCTGGAGGCCGTCCGGAAGTGTCCCAAAATAACCCTCTGTCCCCACAACGATATCTTTGCCCGGATTTACATCACGCGCGGCTTTTATAATTTCTGCTGCTTCCTTAATTCCGGTCCCTGCAGTCCAATCGGCAAGGTAGCCATCATGCTCAGGCCAGTTGGCTTTCTCTGGGTTTTTGAAAAACTCAACATAAAATAAAAGTGACTGCACCAAAAAAACGGCGACCAAAACAGAGACTCCATAAAGACCAGCAGGTTTATTAAATTTTTTCAAACTGGCAGCAGCAAGAACCACCAAGGCAGGGAGTGTAAAAAAAATGTACCTGGAAGTAAAAACCCGGGCGTACTCGGCTTGAACAACTATGGGTAAAGCCGCAAAAGCAAAAAGTACCAACACTTCGATTTTGTATTTCCGGAAATTGCCAAAAAAACCAGTGGCAGCGAGCCCCAAAAGTGCAACTGGTCCCATAATTACCAGCCACTCAACCGCCCTGTCCAGGTACGGCAATAAAGGGTCCAGCGGACTTTCTAAAATTCGGCTGTAGGGGAAAACATAGTCCATGTTTCTTGAACCAATCATATGGAAATTTTCCCCAAGCCGAAGAATGTTATACATTGCGAACGCAACCGCGAAAACAGCCAAAAGAAGCCCTATAGATTTAAAATAATTTAAACTCTGAATCTTTTTTACTTTAGCCTTTTGGGTGAAAACTAAGGCTAATGGGGAAAGGAGTGCAATAAATAAGGCAGGCGACTTGGTCAATAATGCTCCTCCAAGGGCGAAAGCTGCTAAAAAGGCAAAACCCAAACTGAGCTTTTTCGTGGCCAATATTAAAAAAACTAAAGTCCAGACGCCAAAAAAAGAAAGCATAGAGTCAACGAGTGCCATCCTGTCAAAAAACACCGCGAAAGGGGATAGGGCATAGAGTAGAGAAGCCAAGAGCGCCACTTTTCTTGATTTAAATAAAAGGTAGCCTAGTGCCGCAACGCCCGCCGTCGTGCCAAGACCAGTTAACACAGACACTACCCTCCCCGCTATCAAGGGATCAGCAATAAACTTGAAGAAAGGAATGACTGCCCACATAAACAAGGGCTGCTTGCCGTCCGAAAGCGGCAAAAACCGCAAGGATGGCTCGGCTCGCATTACTTGCGCCCAGCGGACATAAATTGCTTCATCCACAAAAACCGGAATTAAATTAAGCTGATAAATTCTTAACAAAAACGCGCACAGAAGAATTAAAACCAGTCCGACTATTGTCCGTGTCCACTTTTTGGTCACTTGTACCCCCCAGTCCACCAGGCTTTTCTGATTTGCCAGATTTCAAGAAGCGCTTTAAGGGAATCCTGTATAAGCCTCATCCTGCTGTCTGCATCAAAATACCAAGTGATTGGCACTTCTTTTACTTTTAATTTTTTCTTGCGAGCCAAATATAAAAGCTCTATATCAAAACCAATTCCGGACAACTTCTGAATGCTAAAGAGCTCTTTTGCGGCACCAGCTGTAAACATCTTAAACCCGCATTGGGTGTCTTCAAAACTTGGCAAAATAGTCAGCTTAATAATCAAATTAAAAGCTCTACCCACTAGGTGCCGCTTGAAGGGCTCGCCGACTCTATTTGCCCCTTTCCCCTCCCTCACTCCAATCGCAACATCCACACCTTTTGTCTCCGGAGGCAAAAACTTAGGCAATTCTTCTATGGGCATCGATAAATCCGCATCGCAAATAAACCTATACTCCCCTTTTGCCGCAAGCATGCCGGCTTTTACGGCAAGCCCTTTGCCACGCGTGCTAACCTCAATAAGTTTTATATATTTGTATTTTTTGGCAAACTTTCTAGTTACCTGTGAGGTAGCATCATGACTGCCGTTTTCTACAACTATAACCTCCGCCGCATATTTCTGCCCTTTCAAAAAATCGTCAATTGCAAGAAAAGCCTTAGGGAGCCTCCGCTCCTCATTATGCGCCGGGATTATAATAGACAGATATGGATTTCTCATTTAACCAAAAAACAGTCTTTTAATTTCATCTAGTTTACCCTTATCTTTCGCTTTCAAAATCCTTAGTGATATTTCTTCGTCTCGAAAATTATCATCCTGTACTATTTCCACAAATTCTTCAAAACTTACTTCTTTCGTTCCTATTTTCTCCCCCGCTTCCAACGTCGGATCATTAACTTTTGTGCAATTTTTACCTATAAAAATATATATCGCCCAATCAATCTTTTCCATGGGTTGAGCTGCATTCCACAATACTAAGTCATGGGTTTCATAACCGGTCTCCTCCAACAACTCCCTTTTAGCTGCAGCCTCAGGGTCTTCGCCATAATCCACTCGCCCACCAGGAACACAAATAAACGGTGCAAGGCCAGACTGCTCCTCATAATTTATCAAGATTTTGCCTTCATTTGTAATTGGTATTATCTCAACCGTATCCGGGCGTTTGAGCATTTCAAAAGTGGTCTTCGTGCCATCAAAGAGCTCTTGTTCCCAGTGGTAAACTTCATAAATAATGCCTTTAAACACTAGCTTCGCCTCAAGTGGAATCGCTCTTTTGGGAGCAGGCCTTGTAATCTTCGCCATGCCCTATTTTACCCTCTTTCTCCTCTCCACTGTAATACCCCCAAACTTTTGGGCATATTCCACCTCGGCTATGCCCTTCTGGCGGGCAAGCCAGGCTTCCAGTCTCTCCGGATGAGGCGGGTCCTCCTCGTAAAGTGTATACAACAATTCGCGATTGTCGCTCACTTTGCCCGAATACTCGGGTTTGCCTTCATACCAAGTGAACAAATAATCATATGCATATGGAATGACTGGCGGCACATAAACGTCAACATTAAACTCTTCCTTCGCGTCCCCATACACCCATTCAATTGCCTGCTTCTGATTTCTAAACAGAATTGTATTTGGCCCATCTGCATTGTCGGTAATTTTAGCCTTCACAATCGGCAGGTTCATGGTAAAGAAAGCATAAAAGAATATAAAAACCACGATCTTGCCTGCAACACTCCCCCACAGATGACCCAATATCACCGCAAAAAGTAATATAAATATCAAATAGTATCCGGTCATGTAGTAGTCATAAATATTGCCTTCATTTCCTTGGAAAAACAAAAGTCCTACAATCGGGGACAACAACATAAGCATTAGAATTTTAGCTTTCGTATTTTTGAGTAAATCAGGCAGATACAAGAAAAAGCCAACTCCTACAGTCAATAGACTAAAAGTAATTAATCTGCTTGTACCCGGAAATAACCTACCCCAAAAGACTGATTGATAAAAGTCAATGCGATCACTCAGAACTTGCATGAAACTAGTCTTAAAACTTTCTTTTTCAAAGATAAATGAGTAAATATTTCTTGACAATAAATGGTCATTCTTAAAATCGAATAAAATTAGAGGCGCTGCGGTAAAGCCAAAGGCAACTATTGAATAAAATATGATTTTCCCATTTGGAAAATGTTTCTTTTGCCAAACGGCAAAAAGAGCTATAGCTGGAAAATAGAAGAACTCGCCGGAGCTGCCAAAGTGGAAAAGGGAGAGCCCGGCCAGCAACGACACCGCTATCCAAGCATATTTCTTTCCTTCACTGACTGCAAAAAGTGCCCAAAGAAGCAACATGCTGAGTAATAGCATGGGCGTGGGGTTACTCAGCCATCGGGATGCAAGCATTATATAAAACGAAAACGAGGCGATAGCAGCCGCAAACAACCCCGTTGTTCTGTCTTTTAACTTAAAGCCAAGATAATAAATTAACGCGATGGCAATTACAGTAGTAAACGCGAGAAAATTTGCGGGAAGCACCGGGTCCCCCCCACCGAGTAAATATAGAGGCGCAATCAAGTAGTAATAATATGGCCCCCTAAAAATGCCGGCAATACCGGTTGTCGGGCCAATGAGGAAAACGTCACCTTTATGAAGCAGTTCCCATATTTCCAAAGCGTCTCGGCCTTGATCGTAGTAAAAACCAAGAATTTTGCCAGTGTTATAAACTCTGATAAATAAGGCTAAAACTAAAATTACTCCAAGAAGAAGATATACGAATTTATGGCTTAGTACTTCCGCCCTTAGCGAACTCCCTAGCTTCTCCAAGTATTTGCTCAACCGCATTATCATAGTTTACTACATCTACCCTCGCTGCCGCTGCCCACGCGTGCCCGCCGCCACCCAGCATTCCTGCAAGACGGCTCACGTCCACGCCTGTCCTGCTTCTAAAACTTACCGAAATATAACCTTCATCTTCGGCTCCGACCAAGCCAAAGTCAGTACCTTCAATTGACTGGAAAATCATATCTGCAAGCTCGCTTTTGGCGTTAAAGGGCTTGCCATATTTCTCCAAAACTTCCTTTCGAACAAATGAATAAACAAACCGGTGCTCGTGGTCAATTTTTAAGTTATCAAGAATCCCCTTCCAAACCATAACATGATTTTCCTCAAAAGACTGATATAAATTGAATATAATTTTATTTTTATCAGCAAACTTCATAAGCTGACTTGCGGCTTCAAAAGTGGACCCACCAGCCTCAGGAAAGCGAAAAGCTCCTGTGTCTCCTATAATTCCGGTAAGCAAAGCCTCCTCGGCGTCTTTTATTTCCACTCCCCAATCTTTAAATAAATAAAATAAAACCTCGCAGTTGGCGGCGGCATCAGGAACAACCAAGTTTATTTCCCCAAACTTTTGGTTACTCACATGATGATCAATATTTATCAGTGAAAGTTCGGGCTGTTTTACGCTGTGTGAGCCGGCAACGCGACTAAAGCTTGAAGAATCAAGTGTTATAAATAAATCATAAATAGAAAAATCAAACTCACTAAAATTAACTACATTGACCGCTTGTTCCGTCAACAAGAACTCTAAATTCTTGGGGATTTCAGTTGGAGCAATTATCTTTACATCTTTCTTAAAATATTTAAGTACCCTCGCCATAGCAACAGCACTTCCCACAGAGTCCGCATCCGAATTGTGGTGCATATTCACTAAGATTTTTTGTGAGGAATCAATCTTTTGCTTTATGGCCTGGGATTCTGGATAATTCACTATAGTTAAATTCTATTTCTTTTCCCGTAAATCTCTCTAATATATGAATCTAATGGTAGAAGAAACTTAGATTTGCCGAATTTATACTTAATTAAAAGAACAAGAACAGAATTAACTACCAAAAGATATAAGGGGAACGCGAAATGCTCAAAGTTCCAAATTTGGATTGCAAGTAAGCCAATTGCCGCATTTACTGCACCAAACAAAAATATGGTTGAATTTTCAGATTCAGGGTACTCATAGGACTTAACTATTGTCGGAAGGGCTGCCAAGCCATCTGCCAATACCGCAAACAAGATCGCAATGTTCGCGTCTTTTGTAATAAACCAAAGGATTATACCTAGGGTTGACAGTGCTCCACAAATAATATCAAAACGTGTCAGTTGCCATTCAGATTTTTTGTTAACAAACGAAGCGATAAAAATTATTAACGGAACAAAACCTACCACGAATGTTGTTAAGGACTGAATTCCAACCCCTCGGGAAATCTCGGCGGCGAAGGCAACCAATGGAGCAATAGACCATAAAAGCCAGGATACTCGATTGGGTTTTACTTTACCCTTTAAGGTGTCAACTAAATATGAATAGCTCCCGACAACCTGAAGAATTACTCCAACGATAACAAAATTTGGATTTATCATTTTATATTCTTGAGCTCTATTGCCATCCTTAACTTGGTAAGGATTTGGTTAGTCAAGGGAACCTCGATGTCACCATCATCAACCCACTCAAAAAATTCCATATCTGTCTTAAAACTATTTATTGGTTTGAAGGAGTAACGTATATGGTAATTCCCATCCCGTGACTGGAGTTCAAAGATCTTATTTAGATCTGAATCAACTACATCAAAATCTTTCCACTCACCGTTTTTATATTGCAACCTATACGTGCTCCCGGCTTTAAGCTGCCAGTCGCTTCTATCCCCGGCTACTACATCGGGCATCCATCTTGAAGCATTCTTGGGCTCAATTGTAAAAGCAAAAACTTCCGCAATTGGCTTAATTATTTGCGCTGTTAGCCTGTTGCTCTTCATTAGAACAATTATATCGCTTATTTTACATATTTTCTTGCAGTTGCAAGAACCAGCTCCACTGCTTCCTCAAATTTCATACTTCTAATAGTCACACCGGCCGCCTTTTTATGCCCGCCGCCGCCGAGAGAAACAGAAATTTTAGAAACGTCAATTTTGTCCCTTGCTCGAAAACTAACATCAACAACATCCTTTTCTTTCTCAACCATAAAAACACCAATCTTAGTGCCTTTTACAGTTTGAAAGAATGCACCAGCAAACCCGGAACCTTCCGGTTTGCCGAGCTTTACATACTTACTGTATGGTATAGCTGCCCAAATAATTTTATTTTTTTTATCGATTGTCGCCTCTTTCAAAACTTCAGATAAATACTTCAGTTCCTTAAGCTCAACACTAAAAAGCAAGTTGTAAATTATTTTGTCGCGATCGGCACCGGCTTTCATTAACTTAGCTGCAATTTCAAATGTCTCTGCAGACACAAATGGATATCTAAAACTTCCAGTGTCACCAGTTATGCCTGCTAACAAATTACCCGCGATGTCTTTATCAAGTTTTACACCCCAGTCAAACAATATTTTATAAACTATCTCGCATACCGAAGTCGCATTTATATCTATCAGATTCAATTTGCCATATGCCTGGTTCGAAGCGTGATGATCAATCACTATTGTTGGGATATTCGGGCTTTTGTCCTTCAGCTCGCTACCCACCACCATTCCCCAAGAAGAAGAATCGAGTATTATCATTAAATCATATCGAGAAAAGTCAAATGTTTTGAAATTAACCAATTCAATTTTCTTAATATTTGGAAGAAATTCTAAATTCTCTGGAGCCTTATCTTTGCAAATTAAGCCAGAGGAAATCCCCATCTTCTTAAGCGCCAAATTAAGGGCTAGAATCGACCCAGTCGAATCTTCATCTGGCTCCTTATGACTTGTGATTAATATTTTTTTAGCCTGTTTAATAGACTGAAGTATGGCTTTGGATTCTTTGTAAATCATACAAATCTTCTTGCAGTTTCGACAACCTTCTTTACAGAATCACCAAAGCTGCCGTTTATAACTGTTACTCCTGCGGCACCGGCATGTCCACCTCCTCCAAGTGCTGTCGCAATTTTTGAAACATCAAAGCCCGTGCTTCTGGCACGAAATGACGCCCTGAGTTCCCCGGGTGACTCTTCAAGCATGACAATGCCAAACTCCGTTCCTTCAATCATTCGGCTGAATAGTGAACTTGCGGACTCGCGAGCGGTTTGCGGCTCCCCCAACGCACTATAAACACTATAAGGAATTGCGCACCAGGTGAACTTTCCACTCGCGTCAACCTCAAGCTTATCAAGCACCTTGCCCCAAAACTTAAGAAGGTTCATCTGTTTGCTCCTGAATATCTTAAGAAGAATCCCATCTTTATCTGCCCCGAGGCTCATTAAGTCGGCTGCAATCTGGAGAGTTCTTGGAGTAGTGTTGTGGTACTCGAATGCACCAGTATCCCCAAGAATTCCGGTCAAAAGCGATGTTGCAAGTTCCTTGGTGATATCAATGTTCCAATCCTCAAAAAGAAGATAAAGAAGCTCAGTCGTGGCAGAGCGCTCAGCATCTATCAAGTTGATCTTTCCAAACTCAATGCTTGTATGATGGTGGTCAATAACAACTGTCTCGATTTCCGGCAGGGGTATGGTTTTGCTCCCGGTGACAACTTCCGGGGAAGCGGAGTCGAGAACCATAAACAGATCGTACTTGGAAAAATCAAAAGTGTTATAGTCAATTTTCTCAAATTCATTAAAGCAGGAGAGAAAGCTTAGTTCAGGGAGTTTATCATCCGGGCAAATCACCTTGACTTCCTTGCCCATTTGTTTGAGTGCCACACACATCGAAAGGGCGCTACTAATAGAGTCCACGTCCGGCCTTTGATGGCAATTAACCAAAACCCGCCTGGCCGCCTTGATTTTATCCAGTATTTCCAAAGACTGCTTGTACGTCATGACATTCGGAGTATAATAGCACTTTTGTTCTTAGATTTCGACATGCACCAGCTTATACAATATTACCCCAGATATCTCCCATTTTTCTGCAATTTCACTCCAGCCAAAATTCGCAACTTCTGTCTTTGAGTTATGTGTCGGGTCGCATTTCTCCTCGGACAACTCGCAAACTACGAAAAGTTGCTTGGTAATAGTTTCTTGATATTTCAACGGGTCGATGTCGGTAACTCCCGTACCCCAAGCCTCAAGGAAATACTGATAAGCATCTTCATAATTTCGCTCAGCAATCACGGCTAAATTAAATTTATTTCCCGCGGACTCAACTTCAATTTTTCGAGCGACTTCCATGGTCCGCGCCAGTTGTCTGTTGGGTGGGTAGTTCAGCGGATTATCTAAAAAGTTGAAATAAACGAGAAACACTAGGAAAAAACCCACTATCCACCAACCGCGAATCTTGGCTTTATTTATCAAATGCCCCGCCAAACCCCCCAAAAGAATAAACGGGGCTGCAAAGAAAAACCCGTAATAATGATCATAAATTTCCTGTTTATAAAGTCCTAAACCGACCAGAGCGGTTGCAAGCCACAGAATGAGAAGTGTAAACGCAAGAAAAGTGGTCTTGTTAAGCTTCCTTGCCTCTTTCATGACAAGTGTGACCCCACCCAAAACCGCAAGAGCCGCCCACGAACCTAAAATTTCATTTCTGCCTGCAAGGAGGCGCGCGGAAATTTCCTGCGTTAGCGGCCAGAGGCTCGGAAAAGCGTTCCATGGTCGTGCGGAAACGGTGGCCTGGCGCTCGGTAAAAAACTTCTTAATGGCATCAAAATTGCGCCAGTCGTGGCGAGAGTCGAAGATCACAAGCGGGGACATTAAACCTGCAAAAAGTAGTATAGCGAATATTGTATATAGTATATAGCTTCTTAATTTCTTATCTTTCCTAAATAGCCAGAAAGCATACAGCCAAAAAACGGCGAGAGTTGGAGCTAAAAGCAACCCCAGGTAGTGGGACTGTAAAACGAAAGCATAAGAGATGCCAAGAATTGGTAGCCAAAAAAGTTTTTTAGTTGTAACAACCCGCCAGATGGCAAAAATGCACAACAACGAGAAAAACGGCATGATGTTTGGGTTCCAGGAAGAGCGGGAGTAAATAATTACTGTTGGGGCAATAGCATAAAGTAAAGCAGCGATGAAGGCAGCATTTTTTCCAAACCACTCCCGGGCTATATACCAAACAAAGGCAACAGTCGTCACCCCCAGGAGCGCAATCATAGCCGCCGGCGCAACGGGCGAGAAATTTCCGAGCCACAAGACCGGAGCCATCAAATAGTAATACAATGGCCCCAGATACATATTCCCAATTGAAGTCCCAGGGCCAATTAAGAATATGTCACCATAAACCAAGAAGCGCCGAACGATTATTACATCCCGGCCTTCATCACCTAAAAAGGTCATATATTCGTCAATCTTAAAGAGACGCAAAAACGCTCCCAAAATGAGAATTACGGTAAGAATTATAAACTCAACTTTGTTTTTCTTAATCCATTCACCCAGTCTACTTACTACATTCTGCATGCTACTGTAACTTTACCCAAAGTCTGAATAAATCTTTAAAACTGCCAACAATTACCTTGAGGTTGCGCCCGGTTCCAACTCCGACTTCTCTCGGGTAATGAGTAACCGGGATCTCTACAATTTTAAAACCTTTCTTTTTTGCCTTTATCAGAAACTCGCTTGAAATAAAAGCCCCCCGCTCACTTTCCAGGTCAGGAATCCCGTCAACAACTTTTTTAGAAATCAACTTAAAACCACAATCAATATCCCGAACTTTAAGGCCAAACAGTATAAAAACCAGGTATTCCCACATTTTGGAGGTGATTATTTTGACTTTACCGACCTGACGTTTTTTGTAGTACCCAATTACTATGTCGGCGTTGGACTCCTTTTGTTTTTTTATGAAATTCTTAATTTCAGAAAAATCAAATTGCCCATCAGAATCTGTAAAAGCTATCCAGCTATACTTTGCGCCGTAGAGTCCGCTTTTAAAGGCACCCCCATATCCTCTATTGATCATGTGATGAATGGCCCGTACGTTCTTGTTTTTTGCAAGTTTGTCAATTATTTTGCCCGTACTGTCGGATGAACCATCATCAATTAAAAGTACTTCCCATTTTTTGGCAATTCTCGGGATAGTTTTGAGTGCATGCTCCACGGTCATTGCAATACGGCCTTCCTCGTTGTAAGCTGGAAAAAATACGGATAAACTCGTGAGCACCATATATTGACCAATGTTATCATAAATGAAGACCTTTAAGCTCGCAATCTACTTGATAGCGCTGGCTGTTGTGCCTGTAGTTTGTCTGTGGTTCCCATTTTTCTCCAGAACTCCGGAAGTACTTGGTGTCCAAATTCCTGAAGGGGGTATGCAGATAATAGCCGCTAACTACGACGGGCCACTCTATATTGCAGTCGCTAAAAGCCTATATAATCTCCCCTACATCGCAGAAAACTTTTCTTTCTCACTCCCTTTAGAGTACTACGCAGCCCATTTTCCAGTTTATCCCATGATTATCAGGCTTTTTGCTTCTCTTGTGGGGTACCCCTGGGGCATGTTATTGGCCACTCTAGCGGGCTCAACCATCACAATTTATTACTTCTATATGTTTATTAAGCGGTATGTTTCAAAAAAGGACGCATTGTGGCTTGTGGCAGTGTTCTCTATATTCCCCGCTCGTTGGCTCATAGTGCGTACGGTTGGTTCCCCGGAACCATTGTTTGTTGGCGCAATACTTGCTTCGGTCTACCATTTCGGCAAAAAGCAATTCTGGCTGGCTGCAATATGGGGAGTAGTCGCGCAGCTAACAAAATCTCCCGGAATACTGTTATTTATTGCATATATTGGAGCATTAATTATTCCAAAATTAGCCGGTTTAGCCACTAATCATAATTTCGTGAAATGGGTGAAAAGTATAGAATATAAAGCTTACCCGATTATCCTGATTCCGCTCTCGTTGTTGAGTCTTTTTTATTTTTATTACCTAAAATTCGGTAACTTCTTAGCCTATTTTAACTCAGGGGACAATATTCACCTGTTATTTCCGCCATTTCAGATTTTTAACTACTCCCAACCATGGGTGAATACACACTGGCTGGAAGAAATAATCTTTGTTTATGTGTTGTGCTTATTCGGCTTACTTAAACTCATAAAGAAAAAACAGACAGTTCTTGCCTGGTTTACGGGTATATTTATTGTAAGTGTATTTTTTGTTTCGCACCGTGACATTGTACGCTATGCTCTGCCAATATTGCCATTTATTTTCGTAGCTTTTTCCAAAGAGCTCGCATCGCGTGAGTTCAAAATTATTATGGCCATAATAATAATCCCGGTTTACCTCTTTTCTTTGGCCTTTATTGCAAATAACGTGATGCCGATCTCCGATTGGGGGCCGTTACTCTGACTCTCGCCAAGCAAGCGCCAAGTTAATGCTTGATACATGATATGTAGGAACTTTGAGTGTGAGAGGCTTATATAAATAGTCTCCATAAAGCTTTAGTATTTCGCCGATTCCGGTGCGCAAATTTGGCATTACCGAGAGAGTGTGTAAGTTTTCATACTTGTGTTCAACCAGCTTAAAGCTCGAGAACTCAGAAGCTTGCGTGGGCAATATTATTTCATAAACTTGGACGCGAACATCTACAATATCAAAATAAAAAACAGGCTCAATATTTTTGGATAAAATTCGCTTTACCAAAGTTGAGTCTCTCTTGAGCTCCCCAGAAGCGGCAAGATGCGCAAATACTTCCTGCTGAAGGACTCGAAGGGCTGAGTCAAAATTGCTTTCGTCTTTTTTGGCAAAACTCATGGGAAGCGAAATATCTCCGACTTTCTTGCCATATCTACTGTTGCCAAACACTTCTCTGCCCACCAAAACCTCTCCGCTATTGCCAGCTGTAGCAATTAAGGCCGCAGCGTGTCGCCTGACAACTGCTTTCTCCATATATTGGTAAATTCTATGAAGAGTCGAAAGCGAAGTTTGGAAGCTTGGCGGCATTTGGGCATAAATCCGCTCAAGGGGTGTTCCGGGTTCGAATGCTTTCTCGCGAAAAAAATGAAGAGTTTCAGGCAAGCTTACATGACGGCCGGCGGACTTAATCAAACCATACTTTTTAACCAGCCTGTGGTAATTAGCGATAGAAATTGGGAGACTATCCGGATAGCTTCTGATTGCCTCCTCCACCGAGCCGTATTTGAGGTAAAGCTCAGTAAACCACGCGTCCGAGAATTTTTGCATGCTCTTTATTTTAGCAAGCTGCTCTCGCAAAACAAAGTTATCCTGCATTTCTTGAGAGCATTTGGAAGGCTTCTAAACATACACTTTGATTATGAAAGAACATGTACGCGGGTGGCGAAACAATCATATATTACTGAACAACGGCCTCGGACCAAGAGACTTGGGCGCCATAAGTGACGCCTTGAGTATGTACTCACAACTTAACGAACAACAACAAAAACTCTGGACTGCGTTAGCAAGCAGAATGGGAGCTGAGTTCCCATACAAGCTTCTGGGTGGAAAAAAGGAATTTGTTCACACTCAAATAGACCCTCGTGTTGAAGCAGAGAAAAATGCTATCCCAGTAACTTTTGAATTTTCTCAAGTGCGGGTACCTTCCAAGTCTTCCATATAAAAAGATTGTACATTGCGTAATTGTATGGAATTACGAAAAAGCCCACAGCGATAATCAGCATTATCTGGCGGGTGCCCACTCCAAAAATACCGGTTCCCACCGCCACCACTATAGCTTGTATAACCACTGCGCCCACCGAGCTCAAATTAAACTGAACAAATTTGCTCACAACTTTTGCAAGACTGGTAATTTTTTCCTCTTTAAAAGTCCAGAAATTATTCAAAATAAAGTTTGAAACTATTGCAAACTCGGCTCCAATTGCCGCGGCAACGCCGGTGGAAAAGCCAAGGCGATAAAAAACCTCAAGCCCAACTGCGTTGATAGCGTAGCCGATAAGGCCGACAGCGCCGTACTTGATAAATCTTTGTTTGTCCTTAATCCCCAAAATAATCGCAACTTTGAAAGTTGAAACCATTTCCTGCATTGAAAATTTGGAAACTTCCTCAGTTCTTGGGGCAAACTCCAGAGGAACTTCGACCACTTTTTTGGAATTTTTAATGCTTTGATAAAGCAAATCAACTTTATAGGCAAAACGGCTAAGCTCCATCAACTCATTGAGCTTAATTTTATCTAATACTCCTTTTACTCTTGTGAGTCTGAAACCGGTGGTTAAGTCATGAATTTTTGGCTTAACCAAGGCAATTCTAATAAAAAGGTTGCCAAAAAAACTAACGGCTTTGCGGTGCATCGCCCACTCTTTGGGAACGGAGCCGCCTTTAATGTAGCGCGAGCCTATTGCATAGTCCGCGCCATCCAAATACGCCGCGACCATTGGTGCCACAAAGCGCGGCGGGTGCTGAAAGTCAGCATCCATCTCCATTACTGCGTCGGCATGGAGCCTCTCCATGGCGTACTTCATGCCGCGAACATAAGCCCAACCAAGACCTTGTTTTTTATCCTCAATAATGTGAAGGTTGTCGAATTTCTTAGCATATTTTTTTACAATATCCCCCGTGCCGTCATCAGGACCGCCATCCGAGGGCAAATCATTGACAACCAAAAGGTGCATGCTTACGTTTCTTATTTTTGGGAATTCCTTCTCAAAAAGTTCAGTAATCATCCGCTCGATGTTATCTTTTTCCTTATATGTAGGCATGACTATTACTACTTTATCCATGGCTATATTGTGGGAATTAAGGAGACCGCGAGAATTGAGACTACAAAAATTACGACAACTGAGGTAACAATTATAAGAATAGCTTTTCCTCTGGGTATACCATATTCATTTTCGAGTCCCAGCACCAAAAGATAAAAACTATATATTGCTATTAGGATATTGACAAGCGGAAGCCAGCTAAATAAATAATTCGGAGTCCTCGAATATGCCATCACCCGATAGCTTGAGTCGAAATTTGATTTGACCTTAAAAATGGCCAGCCAGACTTTCAGAGCTGCTCCCCAGATAAAACTCATGCCAAGTGTCACGATGAAGCTCACAAGCGTGGCGCCCGCTACTTGTCCGGCATTTAACTGAACAGCGGGTATTCCAAATAATTCTGCGAATGTAGGCGATACTAAGGGGTAGATGAGGATATTGTAGAGGGCTGTCAAAATGTGGCCAGCTCCGGCTACCACCAGCACGAACGAAAAAGCCTTTTTCCAGCCATGTTCTTTTTTTGCCTTGCCAAAAAACTTTTTGGGGGCAGTTAGCACCTCGCGCACCCGAGCCATAATTTCTTTTACATCAATCGTCAATTCCATAAATTTAGTATACTACACATATGAGAATTGATATAGTCAGCTTATTCCCGAGCATGTTTGAGGGGCCTTTTGATACCTCTATGCTTAAAAAAGCAAAGGACAAGGCTCTTGTTGAAATCAATATTCATAACCTCCGTGATTGGGCAGAAGATAAGCACAAAACCGTTGACGACAGACCATATGGTGGAGGCCCTGGAATGGTAATACGCGTTGATGTAGTACAACGCGCAATTTCCAATTTACAATTATCAATTTTCAATAAAAAGAAATCCAAAATCATACTCCTAAGCCCTCAAGGCAAGACTTTTGATCAAGCTAAAGCACGAGAGCTTTCTAAGCTCGAACATATAATTCTCTTAGCCGGGCATTATGAGGGATTTGACGAGCGAATTCATGAACATTTAGTAGACGAGGAGATTTCAATCGGAAACTACGTTTTAACCGGGGGTGAGCTTCCGGCGATGGTTATTACTGACGCTGTTGTCAGGCTCTTGCCGGGCGTTTTGGAAGAAGAAGCAAGGGAAAACGAAAGCTTCTCAAGCGGGGAAAACCTAGACTACCCGGTTTACACCAGACCGGAAGACTTCAAAGGTTGGAAAGTACCTGACATCTTACGTACAGGAGATCACAAAAAAATCACTGAATGGCGAGCTGAAAAGGCAAATAAAAAGACAGAGCTCAAAAAAATTAGCTAATCAGTAAGCCCAAATGCGAGGATCCTCACCACCAAGGTGCCATAACGTCACTTGGTAAACTCCGTATGACTTGGCAAGTTTGACCTTTTCATGAAAACTCTCAGCGTCCTCATACCACAAAGCATGCTCCGCTCCCTCCAAATCAAAATTGGCATACAATGAATAAGTTTCTGAATCTCTTTGGCTTTGAATTCCATTTTTACCGAGATAATCAACTATTTTTTCATACTGCATTGCTGTCCCCTCATCTCCAATCCAATCGTAACCATATGAAGGGAGCCCCAATACCAATTTATCCAAGGGGATTACTTTTGCCGAGTATTCCAGCGTTTCGGAAAGTCTATCCATCGGTGTTACCGAGCCGGGAGAAGATTTCGAATGATGAAAATCATAGGCCATTACCCGAACATAATTCGCACTATTACCTATTGCCTTAAGGTCTTGGCCGCTTGTACCATCCCAATCCGAAACCTTACCAGCCTGCGCATGCACAGTTACCGACAGTTTCAAATTTTTACTATTGAGTCTTTTGCCCAATAAATCAACAAAAGAAGAATAAGCTTCTCTGTCCTCCTTTTTCACCTGCTCCCAATCAAGATCCCACCCACGAAAGGCATTTTTTTGAGCCAGTTCCAATAAGTTTGCAACCAACCCTTCGCGCAGTTCTTCGCTTCCAAGCAACTTGGAAATTCTTTCACCGTCAAAATCGTAACCACTGGCATTACTAATGGTAGGGACAACACTAATGTTAAGCTCTTTTGCAACCTTTAACACTTCTTCTTTGAGCTTACTATCTGTCTCAATAAGCTTTCCAGCCTCGTTTATCTGATACCAAACAGGCAGTATCGTTTTAACTTGATTATTTGAGTTCTTCAAAGAATTGATAGAGGCCGGCTCATCCCACCAAGGCACCCAAGCGGAGTATTCCGACTCAATATCCGATGTACTGTAAGCGAGGCTCTTCTTGATATTATCCACTGCCCTTGAAGGTGATAAGTTAATACTATTTGCAACCAGCACAAAAACAACCGTAAAAAATGATGTTAAAAGAAAGAATGATGGTAATGCGTACTTCATCTCCTGAGTTTTGACCTCAGGTAAATATACACTTTACCGACTATAAGTACAAATAAGTGAAATACTAAAGATATGCTTCCTAGCTGACCCATATTTCCTCCTTCATTACTCTATACCTTTGTGTATTCCAAACGTTCGACATCTTAGCCCTAAGGCCAAGAGTAACTTTTAAGAAACTGTAAAAGAATGTAAAACTACCGATAACCCTCAAAAAATAGAAAAGCGGCAAAAACAAAATGAGGCCGTAAATTTTGCGTCTAATGCTAACGTACAGTATTGAAGGCAGCATAAAAATAAAAAGGTCGGCAAGAGCGGGAGATATCAATACTATCGGATCTACAAAAAGTGATGCAGGAACCAAAACGACGAACAAGGCAGCCAAAAGAACATTCAGTAGCGCGTCGGTCGCCAGAAGCCCAGCCTCAGCATCCAATTTTTGCCCGCCCCAGGGTACTTTATGTTTAAGAATACATTGCCAAAAACCTATGTACCACCTCTTGACCTGCTTGATATAAGCAGTGATGGTGGCCGGGTCTTGAGTTGAAACAACAGCTGATGGCTCATATACTATTCGGCCAAGATTAAGCCTGTGAATTCTGAATGTAAAGTCCATATCCTCGGTTTGGGTATCCTCAGAATACTTAATTCTTTTAAATACTTTTGATCTATACACTGTAGAAGGGCCGGGGCAGACGGTTATAGCCCCCAACATGGATTGAGCGGCCTTGTGTACGGACTGGTTTATCTCATACTCCCACAACCTGTAAGTAGTAATCCATTTCTTATTTCTTCCCGTTACTTTCCCTACAACAGCAGCAATTTTCTTCTTCTTGTCCTTAGCAAAAACATTAAAAATATTCTTGAAAAAGTCATCCGCCAATATGGTGTCTGCATCTATCGGCATTATAAATTCATATCTTTTTGTCAGCTCAAACTTAGATATTCCAGAATTTATAGCATTTGCTTTCCCGCCATTTTGTTTCTTTACCAGGACATTCTTGAGGAATTTCTGTGCAACCTGACTTGTCTTATCGCTCGACCCATCGTCCACCAAATACACATTCAATTTGCCCACAGCAGAGATGGCCGATTGAATGGTCATTTTTATCACTTTCTCTTCATTGTGTGCCGGCATTATTATTGCTACTTTATTCATTTCGCCTTTCTACTCCAAGTGCCTGGGAAGGTAGTACAACTGATATATTAGAGTGATTGACAAAATCAACAACTTGCTCCAAATTATCCGGGGTCGTACCGTATTCGGTATCTTCGTCGTCGATTTGATGTAACATCAAAATTATCCATTGTTTTTTACTTATCGCCTCATTAATCCAACCTTTTATTTCTTCAATATCAATATCTCTGCTGACTTGTTTAACCATAAGACCGTAATTATCCGTAACTGGCAGAGGGTTTAGCCCCGGCTCTACTATCCTCTGAGACAAAAAGTGTCTTTTTACATATTCAGTTGCCTCCGGCGTATTCTCTCCACAGGGAGCCACATAAATGTCGGTCAAAATACCATAGTTCTCCAAATCCTGTTTTCCTCCAAAGATTTCATATTCAAATGCAGGCTCCCCTTTATAAACCAGGTCACAATCATGAGACCTACTGTGCGAAGCTATTTCCCACCCTAGATAATGCAGCTTTCGTATCTGATGCCAGTTCATGTAAGCCTCATACCCAATAGGTTCAATTGGTACCGCCAATGCTGCTTTATAACCATAATTATCTAAGATTCTAAATCCCTCTGAATATTGAGACCTCCACCCATCGTCAAACCAAAAAGTTACGAGAGCTTCGCCATGCCAATTGTACTCAGAGATGACAGGCTTCGATGGTTCGCCGGATTTCAAACTGAGCGTATCATCTTCATATTTTTCTATGGGGGACTCGGTCACTAAATATTTTGCAAACAGCGCAAAGACAGCCATCGGTATCACCAGCCACAATAAATTCGTGTATGCTCTGTTTAGTTTTTTCCTTGCCATGTTAATAGTTCCTCCGATACACCTCAAAATGATCGTCACTATATATGTTTGAATAAATTCTGTTGAACTCCCGATTTTCAACTATGAGCTCATGATAAGCAGAATTAAAATCTGATTTACCATCCTCTTGTGTTTCAAGGATAATAGTGTTGAAATAGCCATCGCTTACGCCATTCACAAGCGCTTCCTCGCCTTCGTGCTCATCGTAATAAATCCAATCAAACGTAAACACCCTCAGTGGATTAACTTTTTCATAAAGGTCCAGCTGTGTTATCGCGCCAATTTCACTTAGGACTACATCTTCAGAGTGACTGTTTTTCCCAACGAAATCCATAACCGAATACGCATTAACCCAGGCGCTATTGTATTTCAGGGAGACAACAAATGATAATACCCAAAAAACACCAATCCCCAATAATAAAATACGATCGTGAACCTTGTGCTTTATCATATTGCTTACACCAATACCTGCTGAAACGGCTAATCCTCCAATTGCTAACAATATGTGTTTATCGAGAGTATGTAGCCGCTGATTAAGAACATGGAACAAAATAATAATAAATGAAAAGAAAGTAAAGAATGCCCAGACTCTAAGTTTTTCTTTTTTATAGAACCAATAACTACCGACGACCCAAAACGGCAATATTAAACCAATCTGGTTAACTACAAAAACTAACATGTCTACAAGAGGAGATTTTATCTCGAGTTCAGTTTGTACACTAATGTATATACCAAGGCTTTTAAACTGGGTAATACCAAAAACAAAAAACGCCATAACCAAAGGCAGTGCAAAATACACTAAAGTTGCCCGTTTACGATAACTTGTTTTCTGGACGAAAAAGGAAAAAGCCAATAAAATAGGTACATATAGTGCGATTATATATTTAAAAAAGAAAGCCACTACTAAAAATATTGCAGAAAGAATATATTTCCTGCCCGGGAGCCTGCGTGCTTGCTCAGCTAATATAAAAAAATATAAACTCAACGCAAAGAAGAAAAAGCTTGGCATATCATAAGTAGCAAGCCGAGAAACGTAATAGCCTACCGAAGAGCCGGCAAAAATTGCCGCAGCTAAACAGCCGGCCTTCTCTTTTACTTTGTCTTTTCCTTCACTCAGTAAATAAGCAATTTTATAAACCAGAAACGCAGTGAGCGCAAAAAACACTACATTTAAAAATCTTGATGCTTCTATGCCACCAAGCTCATATGCAAAAGCTGAAATACTTGGATAAAAATAAGGCACCCCTGCCATCCATTCAAAGGGAACCAATGTTTCCCAGTCTTTCTCAAATACACCCAATTTGCCAACTACTACATAAATAGCCTCATCATTAAAAGGTGAATTGTAATTTAGATTTACAACTTTCACCGCTAGTGAGGCTAAAATAATTGCAATCAGCAAAACCAGTATTGTTATCTTCTTGGTGTACTTTTTGAATATGCCCATAATATTGTTTTCCCCACGCAACAAATGAGCAGGTAAACTGGGATATAGTATTATATTAGAGGATTACTCAAATTGCAAGCTGGAAATGAGGCTATCAACTATTTCCCTCCAGGAAGAAAACTGTACACCCAGAGTTAATTGAGTTTTTTCAACCTTTAACCCGCCAAATTGAGGGTAGCGCCGTCTATCTCGGCCTTTAATAAACTCGTCAAAAGTGTTTTTTTGTACCACATTCTTTACCCCACGCGCTTTTTCTATTAAATAAGATGCAAATTCATACGGAGTAGTTAAATCAGCCGAGGCAACATGGTATATTCCACTGAGCCGCCTTGAAGCTATAACTTTCAAAGCTTCTGCCAGCTCATCGATGTAAGTGATATTCATTTGTTGATTAATAAGCATAGGGTAAAGCTTGCCCTCGTCATGAAGCGCCAAAATCTTCCTTGCATAGTCCAACTTTTGGGGGAAGTGCGCTCGAGCCGGGTAAATTATTCGAACGACGGCATTGCCTTCTTCGCCAAGGGATGCGGCTTCGCCCTCGGCTTTACTGGCCCCATACCAGGCTAAATTTTGGTCGTTCCCGGTTTTGTGCGACTCGTCATATGGCCCGGAGTCTTCTTCTGAGCCCGGAAATACCATGTCAGTAGAAATCTGAACCATAAAAAAATTATTTTTGTGAGAAAGTTCTGAAAGATACCCGGGGGCAAGAGCGTTGACTTTCCAAACAATGCCTTCTTTATTTTCACGCTCCGTTTCACAGGTGTTGACATCCGTAATCGCAGCGAAATTAATAATAACTTGAGGTTTTTCTTTACCCAAATATGCTTTGAGCTTCTCGCCTTTGGTTATATCCACTTCTCTCTCGTCGGGAGCCACGAACTCAAAGTCCTTACCAAGAAGCTCTAGAACTCGTGAACCAACCATTCCTTTTGCACCAAAGGTTATAATTTTAGCCATTATTAGGCTCCCAGGCATGTTCTAAAACACAATTCCAGGGATACTTAAATTCATCTTCCGCCAAATAAACATGAGATTGAAAATTTACCACGATGACTTCGGGTCGGGTTAATGCTTTCCATCCATGCATAATACCGGGTGGAATTTTTAGAAGCCTGGGCTTTTGTGTCCCCAAGAATACAGAGTTTACGTGGCCAAAGGTCGGAGACTTTTCTCTTATGTCAACAAGTAGTACCTGCAGTTTACCTCTCGTAACAGTGAATTGATCGGTGTGAATTGCATGCAGATGCCAGCATTTTGTAACACCGAAGTCGGTCGCGCTTTGATAACAATGTTCGGGCACCACAAAACCTTCTTTTTCAACCCAAGGCCTGCTCCACAATTCGATAACGTCTCCTCTTCCGTCTACTAGTACATTCAACTCTTTTAGTATCACGCCTTCTATTGTCGGGGACTTATAAATACCCTGCACAGCAAATTTACCTGACTTCTCAAGTTCTTGAAGCCAATCAACGGTAACATTCTTGGGATGACTTTCCAATTTTATATCTAAAAAGTTATTTTTGCCCGGTTTTTTCATATAGCTTCTCAGCTCGCGCTTTTAGCAGCCTCCACCACCATTCGTTTTGCCTGTACCATTCTACTGTCTCATTGAGCCCGGTATCAAGGTCATACTTCGGCTTCCAACCCAGGCGCGCGAGTTTGCTCCAGTCAATTGCATATCTTCTGTCATGCCCGGGGCGGTCTTTGACAAACTTTATATATTCTTTCTCACTTTTCCCAAATAGCTTTATCAGCTTTCTGGCAACCGCTAGATTGTTAATTTCCTTTATTGTGCTCCCGACCAGATAAGTTTCCCCAATCTTTCCCTTTTTAATAACCAAATCAATGGCTCTAATGTGGTCCTCTACATGGAGCCAATCGCGAACATACTTTCCATCTCCATATATTTTTACTGGGCTCCCGTCGATAAGATCCGTAATCATCCGAGGAAAAAGTTTCTCCGGATCATGATAAGGACCATAATTATTGGCGCAATTTGTAATGGTTGTTGGCAAATTAAAAGTATGAAAGTAGGCCCGCACTAAGTGATCTGAAGCGGCTTTTGAAGCCGAATACGGACTTCTGGGGTCATAATTAGTATTTTCACGGAATTTTTCACCGGAGCTTAGAGGAAGTGCCCCGAACACTTCATCTGTAGAAATGTGATGAAAATGCTTAACTTTATACTTTACAGCTGCATCCAGTAGCACCTGCGTTCCCAAAACATTTGTCTTTACAAAAACTGCAGGGCCCACAACTGAGCGGTCAACGTGGCTCTCTGCTGCAAAATGCACAACGGTTTCGACTTCATTCACCACTTTCGCCACTAATTTTGAATCACAAATATCCCCTTTTACGAATTTGTAATTTTTGTCTTTTTCAACATCGCGAAGCGACGAAATGTGCCCCGCGTAAGTGAGCTTGTCCAAATTGATTATTTTGTCCTTAGGGTAACTCTTGAGCCAAGAGCGAATAAAATTACTACCAATAAAGCCGCAGCCGCCTGTAACCAGAACATTGCTCATGTAATCTCCATTAAATATTTTCCATATCCGCTTTTCAGGAGTCCCTCTGCCAATTTTTGAAGCTGCTTTTTCGTGATATACCCTTTACGGTAGGCAATCTCTTCAATACAGCCTACTTTAAGGCCTTGTCTTTCTTCAACAACCTGAACGAACTGGGAGGCTTTCATCATGGAATCAAAAGTTCCGGTATCAAGCCACGCAGAACCCCTGTCTAGCAAACAAACCTTCAGCTTTCCCCGCTTTCGATAAGCTTCCAAAACCGACGTAATTTCAAGCTCACCCCGGGCCGAAGGCTTAACTTTTTTTGCGATTTGGGTAACCTCATTATCGCAAAAATAAAGCCCGGCATTGGCATAATTAGATTTTGGACGAGCCGGCTTTTCTTCAATTGAAAGCACATTCATGTCTTCATCAAACTCGTAAACGCCGTAACGCTCGGGGTCATGAACATGTGCAGCAAAACCAACCGCTCCATCTACGTCGAGAAATTTCCTAGTCTGTTTATCGATCTGAGCACCGTAAAATATATTATCTCCCAAAATCATGGCGACTTTGTCTTTGCCGATAAATTCTTCTCCAACTATGAAGGCGTCCGCAAGTCCCCGGGGAGACTCCTGAATTTTGTAACTGAACTCGCAGCCTATTTGCGAGCCGTCGCCAAGCAGTTCCACAAATTTTGGAAGGTCCTTTGGAGTCGAAATAATTAGTATTTCACAGATGCCGGCCTGAAGAAGAGTTGAAAGGGGATAATAAATCATCGGCTTGTCAAAAATAGGCATCAACTGCTTACTGATAGCTTTGGTTAACGGATAAAGTCTCGTTCCATTCCCACCCGAAAGAATTATGCCCTTCATAAACTGAGAGTTAAATTATACATCAAATACGCTCATCAATAACTGATACTCCATATCTCCTTCTCAATTCCCTTTTCCATCTGCTGATTGGGATTTCCCGAAGTAATTGAGTCAATTTCTCTTGCTCATCCTCTGCAATCTGCGAACGAACCAAACCAACATACTCAAAAATACTTTCTAAAGATTTCAAATATCTGTCCCTGGACTTATCTACGCATTGACCTAAATGGGAATAACCCAATTGAGACAACCTTAAACCCACCCCTTGGTAATAGTCATAAGGATCATACGAGAATATAAACTCCCAATATGAACCGTTCGAAGATTGCATGGCAATAATTTCATCCTGGGCGCGGGACATGGCAAATTTATACGAACTCGCTTCGACCAGTGTTGCTAACCTCGCAGACCTCCTACCAAAAAGGCTTGAAATTAATGGTATGCCTGCTTCTGCTATTTCTTGGTCACGGTCGAAGGACTTGACTAAATCTTCTATTTTGCCACCGTGGTACAGTTGCCATTGTTTCCTTTCCTTACTATAAAGTGTAGCACGGGTTACTATAAGCCTTTGATTAATTGCATGGGCCTCCTCATGCATTTCAGTTTGACGAATTTGATTCTCTGACCTTCCTTCCCCTGTAAATATAACTGATAGGGGAATACTGGTAGCATATTGAGTCCCTTCCAGAGGTAGCATCACTTTCTGATATGGCTTGAAGAAACCAGTACCTACAGAGAACTTACCATATAACCTCACGTAGTCGGTGCGACTTCCGATATATATCTTTAACGAAGCAATTCCAACAGACGCTTTTACCTCTCCAACCGGATCTGCTCCGACGCCACTAAGAAAAAGTGCTTTCCCAATTCTCTCCCCCGTCGGTTGTAATGAATTCCTTTCAAGAGTATGTTTAATCAGTCCTTCGGTAAGAAACACTTTTTGTTGAGTTAACTCTAGGTCGTATACAAATTGATTAAGAAAGCGCGTTTCTTCTAAGCTGCTGCAAGATTTATTTATATCTTCTCTGACGGCAGCTAGATCAACATCCGGGTCTTGAAGAACTTCATCGAAGACTCTCAGATAAATAGAAGTAGCGAAATCCTGCTCTTCCAAGCGGAAAGCCAATAATCGCTCATACTTTCTTCTCCTGACCAAGGAATCTATCCGTGCTTTCTGGCTTTGTATAAATGATCCCTGTTCTGCAGACATTTTTATGTATGCTTGTCGGCAACTGAACTCGCCCCCCAACTATCTGGTTTAGTTTTGGCCACATAGCCCGAACCGGTTACCATACCAACAACTTCTTTTATCATCTCACGCGTTGGGCCCTGCTTACCCACATCAATATGAATTTCCAGCTCATATTTACCACTTCCGTTGATACTTTTTCTGATTTCAGGCACCAGGGTCTCAGCTGCATTCAGGGACATTGTAGTTTCTTTGTAAATTTTATCTCTCAAAACCGGGGCAATTTTGACTTTCTCCTTCTTCCAAAAATACTTCGCTCCTGTGCCCAACCTATGAATTATTATCGCCGTCACATAATCACATTCGGCAAGACCATTGGTATGACGCACCTGTGAGTCCGTTCCAATAACGAGCTTGTAGTAGCTGCCCGGGTCGCTTTTCACAAAGTTGGTTATTTCACTAATCATCCTTGGCACCGAAAGGGCGCCCACCGAAGGACTCACGAAATGACCATTACTATTTAAGTTTTTCATACCCAGAAATTATAGCACTACGTGTGAAGAATTACCGAAAGAATGGCGGCAAGCCCAAGCACAGAAACCGCCAAATATTCCAGAATGATTTCGGGAGTCACGTCTCCATGGACCATATGGTGAACTATGCCCCAGGTCAAGTGGGCTGCGGCGACTGAAACGGCAACTCCAATCTGAAATTGTTTATCGTAAGAAAACAACAAAAACGCCAGTATCCCCGCTCCGAATATGCCCAAAAGAGGAACGAAATGTGGAAGATGTTTTAAGTGTTTTTTATTCATATAATTTCCCCTGCTCGAACTATAAATAATATTACCAAAATCATAACCATAAAGGATAGATGTGCCAGAGTTTTGCCTCCCATCCTCGTGATTCCGCGCCTACTAATGACCACGACATCCGTGGCAAAAACCACAAGGAGAATCGCAACCACGCCGACCGTAAATGCCCTCATCAAGTCAAAACTATTGGCCGCAACTATTGGAGCAGGTTCTGACTTTTGGGCAAGTACCGGCGGGGCAGCATTTACACTTGGAAGCCCAACTTCTGCTGCAACCTCGGGGATTGCTGGTGCTGCCGTTCTTGGCGTGCCGAAAAGCTGGACAATCAAAGTAGTATCTTTACCGTTTAAGTCCCCCTCAATAACCGCCACGCCAATTTCGGTATACTTGCCGGAGAGCATATTCTCGCGATGTGAGGGTGAGGCCAACCAAGCCTCAACTGCACTCTCAGAATTTGAAAAATCACGGGCAAGATTCTCACCGGCGAAGCGGTAAACGTAGCCAACCGACTTAAAAAAATCCCAAGGCTCCGTTCCATCCGGAGCTGTATGCGCCCAATAGTCTTTTGCGAGCATGTCCTCGGCTTTAAGCCTCGCTGCGTTCTCAAGCTCCTGGCTGTAAATAACTTTGCCAACCCCAGCCTCAAGACGCTGGACATTCGTAAGCTCGATCACTTTATCTGGCGAAATGCTCGAGGCATAACCCAATACTGCGACCCGCGGGGCCGACAAAATACCAAGGATTGTATGCACCAGTACAAAAAGAGTTGCCAAACTCAAAAGCGATGAAGTCGTAAGAACTTTAGCCTTATAATTGTTGGTGTGCCTGGGAATCAGCAAATGGGCAAGAGATAAACTTATATTCATATTATTCAAGCGTTGGTATTACTCTTTTGATAGTCACGGTTGAGCGGTCTTCTAATATCTTATCTAAAATTCCCTCCAAAATGTTGGTCAATTCAGATGCCCGACTGGCATTAAAATAACCATCCTCGGTTGCATAATTTCTGAAAATGGTAACCACGTCCGTTGGAGGCCTGTCAAAAATGGTCACCGCATAGGCATCGACTTCAGGGTCCCTCGCACCGTTTTGGCTGATTTCCGGAACAAAAGTCAGATTGTCCGCCAGGGTACACCTCAAATAATTCTTTGCAGCTGGCTCACACGCGGAATTCGGGCCGCAGGCAATGCTGGGTGGACAAGCGCTATCAGTAGTTCTGGAATTCGGCTCGCCATCTGTAATAACAATTTCTATCTGCTTGGTGTCGGGGTTTTTTGTAGTAACCAAGTAGTTATGACCATGCCTGTAGGCTGTGCCGATACTCGTGCCATCCAGCACTCTTTCACATTGGCCACCACGCCTAACAGTATTGATACCAGCCTCTATGGCCGTCCTTATTTCACTAAAACTCATACCCGACTCCGGTGTAATGTCCCGGCCGTTTGACTGAAGCCATGCCGAACTCTTGCCAAATATTGCAACGCCCAGTTTAAACTTGTCGGCATCTTCCTGCCTCTCAATATTATTCACAAAATTTATGGCCGCCTCTTCCAGTGCATTAAATCTTGTGGGGCAACTACTGCCAGTACAGCTTGCGGATGCATCTCGAGCGTCCATACTGCTCGTACAGTCCAGAGTCAGTACTAACTCCACATCGTCTACCTCTTCAACTGAAAGCACTCTCCTAATCCCTTGCACCTTGCCAACAGCATAACCCCGCGAGGCCGTAACCGTTACAATCTGAGTTTCTCCCTGGTCTTCCCCTTCAATTGTCAGTGTTGTATCTCCTATGTTTTTCGTGGTCCTGGCAATGTCGGCATCGGCAAGGTAGCCACCACTCAGCTTTGCCATAATATCGTTTACCTCACTTTCAGCCCCATATGTGGCTATTAAAATGTCGGCCGCAGACTGACTTCGGCGAATAGACAAGAGAAGTTGAGATTGTGTTGCTGCCAAAATAAGCGTCAGCACCAAGGCAACTACCGCTAAAAATATCGCTGTGATTGCCCCATTTTGTAATTTTTTGCTCATATCCCGCTTCTTGGTGACAATATCAGGCTAAGACTGTCCACCTGCGACTGACTGACTTTTACTCTCATTTCCACTGCAATTTTAATGCTTACCGGTCCTGACTTTGGAAAGAGATTAACAGTAGGAATTGCTTCTTTTCCCTGTCCCGGATAACTCCATGCTAGACGCAACCGAGCAGGACCAAAATTTTCAACATAATCAAGGCGGATATCGTGGCGGCCTTCGGTAAGTCTTATCCTCTCAGACACTTCAGAAAAACCGGGTATTGCCCAGTCATCAATAATCAGGTTGCTGTCAACCCAAAGCCTGGCACTATCGTCAGAGTCGACATAAAAAACATAATCCCCGGCGCGCGGAGCTAAAACCTCTCCGGTAAACCTGACCGAAAAGGTATCAATATCCAATAAATCGTCGGGTGAGCCCTCTCCCCAGTCAAAATCAATATTAAAATCTTTTTGGGTAAAGGCGAGCGCTGTAAAATCTTCATTATTAAAGTACTGTGAGGTCAAGCCTGAGCCACTCCCCTCCGCAGAACCCTGACTTTCATATTTTGTAATTTCAAATTTAGTAATTTCAACCTCCTCCGGAGTAATCGCTGAACTTCCCTTGTAAAGTCTGCCGCCATCAAGCTTGTAACTTAGGGCATCGATTTGAAGCAGGCCGCCAACAAAAGAAACCGAGTCCGCCCAACGCACAGAATTGCCAAACTCAGCGCTCAGGTCATTTTTTACCTGCTCCATGAGCTCTGCCTGCCTGCTTTTTAAGCTTGAACTAAAGATATTGACGACCAGACTTGTTGTCACAACAAAAATTGCAGCGGAGAGCGCAAGCCCCACCAGTATTTCAATCAAAGTAAAGGCTTTACTGTAAAACAGCAAGCTATGCTTATTCATTTGTATTAAGTATTAAAAGCTCGGCGCTTATTTCATGGCTTACGTCTCTCTCCATCCAGGAAACAGTTACTTCTGCCTCACGGCTCATGTTGTCAAGCGCTCCTAGACAAGGAGAAGTATCCATCCGCTCGCCGCGCGAGTCCCTGCACACTCTTTGCAAAACCACTTTCCGGCTGTAGCGGGCTTCAAGCTCTGTCTCCTCCCCGGGGAACAGAATCCAGGAATTAGAATCAGCATTAAAAACCGGATAATAAGTGCCGTCCGGGTACCCGGCCCAATCAGAAAGAATTACAGTGTGGGTTATTTCCATTGCATCCTGCACCAATATCGTGGCCTCCGCCTCAAAACTGGATCGCATGGTACGCCTTTGCAAGAAGCTTATCATTGAAAAAACCGAAAGTATAAGCACCGCAAATATAACAATGGAGAGTAAGGCTTCAATCAAAAAATATCCTTTACTCATGAATAACCTCCACTACTCCGGAGCGGCCAACGTTCACAACTGACTTTCTGCCATTGGCATTTACCAAAACAATGGTGGCATCGCGCGCAGTATCGCCTGTACCGATTTCAAATAAAATTTCGAAGTCGTCCTCAAAAGCCACCCCTGAATCAAGCACATACTTTTGCTCATCGCGTGTGCCTGCCGTACTCAAACTAAAAATAGAATAAGAAGTCTGCCCGGTGCTTCTTACGCCCCATCCGCGCTGAGTGCGTGCCTCTCGGGCAAAAACATGCGCCGAGCGAGTATGGTTGGCAACCGTCTCGGCTGAGCTAAGGAGTGCTTGACTTGTGCGGTGACTTCGATATGTCAAAAGAAGAGGCGTTGCCATAACCCCGATAATTACAACCACAACAAGAAGCTCTATGAGAGTCAATCCTTTGTGTCGGGCAGGAAAAAATTGCATGAGTCGAGTTATCTTATAATTACCTTCGCGGGTGCAGTTGAAACTTCAAGTGGCCATTCAAAGGCTGTAATTTTAATGCTTTCCCGGGATATATCAACCATAGCCTCACCCGCGCTTTCCGCCCGGACACCAACCCGACCGAGTTCTACTCTTCCATTGAATGGAACTTTATAGGTAACACTCTTGTTCTCGAGCACCAAGCCACTACTGGCAGTCAATGTAAGGGTTATCTCGGGTATTAACTTTTCCTCCCCTTCAAACTGAGCAAGAACGGTGAATTCGGTGGTTCCGCCCGGAGACATGACAACATTTGCCGGTTCCACCCACACACGAAGCTCGGAAGTTGCGTCCGCGCGGGTTAAAAAAGAAATATCAGGCGGGGCTACCACAAAACCTATCAAAAAAGGCAGTATCGCCGCGAGCAAAAATACTGGTAAAAACCGGCCCACAAGTTTAAAAATATAAGAGCTATTAACGGGTTGTTCGCGAACCCGTTTGGGGCGCAAAAAATGGTAATCCATTACATATCAATATATACATATTAGCCGAAACTTTCCAGTTGCAATTAACATAAAGACCGTTAAATGTTGACTTGACCATATAGTTAGTCTAGTATGTAAACATATGCTAATAATAAATATCCATGAGGCAAAGGCTAATCTATCACATTATCTCGATCTCGTGCAAAGGGGTAAGAAAGTAATAGTTGCCAAGAGAAACATTCCCATCGCAGAAATAAAGTCATTATCAAAGTTCAGTAGCAGGAGAATAATCGGACAAAGCAAGGAGAAGTTTGAAATCCCTGATAGTTTTTTTGAACCGCTACCAAAATCCGTAATCAATTCGTTTAATAACCCCAAGTGATACTTTTGGATACGGTCACTTTTCTTTGGATAATCACGGGGTCAAAGAAACTTTCACAAAAGGGCGTAGAGCTTTATTTAAATAAAGAAAATAAAATTTACTTAAGCAGTATTTCTTTCTGGGAGATAATTGTAAAATACAACCTCGGTCGGCTTCCGCTCCCTGACAAACCCACTAAATATATTCCAACTCAGAGAAAACTCCACGGGGTAGAGTCTCTCCCACTTGAAGAAAGTGACGTAGCTGAACTCGAGAAATTGACCAAAATTCATAATGACCCATTTGATCATATGCTCATTTGCCAGGCAAAAGCACGAAATTTAACAATACTAACCCCTGACAAACTAATCCATTCCTACTCAGTCAAGGCAACCTGGTGAAGCTCCTAGGTTAGCCGGTACTTACGGGTAACTCAAACCAGAACAGGCTGCCTTTGCCTTTTTCGGAAGTAACGCCAATTTTACCGCCAAATTTTTCCACAAGAAGCTTACTGATATAAAGCCCCAAACCAGTACCCATAGTTTTGCCAACATAGGACCCGGCCCTGTAAAACTTCTGGAACAGTTTGCCCAACTCATCCGGAGTTATTCCCGGACCGGTATCTTCCACCTCAAAGCGAATAGTACCCGATGTGAGATTCGTGAGCCTCACTTCAACCTTGCCCGAGTCAGTATACTTTATGGCGTTGTTTATTAAGTTTGCCACCACTTCGTGAATGCGATCCACATCAACTTCAACAAGATCGGAGGTTTCTGTGTTTGGCGTATAAATATACTGCAGTGCTTTATTTTGGGCATCAAAATTAAACTCATTAAACACCCGCTTGACTACCTCTCCCAGGTTTACCCGGCCAATCTCATAAACCATGCGGCCTTCCTCAATCCGCGCCACATTGAGCATGTTGTTAACGAGCCGCACCATGCGATCAGTCTCGACCGTAGCTTCCAAAAGAAGCTTTTGGGCCTCAACTGGAATTTCGCCGCCATCGCCGCCTTGAACCATTGAGATATAGCCCTTAACAGCTGTCATTGGCGCCCGCAATTCATGGCTGGCAATGCTAAGAAACTCATCCTTTTGCTTGTCCAACTCCTCAAGTCGCTTGTTCAAAACCTCAAGCTGCCTGCGTTGGTCAACCTCTTTTCTGACACTCCTTACCAAAAGTACGCCAAAGACTACGACCACCCCCAAGATAATTGCATCAACGACTATCTGAGATAATCTCTCAGCAACAAACAATTTTGAAAAGAGAACTATCCACAAGGTCAGTGTTATCACTTCTGTAGCAATTACTTTGATATCGAATAACTTATGTTTAAGGATGGCGTAAGAGGCCGATCCTGTAAAAGCAAGCGTATACAATGGGAAAAGTGGCACTAGAGCTCCGTTCTGGAATATAGCCACCGGAATTATGATAGTAAAAATCACTAATGCGAGCATAATCAAAGCTCCGAAAGATATATAGAGCAGTTGTTTTTTTTCAGATCCGGTTAAAGCTCTAGCTTTTTTAACAACGATATAAATAAGTGAACTTGAACCACCTATTACGTAACCTGCAAAAACTATTATTCCGAGACCGGGAATTGGGCGAGGTATTCCCGTTGTCGGCATGACATCGAAAAACACTAATGGAGTCAAAGTAAGAACCATCACAAACAACGAGCCAATAACATAAATTGCTGTCAACCGTTTTGATAAATCAAGCCTACCTCCAGGAATAGACCTTACTAAAAAGTAGAAAAGCAAAACTATTGGCACAGCAAAAAAGACACTCAAGCGAATCCAAGCTAGAGAAAACCATGCATCTCTGCTCTCTTCAAGAGATAACCGCACGGCAATTAAACAAAGAGACAAAAAAACGCTCAATAAACCAAAAAGTTGGTTAGTAAGTGCGCCCCGAGCGCTTCGAAATACTACAAAAGCCAAAATAAGGTTAATCGCAATTACAGCAACCAGAAGAATGACACCCAAAGATGGGAACAGGTCCATTGACTTATGATATATTAATTTTGCATTAAGCCAAAATTTTACCTTATTCTTAACTAGTTGAAATTAAGCCTTGTGTCCAATTATAATTCCATTCCCGGGGTTTCGCAGCTTTTTAAATTCCACTTTTCGAAAACCAGCATTCTCCATCCATTTTTCAACTTCCACCAAACTATAAGTTCTACCCCCTGACTGATTAAATAACATTACTCCCATTGTTGCCGGAATTAATCTAGCCAGATCAGATTTCCCTCTCGCCTCTTTTATTTGATCGAGGATTACATAAATACCTCCTTGATTCATCGACTTAAAGACTTTATTTGCAAGCTTTTGATTATTGGCAGTGGTTAGTCCATGAATCACATTAAAAGCCAAGACAACGTCATGTCCTCCTCCTAGATCATCTTTAAGAAAGTCACCGGCTCGGAATCTTACTCTTTTGGACATTCTGTTTTCTTTTATTATCCTTCCCGCATTAGCCTTTGTTGGCTTTAAGTCCATAATTTCGGCATAAAGGTTGTGCACCTTCTTGCAACTTTCAATAGAGTGGATACCATGAGAACCTCCTAGATCTAACAACCTTTTATAGTCCTGGGAAAAGGGGATCTTGCCAATCACTTCTTTAACATCCAAGCTTGCAATTTCGGCCATCGCTTTATTGAAAATATCCCATTGATGCTTGGTAAATACTTCTAAATTTTCTAATTTGGGCCCTCCCTGTTTTATATATATATCTAACTTGAGCAACGACTCAAAAACGTTTTCAGAGAAAAGAACCATGTTGCTGAGTGTATAGTTCGAGCCGGAAATCAAAAACTTTTTTGCCCGCGAAGTAAGTTTATATTTACCGTTATAAGTACTGATATAACCCATAACCGCGAGGCAATCGAGTAAAACCTGAGCACCGTTGTGACTTATCTCCGCTTTATCGGAAATATCGTTCAAACTCATGGATCTGGTTCTCATAATTTCGAAAATTTTCAGTTTTACTGCAACTTGAAGTGCTCTGCCAGCAACAACAAGATTTAAAGAATCGAGAACCGGATGCGGCAAAATATCTTTACTTAAAAGCAATCGTTCAATAAGAGTGAAATTGTAAATCATAATCGTAGATTAAAAAAATATTTTTTCTAACGGGAACATAAATCTCCCACTGGGGATATTTTCTCCAAGTATTACTTTTCTAGCTATATAGGCTGCCAGACTTCCAGAAATACCCACAGTACCAGCCAACTGTGGCCGGCCAACTAATTCTTTCCCAATGAGCTGTACTGATTCGATTGCTTTTTGTGGAATGTTTTCTAGACCAACCATTTGCAGAACATACTTATTAATATTCTCCTTTGTAATTTTGTCCTTCAGTATGCTAGCAAGTATCTCCTCTTCGATTTTACCATTAAATAAAGGGGTGGACTTATCTAAGTCATATCTCTCAATATCTACCATTACACCATCTCCTAAGTTAGTAAACATAACAACAGGAATTTTTCGCTCTCGTGCCTTTTGTCTTAAAATAATTTTCATTTTTAAAGAATCTATTGCTTCGAAAATGACATTTGTTTTCTCGTTAATAAAATCGTCACAATTTTCCTCAGTAAGCCCATCTTCGTACTTTATAAATTTTAGATAAGGATCTATCTCCAGCGCTTTCCTTATGGCAATCTCAAGTTTACTGGTACCTACATCTAATAAAGTAGCTTTAATACGGTTTAAATTCGAAGTCTCCAAGGTATCGAAATCTGAAACAACA
>MGHM01000013.1 GCA_001793235.1 Candidatus Woesebacteria bacterium RIFCSPLOWO2_01_FULL_44_24b | reverse complement strand
TGAATAAAAACAATCAACCCGAATTTGAAATTGTCAGTGGCACTGAGGTAAAAGGTGAAAATGCCGGTGTAAACATAGTCGAAGTTTCCGGTGAAGTTAACTCTCCGGGAGTTTATGAACTTCCCCTCGGTGCGAGAGTAGAGGACGCGCTTCAATTAGCCGGGGGACTCAGTAATGAAGCAAATACGGACTGGGTTGAGAAGTATTTAAATCGCGCCGCGAATGTCATTGATGGCCAGAAGATTTATATTCCCTCGCAGACGGAGACTACGAGTGACAATAATCCGGCAGGGGAACAAAGTGGGTCATTAGCACCAAGTGGGGGTAGTAGCGAGTTTGTTAACATTAACACGGCCTCTAAGTCAGAGCTGGAAGAATTGTATGGAATTGGCCCGGTTTACGCGCAAAAGATTATTGATAACAGACCTTACTCGTCCGTGGAGGAACTTTTAGTGAAAAAAGTAATAACCCAAAAAATTTATGACGATAACAAACATCTCCTCACTATTTATTAATGAAAGTTTTATACGTCATCTTTGTAGCACTAATCATTGTTAGAGTAGGATCAATTAATTATAGCTATCCTGAAGGGGCGCGAATACGCATTCAGGGCAGAGTGCTTACTGAGCCAGTTGTTTATGAGCGCGCGAGATATATTAAATTAAAAGGTTTGAAAGCCTATGTTGAGCTTTTTCCCGAAGTTAACTATGGAGACTCTATTACTCTTGAAGGCGACGTCGAGGGAGATAAACTCAAGAATGCAAAAGTGGTGGAGATTGACTCGGGCGGGGGTTTATATTTTGTCAGACAAAAAATTGTTGCGATATACAAAAAAGCGCTCCCCGAACCTCATGTGTCACTCATATCCGGAATTGTACTTGGGAGTAAGTCCGGCTTACCGCCGGACTTTTGGGAGAGCTTAAAAACCACTGGGACGGCTCATGTTGTAGTGGCCTCGGGTATGAACGTAACCTTTGTTACTTCGTTTTTAGTGAATACTTTGGTCAATTTTATAAAGCGGCAAAAAGCTATTGTTTTGGCGCTTGCTGGTGCATGGGTTTATGTTGTTTTGAGTGGATTTGATGCACCTTTGGTTCGCGCTGCCATTATGGGTTCTATTGCTTTCGGTGCACAGGGGCTGGGGCGCGTCTCAACCGCACTGCATGCACTTCTGGTTTCGGGTTCGCTCATGTTAATTGTCTTTCCCGAATGGATCTATGACCTGGGTTTTATTTTAAGTTTTGTGGCAACTCTCTCGTTAATACTGTTTGAGGCCAAAATTGCCACTATGTTACAGAGACTACCATTTTTATTCAAAAAGGACTTGGCTACAACTTTGGCCGCACAGATTGGGGTAACGCCAATTTTGTTTATCTATTTTGGTAACTTTAATCTTTTGTCGCCCTTTATCAATTCACTAATACTTTGGACAATTCCGCCAATCATGGTGGTAGGCGCAGCCGCCGCCCTTATAGGTTTGGTTGTTCCGGCACTCGGAGAGTTTGTAGTATTTTTGGCATATCCATTTACTTTCTGGTTTGTTAGCGTTGTTAATATATTTTCGTGAGCAAAAAAGCCTGGTTATATTTAATATCCTTTTTAACTGTTATTGCTATTTTGAGTTGGTTAGTAGTAATAAGCCTTCCAAAACCGAATCTTCGCGTGATCGCTTGTGATGTGGGGCAAGGGGACGCAATACTAATTACAAAAGCGGATTTGCAGATTTTGGTGGATGGCGGGCCCGGGAATAAAGTTATTTCTTGCCTCTCGAGGTACATGCCGTTTTGGGACAGAACCATTGAGGCGGTTGTTTCGACTCACCCCGATGCTGATCATTCAACCGGTCTGGTTCAGGTATTCCGGAATTACTCGGTCACGCATTTTGTTACGACCGAAATTAACCGAGAGACAGATGTCTATTCGACTTTGAAAAAAGAGGTAGGCGAAAGCAAGGCGCAGATACACTTTGTGGAGAAAGGTGAGCGGTTAATTTATGGTGGTATATATTTTGATGTACTTCACCCGGGCCAAATTCCACCTGCTTCGGAAACCGAGCGGGCATCATTTAAGACTAATAATTATTCAATAGTTATGAAGATGGGCTATGGTGATTTTGATGCGCTCTTGACAGGAGACATTGAAGATAAAGTCTCGGATTTGATTGCTGACACTTCGAATGTTAACAATCTTGTATATTTGAAAGTTCCTCACCATGGAAGTAAAAACGGTCTGAGTCAAAAATTATTAGATGAAGTCAGGCCTCAAGTTGCTGTGATATCCCTTGGCAAAAATAGTTTTGGCCACCCGCACGAGGAGGTGCTAAAGTTACTAAGTAACTCAGATACTAAGATACTCAGAACTGACCAAATAGGGGATGTGGTAGTGGAGACGAATGGTAGTACTTGGTGGATAAAGTGATAAAATACCTTAATGATCAAAGACGAGATAATAATAGCTCTACAACAGGTAACTGGCTCAGAAGACATCAAACTTGACATGCCTTCCAATAAAGATCATGGCGATTACGCCACAAGCGTAGCAATCACCCTTGCCAAGCGCCAGAAAAAGAACCCACTTGAGCTCGCGCGCGAGCTGGTGTCTAAATTAGAAAATGATTCTGAGCTAAGAAGGGTAGTTTCGAAAATTGAGGTGGCAGATCCCGGGTTTATTAACTTCCGGGTGTCAGATGAAGCACTTGTTGACAACATACTCCACCCTCTGACTCCCTCCTCTAAATTAGAGGAAGGACAGGGAGGAGTATTATCTGGAGAAAGGAAGGCAGTTGTTGAATATAGCTCACCCAATATTGCAAAACCGTTTGGTATCGGCCACTTCCGCTCGACCATAATCGGCGATGCCGTTGCCAACCTTCTTGAAGCGACGGGGTGGAAGGTTTATCGTGATAATCATTTGGGAGACTGGGGAACGCAGTTTGGAAAGTTAATTTACAAACTTAAAAGCGTTAATCGGGAGAACCTCACGATAAAAGATTTAGTTGATCTTTATGTGGAGTTTCATAAAGAAGCTGAACAAGATCCAACTTTGGAAGATAAAGCTCGTGAGGAGTTTAAAAAGCTGGAGGAGGGCGAGCCGGAGAACAGAAAAATATGGCAGTTTTGCGTTGATGTTTCCTTGAAGGAGTTTAAGCGAGTGTATGACGTTTTGGGAATAAAATTCACTGAAAATGACGGATTAGGATATGGAGAATCATACTTTGAGCATATGATAAAGCCCGTCATCGATGAATTACAAGAAAAAGGTTTACTTAAGAGTGGTGAAGACGACGCGAAGCTTGTATTCTTTCCGGATGACAAATATCCACCTTTGATGATAGTAAAAAAAGACGGCACAACACTCTATGCCACCCGCGATTTGGCAACAGACAAGTTTAGATTAGACAAATATGGCCGGGATGTAGTTATAGTTAACGAAGTCGGAGCCGAGCAGAGTCTTTATTTCGAGCAATTGTTTGAACTTGAAAAAATGCTGGGCTGGGTGAAGGAGGACCAGAGAGTTCACATCAAGCATGGGTTTTTCAGATTTGTCGACCGTAAGATGAGTACTCGAAAAGGAGATATCATCTGGCTTGATGATGTGATTGCCCAAGCCATAGAGAAAGCCAGGAAATTTGGCAGCGACGAAAAGCTCTCAAAAACTGTCGCTGTCGGTGCTCTTAAGTGGAATGAATTGAAAAGAGATCCCATAAAGGATATTGTCTTTGATTGGGATGAAATACTTTCGATGGATGGCAACTCAGGACCTTATTTGCAATACACTTATGCGCGTACCGCTAGCATTCTTAGTAAAGTAGTGCCAGAAAAACAAAGCATATCAGAGCCTTTTGACGAGAAGGAAAAATCCGTTGCGCGCGTGTTAATTCACTTTCCGGAAATCGTGCAAAGTGCAGCAATAAATTACTCACCCCATGTTTTGGCAAATTATTTGTTTAGTTTGGCTCAGGAATTTAATAGCTTTTACAATGCCGAGCGCGTGCTTGGCCACGAGCGAGAGGAAGCTCGACTTTTGCTAACTGAGGCTGTTGGCAACGTAATAAAAAAAGGTTTGGATTTGTTGGGAATAGAAGCTCCTGAGAAAATGTGATACATTGGGCTATGGCATTAACTAAACAGGATAAAGATTGGATAGCTGACAATACTAGGGGTTTAGAGTATAGAATTGATGGTAAGATTGATGATGTTAAGGAGGAATTGAAACAAGAAATGATAGAGCATAGGAGTGCTATTATGAACCACATCAGTTCTTTCGCACAAGAAATTGAGGAAAAAAGAGTGCTTTCTATATAATGGAAGAAGAAAAAGTACGAGAAATAGAGTTTGCTGATGACGATACTCAAAATGTCGGGATGCTCTTCAGGCTCAGGATTCTTCCTTTGGTTGTCGGGCTCTTCATGGGAGTCTTTCTGTCATTCGCTGCTTCCCGGTTTGAGGAAGTAATCGCCAAAAACGTTTCAGTGGCCTTTTTTATCCCATTTATAGTTTACTTGGCTGCAGCAGTTGGAGCACAGACTCAAAGCATTTATATTCGCGACTTAAAAACCGGGAAAGCAAGCTTTAAAAAGTATTTGGTTAAAGAAAGCGCGTTGGGTATACTTTTTGGTTTGGTGTTTGGCTTAATGTCGGCTGTAATTGTATTACTTTGGTTTGGTTCAACTGAGATTGCAGCGGCTGTGTCCTTGGCGCTTTTTTGCGCGACCGGCACGGCCCCATTGATTGCGCTATTGGTTACGGAGGTTCTGAGCCTCGAGCACACGGACCCAGCGGCGGGTGCCGGCCCGATTGCAACGGCAATCCAAGATACGGTTAGTGTGTTAATTTACGGTTTCATAGCGTCTGCTATAATCTTGTAATGAATTTTAAGCGCACGGTCCTCACTAACGGCATCCGCTTCATCCATGTTCCTGTTCCTACTCTTGAGTCTGCCACTTTTACTATCTGGTATGGTGTGGGCTCGCGCTATGAAAGGGAGCCGCTCGCGGGCATCAGTCATTTTCTCGAGCATATGGCCTTCAAGGGCGGTATTAAATACCCGTCGGCCAAAGCAGTCAGTGAAGCCCTTGACGCTATTGGGGCGGAAGATAATGCCAGCACAGGCCAGGAATACACGAATTATTATGTACGCGCAGCCACTTCCGTTTTGCCTAAAGCTGTTGATGTCCTGGCCGATGCTCTTCTGAATCCTGCATTGCCTGAGCGCGAAATTGAAAAGGAGCGGGGAGTCATCATTGAAGAGATCAACATGTATGAAGATGACCCCAAAGACTACGTTAATCTTCTTTATAACAATTTGATATTTCCAGACAATCCACTTGGTCGGGATATTGCCGGCTCGCGCGAGACAGTGAGAAAAATTACGAGGCAGGATTTTATAAACTTTAGAAAGACTCATTATCAGCCTGAGAACATAGTAATAACCGTTTCCGGCGGAATCAATTATGAAGATGCATTCAGTCTGGCTGATAAATACGTTGGCGGACTTAAAAAATCTACCTATCACAATAGATACAAAGATTTCAAAGAACATCAAAAAAGCCCCAAGGTTCTTCTAAAGAATAAAAAAACCGAACAGACTAATTTGATAATCGGCTTTCCCGGCAAAAAACACGGGCTACCTACCCGCTATGCGGAAGGCTTGATGGGCGTGATTTTAGGGGCGGGCATGAGTAGCCGCCTGTTTCGCGAAGTGCGCGAGAAGCGCGGGCTTGCCTATTCGGTTTATGCCGCGAGCTCGCATTACGCGGACACCGGAGAGTTTTCAGCCTATGCCGGCGTGCCGGTTGCGAAAGCCCAGGAGGCAATAAAAGTGATTTTGCAGGAGTTTTATAAACTGCTTTCGACTAAAAATGGAATCACCAAAAAGGAGCTGACTAAAGCCAGGGAGTTTTTCAAAGGGCATATGGCTTTGTCCATGGAAAGCACCAAGTGGATCAATTATTTCTTTGGCAACGAGGAGATTAAGGGCGGGAGCTTGAAAACCCCTGAGCAGGTTTTTGAGGCGATTGATGCCGTTACAGTCGATGAAATTCTGGCAGTGGCCGCGGATATATTTAAGCCAGAGAAAGTGAATCTGGCAATTGTAGGACCGTATAAAGATTCAAGCAAGTTTACTTCTGTAGTTAATTCGCTTGCGATATAGCTTTTCTGTGGCGGGCAAATGCGTGATAATCTTTCAATAGTTCTTCCAAAGAGCCTCGCGCTATTCCCACCAGGTAAATATACCCTTTTAGGCTTACATGTTTATTGCCTTCTACTATATTGCTCATCGCCGAGCGTGCAGCTTGTACCATTTGGTCACGAGTGCGGTCGGGGTGATTAGGGTGATAGGGGAAATGGAGTTTACAGAACTCCACAGTGTAGTCATAAATAGGAACTGTAATCTTGTAAGCTAGCAAGTATTCATATCCTGCCTGCGCAGGCAGGCCCGCCTTTGCCTTATCACCCTTATTTACCATATATGTGCTTTCATTGTATACTACAAATTACTGATGAATACTCACTACCACGAGCGCTCGTTGGTACTTCTTAAGCCAGACACTATTCAGCGGGGTCTGGTTGGCGAGATAATTACAAGGTTTGAAAATAAGGGCCTGAAAATTGTGGCTATGAAGATGGTCTGGCCCACAAAAAAACTTACCTCAGAGCATTATGGGTGGTCCGAAGAAGAAAAAAGGGCATCAGGAGAGCGAACACTTGCGGGTTACAAAGAAAAAGGGCTGGATGCGCCCCTCGGAGGCGACCCCATTAAAATTGCAGAAAACACAATGCGAAAGCTGGTAAGTTACCTTTCTGCCGGGCCTGTAATCGCCATCGTTATTGAAGGCGCTCATGCCATTGAGAACGTCCGCAAAATCAGGGGAGGAACAAACCCATTGACCGCAGATATTGGTTCAATCACGGCGGACTTGACTATAGATTCCTATTTTGTGTCCGACGATGCGGACCGCGCAGTAAGAAATCTGGTTCATGCTTCGGGCAACACTGGTGAGGCAGAAAGAGAGATTAAGTTATGGTTTGATACTAATGAAATTCATGATTATGACTTGGCAATAGAGAAGATTTTGTATGATAAAGACTGGGAGAAAACTCGCGAGAAACTTGTTGAGGCTTAATTAATACGCCCCTTCAGTTTCCTTGAAGTTGGGTTTTATTTTTATTTACTCCACCCTTTTGTTCCCTCCTTACGCCCCCTTTTGTCCCCCTCTGAATTAGAGGGGGAAACAGGGGGAGTACTTATGGGCTGCCAGTCGCCGGCCCAAACCTCGCTCCTGCATTGTCGTTGTAAAGCTTTCTTGCTTGACTTCTTAGCTTATTTAGTGTATAAAATACTCAATAACAGTCTCCCGGGGTAATGCCCGGGAGTTTTTTTGTCTAGCTCAACATATCTTCTTATATCGTCGAATAGAATATATTTCCCACGCTTTATTTCCCACGCCATGTTTTGCCTGAAGCTAACAAAAATAATTTTCTTTTTCTTCTCTAATACATACTTCCTTAGTTCCACATAGTCACTATCTTCCGCTTATTACGACAAAAACATCAAGATCGTCAATGTGCCTTACAACATCCAGAGCGACTTCTAAATCAACATCGCCTTTTTTAATTGTTGTGTTCTGAGTTCTTATATATTTTAAAGGTTTTGGATATATTGTTGATTGTTTTTCTAAGATGCCGATATACTTTTGAGTTTGGGTGTAACCTTTGTCCCACTTGGCTGGTATTGCTATGTGGTAGTTGACGAAGCAAATATCTAATTCCACCTTAATAAGTTTTTTGAATTTGGTTATGTCTACTTTCCAACCAGCATTCCTCTGAGCATAAAAGAAATTGGCGTTATCTACAAAAACCCCTGCTTTTAATTTCTTGTTCTTATTCATACTACTCATCAAGGTGATCCTTGAGCCGGCCCGAATCTGGCATTGCTGTTTTCGTTGTAAAGTTTTCTGATTTGAGCTGCAGAGAGAGCGTAATTATAAATTCTCACATCATCAACTTGTCCATCCAAAAAATCTGCAATTGTGCCTCTGTTATTCCATGCTCCTATTGCCATATCTGCGGCCGAGACTGTTACATCTCCAGCGATATTTGGCCCTGAGTCTTCTTGTTTAGTGTCGACATATGTTCGAAAAAGGCTATTAGTGCCATCTCTCACTAGTCCCACAAGGTGCCAGTTGCCGTCGTTAATTGCAGTCGTGCTGTCATCACTATAAGAGCCACCGCTTGCATCGCGCACGAATACCCTGAAAAGATTTTCTGAACCGGCAAGATTTACTTCGAACTGGAACCCGGGATCGTTCGCACCCGCTTCGTCTAACGTACCAAGTATAAAATCATCAGCAACAGAGGTAGTTTTTACCCAAGCAAAAACGCTAAAGTCCCCAGTACCAAAGCTAGGGGAAAAGTTTGAGTCCACATAATCATCACTGCCGTCAAAATCCAAGGATGCATTAAACTTGCCTGTCACGCCGCTGCCCCAGGCGGTAGAAGAAGTTGCGCAAGTGCCAACCATATCTTCGCCCGTAGCACCTATTGTAATTGTGCCGTTATAACCATTACCTGATGCGTCATTAGCTGTAGTTCCAGAGCATTCATTAAATCTCCACCAGCCAACTGGTCCGCCGCGGTTGTAGTCATAAGCGACTTGAGCCGCTGAGCGGGCATAATTATATATTTTAACTTCATCAAGACTTCCTTCATAAAGTTCAGTAGAGTTGCAGGAAGCACCAGATGTATATCCGCAGCCTAGCGTGTATCCGGTTGTGCCGAAACTTATGTCATCAAAGAATATTAAATCACTAGAACTGCCAGTGGTATAACTTAAACTTTGTCTCACTCCGTCTAAATATAAAGTATGTGTCGATGAACTTAATGTGTATGCTGCATGGTGCCAACTGGTTTGGCTACCTGAAAGTGTGGCTGAGAATTCAAGGAATTCAGATGTCCAAAATCTTACAGTATTATCTGAAAGTTGATAGACTATCACCATTGAGTCCGCACCTCCAGTACCAGCCCCAAACATGTTTTGCCAGCCGTCTCCAGTGTCATTGGGTTTGAACCAAAACTCAATCGTTCCTTCAGAATAACTGTCAAAAATATCATTACCCAAAAGAACATGCGTATCACTGCCAGTTGGATCTCCATTGAAATAAACTGAAGACCCATATTTACCAGTTATCCATGTTGCCTGGTTTTGTAAAGTCCCCGTGTTGCCATTGCCACTTCTATCCTGAGCCGAAGTTCCAGTGTTGTCGTCTAATCCCCACCAGCCAACAGGAGGATTTCCTGCACCTCCTGAGACTTGGGAGGCTTCGTCACTTCCCACTCCAAAGTTCAACACTCCACCAAAGTTTGCATCAATCTTGATTTGATCTGAAGCTAATTCAGAAGAATAAACTTTGAACTCGTCAATTTTACCATCAAAAGTTGCTGTACCTCCGGTATTATTACCTATATTAAGGGCACTCGTATCTGCGCTATTTGGCCCAACACCATTTGTTGAACTTCCCATTGCTATTCCATTAATCCAAACCGTAATTTCGTCATCTGCATCGTCAGTATATGAAACTGCAAAATGAGTCCATGTGGATGCCGGAAGAACGCCATTTACAGTGACAGTTGCATCAGTTGCTGAATCGAGAGTACATGTTACGTTAAATGGTGTACTGCCACCAAGTGCACAATTTGTCGTTGTCGTAGTTGTTTTATTAAATATTTGCCCGGCTGAGCCTTCACCTGCGGTATCAGGATTTACCCAAGCTGAAATTGTAAATCCGTTGAGCAGTCCGACATTCATATCTATCGGGTCAGCATTTGTTACTGTCACCACGTCATCAGTGCCGTCAAAATCAAGGCAGCCTTGATCTTTACAGTTTTCTTTTGTCCTCCATGTCGGAGCGGGTGAGAGAGAACCAGTAAGTGTCGCCTGAGTGGTGTTTTGGTTGTTTAGTGTAGTTCCATATTGTTCATTCATTTTGTAATAAATGACTTGAGAGCCAATGGGTGATCCCCCAGCCGGGTGCCCAGCATTCATGTCTTCAACTATTTGTGAGGCAGTCCGGGCGTAGTTGTAAATACGGACTTCATCAATTTTGCCATCGGTAGAGTCGTCATTACCAGCGCCGATATACAATGTGGAGTTCGTACTTAAAGGAGTGTCCGTCGCTGATGTGTTACTGGCAACCTGGATGCCATCAACATATGTGCGTTCAATGTTTCCAGTATCATCAAAGGTGCCGGCGAAATGGTACCAGCGACCAATTACAGGCGTAATACCATAGTTTGATTCAACATACGCTGTATCCTGAGAGTTCCTAAATCCAAAAACTAATGTGTCTATAGCAGTAAACCACCAGAGGTAGTAGTTTTCATCAAAGCTAGTTCTATCTTTGTAAACGAAATTTTGTTCACTAGTTAGAGTATCTAATTTTACCCATGCCTCTAATGTGAAGGATGACGTGAGAGTAATACTGCTACTGTTAGCAATTTCAACCGAGTCGTTGACATCATCGAAATCCCCAGCCTTACCAAATTTTCCAGTGGCTCCACCCGTTGGGCCGGTTGAGTTAGGGCAGGCGTCGCCGTTATTTCCATTTCCTGACGAATCAAAAACAGTGTCAGTGGAGCAGTTATTGGTCCAGCTGCCTTCATCCATCTTCCAATACCCAACTGGTCCTGGAGCCCAGTTATATAAAGCTCTGATTTCAGCAGGGGAGAGAGTACGGTTGTATACGCGTGCTTCATCTATTCTTCCGTTTAGCCAGTCAGCGCTTCCAACATTTCCTGACGCAATCTCTAGGTTTCCAGAGGAGTTAAAGATAGAGCTGGGGATCGAAGTGGTATTCTGTCCATTTTGGACTCCATTTAGGTAAACCGTCATTGATGTGCCGGGTATATAAGTACAAGCGACATGATGCCAAATTGTGGTGGATAAAGTTGTGCTGCCGGTGGCTGTTGTTGCAGTGGTACCATTTGAAGAAATTTGCATCTCTATTTGACCGCTTGAGTTGATATAACAGAAATATGCAAATTCATTAGTGGTATACTTGGTGATTACAATTTGAGTTGCATTGTTAACGTCAAGATTTACCCATGCTGAAAGCGTAATCGCTCCGGTGATTTGCAGACTCGCGCCATTGCCAGCACCGATATAGTGGCTCGTTCCATTGAAATCTACTGAATTACCAAATTTGCCCCCTACCTGGTTTGCAGTCGTCATTGATGCCTGATAGGCTCCATTATTACTATTGCCAGAGCTGTCACAAGCATCATTTGAGCCACATGTGTTTAGAGCTGTTTCATCCATCGGCCAGTAGCCCACCAAGCCATCATTTAAAAATGCAGTGTCTGTTTGACCAAAGCGGGCGGAGACGCCACGTCTAGATCCTTCAGATGCAAATTCAGCCTTGATTTGGTCGGCAGTTTTTGCATATTGATAGATTTTGAATTCGTCAATAAAGCCGTTAATTAGCGACCCAGTACTACGATCTGCTCCGATGTAGACCGTTTGAGTGCCTGCTGTTCGAGGAGTATCTGTTTCGCTTTCCGAGTCTACTTGTTTGCCGTTTATGTAGAGCTTGATATTAGACCCGTCATAAGAGACTGTATAGTGGTTCCAGACACTGGATGTGGGCGTATTGGTATAACAGTGATCTTTAAATAAAGTATCACCGCTATTTCGGAATCCATAAACAAAAGTGGTTGTACCGGTTGAGCAAGTTGAACCATCTGCGTCTAACCAAAGATAGTAGTTAACGTTAGATGTTGCGTTTTCACCGCGCTCGATAATGTAGTCTTGATCAGTGCCTGTAGGTAAAATACTCCATTTGACCCATGCAGAAATAGTAAAGACAGTTGCGGAAAGAGTTGGTGAAGTTCCGGCTGTCAAATAATCACCAGTCTCGTCAAACCATAAACATTTTCCAGAAATACACTTATCTTCAGTTTGCCAGGTTGTACCGGTTATTGTGCCGGTATTATTATTTGAAGTTGCATCACTGGTTGTGCTCCCATATCCTTCATCAAAAGCCCAGTACCCCGCTGGTCCTTGTGTTTTTTCTTCACTCCCAAATGTTCCTTCTGCACATCCGTTTCCACAAGCAGAAAATCCGGTCAGTGATGATGCCCCAGAGCTTGCTGAAGGATTTCCAAAATACATGTAGGTATCAAAAGGTGCTACGGGCATTACATCAAAACCAACCCTGATTGTTGTTGAAGCAGAATCACACCCTGAAACAACTTGAAAGGGGAGCAGTCTTCCACCAGAATCTGTAAACCTTAAATCATCACAATCTGCCTGCAATTTGTCAGTGGTTAAGGTCGCAGTATCAACTGTCATTTCATTGTAGACATTAGTTTCCTGCGCTGTGTGGGTATCAATAGGGATTCTTTGACGATAGCCCCAGGCGTCATTGAACCACTCGGCCGATGAGGCGGACGGGCGATATAGCCCGAATACAACAATAGGGAGTATCACCAGGATTATACCGATTCCGACCCAAGTTCTTAGTTTCAGTTTTTTTAATATAATTTTTATAATCATTATAGTTATATTAGGGTGAACCAGTCGCCGGTCCAAACCTAGCTCCACTGCCTTCATTTATCATATTTTTCCTTGACTTTCTTTCCATTCATGATACAATACACTTACGAAAGAAATCGGATGGGGTAGTGGCCAGCCGTAATCAGTCGGCTCTAAACTACTCGCAAAACATCCGGTTTTTTTCATGCCTTGTTAATTAAGTTATATAGAATCAGAACTTCATTTGCTTTCACTTTTGTATCACTTTTTTTGGTTTTGTAAGCTTTGTAGACCTTCTCGTGAGCAGAAGAACTCTTTCCAATATTTTTAAAAGAAATTGATACGCCATTATAATTCCAAATAGAAGTGATTTGCACCATGAAAGACTTGATATCTATTTCATGGCCTATATATTCCCTGTCTATAATTACTTTTGTAGCTTGCGCCTCGAGAATGACTTTTGCACACAAGACCGAGAAAGTAAAAAGTCTAAATATAAGTGGTCTATTCAGCTTTCTAAAGAACAACTTGAGGAGTTTTTTGTCTTTTGAGCTTATTGAGACAACCAGGCTTGAACCATTCGAAATGGCAACGTAAGTTGTCTTATTTGTGTTTTCTATCTTAATCGACTGATCAA
>MGHM01000012.1 GCA_001793235.1 Candidatus Woesebacteria bacterium RIFCSPLOWO2_01_FULL_44_24b | reverse complement strand
CAAAACGCTTTTTCTGATGCAGGCCATGCTCGCACAAGCCATGCAAGGGACAATATGTATTTATGCTGCCATCGGGAAAAGGCGGGAGGAGCTGGAGGGCGTGATAAGCTTCATGGAGAAGAATAAGATTTTAGGCAATTCCGTAGTAGTCGCCACAGGCTCCGCCGACCCGGCTGGTTTAATTTACCTGACTCCATATTCAGCGATGACCATAGCCGAGTACTTTCGGGACAAAGGCAAGGACACGCTGATTATTATGGATGATATGACGGCACACGCCAGTTACTACCGGCAAATTACTCTTCTTGCCAGGCGGTTCCCGGGCAGGAGCAGCTATCCCGGTGATATTTTTTATATTCATGCCAAGCTAATGGAGCGAGCCGGAAGTTTTGAAAAAGCGTCCATTACCGCTCTTCCTGTTGCAGAAAGCGCAATGGGCGACCTATCCGGCTATATACAGACCAACTTAATGGCTATGACTGACGGTCATATATTCTTTGATATAGATAGATATAATCGGGGGATAAGGCCGGCAATAAATCCATTTCTTTCGGTTACTCGTGTGGGAATGCAAGCTCAGTCACCTTTGGTGCGGGATTTAAACCGTCAGCTTGGGAGTTTTCTGGTGCATATGGAGGAGATTCGTGACTTTATGCATTTCGGAGCTGAGGTTAGCGAGTCTTTGAAGCGGACTCTAAATTTAGGTATAAGACTAGACGAGTTTTTGCTTCAGCCTCATTTGTCAGTAGTTCCTGTAAATATTTCAATCTTTTTGCTTGCCGCAATTTGGGGAGGTTTTGCAAAAGAAATCGCAAAAGAAAAATTACAGGAAGAATATAACAAAATATTTCAAAGGTATACAGAAGTTGCCCAATTCAAGCAGACCGTAGATAGTCTTATTCTGGGGACGCCGAGCTTTGCCGAACTTGTGGCGAAAGTGACCAAGACTCAAGGATTATTAGCATGAACGATATCCGCTCGATAGAAAGAAATATAAATGAGCTTAGGACCCTTCAAACGGTGGCCCGTGCTTATACTGAAATTGCGGCAGTCAGGATGCGAAAGACCAGAAACTCGGTTCTTCTTAACCGCGAGTTTGTTATGGCATTGGACGATGTGTTTGCCGATGTGCGGGCAAGCTATGCCCAGGAGGTTATAAAACTTGCCTTGAAGCGCCGAGGTGAGGGCGGAATAACCTTTTTGGCCCACAATGGCAAGACAGTCGCGGTACTCCTTTCTGCTAACACCGGTCTCTACGGCGACATAATCGAGAAGACCTTCCGCATGTTTTTAAAGGAGGTTCGGGCAAATCCGGAAGGCATTGAAGTGGCGCTTGTTGGCAGGCTTGGATTGGCCTTGTTTCAGTCAGCCATGCCCGGGCACCCTTATACCTTTTTTGAGGTCCCGGATACAAATATTACTCCCACTAATTTGGGGCAACTTATCGGGCATATCGTTCAGTATGAAGAGATAAGGGTATATTACCCGACGTTCCAGTCGGCAATAAAACAGTTGCCCTCCAAATATACTATCTCTGCCGAGACCCCGCTTTCTGAACTTCAGGAAAAGGGCGGCAGGAAAACTAAATATTTATTTGAGCCGGGTTTAAAGGACATTCTGGCATTTTTTGAAAGGGAGATTTTTGCCTCTCTAATGGATCAAACAGTGCGTGAGGCGCAGTTGGCAAAGTATGCCGCCCGCATTATGACTTTGGACCGCTCAGGCGAAAATATTAAGACTAGCTTGAAGGAGCTTAATTTGGATAAGCTCAGGGTGACACACAGATTAAAAAACAAAAAGCTTTTGGAAAGCATTAGTAGCGTTAACCTTTGGTAATGGCAAAAAATACAGGAACAGTAGTCTCGGTACGCGGCCAGATAATTGAAGTTGAGTTCGGGGGGGTGATGCCTGTTACACGCGATTTGTTGACGCTGAAGCGGGACCCGACTCTCCGGATGGAGGTTTATTCGTCATCAAAAAACAATACGTTCTTTTGCCTTGCTTTGAGTCCCACGCATGAAATCATCAGAGGAGATGTGGTGGTCAACACCGGATCGCCAATCATGTTTCCTGTGGGCTCGGCCCTCCTGGGGCGCGTGGTTGATATTTTTGGTCTGCCTCATGACTCAAAAGGGGAGATTAAGACTCGCGACAAAATGCCAATCCACAAGGAAGTTGGCTTTAGTGCGCGTTCGGAGCGGCAAGGTAAGATGATAGAAACCGGCATCAAAGTGGTTGACCTATTTGCCCCGATGCTCTCAGGTGGGAAGATGGGTCTTTTTGGTGGGGCTGGGGTGGGCAAAACGATGCTTCTTTCCGAGATCCTCCATAACGTTGTTGGCAGGAGGAGGAAGGAAGCCGTCTCTGTTTTTGCCGGGGTCGGCGAGCGTGCTCGTGAAGGCCTTGACCTTTACCAGGCCTTGGGTCAAAGCGGGGTCCTTGATATGACTTCTTTGGTTTTTGGCCCGATGGGAGCAAACCCGGCAGTGCGTTTTCTGTCCTGCTATGCAGCGGTGACCTTGGCGGAGTATTTCCGGGACGTCAGCCAAAAGGAAGTTCTGTTTTTTATAGATAATGTATTTCGATTTGCGCAGGCCGGTAATGAACTTTCGGTTTTGACGGACAGCATACCTTCGGAAGATGGCTATCAGGCTACTCTTGAGTCTCAGATGGCCAGCTTCCATGAGCGGCTTGTGTCGTCGGACTCGGGGGTAATCACCAGTGTCGAAGCTATATATGTTCCAGCCGATGATTTACTTGACCATGGCGTTCAGTCAATTTTTCCCTATCTTGACTCGCAAGTTGTGATGTCCCGGAATATTTACCAAGAGGGGCTCTTGCCTGCCGTTGATATTTTAGCCTCTACATCATCGGTTCTTATTCCGTCGGTTGTTGGGGAGGCCCACTATGATGTGGCTCTCCGGGGCAAGCAGCTTTTAAAAGACAGCATGAACCTTCAGCGCATTGTTTCTTTGGTGGGCGAAAGCGAGCTCTCACCCGAGGACCAGACAACGTTTCGGCGGGGCAGGAAACTTCGAAACTTCATGACTCAACGCTTCTTTGTGGCAGAAGGCCAGCGCATTGAGCAGGGAGTATTTATGCCGATGCCGGTCACAATTGATGATGCAAAAGGTATTATTGAGGGCAGGTTTGATCACATTCCTGAGGAGAATTTTCTTTATATCGGAAGCGTAAAGGAGCTAAAAGGTGGAACCTAAATTATTTCTTAAAGTAATCACGCGCCAGGGCGTGCTTTTTGACGGGGAAGTAAGTTCTGTTTCGTCTATAAACAAAGAAGGTCCATTTGATGTCCTCAGGCGCCACACTCAGTTTATTTCAATTATTAAGAATAAACTCACCATAAGAAAGCTTGATAATAAAATTCAGGAAATCCCGGTTGATAACGCTGTCATGCGTGTCAAAAACGAGTTGGTTCAAGTGTTTCTGGGGATTAAGCAGTAGAAACCTTCTCTTCGTGAGCTCTACCCTTAAGTCTTTCGTCTTTTGTGAATACAGACGCCCCGAGTTGTTTTGCGGTTGAGATAATTAAACTATCGGTGAAGCTTATATAGTGTTTATTGGTATTCTTTAAATATATTTTTGCGGCAGCTTGTACTGAAGCAACCGTAGGCGTGACCACCTTGCATTGATTCACGACTTCTTTGATATATTCAAATGTCAGATTTCTAACAGCGTTTTTGTCTCTGGTGTTCAATCTATATCTCGAAGGAACAACTTGAACCATCAGTATCTCAAACTCATTTAGAACGAAGTCTGGTATGAGCCTTTGAGAAAGGGGGATTTGTTTGAAGAACTCAACATATTTCTTGCTTTCAACATCTGTTTCATGCTTCTGCAGAAGGAACGCGGCATGGATGTTTGTGTCTATTAAATACATCTAAATACATCTTAAAAGTCAGTTGGTTTTAGGCTCGAAAACATTTTGTCCAACTCCTCGGTGTTTATTTTGATTTCTCTAGATAATCGTAAAGAGTCTATTTGTTTTTGCATTTTTCTGTTGAATTCCTCCAAGCTTTTGTCATGGCCTACCTTCATTTTATTAGCATAGCTAGCAATTAAAGCCTCTACTATCCTTTTTTTGGGCTTTTTTACACTCACTGCAATAGTATCTAACTGTCGATAGTAATCCGCGGAGATGTTTACAGTTTTGTACATGATTGATTATAACATATGTTAGAATTTAGTACAAGGCTATTTTGTGCAGGTGTTTTTTTGGGACTAAGCAGTAAGGCAAAATGGATGAGCCTTGATTTTATGTGATACAATAACAAAAGTGAGGATCAGGAAGAAAGTGATGTTGCCTGAGTCCTCGATGACCAATCGAGGAGAGATGTTTACCCGCCGACGAGGCGGGTTATTTTTGCCAGATGACTGTCAAAAAACTTATTTGGGACGGGTGGAATATTGAGCACATTGCCAGGCATAACGTTACTAAAGACGAGGTCGAAGAACTATGCACTTATCAACCGATTGTGGAAAAAGGTTATGGCGGGAGAATTCGCCTTATCGGGCCGACGAATTCGGGGAGGATGCTTGGAATCGTACTAGCGCCGAAAAGTGATAAAATATATTATGTGGTGACGGCAAGGCCGGCCAGCAGGAAGGAGAGAAAAGCATATGAACAAAAAAATACCAAAATTTAAGTCAATTGCTGAGGAGGCGGACTTTTGGGATACACATGACTTTACGGATTACACTGAGAGTTTCAGACCTGTAAAAGTCAAGTTCGCCAAACCTCTCAAGCATACATTCGAACTACCACTTGGTAAATCACTGATAAACAGCTTGGAAACCGAGGCTGGAAAAAAGGGGATGAGTACGGTTGCGCTAATTACAACTTGGTTATCCGAAAAGCTTAAAGATAAACATGTGAATGCATAAGCAGAGCTTGCGGCTTCGCCTAAAGATGTTAATTAAACAGAAAGAGGATGTTTTTAAATCCTCGACAGAATCGAGGAGAGATGTTTACCCGCCGATGAGGCGGTATTTTTTTGGGCTATGCCCAATAATTTGACAAACTATAGGCCCAATCATATACTACCATAATTATTTACTATGTCTGCCGAGAACAATATTATAAAACTTGGTATAACGGTCAGCTTACTTTTTGCCGCAGATTCGGCTGTTAATACTTCCAGTGTCAATGCCGCTTCTTTAAAGGATTTGAGTGCAGATGCCCAGGAACAAGACGCAATTCCCACTGAAACACCCCAAACTGTGGAGCTTATAGCTTCTAATAGGCCAAGACCAGAGTTGATGTTTTACCAGGAATTTTCTCAGCAATATCCTGGTTGGGCCAACTTAATTAACGAGGGAACCCCTCAAGTTAGGGAGTATATGAACTCTCACTTTCCAGGCCTTGATGTGCCATCTTTTAACGTTGTCGTGCCATCAACTGAAAATGGCAACTCAATTGTGCCCACACAGACTCCCGGGCCAGACAACAATCAAAGGGTTACTTTTCTATATTCACACTTAAATGGGGGAGTAGAAGCACAATTTGACCCTCAAAACACCGAAAATCCTTGGGCGATTAGAGGTTACGACAATTATGGCATGGTAGCATCAGTGGTCGAGCCAGCATATCATGATTTGCTTGAAAGCCCCTCGGAAGAGTTTTTAGGAATTGTATCGAATTGGTATGTGGTTCCAAACAATTCAACAGGCAATCTGGAATTGGTAGATTTGCAATTCCCAAGATTAGGTGCAATAGCTGATGGTGTGCCAAGCGTGAATGAAAACGGACAAAATACTGTTGAATGGCGCAGAAACTATAGTATTCAAGACAACGTTCGATTGGTAGAAATGTCTCTAGCCGAAGATGACGATATTGGAAAAGAACCTGCTCCAGGGTATGTATTAGAAAATGATGTTATTACCGTCGACAATTTAGGACTGACTTTAAGACTAGCTACCGTAATGAGTGCTGACCCAGAGGACCCACACAACACACTTGCTCGCTATGAGTTTACCCCTGAATTTGAGGGGTTAGTTGCCAGTTTCGCCAATAATTACATGCAAGAATTTGCTGGCTATGATATTACCATACGTTTGGTCGACGACGAGGATGAAGCAACCCGGTCATACCTAAGGACAACTTCTTTGGACAACGAAACATTCTTGCGTTTTGCAGTAGGAAGTGATAACTATACTCCAACTCTCGCCTTTGGAGGTGAACCAGCTCAAGAAAACAAAATTTACTTTAATGCTTTCGGTGCCCGCACCCTACCTGTAAATGATCGCGAGATGCAGTACCTTACGTCATCTACCATTGCAAACTCAATAGTATTCATTGAATCTAAAATACATCCCTGGAGGGGAAACCCTTACACCAACGAAAGCTACAATATAAATCAAAAAATCATAGAACTGGGCGTAAACGGGCTAGATAATCTCACTCCTGCTGTCACAATACACAACCCCAGTTAACCCTTGCAAATGCTTTGCAACCATGAGTAGTATTTATGTATACTGTCTTTATGGGAAAGTATTGGAAACTTCTTGTTGTAATAATTGTATTGTTGGTTGTTTTCTTGATTTCGGCTTATCTGGTACTCCTCAAAAACAAAGAGGGCGCAATTAATACAACCTTCGCCTCAGAAGTGCCGGGCTACCAAATTGAATGGGTGAAAGATAGCACTCTTAATGACTTTTTAAACGAGATTGACTTCTACAATGTCGAACACCTTGATAAGGCGCGGCAAAACTCTTCATATGTAAACAAAATTACTGTTACATTAACTGATAAAAAAGTGCCCCTGTATCCGGTTTACTACGATGCCGGATTTGAGCCACAGGAGTTGACGCTTTCTTATTCTACTGATTATTCCATCAATAATGGAGAACTAACAGTCTATATTTATGTGAACCCGGAACTACTAAGTAATACCTCACCCGAGGTAATTAACCGAGTCAACGACGCTATTAACGCTCAGGTATTGAGGACTCTGGTTATGAGCTTAAAATCATTGCCAAACCAACAACAGCCTTACTCCAGCATGCAGTCCATGAGTGATGACTATGTAAAGAGGTTTGTTCTTGATAAAGAATTAAATGAACTCGCTTTTAAGCTGGTAACAAAATAAATTATGAAATTAATAACTGCTATATTTTCGGTTGTATTATTTTTTCTGGTACTCCCTGCGCTTTTCAACAATAACGTCTCGGCCCAAGTATGTTTAGGCTCACAGACTTGCTGCCCTGCGGGGGCACTTAAAGATGTATGCAGTGGACCTCCGGGGTGTACCCGTGGACAACCAGGATGTAGTTGTGTTGAAGACTGTGTGGGTGGAGATGTTACCCAGGCATGCTCTGGCGCAAGCTGTACAACCAACTTTCCTGGTGGCTGTGACTATCTCTATGGCTCTTGTTCGTGGTCTTCACCCCCACCTCCTCCCCCTCCACCCACAGGTGGGCCGCCTTCGGGCGGGGGAAGTTATGGAGCGTGCGGGTCTTGTGAATGCGGGCATCCGGGGGAATGTGAAACGGACCCCGATGGTAACTGTGTCTGGGATCCGGGAAGGTGTGCAGGCGGAGGAGGTGGGGGGGGACCGGTTATACTGTGCCAGGTGCAAGCTCCTACTTCAGTAACAGTTCGGGTGGGGGAAACTATCAGTTTCGTGACAACTGTTAGAGCGGTGTTTTTGGAGGTTAGATCTGTAGGTTGGACTCTTTTAGATCAGTCACTGAGTATAGCTCGATTCCCGTTACTGGGCTTCCGTAGATTCGGCTATAACATAGGTCAAAATACCTGCTGTAATTTTAAACAAAGCACACAAAACTTCAACCAGCTGATCACCGGAGTATCTCCCGGTACAATCTGGATGCGTATTATTGCACAGGGTGGAGGGGATGACCCCGATTACTGCTCACGCGATGCTACTGTAACTGTCACCAATGATCCTCTGCCCCCGGGTTTCCCAACTGTGGATGTAAAAGTTGACGGCACGGATGGGCCGGGAGTATATGTTCCCGGTGTTCCATTTGATGTTTCCTGGACGTCTACAGACACAACAGCTTGTACAGCTTA
>MGHM01000011.1 GCA_001793235.1 Candidatus Woesebacteria bacterium RIFCSPLOWO2_01_FULL_44_24b | reverse complement strand
GAATCGAACCTGGATTTAAGGTTTAGGAAACCTCCGTTCTATCCGTTGAACTACAGGGACTCACGGTATTTTAACAGATTTACTTCAGGCTAAGCCAATATAAGTTAGTCAAAGAGTCACTTGCGCCGTAGTTGGTTAAAAGTAGTAACCTGTTTACATTGGTTGAGGGATAGGAAACTGGGAAGACGTAGCTACCGCTATAAACCGTCTTTTTATTAGTTCCGTCGTAGTCGGTAATGGTGATTTTATTCTCCTCCGGAATAATCAAATTGAGTGAGTTTGATACCCAATATACTATTTCCTCTGAATTCCCAACTGCGAAGTTTCTGTCTTCTCTGATGTCATAAACATATTTTTTACCTTGGGTTAATTGTCTTTCCTGTGGCTGAGTTGAGCTTCCCGGTAGCTTGGGGACCTTGTCCTCTGGGATCTGAGCTTGAGCTGTTGCAGTAAAGAGTATCCTGTTTTCGTCTGGTGAGAAAAGGATGCCGGACGTGCTTTTGGCAAAAACAGACTCTATTTCATCTGGAAGTGGAGCAATCTTAGCAGCAAGTCTAGTGGTTCTTATTTCCTGCCATTCCGCTTTGATAGTTTGAACCTGAGCTAGAATATTTATTCTTGCGGTTTGCGGTGTGAACTCGGAAACATTAAGTAAATAAGTACCGCTCGATGTGGTAAGAAGTATTTCGCGGGCATCAGGCGAAAATTCGTAAGTAGCTCCTGTCAAGTCGCCGTCGGTAATTCTCCTTGGGTCTCGGTTAAAGCCCAGCGGCAGGTTCACAGTCTCCATAATCCAGAGTCCCGCGCGCTCAATGTTATCCGCCGCCGTTGGCACCACATAGGCGATTTTACTGAAATCTTCACTCGCAGTGGGGTTTATGGCTCCTGAAAAAGTAAGGGCCGTGAGCGAGGGAGCGGCAGACACTAAAAAGGCATCTACCTGAGTCACGGCTTCTTTCTCAATGGTTATGTCCTTTTCCCAACCCAAAAAGCCTTCTTTTTTGATTGTGACATTGTATGTTCCCGGCGGGAGTGAAATTGAATTATCGGTCGCGGTTTTGAGTTCACCCTCTACAAATACTTGGGCTCCTGTTGGGTCAGAATTCGCGACCAATAAGCCGGTTGGCCCAAGCGCGATGGTGTCTTTATTGTTCTGGAGTCTAAAGCCTCTGGCATACAAAATCGCCACCACACCAAATATACCAACGATGATAAAAGTGGATAAAAGCACTAAGACTCTTAAGCGAGCCATGATAATTTGTATTATACTACAGACACAATTACGCCCCCATAATCCCCCTCTAAATTAGATGGGGAAACAGGAGAGTGTATTGAGGAGAAATAAATTATGAGAAAACGTTTAGCCATTGATCTCGGCACTGCCAACACTTTGGTTTGGTTGGCGGGTGAGGGGATTGTCGCAAATGAGCCCACTGTCGTTGCTGTTTCAGTTGACGACAACCGCGTTGTTGCCGTCGGCGAGGACGCAAAGCGAATGCTTGGGCGGACTCCCGAGACACTGGCGGCCTTGAGACCAATGAGGGAAGGCGTTATTGCCGATTACCAGGTAACCCGCGCGATGCTTAAGTACTTTATCGGTAAAGTCACCGGGCGGGTTCAGATATTCAAGCCCGAGGTAATGGTTTGCGTACCAGCGGGTTGTACTCAAGTTGAGCGTCGTGCGGCGCTGGACGCAACTCTTGAGGCAGGGGCAGCCCACGCCTATTTGATAGATGAGCCGCTCTCGGCGGCTATTGGAGCGGGTATTCCGGTTTCAGCACCTGCGGGGCATATGATTGTTGACATGGGAGGTGGCGCAGCCGAGGCGGCAGTAATTTCATTGGGCGGGGTCGTGGTTCACAACAGTGTTCGAGTGGCAGGAAACAAGATTGATGAGGCGATTCAAGCCTACATCAAAAAGAAGCACAACCTTATTATTGGGGACCAAACCGCTGAAGATGTTAAAATAAAGATAGGTTCGGCGACAATGCTTCCAAAGGAAGAGAAACTGGAAGTATCCGGCCGGGATGTTGTATTTGGTTTACCGAGGACCTTGACTATATCCGCTTCCGATGTAACTGAGGCGATTAGACCTCCGCTTTTGCAAATAATTGGCGCGGTTAAGGCGGTGCTTGAGGAAACCCCGCCCGAGCTCGCAAGTGATATCATAGATAAAGGCATTGTCATGAGCGGGGGAACGTCGATGCTTAGAAACTTTGATAGGCTAGTGACCGAGGAAACAGGCGTGCCAGCGCATGTGGCTGAAGAGGCTTTGTATTGTGTGGTTAAGGGAACCGGGAAGGTGCTGGAGAACATTGATCTTTGGAAAAGAAGTTTGACAACAAAACGGTGAATTTGATTTTTTGTGATGTGCTCGAAATTCCTAGAGGCTCCGGAGTCGCCCAGAATTTCTGTGCTCATCACTTTAAAATCTATGATAAAGATTTTGTTGATAGTTTGAGGGTAAGTGTTGATAAATGAGGCTATTTTTTGAAACAAATTTGTACACAAAAAGTGAATATCTTGTTACTTTAAATCAATTCGCTAAAGTTCTTGTGACGTGCTCGGCTCCTTCGTGGGCCCCTGCGGGGCAGCCAGTCGCCTGTGCCCGTCACTTCGAATGCGAAATGAAGTGCGGTCTTTGAGGCTAAATTTATGCAAAAATCCCCTAAAGAGCTCAAAATTTTAGGAGTTAAAGTGTCTGGCATATCACATGAAGAAGTGCTAAGTTTCGTGGCAAATAGCCTCCAAAAAAAGTCCAAGTTTTTTATTTCGACCCCAAACCCAGAAATTATAGTCATGGCTCAGAAAGACCGCGAGCTTCTTGCTGCCTTGAACTCGGCAGATGTTGCACTGCCGGATGGAGCAGGTTTAAAACTGGCGGGAATAAAAGCAATAATAACAGGCAGACAGATGTTTGAAAGTTTACTGCTAATGGCTAACAACCAACGATTAAAGGTCTTCTTACTGGGTTCAACCCCCGAGGTTAATAAATTTGCCATCGCTAAAGTTAAGAGACTTTACCCGAATGCGAAAGTTGACGGAAGTGGAGATATATTAATTAATAATGAAGGATACTCTGAGTCTATTCGAGATAAAGAAATACACATAGATATAATTAGGCATATTGATGATTTTAGACCGGATTTGCTGTTTGTTGCACTGGGTGCGCCGAAGCAGGAAAAGTGGGTTTACCATAATTTGGAAGAATTAAATGTGGGTGGGGCGATGGTGGTGGGGGGTGCTTTGGATTATTTTGCAGAGAAAGCGATGCTTCCACCTGATTGGGTTTCGAGAGCGGGTTTAGAATGGCTCTGGCGGGCCATTCTGGAACCCCAAAGAATTAAAAGAATTTTCAATGCAGTGGTTGTGTTTCCACTACTTGTTGTCAGGTTTAAGATCAGGTCTAAGTACTTGAGCGGCTATTATTAGTGCTCGCGCACTTTTTTCCAGATCGTCTCCGGGGAGTTCGTCATAGTTTATTCCAAAATTTGAACACGCGTTCCTTAAGACAGAGTTGTATACCAACTCTTGTGCTTCCTCATAAATGTCTAAGCACTCTCTCCACGAAATGCCGGCTTCTAAAGCCATATCTTTAAAGCTTGTTTGACCCTGAGACAGTCTGAAAGTTCCTTCAGCAAAATATATCTCTTACGAAATCTCTATCATTAGGGTGGTTTTCTAATTCTTGAGGGAGAAGCTTGTTGGTAGCGATGTAATAAGCAACCCTTTTTGCTTCAGTTTCATCTTCTGGAAGCCAGCCTCTTTCTTCGTTGGTAAATCTAGCTCTTTGGCCAATAAAGAAAACTTCGGTAGTCAGAAGAGCATCTTCCAATATCATTTGTTCGCGCTGGAAAAGTTCTTCCTCATTCTTGTCTAATGCATCTACCATTGGGTGCAATTATACTTAAATTGATTTGACGTTTCAACTTGGAGAACCCTTACTCATCTTGCTGTGTCTTGTACCACTTCGGTTAAAATAAAAGGCCCGTTGCCGTCATCAAGTGGATTTCTATCTGTGATAAAGATTCCACTTTCGGCGTCTATTGCCAGTGTTCCCCAGGCGTCGTATGTTATATTCGAGTCGGGCCGTTCTAATGCAATTCGTATCACTTCTTCGGCTGTGGCTACATATCTTTTTACTTTTGGACCCATGTAACGAGAATATAGAATAATTCCTTTCAAAAGCTCTCAGGTTTCGATGTATAATACTTAATGTCTTCAAAGCAAATTGGTAAGTAAATGAAAGAACTGATAATTATTAAACTGGGTGGAGGATTAATTGCTCCTAAAGATTGGAAGTCAAACACCGCTAACATAAAAGTTATCCGAAGGCTGGCGGAGGAAATTTACAAATTTGCAAAAACTAATAGCACAGCCACAGCCATAGTAATAGTGGCTGGGAGTGGCAATTTTGGCCATCACGCGGTCAGGAAATATAATCAAGATACTCCTTTGGGTGCCTCGCTGATTCAATTTGCTGCTGCCCAGATTGCATATATTGTTGCCAGGATTTTAATAAGTAAAAAAGTCGCTGTGAGCGTCTTCTCTCCACATGAGCTGGGGGATATTCAACCTGTGATAGCGGCGCTAAAAAAAGATCAAATACCACTTTTGCATGGCGATTTGGTCATAAACGAAGATGCACAAGTTCATTCCGGTGAGATGGTAATTGCTGATTTAGTCAAAGAATTTCGAAAAAAGAAAATTGAGGTTAAGAGAATAATTCAGTTAAGTCGCGAGGATGGTGTGTTGGATACTGGCGGCCAAGTGATAAAAAAGATTGATGCAAGGAATTTTAAGCGCTTACAAAAAGCTATCGGCGGAAGTACCGCAGACGTTACAGGCGGGATGCTTCACAAAGTGGAACAAAGTTTGGAAATAGCGCGAAAATATAAGATTGACACTTATATTGCCAATGGGGCCAAAAAAGGAGTTTTGTCTGGTTTGTTGAGGGGCATGAAAGTTAAGGCAACCAGAATCACTAATTAGAATAAATCTGGGCCCAGTGCGATTACGTTTAACCAAGTTACTTCGAGTTTATTAAGTTCTTCTCCTAATTCAGCTCTTTGTAGCAATGCATCTCTAAGATTGGAGATAAATACAGGAGGCTTATCTCCGTAAAGTTCATACCAGATACCTTCAGTCAAAAACTCATCGTATTGGCTTCTGTCCGGCCCTCCGGGTAATATTTCGTTCATATTATAGTATACCTTCTTAACCAAAAGCTCTCAAGTTCTATTTGGTTTACCGGTGAGCGAGTTTACCAGTCCATAGGCAATATCTAATTCAGTTTGGCGAAATACTCTCACATATTCCTGCCAGCTTATTTCGACAGTTTTAGCCACCTCGCGTAAAGGTCTTTTTTCGGATAAACAAATTATTCCAAAAGCGAGTACGTCACGTCTGAAACTCCTACTGTAAATCTCTTTGGACTCATCAACTTCAGGTAAGAGTTTGTCGATAACAACTCGTAAAGTTTCTACTCTTTGGGCTTCGGGGTCTAACTTATCAATGTGAGCTTTTTCATCCCGTGTGAGGTTTCTAGCTTGGTCTTCTATCAGTACCCAGAGCGGGGCGGATTTTAGGATAATTCTTTCTTCTGTCTCCGACTCATACCTTAGTTGCCGCTGTTCAGCTAGCTTTCTTATAAATGGTATTTCTGGCATAATTGTGAGTATTCTATTCTTTAGTGTAAAAAATGGCAAGAAATAAGATATCTCAGCGCAAGATTGACCACTTGAGAATTGCCACATCGGAGGTTTCTCAAACCGGGGACAATGGTTTTTCCAAGTATCGCTTTGTTCACAATGCCCTTCCGGAGATTAATTTTGACGAAATAGACCTCTCAACCACTTTCTTAAACAAAAAAGTCAACTACCCGTTCTTTATATCTTGTATGACCGGGGGAGTAGCCGAAGGATTAAAAATAAACCGCAATTTGGCCGGAGCGGCTCAAAAATACGGCATTGCCATGGGTGTGGGCAGTCAGCGCGCGGCAGTTGAGCACCCTGAACTTGCCAAGCTTTTTATGGCCCGCGAAGTGGCGCCGGACATTCCTCTCATTGCAAATGTAGGCTTGGTCCAGCTCAATTATGGCTTTACTTACAAAGAATTCCAAAAGTGTGTGGATATGATAGAAGCGGATGCACTGGCCGTGCACATCAACCCCATTCAGGAAGTTATTCAGCCGGAGGGCGATAGAAATTTTAAAGGCTTACTGCCCAAACTTACAAAACTTATCGATAAAGTCTTGGTTCCCATTATTGCCAAAGAAGTGGGCTTTGGCGTAAGTTATGATGTTGCCAGAAGACTTTATAGAGCTGGGATAAGAATTATTGATACCGCAGGTTGGGGCGGCACCAGCTGGGCAGTCGTGGAAGGCAATCGCCGAGATGGTTACAAAGAACTGGGAGATTTGTTCGGTACTTGGGGGATTCCCTCTGCTGAATCAATAACACAAGTAAGCAAATTGGCAAAGCAAAAAAGGGACTTGACTGTTCTAGGTAGCGGTGGCGTAAGAGACGGTATTGAAATTGCTAAAGCTTTGGCTTTGGGGGCAGACTTGGTTGGTATTGCCATGCCCTTTGCCAAGGCCGCCCTGGTTTCTCAAGAAGCGGTGGAAAAGTTAATCGAGAGACTTGCCATGGAGCTCAAAGTGGCCATGTTTGGAGTGGGAGCAAAAAACATTAGTGAGTTGAAAAAAGCTCAGGGCTTTCTAAGCTTATCTGCTTAATTGCTTCAAGTACCCAGGCGATGAGTTCACTATTATCACAGACTTGGTTGGGTGCTATGAGACCGTTTTTTTTTGAATCGTGTATGACTTGGGTACTCCCGGCATTTCCGGTGGTTTAGCAATAAATAAAGTAAAGTCAGCCATTTGTTCTTTTGTAAGTAATGGAATTCTACTGTATTTTTGTGTTGGTCTTTCCTCTTCGGGAATGCTCCCTAGCCATACTTTATAAAAATTTCCGATTGCCATAGTGCGATTGTTGCGGTCAATCTCGCCAGCTATTTCGCGCCCATCTGTGCGTACAACGAATGGATTAATGGCGCTTCTTTTGATAAGAAGACCTTCCTTTTTTTCAACCCAGTTGTCATCATCTTCAAAAGCTGCCAAGATGTCAGGGTATTCTTTGATCAGTTTGGATACTAAACCATTGTTTTCTTCAGTGTCAGTTTGTGTTGTAATGCGCTGGTCTACCCTAATCTCATCGGCCATTTGGCGAATAACTTCGATGGGGATATCTTCAACTCTTGCTTGTTCAAATAACTCGATAAAGTTGGGCAGTATAGCGATTAGTACCTCGGCATTGCCTTGGGCAAGTTCTACCCCCTCTAATATTTGTATAGCTTCTGAGATTGCGTCGGGATTGTTTTGTCTATTTGAGAGAAGGCCGGGAACAGCATCTAATCTTTGTTCCGCGGCATCCCTGTGGTACTCGGCGGTCAGGCGTATTAAACTTTCAAGATTTTCGTGGCCCATTTAAGTATGCATAGTTTATACCACTAATTAATTAATCAGTCAATTTGTAAATTGGTGGCTAAAATTTATTCGTATTTTGTGCGGAGACCGTGAAGGTTCATCTAGGTCTCAAAAACTGGGGTTAAAATTTAGTCGATACGTAGCATTTGGTCCATTAAATCCGCTTGAGCTACTCGTTCATATCTATGTCTATCTTCAACCCACCTCCAGCTCGGCAGCAAGTTTGGAACCTGGTATATTCTAATTGCATCTGTATTATCAACGGCATCCTTTAAAGATAGTGTATTGCCTCTCTTGTTAACCTTCATTACGGATGCAGTTTTTATCGCGTAAACTAGCGGACTCACATCATCAGAAAGGTTTTTCTCTGTGGCAATTAAGTGCTCAAGCCTGGTATTGAGGTTGTAAATATCGTCTGCAAGCGCACTAGACTCCGAAATAAGCTCGGTATTCATAAGGTGCGCTGTTCCTAAAACAAGCACAGGTTTTTTAGACTGATCAGGCATCTGGTGGACCATCTGTAATCTGCGAAGTTGCTTTGCCTTATATGCCAGCACTGCGTTTCGCAATGTTCTATCTTCCAGATCCAGCGGCGGTTCACCTGAGCTCACAAAACCGCGGTTAGCACAATTTTGGTTGTTTATTTGGGAGGCTAGTTGATTTGTGCTCGTGATTACTCCCGATTCAAGGTAGAGAGCAGAGAAGCCGCCGGCAATAGCTCCTCCAACAAGTGCCCCTCCCATGATCTGGAGGAATTGCCGTCTGCTTTTGGTTTGATGCGCCGTAGCAGGAGATTCCAGAGAGCGCCCTTTCATTTTTTTGTGTAGCAGTAGCGCTCCAGAGCCTACGGCTCCCGAAATACCAGCTGTGCGAAGACCATAATGTACTAGAGCATTTCTATAATCCTCTGTGGTCTGAGTAGCATAGCTATATGTATTAGTGGTAGCAAAATCACCACCAACAATTAGAGTATCATCTGCCAGTGGTTCTAGAAGGTCGTAAAAAGGTGACTCAGGAGTTACTGGACGAGTCTGATTTGTTGCGTATAGGCTGTCCATGACAATTGCGTCGAACTTGTTGTCAAGAACGATTTGCGAAACTTCTTTGGAGTTGTTGTCCTCAAGTGCCAAGGCAAACCCGCCGTGGTTCCAAGCAATTGCAGGAACAGCGCCAATAAAGTTCAGGCAAGTTTCTTGTGAGTTTGTAGTTGGCTCTTGCTCTTGGCGAGGCATAGGCTATTTTATATATCCCTCTCAACCATGTATTGGGCAATGCCGTCTAGGTAATCAATTGCTTCATTGTTCCATTGTTTCATTGTCATTTCATGAATGGCCTGTTGCGCTTTTTTGGCATAGCCCACTGAAATTTTCTTTGAATAATCCAAAGAGCCTGTGTCTATGACTATTTTTCTTGCTTCCTCGGCTTCACTCTCTGTTAAATTTCTCTTGCCCCAAATTTGCCTGAGACGTTTTACGTCTTTGCTTGAGCCAGATTCTAATGCCTTGATAATTAAAAGCGTCATTTTCCCCTGTCTTAAATCAGAGTGAGCGGGCTTTCCCGTTTTTTCAGGGTTGCCATAAAGCCCTAAGATGTCATCTTGAAGCTGAAAAGCGATGCCTCCCGGGATGGCGTATTTGGAAATAATATCCAAATCTGCTTGTTTGGCGCCTGCCAATATTGCGCCAGTGTGGAGCGGGTTTTCGTATGTATAAATTCCGGTCTTTGCGTAATGAAGATCAATAATATCTTTTTCGGTGGCTTTACCTTTTGCCTCGAGTGTAATATCAAATGCTTGGCCGGAACCTGTGTTTATTACTCCTCTTAGCATTCTGTTTAGCGTCTCCAGTTTTTTATTAGGAGGAAATTTGCTTCTGGCAAGGATTTCATAGCCAGCCAAAAGAGCGATGTCGCCGACGTTTAAAGCCATGCTTTCACCATAATGTAAGTCGTCAAAGCGCCAGTCTTTGGTTTTATGCAAAGCCTTAAAATGTTCATGAGTTGTGGGCTTGCCACGGCGGGTGTCGTCCTGGTCCATGAAGTCGTCATGCATAAGAAGAGCGGTGTGGACTAACTCGATGCTTTTGGCCGCCGCAAGCGCGGCCTTTTCGTCTTTGCCGCCAAGAAGCTTATAGCCGTAATAAATAAATGCACCACGGATGCGCTTTGCCGGGCGCAGATTATGCTCTTTGATGTGCTCCCATATAAGCTTTGACAAGTCACGTTCTTTTCTGCTTACCCCAAACGGGTTTTTAAGCTCACTCTTGAAATACGCTTTAAGTTCTTTTTCTATAATAACCACAAAATTCTGCAGGGTCTCTTTGGCACGCGCAGCTTTTGGCGATTTGGTATTCTGAACTATTTTTTCTATTCTTACCATGATTCGATTCTAACCATGAGCAGAGTGTATTATACTAGTTATGCTATACTTGTTTCTACCGCGCACATAAATGGACAAACTTTCCCTCCCCAAAGGTACTATTGTCCCAAACCACATAGCGGTAATATTGGATGGCAACGGCCGCTGGGCGCGCGCTCACGGGCTTCCAACCACGAAAGGCCACGAAGCAGGCGCTGTAGCCCTTGAACATTTGCTGGAAAATTGCCGTCGGGCAGGCGTGCACACCTTAACCATTTGGGGTTTTTCTACAGAGAATTGGAAGCGCCCACCAAAGGAGGTCTCAAAAATAATGGATCTGGTTGGGTTGATGATAAAAAAGCATTTGAAAGACTCTAAAAAAGAGGGAGTGCGCTTTATACATATTGGTAGTAAAGAAAGGCTCCCGAGGCATCTGGCAATCCTACTTAAGAGAGCTGAAGAAGAAACAAAAAATAATAAGAAGTATATTTTAAATCTGGCCCTGGATTATGGCGGCCGGGATGAAATAGTGCGTGCCGTCAAAAAAATCATCAAAGCCGGTGTGCCTGCCGAGAGCGTCAACGAGGAATTGTTTGCTTCATACTTGGACACTGCCGGGCAGCCCTATCCATATCCGGATTTACTTATTAGAACCTCCGGGGAGCAGCGAACGAGTGGGCTTATGCCTTGGCAGATGGCCTACTCAGAATTTTATTTTGAGGAGGACCATTTACCAGACATGACTACCACAAAACTTAGAAAAATTCTCCTGGACTATAGCCGTCGTCGTAGGCGCTTTGGTGGCAAGGACCGCGTGGAGCACTTGAAGTTCAAGCCCGAAGTGGCGGCGAGACTTGAGCTTAACTGGTGGAGACTAAGTAAGATTCCAGAGGGCAAAACTTTTGAGGAATATGCCACTGAGCATATCCGAGAGCAGTGGGGGTTGTCTTTAGCGCTCGCAGGCCGCGCGGCCAAACATATGGTACTGGCGTTTAGAAACGGCAAGCGGGAGCACTGGAGGCAAGCCGATGTAAATTTGAGAAAATTCTACAGACTAATTAAAGATGAGGTAAAGCTTGCTTTTGAGCCCTCGATTGCGGCGTCCCTCCAGGTTCGTATCTGGCAAAAGACCGAAAACGGGAGCAAGGCGAGCTTGACTCGGGAGTTTGAAGACACAACTCGCGAGCTTGTGACCGAGGTCTATAGAATTTCGGATTATCAGGCCACTAAAGTCGCTCACCTTCGTGCTCTTGCTACTATCGAGAAAAATCTTGCCGAGCATGGCGAGGGTGCCCCGTCTAGCGCCGAGGCAAGTGAGCACTGGGACCGAGCCGAGGAATATCTTCATTTATATTATAAGGCTTTAAAGGATAAAGTAGCTTAATTCCTTCTTGACACCTTCTATTCTACTTTGATACTCTGTGTTATTGAACGATTAGTTTGTAATTAGAACACTTTGATGGCTGAACTTAAGCAGATTAATATCCAAAATCTTCCTGATCTCCTGACTGTCCGCGAAGTTGCCGAGCTACTGCGAGTTTCCCCCTTGACTATCAAGCGTTGGGGGAAAAAGGGGAAGCTGCCACCAATTCGGATTAACTCCCGGGGCGACAGGCGTTATAAAAAAGAAGCAGTGCTTTGGCTTCTGGGCATTCAGCCCAAGGAAAACTAAAGATTCCCAATCAAGTTGGGAATGACAGGGTTCTGAGGTATAATACAGGTTAAGTATGAAGAAGTTTTTGCTTCTTTTTTTATTGCCCTTTTTTATGTTCCCGGCTGTGGCTTTTGGCCAAGTTCCAACCAGCTCGGCCACGGCAACTGAATCTGCTGAAGCTACAGCATCTACAACACCAGAACCCTCTCCCACACCTCCGCCAGCTGGCGGACCCGAGCCGTCTCTAAGAGTTGATATTACTAAAACCACCGAAGTAACTGTGGGGAGACTCGAGCAGATTTTGCGCGATCAGGAGCTGGGGCCTGTACTGCCATTTCATCCTTTGAAGTATGCAATACGGGCAACCATTGACGCGGGAGTTCCGCCAAACACGATAGTGCTACTTCTTCTACTACCTTTGGTTGTGGCGGTCATCGCTGCCGCACGGCATGTGATTGGCCTTCGTGGTTTTGGAATATTTCTGCCTGCCTCTTTGGCTATAGTGTTTGCGGCCATCGGCCCGGTTGTGGGCATTGGCCTTTTTATGGTTATAGTATTAACTTCTACGGGAGCAAGGCTCATGCTCAGAAAACTTAAAGTCAAACTTCAGTACCTGCCTCGTATGGCTTTGATTTTGTGGATGGTAGTTGGAGGGGTTTTGCTGACTTTGTTCCTTGCGCCAATCATTCGCCACTCGGACTTTACCAGTGTCTCGATTTTCCCGGTTTTGATACTCGTCCTTTTGGCCGAGGACTTTTCGAAAGTCCAGTTGGGCAAGTCCCCGCGAACTGCAATCGAGCTTGCGTCTGAGACTATCATCTTATCTCTTGTTTCCTACCTCTTTCTGACCTTTGAATCTATTCAGGAATATGCACTTCTTTACCCCGAAACGCTTCTTTTAGCTGTCGCCCTGTTCAACTTCATAATGGGCCGATATGTGGGCTTACGCTTTATAGAATACTGGCGCTTCAGGCGGTTGATATTGAAGGAGAAATAACATATGACAAGTCATATCGCTATGGAAGGAAAGGTTATGCGATGAAGGCTTCAACAATACTGGGCTTAAATGCGAGAGCTCAGATTTCTTATAAATATAATAAAAACTGGGGTAAGAATGTTGCCAACTCAAAGCTCTTAACTAAAAAGGTGCTGAAAAAAGCGGGGATTCCCGCCCCTGAGCTTTACAGAAAATTTATGCGCCCCCACGATATTGTGTCTTTTGACTGGCAGAGCCTGCCGGACAGCTTTGCTCTGAAACCCTCGCGGGGTCTGGGAGGCGAGGGTATTATTGTTATTAAAAAAAGGTCCAAAGACAGGACAGCGTGGGTCACAACCAGCAGAAAAAGGATTGAGGAGGAAGACTTGAAGCTCCACACTCTTGACATTTTTGAGGGCGCTTTTAGCTTGGAACATGCGACGGACGTTGCCTTTGTTGAGGAATATGTGGGCAGGCATAAAGCCTTTCGCCGGTATGCCTATCGAGGCACACCGGACATTCGCATCGTGGTTTTTAATAAAGTGCCGGTGATGGCAATGCTAAGGCTCCCGACCAAGGACTCCGGTGGCAGGGCAAACCTGCATCAGGGCGCCATTGGGGTCGGTGTTGATATTGCAACTGGAATAACTACCCGTGCTGTTTGGTACGGGGCGGAAATCAAGTTTAAGCCGGGGACTAAGCGCAAACTTCATGGTATTAAAATTCCTAATTGGACCAGGATTTTGGAGCTTGCCGTTAAATGCTCCGAGGCCACGAAACTTGGTTTTTTGGGTGTGGACATTGTGCTTCACCCCGAGCGCGGGCCAATGATCCTTGAGCTCAATGGCCAGCCGGGATTCCAAATTCAGCTGGCAAACGACGCGGGCTTAAAAAAACGCATGGACCGGGTGGAGGACCTGGAAGTGCGCGATGCGGAGCATGGAGTCAGGATCGCCAAAATTCTTTTTGCCGAGCGCTTTGCAGACCGGGTAAGGCTCGAGGAGGGTGTCAAAACTCTCAAGCCCACCGAGCAGGTCACGCTTTATGCATTTGGAACTAAAAAACGCAAAGTTGTGCCGGCAAGGATTGATACAGGAGCCCTTCGCACTTCTATTGATCGGGCAATCGCCGAGGATCTTGGACTCTTAGCCGAAAATAACATTCTCTGGAGACGGCGCTATGCCTACCGCTCGGCTTCTGGCCGCCAGATGCGGCCGGTTGTAGGCCTGACCTTGAAGATTGCCGGGAGAAAACTTAAAACCAGTGCCTCGGTTGCCAATCGTTCTAAGATGAGCACACCGGTTTTGATTGGCAGAAATGATCTTGAGGGCTTTTTGATTAACCCCGCGCATGAGGAGGAGCAACCTAAATGAAAATATTAATCTTCGCAGGTGGGCCGGTTAGGAAGCTTGACGCTTTTGTGGAAGCTGCCAAGAAATTAAATATTGAGCTTACCGTTGCTTCATTTTCAGAGGTAACTTACGAATCTGGAGATAAATATCGCTTGTTTGCGGGGGAGCATGATATCGCCGATTTTAGCTTGATTTACTTCAGAGTTGTGGGTAAGCGGATTGAGGACGCAACTTTGGTGGCAAATTATGCCAAAGAGCATGGTATAAGGCTGGTTGATAAACTCTATGTTAGCTCATTACTCCTTCCGTCGAGTATCTCAAAGGCCGCAGAAACTGCAAAGCTTATCTCAGCCGGCATTCCAATGCCCAAGACGATTTATGGCAGTTTGGAATATTTAAGCAAGGTTGCTCCCCAAGAACTTGGTTTGCCATTCATAATTAAAAGTACCACAGGTAAAAAAGCAAGAGAAGTTTGGATAGTGGAGGATGTAGGGGCGTTGCGCGCAACGCCCCTACAAGAAGGGTTATATAGTGAACTGAGGGATATGGAGAAGGCGGGTATTAGGTTTTTCGCACAGGAGTTTGTGAAGGCCTCCATGCGTTACAGGGTTTTTGTGCTGGGCGGAGAAGTGGTGGCCACACTTGCTCAGCCCACAAAATGGAGAAAAAGGTTTAACCAGGACGAGCTTGAAAAAGGTTTGGTCTCCCAACCCACAAGCGAAATGGGCGATTTGGCAATACGAGCAACTGACGCTGCGGGCCTGGATATTTCAGGGGTTGATATATTAAAAGTAGATGAAACAGGGGAACTCATGGTAATTGAGGCAAATGCCGCGCCTTCATGGAAGTTGGTTGAAAAATACACCGGCAAAAATATGGCAGAGGAGATACTTAAATTTTTAATTTCTAATTACTAGTTTCTAATGAATACAAAAAGAAAACCGGTTTTTGCATTTATTGATAGTCAAAATTTTAGTCTATTTTGAAGTATATGAGGGTGTTAATGAAGCTATTAAGCGAGAAAAACAACTTAAAGTTTGGAAAAGAAGGTGGAAAATCGAGTTAATTGTGAAAAGCAATCCCAGTTGGGAAGATTTGTATAATGATCTATGAACTTTATTATTTTATATAGATTCCTGCTTTCGCAGGAATGACAAGGGCAATGGAGCAAAAAAACTGGCATCAGCGGTCGGTCGAAACCTTAGCCTATCCAGTCATCGTGATAGTGTATTATATCCAAGCGTATGGATAAAAGTCAAGCAGAAGTAACCTTAAAACATTATCAAAAAAAGTTCCAAAAATATGGCGTGGATGCAAGGTCCTTGTCTTGGGCTGGTAAAGGGGCGGCGCACCAGAGGTTTCGTGCAATTTGGAAGGAGATAGACTTTAATAATAAATCTGTTTTGGATGTCGGCTGCGGGTTTGGCGAGATGGCCAGGTTTCTCCATAAAAGGTACGACAACGTCAAGTACACCGGAGTGGATATCGTTCCTGAGTTTATTCAGGAAGCCAAGAAGGCTCATCCGTATTTTGATTTCGAGTGCATAGATTACTTTAATAATCCAATGCCGGAGAAATTTGACGTAGTTATGGCTTCTGGAACACTAAATTCCAATTTAGGCGGCAAGAATTCCGCTTTCAGGGAGAAAGCGGTAAAAGTTATGTTTGATCACACTAAGAAGGCTTTGGTCTTTAACATGCTTGGTGGCCATCCTCAGCCTGAAAACGACCCTAAAAGTAACGTCTGGTATGCAGACAGCCTTGAGGTTTTAGAATACTGCATGAGCCTCACCCGCCGCGTGGTTTTAAGGGCCAACTATCACCCAAAAGATTTTACTGTGTTTATGTACCCTGTTAAACGACTACCTTAGCACTGTTATTTCTTCTTCTATTTCGCCTGTGGCTGTTGCCACCAGCCTACCATCTGTATTTATATAAATCGTGTAACCTGTGTTGAGATCTGAGCCGGTATTGGGGTCAGTGGGAATTGCCGCGATGTATGTAGGCACAATCGGCCATTGCCCACCGGCTGCTCCCAGGTTAAAGCATTCGGAAGCTGTCCCTATACATGTTGGTGTTTTAGGGAAAGCAGTACTACCCGGGAGCTTTCCGTTATTCTCTGCAGCATACTGGTAAATTGCGTTTGTGATTGATAGAAGATCGGCTCTCCTCTGGGTGTCTCTGGCTTGGTGAAATTGTCTGGCCGGGTTTATAATATTCGGGCTTGTTTCTTCACTGGGTAAAAGTTGAGTAATAAACTCTTCCACAGAAATGCTTGTTGGAGGTTTTTCAACGGTGACCTTGCTTGAATAGTCAGAAAAATCAGCTACCACGGCTAGGAAGGCGACTTCGTTTCCGGTCGGAGGTACTATCATGCCGGGAAGCGATTGCGCCTGTGCTGATAAAACGGCACTTTGGGAGATTGTAGTATTTGTGGCGAGTCTTCGAACTAGAAAGTCTTTCTTGTCGATATAAATCTCCAACTTCATTTGGTCTACTGAAGGGTAGTATCCTGCCATATCTGTAAAAAAATCTTCATCGATTGTAGCTGTGATTTTATAAACCTCGACGCCGTTTATTATGTCCTCACCCAGTGTTTTGTTTATCAAATCAGGCTCGTCAATAGCATCTGCTATTTTCTCGCGAAGCCTGTCAGTAAATGGTTGAGACTGCTCTTCAACGCGCTGTCTGGCAGGAGTATCAAGGGTTATAACCTCATAGCTAATCCAGTTGGCATTTGCTTGCTCGAAGGTTGTTTTGTCGATGCCTAAAATAGCCAGAGTGGCTTGGTTGACATTTTCGATTTTAATATATAGGTTATTGTCTGGTTTTCTTAACTTGAAGGATGCAGTTTGAGGAAGGTCTATGTCTGCGTAGTAGATAATGTTTTTAGGGTCTGAGTAATCAATGGCACCTTTCGCCAATATATCCAGTTTTCCACTTAGCCCCAGGATTGATGCCAGACCAGAAGAGTCGATGGCGAGAGAGATGTTAAAGGAGTGCTTGGTTACACCTGTATGGGTCATTAGTGAGCGCTCAAGAACGTACCTCGGAGTTTTTGGAGTAAACGGCAGGCTCATTGTGAAATGCGAGATGCGGCGCTGCAGTTCCTGGTCGGGAAGAGTTATTTTTTCATAAGCTATCGCGTATACTCCGCCGGCCAAGGCAGTAGTTAAGATAACAAGCACAATGATTATTGCCGCGACCATAATCTTCTTTTTTGATTTCGGATTTTCTGGTTCAGGCGTCAGCGCGGCCGGAGCAACAACATTCATGGGTTGAGGGGTTGGTTGAGGTACCAAGGGAGGGATTTGAGAGTTATTGTCCATATGCCAAGTATAGCAAATTATCCCACTAAAAAACCCTGACAAAAGCCAGGGTTTTTACTTAGTAGAAATAATTTTATTTTACTTCTACTGTAGCTCCTGCGGCTTTCAATTTCTCAGAAGCCTCTTTGACTTCCTCAGCCTTGCCGTCCTTTATGATTTCCGCCGGCAAGTTTTCGGTCATGTCTTTAGCTTCTTTCAAGCCCCAATTCTGGTTAATCTCTCGCAGAGCCTTGATAACCGCAATCTTCTGTTCTCCTGAAGCGGTCATCACGAGAGTGCCGCCACCGGCTGCCGCTGGTGCTTCACCTTCTGCTGCTTGCCCCGCCGTAGCTGTAGGCGAGGGGGCTGCCATTGGCATAGCAGAAACACCTAATTTGTCTTGCAAAGATTCCACTAGTTCAGAAAGCTCCAAAACAGTGAGCTTTGAAACATCCTCAACTATCTTTTCTACGTTTTTTGCTATTTTTGTTTCTTTCTTTTCATCTGCCATAAATATCACCTCCCCCAGTGAAGTAGCCTTCGGCACTTCACGGGGTCCCGTTAGATGCTTTAGCTATCTAACTGGGACTTTTGTTTCAAAATATAAACCAACTTCTGCAAATTACCTTGTAATGTCCTAACCAAGCCATACATTGGAGCGCTAATAGCTCCCACAACATTGGCATAAAGTTGTTCTTTTGAGGGGAGACTCGCGATCCTCACTACACCGGCCTGATCGATATAAACTCCTTCAACCATACCTGCCTTGATTTTGGGAATTTCGTTATCCTTTGCAAATTTTCCAAGGATCTGAATTGAAGCTACTGGATCTTCACCGGAAAAAACTAAGGCTGTTTGATTACTCAAGAGCTCATCACTTGAGGCTTCTTCTGGCAGGCCCGCGCTTTTACTCGCGAGTTTAATGAGTGTGTTTTTGGCAACAACCATAGAGCCGCCGACATCACGAAGTTTGCTTTTAAAATCCTGCTGAAGCTTGACTCCCATGCCGGAGTAATCCACGAATACCACCGATTTGGCCTCTTTTAGCTTATCACCGAGTGAGGATACATAATCTTTCTTTTCTTGTTTGACTTCTGCTTTAGGTGTCATATTACCTCGGAAGGGCTTATGGTTCGACTATGCCACCAGCCTTCTGTCTTTGGCTAGAAGTATTTTATCTGAGAGTAATTGGAATTGCAAGTTTGCTAAACTATGGGCATGTCAGTCGAGCGGTCTACCTTAACGGGAGAACTGCCCTTAGTTAGGACTTTGCATGCAAAAAATATACTCTTCGCCGCCCAAATCATGTGGCGAAGCGAAGGAGAAGAATCGAGTGGAATAAATTTAGCAGTTTTTGATGACGATGGCACAATTGGGGACCCTTTTCGTAAGCTATCGGGCAGGTCTTATAGTGGAATCTCGCTTGATGTGGTCCAGTATTTTAGAGATTCAAAGCTTTGGCACACGATGGTCATCAGTAATAACCCGTTGTTTAACGGGAGACTAAGAAGAATAGTTGGTGAGAAAGATATTTTTGTCCCCAAGGTTAAAGCTATGCTAATCCCTTACAAGAATACAGATCAAGCTGTGAACGACGTTGTTCCCAGGCTAATGCAAATAGAGAACCAGGTGCCCGTACAGTCTGTTTTTATGGTAGGAGACAGATTTGAGGATGAGGTTTACTTGAACCGCTTGGTCTCAGGTTTTAACCGTGAGTCCGGAAATGATATGAGAGGGCATTTTATAAAATTACCCTGTGTCGCTGCGCTAAACGGTCCTTTGGCGAGGTGGTTGCCTTAGCTTATTGCAAGCTTAACCGATGGCCCCATGGTTGAGGTTAAATAGGCTTTAACGATTTGTTTTTTGTTGACGGCCTCAAGTACTGCTTCAACGTTCTCGGCAAGCTCTAGCTCTTTCATACTGACTTTGCCAACTACAGTGTGAATTACAGGCGCGCCTTTTTCAGTTTTGAGAACCATTTTTGCGCTATTAAACTTCTCTGCGTCTTTTGCGGTTTTAATTAGAGTCCCGTTTTTAGGGTTAGGCATGAGGCCTCTTGGTCCCAAAAGCCGGGCATGAGCCACAAGTTTGGGCATCATCTCGGGAGTTGCCAGAAGCACGTCAAAGTCAATTTTGCCTTTCTCGAGTTTTTTTATAGTTTCATCATTTGCCACTTCCACCTTTTTTGCCTTGCCGGTTGAGTGGGGAAGCGTGAGTGTGAAAGTAGCTCCTTCTTTTTTAATTAAAAGATGAAGCTCGACTGTTGCGTCAAAAGAAGAGATAGAAGTTTCTTTCACCAGATTTATAGCTTCTTTTGTGGGATAAAGTCTATTTCTGTCAACTTTTGCTTTGGCTTCGAGATACTTTTTTCCACGAACTCGAGCTTTACGCTCGCCCCGAGCGATGCTTTCAGCGGAGTGGGGCTCTGCCTTGGGCAAGTCTGGGGCCTCAATTATCTTAACCCGTTCGCCACCTTTTTGGCCTGCCAAATGGACTTTGGCGGGTTTTTCCTTCTTCTTTAATTTGTTCTTGTCAGTAGGCTCTCCGCCTACGAACTGTGTTTTAGTTTTTCCCACTTTCTACCTCTACTCCCATTGAGCGTGCTGTGCCGGCCACAATTTTCCTGGCGGCTTCAATATCGTTTGCATTTAAGTCTTGCATCTTGGCCTCGGCAATTTCGGTCAATTGTGCTTGAGTCAGTTTGCCGACTTTATCCCGGTTGGGAACTCCTGACCCTTTTGGAAGGCTGAGTTTCTTTTTAATCATTTCTGAAACTGGCGCAGTTTTTATCTCAAAAGTAAAAGAACGGTCCTCGTATATGGTAATTAATGCAGGAAGAACTTCGCCTTTCTTGTCAGCGGTCGCTTCGTTATAGGCCTTTACAAAGTCCATGATGGCCACGCCATGCTGACCAAGGATGGGTCCCAAGGGAGGCGCAGGAGTTGCGGCTCCTGCGGGGAGTAGTACTTTAACTGTAGTTTTTATAGCTTTTGCCATAACGATTTAATAATCTCCCTCAAAAAGCTTGGTAACTTGCGAGGTGAGAACATTATACTTGATATTATATTAAAAGCAAACTAAAATGCTACAAACCTGCCTCAGTTAAAATTTTTAATGGCATTTCACGAAAGGATACCGCGGCGGGGTTGTTTAGCACTTATAGGAGGCACCGTTTTTGGTTTGGTTGCCGGTTTTGATAGAACCTTCTCACCCGAAAATGTCGTCCCCGGCGGGCTCATGTTTTACTACTTTCCCGAATGGGCCGATAGTCCTACTATTCCAACCTTCGAGCCAATGCTTAATAAAACCATCAATGTTATGGATTCTGTTTTGGAAGGTGAAATACCCGAGTATGTTTCAAGAGTTCACTTTGAGTTTTTGCTCCGCCATTCGGCTGCGCCGCTTCCTGAAAGATGTACTTACTCAGAAGGCAACATTACAAAGCAGAATGCTGATGAGCCTGTGGAGTATTGCAGCCGGGATGAGTTTCGGGAATTCAGAGATTACTTTGCCAACAGATACCCCAAGGTAGCTGGAATGGATGGATTTGATTACGAAGTTAAAGTGGTCTATAAACCTGAAATGGTTTTGCCGGCCACAGATTTGCCGGATTTCCCGGACATTGAGATTGCTCCTGAGCGTGAGCTTGAGTGCCAAAGGATGACCACTTTGAGGGTGGACAGAATTAAAAGAACGTTAAATGACTGTTACCGCGAAGTTGTCGATCGGACGGTTGTTTTTGACAGTTCATCTGGTGCGAGTTTTGAGATTGATTCCAATAGCCTAAACCCGGTAGAAAAATATATTCGCCTGACTCGTGTCAGGATGTTGAAGAACGATAGTGCCTTGCGACACAAACGAGACAAAGAACATGATAATGTTTTCGTTATTATGTCTGACCGGTATGCTCAAAAGGAAACAAACAATAAGGTGCTAGTATCCCAGGGTTATACTTCAGTAGCCGATATGTTTCATAGAAGGTGGGATGCGGTTTCCGTGTAAATCGGCTATAATACGCGCATGGTTGGGTTTATTGAAAGAGCACCTAGTGTGAATGGAAGAATTGATCCCACTAACGGTTGGGGGGAATTATCCTCGCTGAAAGAAGGTTTTCGCGGCACTAAAGTTCCCTCGCTTGTTACTTATGACCTAAAACTAAAGAAATTTCAGCTATGTGCCTTGTTCGCGTCGGCGGTGAATGGTGATGTACCAACCGCTTGGGTTGGTTTGAGCACAGACCTAAGTAGTTTGGTTCATCTTAATATCGAAGACTTAGCTGCACTGGTCATTACTATTCAAGAGCCGGATGGTTTGAAGGATTTACCATATCGTGTGAGTGCGGCACAAATAAGTGCTAAGGTATTTCCAGAGCCTTACAACGAAGAAGGGAAATTTACAGAAGAAGACAGATGGGTTCAGAGGATGAGAGATATTTATGACAAATGGGGAAAGTCATCACTAGGAGGGACGGGCTTTGAGAAATTTGTTAATGACTTTCGCACAGTTGTTACGAAAGATTCCAGGGAAAGGACACTAGGGTCTTTTTATGCAGTAATGAGGGCGCGAACTCAAAGTGTGGATGAAATTGTGGCTGAATACAAAAACGGCAATTGCGACCCGAGATTGGTTTTTGTAACAAATGCAGTTATGCTTGCTTTTGCCAATCAATATCCAGGGCAAGATATTATTCCAACCAAGGATGGAAGTTTAGTGAGGGGAAGACGTTAACTTTTCCTGAATAAATAGTCTGACAGTTAAACCTTCTGAACCTGTAAGAAGTCCAGTTCAACCGGGGTTTCGCGGCCGAAGATGCTAACCAGCACTTTCACTCTTCCTTTTGCCTCATCAACTTCGTTTATAGTCCCCAGGAAATCTGAAAACGGTCCGTCTGTGATTTTGACAGCTTCACCAATTGTCAGCTTGGTCTTAAATCTTGGAGCCGGGGAGCTCACGAACTTCTGGATATTTGTGACCTCGGTTTGGGACAAGGGCGTTGGTTTGTCGCCTATGCCCACAAAGCCGGTAATCCCCGGGGTGGTCCGGACCGCTAGCCAGGTGTTGTCATCAAGGATCATTTTAACAAGCATGTAGCCGGGGAAAATCTTTTCTTTGACAGTGGCTTTTTTGCCGCCGCGGACAACTATTCGGTCCTGGGTGGGGACCAAAAGTTCAAAGACGCGCTCCGTGAGGCCCATGGTCTCGACGCGCTGTCTAAGCGTCTCGGAAACGCGTGCTTCATGGCCGGAAATTGTGTGGACCACAAACCATTTGGCGTTTTCATCTTCCTTGGTGTTGATTATGATGTGGCCCGGGATTTTTTTACCTGCCACGCCTCTTTCGTCTATGCCTTTATTTTCTTCGTTTTTGGTTTTTGGCATATCTATTGGACAAGCAGCAATTCTAGGGCACGGGCGAACAAATAGTCAAGCGCGCCCAAATAAGCGCTCACGATGACGGACAAGATGACAACCGTCCCGGTGAGCTTAATTACTTCCTTTCGCTTGGGCCAGATGACTTTCAAAAGCTCAGCTCTGACTTCGCGAAAATATCCGGTTAGCCTTTGCATGAATGAGGGTATTTTAACATGTAGTGCGGTTGTGGGCAACTGATTTATTTTCTAACAATTCCAACTTGTCTCTCTACCACCGCGTTCATCCCAGTGTCCTCGTCGAGCTCGGACACAATTTGTTCTCTTCTTTGTGCCTCTTGTTGGCTAACTTGTTCCAACGCTTCACCGATTCTGCCTTCTTGGGTTGCACGAATTCTATCTTGCATCGGTGTTAATGATGGAGTTGTCGTTCCTCCTTCTGTAGTTTCTGTCATTGACGATTCACCTCCTGAAATTAAAACCTGATCTATATTTATACTGAGGCCTTAAGTTTCTCTTTAAGCCTCGTTAAATCCTGTTTTGTGACTGTTGTTTGCGGACTTTCAATTTTTGGAGCCATCACGCTTGCAAGTATTTGTAAAGTTTTTTCTCCCATGTCCTTTAGGTTGCCAATCGAGCCTCTCTTAACTCTTTCTATTTCTTGTCTTTTTGTTCCAAGTCTGTCAATAGGTAGAGAAAGTGTATGTTGAGAAAGCTTTATCTTTTCGTCTTTGCTAAAATCTACTCTTTGTCTTTTTGTCATTTCAAGACGGGATTGAATATCTTGAGATAAACTCTCATCGGAAGATGATCTAAATCCTAAACTTCTATAAAAAAGTGGGGCAGATGTAGGTTCGTCCTCAACTTCAGGGTTATATTGTTGCAAAGTAGGGATTTCAAGTTCGCTGGGAGTGGATAAGGAAGTTGCTAAGTGGGAGAAGACTGTATCTTTGAATAACTGCTTAGAGTTTAGGCCTCTGGCTTTTTGAAACACTTTGAAAGCTACCTGCGAGGTATTGTCTGGTTGCTGGACGAACGCGCCATAACCTATGATGTCACCACTGTTTTCCAGAAGAACAGTTAGCTGGGTATCTTGATCTTCGTTGTCACCGTGTACTGTAAAAATACCTCCAAAATCTTGCGATATAAATCTTCCAGAGTTGTAATCCAGATTGTTGGGGTTAAGTGAAAAAGATTGCCCTTTTTCGCCAAGCTTTTTATAGAGAGCTTTCGTAACTCGTTGGGAAGCTTCGGGTGGAACAACTTCAATTACGGCAGAGTCAAACCTCTGCTCAAAATCGCTTTTTGCTCCTGTACTTACTTCCACTGTATCCATTTCTTCTGCTCCTACTACCATAATCTATTATATCATTAAGTTCAATGATTCTCTCAGTTCTTCCGCGGCTTTGGCGTACTGAGTCCCTTTTAGTTCTAGAGTTAAATCTTCAGAAGATAAAGCGGCCAAATCATCACTTTTTCTTCTCTCGTCACTATCTGCTAGTGATTTAAAGCCCTTTCTCCGATAGATTAGGGGAGCCCCTGATGGTTCAGGGTCTATTGCGGGGTTGTACAACTGTTTTTTTGGGATTAAGACAGTATCTACTGAGCTGCTGGCGAGTGCAATTGAGACAGTTAGGAAGTCATCGATAGCTCGACTAGAATCTAATTTTGTTCGGTGGTCTTTAAAAACTCTGAACGCGACTTGTAAAGTATTGCCTTCTTCTGTTGCGCCACCGTATCCCACTATTTGGTTGTCGGTATTATAAAATATCGACATTGATGTTTTGTTGCTATCGGAGTCAACGCCTTTTGTTGCCAAGCCATGTCCCCATGGAGTGTTGGTCACCCTGAGGCTGACATTATAGTCTAATAGTCTTGGGTCTTGGGAGAAAAATTGACCATAATTGTTAGCCATGAATTTGTAAAAGTTCGAAACTTCTTCCTTGGCCTCCTCAGGACTCGCCTTTGAAATTTGAAAATCTATTGCCGATTTCTCTTCCACATTTTCAATCATACAAGTATTATAAAACAAAACCTTGCAAAAACTTCCACACAGATTATCATGGGCCAATGAACCCCACGTTTGATTACGCGTGGGGACCTATTTTTGCCTGAATGGGTTAATAACTTTTACTTCATTGAATATTCTGAAATCCTTTTCGTTGTCTGTGGCGATGGTACTGATGCCCCAACTAACAGCAGTAGCCACGAGGTAAGCGTCAAATATTTTGTTGCCTAATAGACCGTGTTTAAGAATTAACTCTTGTGTTATTTCGAAAGTATTTTCCCGGGGAGAAATTATTATTCTTTGTTCAGAGATACTTTGAAGCGAGATAAAAGCCTGTTTTGCTGTATAAGGACGTGGGTACGCTCTATGTGTAATAACCCGGTACGTCTCAAGAAGAGTCTGGTGCGATAAGACCAGCCCGAGGGATTTTTCTTCCAGAAAGTTCTTCGCGACTTTGCTTTTTGGGGACCCGTCATCAAGTGAGTAAATAACGATATTAGAGTCTACTAGTATCAGGTTCCCCGTAGATGTCATCCCGAGTAAGGTTATCAAGCCCCGCCCCCAAGTCAAAGCTTATTATTTTTATAGCCTTGGCTTTATTTGCTTTCCTCTTTGCAAGGTGCTCCAGGAGTGCCTGATTAAAAATTGCTTGAAGCGTTGTATTCTCGGTAAGAGCCACCATCTCCGCCTTTTTCTTAAGCTCACTATTTATCCTTAAAGTCGTTCTAACAAGCTGCATCCTTAAAATTAGCATATGTATGTATGTGTGTCAACAGTTGCAAAATATTCCACACAAGTTATCATGGGCCAATGAACCCCACGTTTGAGTATGAGCGAAAACTCTGGCAGAAGGGACTTAGGTTTGTTGGTGGGGCAGATGAAGTGGGGAGAGGTGCCTTTGCCGGGCCGGTGGTTGCCGCAGTTGTGGTCTTTGACCCTTTAAATATTTCCTGGCCAAAAGGAATTATAGTTCGGGATTCAAAAAAGATGACTCGAGACCAGCGCATTAAGTCTTCACTTTGGCTTAAAGAAAATACTTATTGGGGAGTTGGAGAAGTGGGCGTAGCAACCATTAACCAAAAAGGCATAGCCCGCGCGAGTCAATCTGCTTTCAGGAGGGCAATTATTGAAGTCCGTTATCATTTACCCAAAAAGCTGGAACATCTCCTGGTTGACGCCTTTTTCGTGCCATATACAAACGGCCTTGCCAAACCCAAGCAGACGCCAATTGTCAAAGGAGACGAAGCAAGCTTCTCCATCGCTGCAGCATCCATTATCGCCAAGGTTCACCGGGACTCGATAATGAAAGGCTTAAGTAAACAGTTTAAATTTAAGCGATATAGCTGGGGGAAAAACGTAGGTTATGGGACCCTTGAGCACAGAAACGCCATTCTCACGTTCGGAGTAACTGCCCAGCATAGGAAAGACTACTTGCTCAAGCTCTTTGCTTCTCAAGGCTAATTAGGTGCCTGATGCGGTACTTTTTTTCTTTCCTTTTTTCGGATGCAGACTTAAAGCGCTCACGCTCACGATACTCGAGTAAAAGCCCGCTGTTTAGGACTTTTTTTCGAAATCTCGCAATGAGCTTGTCGTCGCTTTCGCCTCGCTGTTTTTTAACTGTAACCATAAATATAAAAAATCGCCCCCCTTCGTTTTGCTACGCTTCAACTTCGGTAGGGGCGCAGCCCCCTTTAAATATGGATGTATTTTACCATACTCAGCAATTCTTATAAATAAGGATATATGCTCACAACCCCCGCGACCGTAATAAGTGTTCCAAAGATAATATAAAAAACTCCCCAGGCAATCACTATGTCAATTTTATGAATATTGCGGTGGCTCAGTTTGTATTCATTTAAGTCCTTGGAAGTAATATTTTGTACTCCGACCAGAATGAGTATTACGCCTGCCATAATAAAACCATTTATCCAGACCACATTGGCCTCAATCATACGGGCAATTAACTCAAGCATTGTTTAAGTATATGCCGGCTTTAGCCGAAAGTAAAAGCGAATACTTGAGTACCTGCATCAAGAAACTCAAGTTTGAGTGTGTGGGTTCCGGCTCGCTCCAATTTAATAAGATAATATAGCTTGTCTGCACTTACCGTAATAACTTCCTGTTCCTGGTTGTCAAGATAAATTCGGACTCGCGTTGAGGACCCCGAGCGCATAACTAAAAACACGTCTTTTGAGTAAAAGTCTAGTATTATTTCTGCGTTAGCATTACTTTCGATGTATTCCGGAGTTTGGTTCCAACCTCCCCTAAAGCTTATATGCCCCAAGCCGTTGTAGCGCGAGCTCCCAAGGTAAATTTCAGGGGTCAACGAGTCTACTTCATATTTTGGGTTTTGAACATTCTCGGTGATGGTCTTGCCAGTTTCGGTTAATAGCTCCTGGATCTTTTTCTCGGTTTCGTCATACTCACCTTCGCCGAAGTGGCTATAGCGAATACGGCCGTCTTTGTCAATTAAATATTTTGCTGGCCAGAAGCGATTTTTATAAGCTTTCCATGTCGCGTAATTATTATCCTGAACAATTGGGTATGTGAGTTCAAAGTCGCTAACCGCCGCGCGCAGATTATCTATATCTTTCTCAAACTCAAACTCCGGAGTGTGAACCCCAATTATGACGAGTCCGTCATCTTTGTATTTCTCCCACCAGTTACGAAGATAGGGCAAAGTGCGAATGCAGTTTATGCATGAATAAGTCCAGAAATCTATTAAGACCACTTTACCACGGAGTTCCGAGAGCATGAAAGGATTTGAATTAATCCATTCTCCGTCGGGGATGATTTCAGGGGCCGTAGGATAGTCCGTAGTGCCTGGCTCATTTGGCATATCTAAGCTCTGCAGAGCGCTATTAACTAACACATTATCTTCAAGTGAAGTGAGCCCCGAGCCATAGTTGGGAAAAGTATCTAAAAACCAAGTCTGGAATTTACGGTCAACATTTTGGTAAATCGCCAGAGCAGTCAAAATCATTAGTATTCCAAAGGCCTTCTGGATACGCCCGGAGTTTTTGATAAGCCAAGGTAATCTTTGAAGTGCACCCTGGCCCCCACGGATTATTAAAAACATGGGGATTGCAGTTCCCAGGGAATAGGCAAAAGTGATTAAAAAGGCGCTCCCCGTTACTTCACCGCTAATTGCCAAGCTTATTACCGAAGCCAAAATTGGGCCAACACAAGGAGTCCACAAGAGCCCGAGACTCGCGCCAATTACTAGTCCGCCCGGGAACCCCGTTTTGTTTTGGGTCTTTGGGGCAAATCTTGCTAAATGGGTGAACAACTTCTCTATCTGGGCTTGGGCTTGAGGAACGAGTAAAGTAAGGCCGAAGATTATTAAGATTACAACGGAAATACTTCTCAGCGAGTCGGCCGGAATACCGGTTAGCTGGACTATAGACGAAAGAAACAGGGTAAAAAAAGTAAAGCTGGCGACGAACCCGGCAACTATGCCAAACGGGCGCTTTTTGCCGCCACCCGTGGTGCTGGAAAGTATTATTGGCAAAAGCGGTAGAATGCAGGGTGAAAGAACCGTAATTATGCCGCCAAGAAAAGCGAAGAGTATTAGAATTAACATTAATTTACTTGTGCGAGCAGTTGGTCTAGCCCACCACCATTCCATTTTTTAACTTCATTGCCGTCTTGGTCAATTTCAACAAAGGTGTGCTGATATGTTATTCCGTATTTTTGGGCTAATGCCTCTTCTTCTGTATCGGTTTCGGTGTCGTTGTAATTGACTCGCAAAACTACAACATCCTCGGGAATCTCGCTTATGCGAGCTTCAAGTTCTGCATTAGCAGGGCGGCAAGTCGGGCACCAGTTGGCATAGAAAAACAAGACTCTCCGTTTATCAACTGAGTTTTCCGATAATCTCTTGGAATACTCAACGTATCGGCTCATGCTTCCTGTTTCAGGAGTATCTGTGGCCTGTGGGGTTTGAGTTTCGACTCGTAAATTGCCGGAGCCGGGTCTGTTTAGGAAATAAAAAGCTGCCCCGGCAAGCGCAAGTACTATAACCACAATCACGACTATGGCCGGAAAGTTACCTCGCTGCATAACTAATTTATAGCTTAATGTAACTGTTATTACAATGTGATAGCATAAATATATGCTTTTATTAATTCATATAGCCGGCGCTCTTGGTATGTTTGGTCTTGGTGTAATTGCTGTTTTTGGAGCATTAACAAATAGAATCAACAATCCTCGTTTCATAATGAGAATATTTGCAGGTGGCTTTGTTTTTGAGGCGGTTACGGGCATTTTTCTCGCTATTTCGCAAAGCGCAAGTTTGGGCAGCACCTGTATAAAACTTGGGCTGTATTTGGTATTTTTTGTGGTGGTGGAGCTAGTGCTTCTGTTACATCCAAAGCGAGCCTGGAAGTTTTTGTAATTTATATTACAATACAATATGGATCCAAAAAAGAGAATGCTTGTAGTTGCTGTGGCTGTTGGGGTTTTGCTAGTGGGAAGTGTCGGAGCGCTTCTGGCTTCGAGAAGTAAAAATACCGAGCCAAAAGAAGACAATGTCTTGAGTGCCGAGGCTTCACCAGCTCTGGAGCCGGCTCTGCCCGTCTTGGAAATTTTCTCAGGCGAGGTTGAAGTCAATTCCGAGAAAGCCCAAAACGGCCAGGAAATTGAAATCGGCTCGGTTATTAAAACCGGCAAGGACGGCCGGGCTCAGCTTGTCTACCCCAATAATTCGGTCACAAGAATTGATTTCAATAGCGAAATGATTTTGGAAGCTTTTGATGATAGCCCGCAAAAATCAAGTGTTGTTGTAACGGCCGGCAGAATTTGGGCTAGAGTTGCAAAATTACTTGGCAAAGATGATGT
>MGHM01000010.1 GCA_001793235.1 Candidatus Woesebacteria bacterium RIFCSPLOWO2_01_FULL_44_24b | reverse complement strand
TTCTTTATTTTACCACAAATAATTATTGACTAGCGATACAAAACCTTTATAATTGTATGTATGACCAGAGTAATTGTACAAGTACCAATGGACAAAAAGCTTCGCGATTCGGCTCAAGTAGTGGCAGAGGAATATGGTTTCTCATCATTACAAGAAGCTATGCGTGTCATTATGACAAAACTGGCCAAAAAGGATTTGGACATACACATTGGGGAGAAAGTTGAGTATCTTACCCCAAGGGAAGAAGCGGTACTTGAGAAAAGATACAAAGAATTTTTAGAAGATGAAAAGAAGGGAAATTTAAAGTCTTACACCTCGGTTGACGAAATGATGAAAGATCTCACTTCATGATTATTGTTTATGGTGAGAATAACATTAGGGAGAAAATTTGAACCTCATTTTAGGAAACGTATTCACCCACACAAGAATTTGGTCAGATTTTATAAAGAACAAGTAGAGCTTTTTAAAGTGGACAGAAAAAGTCCTTATTTGGAAGACCACGCGCTATCTGGAAAATTGCAAGGATTCAGTTCGTTTAGCATTACGGGCGATATTCGTGTAGTCTACCTTGAGCGAAGTAAAGACCATTTCGTTTTTATAGATATCGGCACTCACACTCAAGTTTACGGGAAGTGAGTGTTGTGTATAATACAAATTATGAAACTCTTTCTTGCTTCAGAAGCTAAAATCCCTCGGCAACTCCTACATGTTCTTTGAGTTTTAGTGTTCTGGGTTTCATTCTCTCATCTATCACAAAGTCATCGTAAAGATCGTAGTTATTTTTGTTCTTGCCAAAGATTTCCTTTTTGCTTGCCCAGAAGTTTTCTTGAAATGGAGTCTTTTTGATAAGTTTCCCGGAAAATTCCGTCACAAAGAAAATGTAAAAAATCACGTCCTGGACGAAAATTCCATCCTCTCTTTTTCTGAGTTTCCTGTAGATTTCCTCAAGAGTAAAATTTTTTGCCATAAGCCCTGTTTCTTCATATAACTCCCGCTCGGCGGCTTGGCGAAGCGTTTCACCAAAAATCACTTTCCCGGTAATTCTTCCAACTTTTCCGTAATAGGGTTGTCGTAATCTCCTATTTAAAAGATGCTCGACTTCGCCTTTTTTGTTTTTTCTCACTCCCCAGATAATGATTGAAGTCTTGGGTTGCTTTTCGGTAACTGCCAATCCATCGTCGAGTAAATTTGAATAATCTTTTCCTGCGTCCGTCAAAACATAGATATCTTCTTTTTTAACCACAAATCCGGTCTCAAGAAGTTGTTTAAGGTGGTAATTCATATGCTCGCTCTCAAGGCCCTTTATAATAAGCTGGTTAAATCGCTTACCAGTTTTGGCTAATGTCAGCTTTTTAACGAGTGCTTTTTGGTAATAATGTAGTTTAATTTCAGTACTCGCCATTTGCTTTGATTGTAAGGATTTATTAAGTGCCGTCAACTGAAAAAGTTTTTAGCTAGCTTTGAACGTGGTAGAATTGCAGGAAATGCAAGACGTGAGCTTGAGACAAAGAGCGCAAAAAGACTAGAATATATTATGAAACTGGCATTGTTTTCTCATAACATAACCAAAACACACGAAAAGAAGCTACAAAAATTGTTCGACAAGGAGCTTGCAGAAGTAAGGTTTTTATATATTACAACTCCCACTAATTACAAACCCTTTAAGCCTGATTGGTGCATAGAGTCTGAGGAGAGATGGCGCTCTATATTTCCCAAGCTTCGGGAATTTGATCTAGAGAGAGCCTACAGAGTTGATAGAAAATTCAACTTTAAAGAGTACTTGTCAGATTTTGATTTTATATTCATAAGTGGCGGCAATATATTCATTCTCACTTATTGGATGCGGGAGACCGGAGTTGACGCATTACTGAAGAAAATGATTTTAAAAGATAAAGTGGTATATGGCGGAGAGTCGGCAGGGGCGATTTATCCATACCAAGACATTTCGGAATATGCAGTGCTTGATGACCCAGACAAGGCTCCGAGTGTGGTTAATGGAGGCTTGGGTGTTATTAACTTTGCCCCGCTTCCACATTGGGGAGTCAAGGATTTTCAAATCGGGTTAGAAAAAGTCAAAGTCAGGTTTGAGAAAAACAACGTAAAAGTCATCACTTTTGCGGATGATGAGGCTATCTTTGTAGTAGATAAAGAAGTTGAAAAATGTAAATGAAACTTTTTCTTGCTTCAAACGTGATAAAATAGGCCTCATCGGGGTATAGTTTAACGGTAGAATGGGCGCATGGGGTGCGTCCGGCGGAGGTTCAATTCCTCCTACCCCGACCAGTTTTATACCACTTTCTTAAATCTCTCAGTGCGTCTTTAATACATTGAAAGCCGACTTCATCACCATGTTTGCCGAGTTCGTCTATTCTGATCCATTTTAAATCCGAAATGTCATCCATAATTTTTGGCTTACCATTCGATAGTTCACCAATATAGAATGTGTTTTGCGTATGGTCACCTGTTGCAGCGTAAAAGTCCGTGTATATTCCCAACAAATCAATTATTTTAACTTTCATCCCTGTTTCTTCCATCAGCTCTCGATGCACTCCCTCTATTGGATGCTCGCCAGCTTTTAAAAAGCCGCCAATAATGTCTAGAGTTCCTTTGAAGGGCTCTTCTGCACGTATGGCTAGAAGAACTTTTCCGTCCTTAATTGGGAGTACTCCGGTTGTCGGTTTTGAATTTTTATAGAAAGTGATATTGCATTTTGGGCATTTGGGGTACTCTCCCGATTTATCAGTCTTTGTTTTGCACTGTGGGCAGAAGTTATAAACTATCATACAGACTTCAGGCCAGTAGAGGTTTTGGGACGGAAAGAAAATCTCTAACAGAATCTGGACATTCTAACTCACATCCATGCATCAGTCCTTCTTCTCCTGCATATTCAAATTGAAAAATTGCCTCAGTTGGCCGAACATATGATATGTCAGGATCTTTATATAACGCACCGACATATTGTTCTTCCAAATCTCCGTCTTTTGTAACCAATGATACCCTTTCGACCAAAATTTCTTTCCCAGCATGTGTGAAGAATTCCCTTTCTATATGAACACCAGAGTATTTCCGGGTTATTTCCAATTCTTCTAAACTTTCAGGATCTGTAATGTCAGATGAAAATCTATCCTGTTCAAGAGGCAAAGTAGTGCGATCCTCAAAAGAAATACCCCACAAAGGCTTTTCTCCCCAGCGCTCCTGTATAAATGTTGGTCCGAATGTAAACGGATTACCCTTTATTCCGAACCTTATAATTTGCTCTGAGACTTGAGTTTGATAATCAGTTGGATTTACTGATTCAGACGCTGCCATGGATGCTATTTTAGCACAACTAAAGACTCTTGTAATCTTTTCTATAAGACTCATTACAAAGTCGTTTTAGGACGAGTTTCAAGTATAGATTTCGTCTTGCAAGGCCATTGCAAATGGCCTTATAGGATGATATAACTTTGTTAGTAAAATGGCTAGGCAAAAGAAAACAGAAACACAGGCTCCGGTGCAAAAAGAAGAGGGTTCACAGAGACTTCAGGCAATAAAACTCGCCATGGAGCAAATTGAAAAGCAATACGGCACGGGCTCAATCATGAGATTGGGTCAGCGCTCAGCCGCAAACCGGAGCATTGATGTTATTCCAACGGGTTCCATTGCGCTTGACATGGCGCTTGGTGTTGGCGGTCTTCCTCGCGGGCGCATAGTTGAAATCTATGGGCCCGAAGCATCGGGTAAAACCACTCTCGCTCTTCATGTCATTGCCGAAGCCCAGAAAAAAGGCGGCCAGGCGGCATTTGTGGACGCGGAGCACGCCCTCGACCCCACACGCGCTGAAACAATTGGAGTAAATCTGGATGATTTACTAATGTCCCAGCCGGACTCCGGCGAGCAGGCTTTAGAAATTACGGAAACCTTAATTCGCTCGGGTGCCTTGGATATAGTTGTTGTTGACTCGGTTGCCGCTCTGGTTCCCCGGGCGGAGTTGGAGGGTGAGATGGGGGACGCTGTCATGGGCATGCAGGCTAGGCTCATGAGCCAGGCCCTCAGAAAGCTCACGGGCGCTATTTCCAAATCCAAAACTATTCTTTTATTTACAAACCAGATTAGGCAAAAAATCGGCATTATGTTTGGTAATCCCGAGACCACCCCCGGGGGACTGGCTCTTAAGTTTTATTCTTCGGTAAGAATTGACGTTCGAAGAATTGAAACCTTAAAAGACGGAGATAATATAATTGGCAGCCGGCATCGTGCCCGCGTTGTTAAAAACAAAGTGGCACCCCCCTTGCGGGTTGCTGAGTTTGACATCATGAATGATGAGGGCATAAGTAAAGTCGGCGGGCTTTTGGATGTAGCGGTTGAGATGGAAATAATCCAAAAAAAAGGGGCATTTTTCAGCTATAAAGATGAAACCATTGCCCAAGGCCGCGAAGCCGCGAAAGTATATTTGCGAGAAAATCCGAAAGTGGCCAAAGAAATTGAGGAGGAAATTAGAAAAGCCCTGATAAATGGTAAACCCGTCCCCAAAGAATTGGGTGAAGAGAAAGAAGAAGAGTAGCGCCGAGGCTATGCCTATTGTAACTTCACTAAAACCCCAGAGAAATAACAAGCGAGTCAATGTTTATCTTGATGGCGAGTTTGCGTTTGGGATAGACCTTGATAACTTAGTCAAGTTTGGGATTAAAGTCGAACGGGAATTTTCCCAAAAAGAGATAAATAAAATAATCCATGAAGCCGAGTTTGCCAAAACTTACAACAAGCTTCTTAATTTTGCCACTCTTCGCCCAAGATCAGAGAGTGAATTGTTTAGTTGGTTAAAGCGCAAAAAAGTGCCAGTTACGATTCACAGAAAGTTGTTTATTAGACTAAAGCGGTTGGATTTAGTTGACGATACTAAGTTTGCCAAGTGGTGGATCAATCAAAGACTAGAGTTTAAGCTTAAATCTAAGAAAGAGCTTAAATATGAATTAAGGCAAAAGGGAATTGACAGAAATATTATTGACGAAGTGTTAATCGAAAGTGCAATTGACGAAGAAAAGATCGCCAAAAAACTGCTTTCAAGGCGAAGATTTAAGGATAATAGGAAGGCCTTTGCATTTTTGGCGCGCAAGGGTTTTGATTTTAATACTATCCAAAATGTGGTAAAATACACGGGAGGAGAATAAAAATGTTCAAAAGGATGCTCCAGATGATTCTTTTGGCTACCGATGAATAATCGGTAATTTTTTATTCTCCAATAATTATAAGCAAAGCTTGACTTAATTAAAAATTAAAATGGCTAAAAACGAAGAACAACTGCGTGAGGAGTTACTTTCGAAGCTTGAAAAAGTTTCGGGGCTTTCTAAGGAAGAAGCAAAGAAGCTCCTGCTTGATGAAGTTCAGCGTGAACTGACAGCAGAAATTGCCAAGCGCATCAGAAATGCTGAGGAGCGCATCAAGGTTGAAGCGGCCGAAAAGGCGCGCGAGATCTTGGTAGACGCAATGAAGCATGGCGCCACTAACTATGTGGCAGAATATACCGTGTCTACGGTAAAAGTAGACAGTGAAGATGCTAAAGGACGAATCATTGGCCGCGAAGGCAGAAATATAAGAGCCTTTGAGCGCGCGGCGCAGGTTGAGATTGAACTTGATGAAACAAATGAAATTCGTCTTTCTTCTTTTGATTCAGTCAGGCGCGAGATCGCGCGTAGGTCGCTTGAGATACTTTTGAAAGACCAGCGGATTCAGCCGTCACGTATCGAAGAAGTCGTTGCTCAAGTTACTTCCGATATGGATGGGGTGCTACTTGAGGAAGGCAAAAAAATTGCCGAAGAGGTGGGGGAATATAACCTCCCCACCGATTTACTTAAAATGCTTGGCAAGTTTAAGTTTAGGACCAGCTATGGCCAGAACTTGGGCCTTCATACTATTGAGGAAACCAAAATCGGCATGTCCATTGCCCGGGAACTTGGAGCCGATGTTGACGCGGTTCGTCTTGGGGGCTTAATGCACGATATTGGTAAGGTGGCAACTGATGACGAGGGAACTCACATTCAAAAAGGAGTGGAAATTGCCAAACGCTTTGGGCTTCCCAAAAAAGTAGTTGCCATTATTGCAGAGCACCATGAAGACAAGCCTTTTTCGTCACTTGAAGCAGTGATTGTCTGGTCTGCTGATGCAATTTCGGGATCCCGCCCGGGTGCGCGCTACGAGCCGCACGAAAATTATGTTCATAGAATGGAAAAGATTGAGGAAATTGCCGGGAGTTTTGAAGGGGTAAATGAGGCAATTGCATTCCAAGCCGGCCGCGACGTGCGAGTAGTGGTTAACCCCGATGAAGTAAGCGACGACAAGCTCACAGTTCTTGCCCATGATATTGCGACACGACTTGAAAAAGAAGCAGAATACGCCGGGCAAATTAAAGTAACGGTCATCCGCGAAACCCGCGCCAGTGACACAACTAGCGCAAAGTGATACAATCCGATAAATTATGAATACAGAACGAGCGGCCGGAGCTCAAGAAAGCAAGTATCCAGAATCTTTGGATAAGTTTCGAAGTCATGAAGCTGCAAGAAAATTGGCTCGTTGGGGACTGACAGTATTAGCCATGACGGGTGTGGTAATGAATTATGACCATGACGAAAAAAATGACTTGGCTGCGCTGGGTCTTACTTTAGCCTGTTTAGGAACAGCATTATATTTAGACAAGCGAAGTGACCTTGAATTTGATGGGTTGTTTAATTCAGCAGAAAAAAAAGATTCTGACAGCGGCAAATAGTTAACTTTGCCCATCCTCTTGACAAGAACTTCACTTTCCTATATTCTCAACGCAATGACAAAGAGGCAGCTCGTTGAGCAAGTAGCAAGAAAGGCACATCTGACTAAAAGAGGTGCAGATGAAGCAGTAGAAGTTTTTCTTCTTGAAATTGGCAGGGTTCTTGCAAAAGGTGAAAAAGTTGTTCTTTCGGGTTTTGGAACTTTCAGGGTTGTGACCATGAAAGGCAAGACCGTTAAAATCCCCAACACTGAAAAATTTGTAACAATTAAGTCTCACAGGCTCCCCCGTTTCACTCCAGGGAAAAAATTAAAGAAGCAAGTTTCTAGATAATTTTATTTTCTAACATTTCTTTGCCCATAATTTCTAGTTTATTTAGTTCTTCGTTGTTGTTCTTGGCTCCCCAAAGATGGCCTATAAAACGTTGAGTCAGTACAGGCTCTAACTCTTGCCAAAAAATTTCTTGGGCTGGCTTTGGAAGTAAAATTTTAAATTCATAGAGAAATTTATTAGCTGACTCCAATTCATTTTGCTCAAGCCGCATTCTTAGGTAAAACCAAGCGGGGTCATAATATTTTGGACCGTTAAAGCCATAATGTTCTCCGTCTATCAGCCCAATTTTTTTATCCTTCAAAAGAAACATAGCTCGTACTGTAAAGTCGCCATGTGCTGGGGCAGTTTTTAAGTTATGCCTAGCGTCGGAAATGATTTTTAGGTATTTGTCTGTCGGTCTTGGGACTTGAGATGCCCATTCTGTTGCGGACTCCAAAAGTTTATCACCAATTGGAACCTTTCTTTTTCTTGCTTGGGAATTGGGCGGCGCAATGCTTGGCTTGGGCATCATGATTATTTCAAATGCCATTTTGGCAATCTTTTTTAGAGGATATGATTTTTGTTTGTCTAAAGTCTTCCCAAAAAATCTTTCGCAAATAAAATAAAAAAGCCCTTCATATTCTCCGGAACTGTAATTTTCTGGAACTATGAAAGAAAGCTCTCTTTCTTGAGAATATTCTTTGATTACGTCATTCCAATAATGTTCGTTTCTCGTGTGTCTAGAGGTTTTTTTAGTGGAAGCCAATTTAAGAACCGACGGTTTGTTTTTATATTTCCCAAAAGCGATTAGATGTCGCCATTCTTGGCTAATCTTTTCTGGCTCAAAACCAATTTTGTTCAGGAAAACAGACACTTTTTGTTGGTTTAGTTTTCTTGCACGGGGTTTCGGCCACTTCTTTTTCATTGGCTGCTTTGTTTTGCAGCGTCTAGGAGCTTTGAAAAAAACTCTAAATCTTCTTGTGCTATAGGCCTTTGCATCGGGTCGTTGGGTATGTCGATTATCTCACCATCACTTGTCCGTGTGAAGTTCTGGTAAGCCCTTAGTCTTGGGAAGTTTTCTTTAATGTCTAAGTAATAAACCCAAGTGATACTGCCGTCGGTGTTTTCTGGTTTAACATGCACCTGGACCGATTTGTGAAGTTTGTCTGCTTCGTCGTTTGAAGATAAAATCAACCTCGCAGTATCGCTTAATTTATTATCTCTCCAAGTTTCTCCCAGAAGTGGTCTCCCATGCCATTTTCCCAGCTCAGTGGAAGGTACATTGTAACCTGCCAACTTAGAGCCATCCAAAAAACCCTCGGTATCAGCAAGCAAATTGTCTATCTTGGCATTGATTTCCGAACGCAGTTTCTCAAAACCTTGCTCAGTTCTTTCTGCCATGTCGCTGTATTGTAACACTCCTTTCAACCGTTAAAATCTTTTGCAAGCTCTTTCCATTGCTCTGCACGAAGTTTTAGTTCATTGTTTACATCAATAATTTCTTTTGCTTTTCTTAAGTGTTCTTTTGCCAAATCTAAATTATCTTCTTTTAGCATCTCCGCCGTTCTCATGTGAGCACCACTTAGCCAAACGTCTTTATTGTACTTGTCTTCCTTCGCGTTTTCCAGTTCAGCGATTGCCTCATTCATTAAATTCATCCCCGATTTATCCCCAGCTTTATATTTTGTATATGCTAAATGTGCTTTAATTTCTGCTTTTACGGCAGGTCTGTTGTGACTGTCGGGGAGTTTTGAATTAATTGCTTTCTCTAAATAAGTTACTGCGTTTGGATAATCATTCAACTGTTCGTAAGCTTTTGCTAAATCACGGTAAGGAAGCGCCGCAGAAGTGTCACTTTTTTCAGCAATTTCCACTGCTGCTTCGGCTTCATACTTGGCCAAAATCAGATAATTCTTGTTTTGAGTCTTGTCATAAAGGTGGCTGAAAATGTTTTGGCGTGAGCCAAGAATACCAGCTATTTCGCCACTGTCGCCTTCTTCTCCTGAGGCAATGATTGCCTCGTCAGTAAACTTTAAGGCTTTTAGAAAGTCCTGTTCTTGTTCGTGAGCTTTGATTGCTTTGGCGTGTAAATCATTGCCTTTAGACATGGGACATTATAACACTTGTATAATAAGCTATGAAAAAGCTTCTTGTAATCTGTGGCCCAACGGCAACCGGCAAAACTGCGTTAGCTACGCGCCTTGCCAAGAAGTTTAATGGTGAGCTTGTGTCTGCTGACTCAAGGCAGGTTTATAAATATATGGATATTGGAACTGGGAAAGATATCAAAAAATACGGCAAAATCTTAGGCTATGACTTGGTTCGCCCGGATGAGGAGTTTAGTGTGTCGCAATATGTTAACTTTGCAAACTCTGCCATAAGAAAAATATACTCCCAAAATAAACTGCCAATTTTAGTCGGCGGCACGGGGCTTTATATAAAAGCGGTTGTCGATAATTTAGATAGAATTGGTATTCCGAGAAATCTAAAGTTAAGAAAAAAACTCTCTACAAAGACAATTGAAGAATTATTTGCGGCGTTAATGAAAATAAGTCCAGTAGAGGCTCTAAAATTAAATTCTTCGGACAGGGCAAACCCAAGAAGACTGGTGCGACTTTTGGAAGTTTTGAATTACGGCGAAGCTCCTGCTAGTGCGGCTGAGTCTTTACAATTTGATGATGTTCTTTGGGTTGGCCTTCGAGCGAGTGCAAAAGAGTTAAAAAAAAGAATTGTCAAGCGGGTTGACGAAAGAATAAAAAGTGGTTTTGAGAAAGAAGTTGAATTTTTAAAACAGAAGGACTTTTTCAAATACGCTCCGTCAGTAACTTTAGGTTATAAAGATTGGCCGGACACAGAAAAATGGAAACGTGAGGAGTTCAAGTATGCAAAGCGGCAGATTACCTGGTTTAAAAAAGACAAAAGAATAAAGTGGTTTGATGTTTCAAAAAAGGACTATGGTGGGAAGATAGAAAAATTGGTCAAAAAATGGCATAATATACAAAATGCCAAAGAAAATTGAAATTTCCTACAGAACAATAATTTTTACGGTTCTTTTTATTATCTTCATCGGGTTTTTGTATTATGTTAAGGACATCATACTTCAACTCTTTGTGGCGCTACTTATAATGACAATTCTAAACCCCACGGTTACCAAGCTGCAGCGCTATAAAATCCCAAGGGCCTTATCTGTATCAATAGTTTATCTCATCCTTTTGGCGCTACTTGTGTTTTCCATAGCCACGCTCATTCCGGCTCTGGTAGATCAAACTACCAAGTTTGCAGGTGCCATACCCCGCCTTCTGGAAGAGTTGGATATCCCGATTTTTGTGATAGATCAGGTAACCCGCGAGGTCACTTCCCAAATAGGCAACTTGCCGTCACAGATTCTTCGGCTCAGCATCTCGGTAGTTACAAACATAATTTCACTTTTGACTGTTTTTATTTTTGCGCTTTATTTTCTCCTTGCTCGTAACAAGCTTGACCAGCACCTGTCGAGTTTAGTGACCCGCGAGCAAGCAAAAAGAGTCGATGTTGTTTTAGCAAGGCTCGAGAAGGAGCTTGGAGGCTGGGCACGAGGACAGCTGATTTTAATGCTTCTAGTTGGTTTTGCAACTTACATTGGCCTTTTGATTCTAGGGATTCCCTATGCGCTTCCTTTGGCGCTTTTGGCTGCTGTTTTTGAAATTGTTCCCAATCTCGGACCCTTTTTATCGGCAATTCCCGCTGTTGTTGTTGGGCTGGGGATATCGCCTTTTACGGGTCTTGCTGTGGCCGCCTTGGGGTTTCTGATTCAGCAAATTGAGAATTATGTTTTTGTCCCCAAGGTCATGGAGCGCTCGGCTAATGTGAGCCCGGTGGTGACCCTTCTTGCTTTAGTTATCGGTTTTAGAATCGCAGGAGTCGTGGGGGCTGTTCTTTCCGTGCCTGTGGTTATTACCTCAAGGGTCCTCCTTTCGGAATTTTTGTTCAAGAAAACTTCATAAAATAGCCCTTTTGTGGTAAAATACGCTTACTCTGGAAGATGGGTAATCGCTACGTTCAGTTAACATGAATGTAGAGGAAAGTCCAGGCAGCAGAAGGCAAGGGTGTTCCGGCTAATACCGGGAGCGGGTAACCGCCAGTTAGAGCAACAGAGACGAGTCTTGCGTAAGCCTAAAGCTTATGTGAGGGTGAAACGGGCAATCCTCCCCGCTGCAACCTGCGAATGGAGCATTTGAGGTAGCCTTCCCGACGCTCCGAGGTCAGGGCTTAGATAGATGATTACTGAAATACAGAACCTGGCTTATAGTCTTCCAGAGCACTAAGAGTCCCCCTGACGGGGGATTTTTAGTGCTTGCGGGGTTTGACACATTTTGATAAACTTCCGGTATTGTGACTTTAGTTACGTTAGGTAAAAGATTATTAGTCTCTCTCTTTTTATTTTTAGGTCTTCTTCTGGTTCTTGGAAGTAACACTCTTCACGCGGCAAATTACCAAACTAAAGCCACTCAAACTGTATCAATTTTAGGTGAAGCAAACGTAGGTGGAGATAAGGCATATGTAGAAGTGCTTGTCGAAGTGCCTTATGGCGAGAACGCCCGTGCGGTCGCTGAGGCCACTTTGAAACGAGTTTACCCTGACGTTCGACCGCTTTCTTCGGATTACACTCTCGTCGGTCTTGTCTGGGATCAGTTTTTGGATAACATAGTAGGGAATGGCCAGGTTGTGGTTAATTACAATAACTCAAAAAGCCCTGTTACTTCGGCCCGCGATAGGCTGCTTTCTGCCATGTCAACATGGACAAGTGTGGAAAGCTCTAATTTTGCTTTCAGTTATGGTAATGATACAACTCGCTGCCCAACTTTGGTTCGAGAATGTAAAGGGCCTCAATATTTTGATGGTAATAATGATGTTGGCTGGGTAAACATTGCAGAACGCGGTGTGCTTGGGGTTACCTGGTTTAGCACTACAAGAGACGAATTTGATATGGCTATCGACAATAGAGACTTCAAGTGGTACGGCGGGACCGGTCTGTCATTGGCTGGTCAAATAGATCTTGAGACGGTTTATCTTCACGAACTTGGTCACGGGGCGGGTCTTGGCCACTCAAGCATAGAAGGGGCTGTAATGGAGCCTTACTATGATGGAGTGAGACGAGCTCTTCATCAGGATGACATTAACGGCATATCTTCTCTTTATCCTCAAAATTAGGTCTTTTGATGTACAATAACTAATGCGTTTAGTGATTCAAAGGGTTAACTCAGCTGAGGTTTCTGTGAGTGATAAAACAGTTGGTAAAATAGGCAAAGGGCTTTTTGTTTTGATTGGAATCAAAAAAGGAGACAGTCAAAAAGACGCCGACATTTTGGCAGACAAGCTAGTTAAGTTGCGGGTAATGGCCGACTCAAGCAGCAAAATGAATCTTTCCGTTAAAGATGCAAACGCCCAAATCTTATCTGTTTCTCAGTTTACGCTGTATGCTAATACTAAAGACGGCAACAGGCCGTCTTTTATCGAAGCCGAAGAACCGGAGAAGGCAAAAGAACTATACGAATATTTTGTAAGCAAGCTTAAAAATTCAGGTTTAGTTATAGAGACCGGGGAGTTTGGTGAATATATGAAGATAAACTGTGAGCTTGATGGCCCGGTTACAGTAATTCTGGAGTCATAAAATGAAAATAAAAAAATCACTGGCTTATGTTTTTCAAGTATTAGCTGCGTCTGCCTTGGCGTCTATTGTGCTCCATGTTGTTTTTTTGGTCGGATACTCTCAAGGGTACATTTTTGGAGTTGACATAACTCAGGCAATTTTATCTCAAAGCCGTGCACAAACCAGCGCAAAAATACCCGCGACTCCCGGCCCCACGCCAACTCCTCAAGTAATCGTAGTCAACCCAGTACAGCCCCAAACTTCCAACTGGTCCGGTCCCGAGCTTTGGGAGGCGGTCAATGCACGAAGGCGGGAGTTGGGTGTGAACGGCATCAGCAATCAAGCTGAACTTTGTACGATTGCTTCCATCCGCTTAAATGAACTTTTAGACTTGGGTCAACTAGATGGCCATGAAGGCTTTAGTACCCTGCCTGATAGAAGACCAGATCTAAAGTGGATTTTTGAAAAATACAATATCTCTGAGTTTTTGGTCTCGGGGGCCGAATCTGCTCAGGAAGCCGTTAGTTTATGGGAAAACACACTGGGGCATAAAAAACTTTTGACCGGCGGGGAGTATGTTTGGGGCTGCACTTATGCACAAAATGGCTTCGGCGTGGCTATAGCTGCTTATTAAATTGGTTTATTTTTTTCAATAACTCTCCCAATCGCCAACTAGTGCTTGAAAGAATATAGGTTTTGTGTATCATTCAGATATGTTAGAGGGGCTAATGAAGCCAGCATTTGGAAGATCAGAAGGCGGTCGTACGACGCTTGGTTTTCCCGAAGAGCCCTTGAGTATTTTACGCGACGTTGTTTCGGCCGAGCCCAGAGGGATTGCTATGAATTACGGAGGCAAAAGATGGGTGTTTGATGGGGAAGAATTTTCTAAAGTTCAGAACGAAGTAATTGACAGAAGTTACAAAATACCAAATGTTTCCAAAATGTCTTTTCCCGAAATTGTGGCCTTCTTAACAAGAGTCGAAAACGACATTGAGCGAATCACCAATCCTGATGAGCAGTATTCAGCTGTAATTAAGTTCTAGGAAGCGTGTTCCAAATTTGAGACCCTGAGTTCCTCAGCTCCATCATAATAAATTATTTTTCTCTAAAAACTCTCTCAATTGCCTTTCGCTTCGGTATTGCCTGCCGATACTTACAAACAATCTATTCATGTCGGTCCAGTATTTTTTGGGGAGAATCTTCATAAGCTCGATTTCTGTTTTTTCGGGAGATTTTGTGCTTACCCAACCTAGTAAATTGCTGATTCTGTGAACATGAGTGTCAACCGCAATTGCCGGGACACCAAAAGCGCGGTTAAGGACCAAATTTACAGTTTTCCTGCCCACTCCCGGCAGCTTCATCAAACCCTCCCGGGTTTTTGGAATTTTACCTTCAAAATCTTGAATAATTATTTTGGCCAATCGTTTCAAGTGTTTTGCTTTGGTTTTGTAAAAGCCCACAGGAAAAATTAACTCTTGAATTGATCTAATGTCCAGTTTACCTAATTGCTCTATGTTTTTCGCTTTTGAGAAAAGCCGTCGCGAAGCGACGAGAGTTGTATCATCATTAGTTCTGGCCGACATCAAGGTGGAAATTAATGTTTTGTATGGGTCATTGCCGAAAACCTCGAGAGGCACTAGTTTATAATTCTTTTCAAAAATCTCAAAGACTGCCTTATAGTTAGTCATGATATACTTGACAGGAGTAACAACGGATAATTACAATTGTCTGAGTTAAATTGTTACTCAAGTTTTTATTGTACTTGAGTCGTGGGAGAATTAGTAGATCTTTTACCAATTGTGTTAATAGCCTTGGTTTTGTGGCTAGCAGGGCTTTCGCTGACTTTCTACAAGCTTTTAAATCACTATAAAAAGATTGCAAGGAAGGCAAGCGGCGGAGACTTAATAAAAGCCATTGAAGAGCTCATAAAAGCTGAAGGTAAAAATACCGTCGAGATTAAACACTTGAAGGACGAGCTCGGGAGGGTTAACAAGCAGAGTGTTTTCCCGATACAAAAGGTGGGTCTAACCCGTTATAATCCATTTAACGAGACAGGGGGAGATCAGAGTTTTTCGCTTTGTTTATTAGACGGCTTGGACACTGGGTTTGTGCTAACGGCGCTGCACACGAGAGATAGAACCCGGGTTTATACCAAGTCGATTTCAGGTGGAGAAAGCAAATATGAGCTATCTCGAGAGGAGGAGAGGGCACTGTCGGAGGCGAGGAAAAGTAAATGAAAAACTTAATAAATTCTAAAAAAGTTACTTTAATTGCAAGTTTTCTTGGGCTGTATTTACTGGCCTCAGGAGCTTCATGGCTTTTCTTTTCCTACACACAAGGTGGTGCAACTTCTACGGGTTTGGGCTCAGCCCGCTCGCAAATCGCAAGCCTCCCCAAAACCGAGGAATGTCCCCTGAATGGCGGTATGTTCACAACAGTTGAGCGCGATATCTGGCAAGCCCGCCGGCCGATGGGTGTGATGATTGAAAACCATTTGGACTCACGTCCGCAATCCGGGCTTTCTCGCGCTGATATTATCTACGAAGCGGTTGCCGAAGGTGGAATAACCCGCTTTTTGGCATTATTTTATTGCGGAGCTGCAGCGGAAAATGTGACTATTGGCCCCATAAGAAGCGCCAGAATCTACTTTATTAATTGGATTTCCGAGTACGGTGAGGGGCCTTTGTATGTTCACTTTGGTGGCGCCAACAATATTTGTACTAATAAGGAAGATCCGGCTTGTCTCTCAAACGGCACCAAAAGGAGAGGTGTTGTGGACCCGCGAGTTATGGCTATTGAGAAGCTCATTGATATGGGCTGGAGGCACTCGAAGGGCAATGCTCTCGACGGAGGTGCAAATGCCGGGGCGCCCGCAATAGTTCGGGACCAATACAGACTTAGCGAAACACCTGCTGCTTGGGAGCATTCGGCGGTTGGCTCGACCGACTTACTTTTTGATTTGGGTATAGAGCGCGGCTTTGACGGCAACTGGGACAGCGGTTTTGAACCATGGAGCTTTACTGAAGACCAGCCTGCAGTCAACTCAGATATTAAAAGCATCAAATTCGGCTTCTGGTCCGACTCGGGAGACTACGATATTGAATGGACTTATGATGAGCGAAGCAATAGCTATATGCGGGTTAACGGCGGAAAGCCCCACACTGACTGGGAGTTTGACAAGCCGCAATTGTCGGCAAAGAATGTGGTCATCCAGTTTATTGAGGAAGATGGACCGGTTGACGAAGAAAAGCATATGTATTATGAAACCGTGGGTTCGGGTGAGATGATGCTTTTCCAAAATGGAGCGGCTATCGAAGGCACTTGGGAGAAGGAATCACAGTATGAACGTACTAAGTTTTATGATGCTGAAGGACAGGAAGTTGGCTTTGTAAAGGGAGTAATTTGGATTGAAGCAGTACCTGAAGGAAATACAATAGAATACTAATCTCTGCTGCCCGGCAAGATTATGGCAGATTTAAGCGATATTATCACCTCTAAAGTTAGAGTTAAACTCTTGGAGCTTTTCTACGGCAATCCGCGACAGATGTATCATGTTCGGGGAGTTGTCCGTGAAGTCAAAGAGGAGATTAATGCGGTAAGGCGAGACCTCTCAAGGCTTGAGACGGCCGGCATAATAAAAAAGGAACCAAGGGGAAACAGGGTATACTATTGGCTTCGCGAAGACTACCCCATGTATGAAGATTTCCTCTCGGTCGTGGCCAAAAATACCGGACTCGGAGCTACTTTGATTACAAACAAAGTAAAGTTGGGAAAACCCGGTTTTGTGATGTTTTCTGGCCGCTTTACAAGACAAAAGGAGAGAAAGCGTGAGGACGAGGTTGATATTTTGGTAGTCGGCGAAATAGTGCTGCCAGAGCTTGCAACTTTGGTGCGTGCCGAGGAATCCAGGCGGTCTCAGGAAATCAACTACACCGTTATGAGCCGGGAGGAGCTGGACTTTAGAAAAAAAAGGCGAGATCCATTCCTTCTTGGGATCTTAGCCGGAAGTCGAGTCATGATTATTGGAGACGAAGAATCCTTGGTGAGCTAGTATGTACAAAAACCCCATGAGAAGGCTTTTTTATATTTTTGTATTCTCTGTTTTTGCGCTCACGATTGCGTTTCCCTCGAAATTTACAGTTGGGGGTCGGGAATTTGCCAAAGCTCCTCTCACAATCAATTTCGGCAATATTAATATAGTTCGTGATTTTGAACTCAAGCTCGGGCTTGATTTGGTCGGGGGCAGCCATTTTGTCTTTGAAGCCGAGACCGATGGGATGGAGGCTGTTGAAAAAGAGCGCGCTCTCGCGGGGTTAACCGAAGTTGTTTCCCAAAGAATTAATTTATTTGGGGTGTCCGAGGCCAATGTTCAGCGGGCGAACTTTGAAGGGCGCGATAGACTCATCGTCGAGCTTCCCGGTGTAACCAATACGGCAAGTGCAAAGGAGCTCATCGGCAAAACCGCACAGCTTGTATTTGCCCGCCTGCAGTCGCCTGAGGCTCCAGCTGATGGCGGGCAGGCCCGCCTGGAGACTGAAGAAGTATTAGCTCCCACTGATTTGACCGGCGCAGATGTTGTATCCGCCGACGTAGTATTTAGTCAGGTTGACGGGAGCCCGGGTGTGGGAGTTGAATTTACACCCGAAGGCTCTACGAAATTCGAGAAATTAACCGAAGAAAATGTCGGCAAAAACCTTCCTATCCTTCTCGACGGGCAGATAGTCTCAGCCCCCGTTGTGCAGGAAAAAATCACCGGAGGTAAAGCTCAAATTTCGGGGAGTTTTTCGGTGGAGGACGCACGCGCGCTTTCTATTCAAATTAATGCGGGCTCCCTGCCTGTTGGGATAAACCTTATCGAGGAGCGCACCATCGGCCCGAGCCTTGGAGCCGAATCTATTGAAAAAAGTGTTCAGGCCGGAATAGTCGGGCTCATTGTAGTTGCCCTATTTATGGTAGTAATGTATGGCCGGCTTGGGATAGTTGCAGATGTCGGGCTTATTCTTTTTGGAGTTTACACTCTTGCAATTTATAAACTTATTCCGGTTGTGCTAACTTTACCGGGAATCGCAGGTTTTATTCTGTCGGTTGGCATGGCGGTGGACGCCAATATTTTGGTGTTTGAAAGGTACCGTGAGGAGCGGGCGAAAGACGCCTCGGTAAGCTTTGCCTTGGAAACCGCCTTTGGTCGGGCATGGGACTCAATTCGCGATGCCAATATTGCCACTCTGATTACGGCTTTTATATTGGCAAATCCCTTTAATTGGTCATTTTTGCACACCTCGGGCCCGGTTCGCGGTTTTGCATTGACTTTGGCACTCGGAATATTTATTAGTCTTTTTACAGGAGTCTTTATATCAAGAAATTTACTGAGGTTGTTTATAAAAAAATGAAAATAACCAACTGGTTAAAATACACTAAAGTATATTTTGTACTTTCGGCAATTGTTATAGTGGCCGGCATTTATGCGATTACCAGTTGGGGCTTTCCTTTGGGCCTGGACTTTACAGGGGGAGCAGTCATTGATTACAAAATTCCAAATCCCGAGAAAAAGGCCGAGCTTGAGACTAAATTCAAGGAGGCAAATATAGAAGTTGCCCAGCTTGTGACTTCCGGCGAAGACAGGTTGGTGGTAAAGACCAAGAGTTTGAACGATGAAGAGCAAAAAAAGGTGTCAGAAATTGCAGCCAGTCTGGAAGTGGAGCAGTTGAGCCTCCAGAATGTCGGGCCAACCATCGGGCCGGAGCTGGTTAAAAAGACGGCAATTGCAATAGCTCTTGCGGGGAGCGCGATTTTATTATGGGTGGCCACGCAGTTTAAAAAGATAACTTTTGGGGTTTCAGCAATTTTAGCCACAATACACGACACTCTGGTTTTAATTGGGGCTTTCTCAATTTTAGGTCACTTTTTTGGCGCTGAAATAGACTTTCTTTTTGTAACTGCGGTTTTAACCACGCTTTCGTTCTCAGTCCACGACACCATAGTTGTCTTTGACAGAATCCGGGAAATTCAAAAAAAGCACGGAGGAGAAATCCATGATGTGGTAAATCGGGCGGTCACCGAGACCATGCGCCGCTCGATAATAAATTCTTTGACGATAATAATTATGCTTGTGACCTTGGTAATTTTCGGCGGGGACACAATCCGCTGGTTCGCCGTGGCCTTACTCATTGGCGCTATCTCGGGAACTTATTCTTCACCATTTGTAGCAGTGCCTTTGTATGTAACTTTAGATAAACTTCAGAGAAAGTTTTCCAAAAAATAGTTTAGTGTTATAATATCTTATGTCAGAAACTGAAGGAGGTGAAGTTATGAGCGATTCAAGTGAAGTTCGCCCGACTGCGGAACAAATTGCTACAGCGGAAAGTAAAAGACAATTATATAGAGATCCTTTCAATCCAAATACTGAAGCTGAGGTAATGGAAACCATAAAGAAAGAAGAAGCGGCGACGGACCAGAAAATATTGAAAAATACACAAGTAGAAAGAGGATTGCCGGGTAACGTTTCTCCAAAAGAAGAAAAAGTGGATGCGTTTGGGAATCCATGGGGAGGCGAAAAGAGCCAAGGTTAACTTTCTGTTATTTGTCTTAACTTTTCTAATAAAGCTTCTTTTTCGTTATCCACTCTTTTCTCCACTACATCCTCAAAAAGTTTATTGAGTATTTCCCCAACTTTGGGGCTGGGTTTGATACCCAATTCTTTCATGACGTCTGAGCCGTTAATCTTTAAGTCGCGGACAGTGAAGGGCTGTTTTTGGACTTCGATGAGGCGTTTTTTAAATTCCTCCAGGCGCCAGGAAGTCTCTGCTGCTCCTCCGCCAAGTCTGTCCCCAGTGCGGAGTGCCAGCATATCCTCCACATATTCCGGTGTTACTTTGGTGATAAAGCGCCTTATGGCTTTGTCGGTTTGGTGCTCGTCAACTGTAAACTGGTGCCAGCGAACGAGTTTCCAAAGCTTGTCTGAGTCACGCTTTGAAAAGCGCAAGCGGGCCGCGATATTTTTGGCGATCCTCGCACCAAGGACTTCGTGATTGTAAAAAGTAATAATCGCATCCTGAACTTTGTATGTTTGGGGCTTGCCGATGTCGTGAATTAGAGTTGCAAAGCGCACAATTGCGTCTCCCGAGGGGCAGTTTTTTAAAGACATTAAGGAGTGGGTACCAACGTCATAGATATGGTGCCTGCCGGGAGACTTTTGTTCCACCCCGAAGGTTTTTGAAAGCTCTGGCAGAATTTCATCCATAAGCCCCGAGCCATGCAGGAGAAGTACGCCCTCATATGGATATTTTGAACCTAGAATTTTTAAAAGCTCATCGCGCACCCGCTCATGGGCGATTTTGTGGATAGACCCGGCGTGCATTTTTATGGCGTTGAAAGTCTGCTCATCGATAGTAAATCCCAGTTCTGAGGCTATTCTCACCGCGCGCATCATCCGGAGAGCGTCTTCTGAGAAGCGCTCAATCGGGTCCCCAACCGCTCGGATAAGCTTCTTATCTATGTCTTTCTTCCCATCGTAAGGGTCAATAATTCCAATATCTTCTTTATTTAAAATTTTAAAGTTTAAATTTGAAATTTTTAAGGCCATCGCATTAATTGTAAAATCACGCCTTTTGAGGTCTTCTTCGAGAGTATTTCCCCACTTTATTTCATCCGGGTGCCTTGCGTCAGAATAAGTTGTCTCTGTCCTGAAAGTCGTGACTTCAAAAGGCCTTTCTCCTTCTTTATACGGAAATCCCACAGTCCCGAAGTTGTTGTCATAAAAAGCATCTTCACCGAGAATAGCCAGTATTTTTTCCGGACTTGCGTCGGTTGTAAAGTCCCAGTCATAAATTGGCTTGCCCATGGCATAATCACGAACTGCTCCGCCAACAAGGTAGAGTTCATGCCCTGAGGCTTCAAATTTACTGCTTAAAGTTTTTACTTCCTCTGGTATTGTAAGGGTCATTAGACCATTATACTATTAAAAACGATTATGCCGAAAAAGAGGTGGGAGATTAAAAACAAAAGTAAAACCGCAGATATCTTAGAGATTTTACTGGAGAATCGCGGGATAAAAACCAAAAAAGAAAAAGAATGGTTTTTAAATCCGACGCATCCAGGGGGGCTTTCTCTGCCTTCCGTAGGATTATCTCGTAAAGCAATGCAGATGGCAGTAGACAGAATTGCAGAAGCTATAAAAAGAAATGAGAAAATAGTGGTTTATGGTGACTATGACGCTGATGGAGTTTGTGCTACGGCTATTTTATGGGAGATTCTAGATAGCTTGGGAGCAGACGTTCTTCCTTATATCCCTGACAGATTCAACGACGGGTACGGTCTTAGCGGTAAGAGCGTAGAAAAACTAAAGGCAGAAGTTGAAGACCTGAAACTTATTATTACAGTTGACAATGGCATAGTTGCCTATAATGGAGTAGATGCGGCTAAGAAGCTGGGCGTAGACGTAATAATTTCCGATCATCATCAAGCCAGTGGAAAGCTTCCAAGTGCATATTCCATTATTCATACAACCCAAACTTCCGGGGCAGGTGTGGCGTGGTTTTTTGCAAAAGAGATTAGTAGGAAGTTGAAAAATGACGCTCAGATAGGGAAGTTGGAATTGGTCGCTATTGGTGTTATCGCAGATCAGCTGCCGCTTGTTGGAGTCAACCGCTCGCTTGTTAAGTATGGCTTAGAGGAACTGAATACAATCACGAGACTTGGCCTCAGAAAATTATTAATGGTGTCAGGTTTGCTCGAGAAAAAAATTGGCACTTATGAAGTAGGCTTCATGATTGCTCCGAGGATTAATGCCCCGGGGCGGATGGCAAGCGGTATGGATGCCTTGCGCCTTTTGTGCACCAGAAACCCTAAAAGGGCGGAAGATTTGGCACTTACCCTTAATAAACTTAACAAGGAAAGGCAGGATACAGTTGAAGCTGCGGTTTCATTTATGGAAGGAAATCTGCCCACCGGGCTTGAATCCGTGATTGTCATGGCGGATGCAAATTACCATGAAGGTGTAATTGGTCTAATTGCAGGTAGAGTTGTTGAGAAGCTTAATCGCCCTGCAATTGTACTTTCCATGCGGTCCGAGATTGCGAAAGGCTCCGCGCGCTCGGTCCCCGGGTTTAATATAATTGAGGCAATTCGAGCCCAAAGCGAGCTTATTATTGAGGGCGGCGGGCACGAGATGGCCGCGGGCTTTTCAATTGAGATTAAAAATATCGCTGAATTCAGTCAAAAAATCAACGAGTACGCGACACCGCTATTGGGCAGTGAAGTGCTTGAGCGCAAACTAATGATTGATTGTGAGCTTGGTTTTAGCCAAGTAAATCAAAAGGTTTATAATACGCTTGCGCAACTTGAGCCCTACGGTGTGGGAAACCCTGCTCCGGTTTTTGCGACACGTAATGTAAAAATAGTTTCCCAAAGACTTGTTGGCAAGCTTAATAATCACTTAAAAATGGTTTTAGAGCATGACAGCACGAAAGTGGAGGCGATGATGTTTAATTGTCCCGACAAAAGTGACGCGAAAGCCGCAAGCGTTGCCTATCGCATGAGTGAGAACACTTGGAACGGCAATACAAATATCGAGCTGATTTTGAAAGATATTAAGTATGAGTGAGCAAAAATTCACCGAACTCATTGAGGAAATGAGTAACAATGATATTAAGTACGACGAAAAAAAGTTGGTGAAAGCGTGGGAGCTAACTAAGTTGGCGCATGTTGGCCAGGTGCGCTTTAGCGGCGAGCCGTACTATGAGCACCCCTTGGAAGTAGCCACCATACTTGCCAGCTGGAAGCTGGACGAGGACTCAATAATAGCTGGGCTCCTCCATGACACTATTGAGGATGGAGGTGCAAAGAGTGAAGATTTGGTAAGAGAATTTGGCGAAAACGTGGCTCATTTGGTGGATGGGGTCTCCAAGGTTGCAACCATAAGGTGGAAGAAGGACGCTCAGGCGCAGTTTGTGGAAAATCTCAGAAAGATGCTCCTTTTTATGGCCCGTGACATTAGAGTAGTGATAATTAAATTGGCGGACAGGCTCCACAATATGAGGACACTTTGGGCGGTCCCCGCTGCCAAACGTCCTAGAATTGCTATGGAGACATTGGAAATTTATGCCCCCTTGGCGGAGAGGCTAGGAATGGGAGAAGTCAGCGGCGAGTTAAACGACTTATCTTTTCAGTATCTATATCCCGAAGAGTATAAAAATCTGGTTAGAGAAAGTAAGCCTTACTATAAAGCGGCGGAAGAGCATATTAAAAAGATGCAACATTCCTTACTTCGGTTTCTGGCGGATGAGGGCATAAAGGCTAAAATAAACGGGCGAGCAAAGCGGTTTTATTCTTTATGGAAAAAGCTCGCGAGGAACGAAATTGCCGGGGACTTTACCAAAATTCACGATATCGTGGCCTTAAGAATTATTGTTGACAGTGTGACGAGTTGCTATGCCGCGCTGGGGATAGTGCATGGGCATTTTAAACCGGTTCCGCACATCGGCATTTCAGACTTTATTGCCCAGCCCAAACCCAATGGTTACCAGTCAATTCATACAAAAGTATTTGGCCCCGGCGGAAGAATTGTGGAAGTGCAAATCAGGACCCGCGTTATGCATGAGCAAGCGGAATATGGAGTAGCGGCACATTGGGCCTATACTCAGGCAAAGGCAGCCGGTACTTCAGATAAAATTTTAGAAAGTAAAGGAGTTAAGGTTGAGGAGACTAAGCTCAATTGGGTGAAGCAATTGGTTGAATGGCAGAAAGAGCTTACCGACTCAAAGGAATTTTTGGAGGCAGTTAAGTTTGATGCCTTTCGTGAGCGCAATTTCGTTTTCTCGCCAAAAGGGGACGTTTATGACTTGCCGGCTGAGTCAACCCCTGTGGACTTTGCTTTTGCCGTACATACCGACTTGCCGGAGTATATCCAGTCGGCCAAGGTAAACGGGCGCATGGTACCCTTGAATTATAAGTTGAAAAGTGGGGATGTAGTGGAGATAATAAAGTCGAAAAACAAAAAGCCCTTGAATCGTGACTGGTCTCGTTTCGTAGTCACTTCCATGGCTAAAAGGCGAATAAATAAGCAGTTGAGGAAAGGGGAGTAGATAGTTTGTTGTATAATGAAGATATGAGAAAGAAAGAAAAAGATGTTATAGTTTATCCACCTAAGGCTCTAAGTGACCCTAAGTATAAAGGTAAGCATATATTGTTGGATGGCGATAAGGTAGTTGCAGTGGGGGACTGGAAAAAGATAGATAAAGCGATGGAAAGGCTTTATAAAAAAGGTAAGACTCCGAGTCTGGCTTATGTTCCCAAGTCAGATACGTTAATATTGCCTCAGTGTTAAATCATGGCTTTTAAATTCACGTTTCGTGAAGAACCTTCTTCGATGTTTGGTTCTGTGCATAGACCTTACGCTCCTGTACTTTTTTGGTCAGAAAAGAGAAAAAGGTGGCTTAGAGTTTTTATGCTTGTTGATACTGGAGCAGATTATACAATATTGCCAAAAAGATATGCCAATAGACTTGGAATTAATCTTTCTGAAGATACGGCAAGGAGGTCAACTAGTGGAGTTGGAGGATCTACGGCAATTTATATATTGAGAAATACCATTCGGGCAAAGATTAACACTTGGGAAAGGAAGGTGCCTTTAGGCATTTTGGACAGTAATAGCATTCCACCTCTTTTGGGAAGACAGGGTTTTCTGGAAACTTTCAAAGTCACTTTCCATAAACACGTAACCATATTTGAGGATAAGTAGGCAGTTGAGGAAAGAAGGATAACAGAGTAAAATCAAGCTCAGTCATGGAGCGCACTTTAGTTAAGGATACTGTAAGTAAGGTTGATCAGGAAATTCTTCTGAAAGGCTGGGTTGCCTCGATCCGTGACCATGGCAAAATTACCTTCATTGACCTTCGGGACAGAAGCGGAATTGTCCAATGTGTCGGGCAAAACTTGCCAAAAGTAACTCCTGAAAGTGTGATAGAAATTAAGGGTAAAGTTGCCAAGCGGCCGGGAAAATTAGTTAATAAAGATTTGGAAACCGGCGAGATAGAATTACAAATTAATGAGCTAAAAGTTATCTCGCTTTCTAAAGAGCTTCCCTTGCCGATCGACACCGATGGCTATGAGATTGGCGAGGAGACAAGACTTAAATATAGATATCTAGACATAAGAAGGCCAAGGATGACCAGAAATTTGAGAGTTCGGTCAAAAGCCGCAATGTTTATCCGTAACTGGCTTATAGAGCGCGACTTTGTAGAAGTGGAGACTCCAATACTAACCAAAACTACTCCTGAGGGTGCGCGGGATTTTCTGGTGCCGTCTAGATTGCAGCTTGGTAAATTTTATGCGCTGCCTCAGAGTCCACAGCAGTATAAGCAACTTTTAATGGTTGCTGGGCTTGAGCGCTATTTTCAGATCGCACGATGCTTCAGGGATGAAGACCCCAGAGCCGACCGAGCTTACGGTGAGTTTACCCAGCTTGACTTGGAAATGTCATTCGTTGAACAGGAGGACATTCTTCAGCTTGCCGAAAGCCTGTTTATAGAATTGGTTGAAAAGATTTTCTCTGACAAGCACATCACGCAAAAGCCGTGGCCAAGGCTTTCTCACAAAGAGGTTGTGGAGAAATATGGCACGGATAAGCCGGATTTGAGGAAAGACAAAAACGATCCTAATGAGTTAGCTTTTGCTTGGACTTTGGATTTTCCTCTTTTTACCGAGCAGTCAGACAAAGATTTCTTTTATGGCTCGGGAAAAGCGAAGTTTGCCCCGTCTCATCATATGTTTACAGCCCCCCATCCGGATGATGTCTCTCTTCTTGATTCCGACCCAACAAAAGTCCGCGGCCTTCAGCACGACATGGTCTTAAACGGATTTGAAGTTGGTGGGGGAAGTATTAGGATTCATGATGCCGGCGTTCAGCAAAAAGTTTTTGATTTGATAGGTTTTAGCGAGGAGCAAAAACATCAGTTTGAGCATATGCTTACTGCCTTTACGTACGGTGTCCCGCCGCATGGCGGTATCGCACCCGGAATCGACAGATTTATAATGACTGTACTAGGTGAGCCGAGTGTTCGTGAGGCAATGGCTTTTCCTGCAACTGCAGGTGGGGCAACGGCCGTGGTCAATGCGCCAAGTGAAGCAACAGAAGAGCAACTCGAAGAGCTTGGAATAAAAATCACGAAGAAAGAAAAGTGAAACTCTTGAAGCTTGCCAGACATTTTGTGTTTTTTGGAGCCTCGGCTTTCGTGTTTGCATTTACATTTTTGTTTTATAAAAATGTTGCCCCAAGCTATGTAGCCAAGACAGCTGAAGCCGTTGACGTAACCCTAACTCCGACAGTTCCGCTAACACCCAAAGCCCCGGATTATTTTCCGGTGATTTCTGCACAAGGAGTGTACGCTTTTGAGCTCTCATCTGGCCGTGTTCTTTATGAGAAGGACTCGGAAGTGCCGCTTTTTCCTGCTTCTACTACGAAAATTGTGACGGCGCTTGTTGCACTGGATTCTTATAATTTTGATGCGGTTCTAAACACCGGCAAGTTTTCCGTCACCGGCTCGAAAATGGGCTTAACTTGGGGTGAAAATATTACGGCGCGGGATCTACTTTACGGCCTTTTGATTCACTCTGCCAATGATGCCGCGGAAGTTTTAGCCATTAATTTTCCCGGTGGTCGCGACCGTTTCATCGAGACCATGAATGAAAAAGCTTACGCGCTTGGAGCTTTTAATACTCATTTTTCAAACCCTTCGGGGTTAGATGAAGAAGTGCAAGCCACAACCGCAAGAGACTTGGCGCGAATTTCTGCTCAGGCTATGGGAAAGCCCGAGTTTGCAGAGATTGTTGCGACCGAGTCCTACACCGCGCACGATACAAGCGGCACAACGGTTCATTATTTGAAAAACAAGAATGAATTGTTGGGGAAAGTGCCTGGCGTTTTGGGTGTTAAAACCGGCTGGACCGAGAGTGCGCGTGAGAATCTGGTTACTTATGTCGAGCGCGATGGGAAAAAAGTATTAACTGCGGTGTTGGGCAGCCAAGACCGTTTTGGCGAAACCGAGGAGCTTATTGAGTGGATATTTTCGGAATATTATTCGGCTCCGTAGTACTTGTTAGTGACTGCGGGGACATAAGCCACAAATTCACCGTCGCCTTTAAAGACCACAACCGGTTGATAGAAAGAATATGGTACATTTGGGTCATAATAGGCTAGAAAAATTTCCCTGACGGTTACTTTGCCGCTCGTATTTAAGCCCAAGTTTGCAATATACCCCCTGCCCGTCTTGAGGTCCTCAAGTGCAACATCGGCAGTTTTTACAGGATAAGTCTCAACTTTTGTGGGGTCCATTGCAAAATAGCGGTATTCGCCGGCTATTAGGGTTTTACCGGCATCTCGGGCTCCGCTTACTATAAACCAAATATTGCCCTCTTTTGGATTTGCCGTAACGGTGGGGTAGTTAATCTCCTCAGAGATGACAACAGGTTTCCTGAAGAGGTTAATGCGAGTAAGCTGGGCGTCCGACAAGGCAAGCGCCCGGACCAGATTTTGGCCCTCAACTCTCAAAAACTCATGAGTTACCGGACCAGACAGGTCTTCGGGGAAGGCATCTGCTTTCCTGAGCGCCTGAGTTACCGCACTCGTGGCAGTTTGAACGTCCGGGGCTCGGGTATCCAAGGGTGTGCTGTCGGCAGCCAAATTGAAGCTCAGGGAAAATGTCTCGTAGACGATATCTGCTTTAAAAGTTGCCGCTATTGTTGGGTGAGTAAAGTTATAAAGGGTATCGGTCTCCTGCCTTGGCTCACGGGTAAAGCCAAATGCTCCGGCTATTTTGCGCATTTTGTCAAAGGAAAAAAGCGTTGCCGTCTTTAAGGGCATGTAGTAAACCGGCAGTTGGGGAGGGAAAGCGGGGAGCGCTCCAGTGGGCGTAGAAATGGTAAATTCAAGCTCCGGTAGCTCAATATTTAAGTCCGGGAACGGGAGCGCCGCCATCCGGCCAAAACCAACGGTCGGTGGGGGTGGCGGCTGGGGGACAACCTTTTTATAAACGTCAATGGCAAAAATGAGGACTATCCTTCCGATTACAATTACCACAAAAGCAATAATTCCATAGCGGATTACTTTTCTTGCCTTGATGGCAATAAGGGTTAATGTCGCAGCCATACTCTGAGTATAATAGTATGCTAAAATTCAAGCAAATGGCAGACGTAAGGACTCGTTTTGCTCCCTCTCCTACTGGCTCAATGCATATTGGCAACTTAAGGACGGCTTTTTATGCATACGCGCTGGCAAAGCATAACAACGGCAAATTTATTTTAAGGATTGAAGATACCGACAAAAAAAGAGAAGCCGAAGGCGGCGTTGAGGAGATTAAGTCACTACTTAATATCTTTGCCCTTAGCTGGGATGAATTCTATATTCAGTCGGAGCGGCTTGGAATTTATAAAAAAGCCGCAGAAAAGCTTGTGAGTGAGGGGCATGCATTTTATTGCCAATGCGAGGGGAAAAACGCCAAAAAGGAAGGGTTTTCAACGAACCTTCGAGATGAATGCCGTGACAAGGGGCTAACAAGTGGTGCCATTAAGTTAAAAGTCCCTGATAATGAAGTAGTTTCATTTCATGATTTTGTACTAAAGGAAGATGTGACTTGGCACACTCCGGTGGTTTTTGATGCCACCTTGCTAAAATCTGATGGCTATCCTACTTATCATTTGGCAGTCGTTGTGGACGACAATGATATGAAAATTAGCCACGTGCTGAGAGGCCACGATTGGCTGCCTTCCACACCCATCCATTTGCTGGTTTATAGATTTTTAGGGTTTAAAGTTCCCGAAATCGGGCATCTGACAGATATTCTTGACCCCGAAGGCGGTAAACTTTCAAAAAGAAAAGGCAGTTCTTCAGTTAAAAAGTTATTGTCAGAGGGGTATTTGCCCGAAGCGATATTTAACTTTGTTATTTTGGCAGGTTGGGCCCCTAAAGATAATCAAGAATTTTTTGACGTAAAATCTTTTGTTGAGAAGTTTGATATAAAGGGTTTTCAAAAATCCAACCCGATATTTAATCAAGAAAAACTTGATTGGTTTAATGGACATTATATTCGCAATAAGAGCGAGTCCGATCTTGTTAGCATGATTTACGATTTCTATAAAGGGAAATACGATAAGGATTTACTGAGGAGCAAACTACCATTATTTAGAGACCGTATAAAGAAATTTTCCGAAATAGAATCGTTTGCGGGTCCTCTTGTAAACCCTTCGGTCCACCCTGAACCCTTAAAAGTAACAACAAATTATCTAAATAATATTTCTAATGCTACAATTTCTCAGGTAGAGAATATTAAAGATTGGACCCAAGGCAACGTAAACCAGGCTTTGGGTACTGCTCAATTGCAAAGTGGGTCGGCGGTGGGAGATTTTTATATGGATATGAGAGGGACAATATTTGGGAATACTGGGACTCCCCCTGTTAACGACTCGATTTATGAATTAGGCAAGGATTGGACCATAGTACAATTGAGAAAAGGCCAAGAAAAACATTCTAAATAAATTATGGACCCTGCCCAAATAAAAGCTTCGTTAGACCCGGAGGAGATCCGGCAAAAGCTCAAGCTCAAGCATCTTCAGGTTAAAACTGAATTTCATGAGAGGCACAAGGAGGCCAGTAAGTACCTAAAAGAAAAAGGGCTTGACTTGGGGACTATTCGTGAGCACTCGGCAAAGTTACTCACGGCAGGTGCTTTGGCCGGAACTATGGTCTTGAGCTCCCCAACCGGCAGCCTTGCGCTCCTGCCACCACCTCACGAGATTCTCGAGAAATCAAGAAGTACTTCGCTCCCGGCCGTGAGCCGCGCTACCAGGCTCCGTGAGGCTTTGAAGGAAATTTTGCCCGAGAAAGTTCGTCCGCTAACCCGCGAGGAGGAAAAATACCTGGAGCAGATATTTATTGAACTCACAGGTATTCCAGCCCGGGCAACTCTTGAAGGAGAGCACTTAAATACTACTTATGGGAGGATTGGTGCTGAGCAGCACCTCAGGCGCTACCCCGGGGATATAAACCCTAATCATGCACCCGAGTCTGATGAGTATGGTGGCGATGATCCGGATGAAATTCTCAAAGAAGGCATGGCGCCGGGCCTGGGAGCTTGGGGTTATTTCGCGCCCTCGAAAGAAAAGTTAACACCTCACTTGGTTGAAACGGAAAAATGGTATGCGGTGGTCCAGACTTTGTATCTGCCGGACTGGAACACACGCGTTAAGTATCTGCGTGATTGGTATAAATACAGAAAGGTATTTATAGTCAACACCGAAAACGGGCGCGCAGTGGTGGCCGCAATTGCGGACTCGGGCCCAGCCGCCTGGACTGGGAAGCATTTTGGGGGGTCCCCCGAGGTGATGGATTATCTGGGAGGACCAAGATATAAAAAAGGCCCAGTGGTTTTGTTTTTTGTCGACGACCCGGAAAATAAAATCCCTTTGGGGCCCGTGGAGTACAATGAGGTGTGATATAGTAATCTAATAATGAGCAAGTTATTTTACGACCACTTAGTTGATATGGCCGAGCTTGAAAAGCTTGTCAAGAAAAATGTCAAAGACGCTGAAGCAAGGAACGAAATTTACGGACTTATAGACGAGATTGTTCACCACCGGGTAGTTGGCTGCATTCTGGAGCGCCTTCCCGAGCACCATCACAAAGAATTTTTAGACCATGTTCATTCTCGTGCCCATGATGAAGGCATTTTGGACTATGTCCGCGAGCGGGTGGTTGAGGATGTGGAGGAGTTTATAAAGCGTGAGGTGTATTTAGTGGGGACAGAGCTTCTTGCCATGTTTGCTCCAAAAAATGAGGAACTACAAAGACCTGATCTTCACTAATCACGCGCTGGCGCGCTTAAAAGAGCGAGGACTTTCCGAAGGTGATGCTTGGGCAACCTGGAAAAACCCCGACCAGTCTGAGTATGCAAAAGCCAAGGGGGCCTGGATTTATTACAAGATTTACGGAAACACTAAAATTGAAGTAGTGGCAAAGCAAAACGACAAGAAAGAGTGGATTGTTTTATCAGTCTGGAGTAGGCCCGTATAGCCCGGTCACAAAAGTGATTTGGTTGTAATATCCCGAGAACCGTTCTCCTAAGAGAATTTTTGCCTCTGTTCTGGTATTTTTAGCTTGTTCATGGGTAAATAGCTGATTTGCCGGCAACATAATGACGAGGTGAAATCCTTCCTCGAGATAGTGTGTTGACATTACCCTGAAAGTGTCATCATAGGTTGGGCATTTATATGTATAACTTTCGATAAGGGCATTAAAGTCCCCGACACCCAATTCTTGCACTATTTTGGTCAACTCGGGGCCTCTCATACCGAGGAGTAGAAATTTAACTCCGTCATTGGCCCTATTGTATTCTTTGAACTCTTCAAGTGTTAATGCATCTTCTTGAAGTATTTTTTCAAATGCGTTTAATTCTAAAGGTTCAAGCTCATCAGGAAATCCCGGGGCGATCTTTTTCCAAAAGAGAGATTCAGCTTCTTGTATCATAATGCGAAGATTTTTTAATTATTTGGTGGATTTCATTTGTGAGATTTTGGCCAAGTGTCGACAACTTGCCGCAAAATGGCAAACTCCCCAATGTGATATGCATTGTGCTCTGCAATAAGAATTGCTTCGCGCAGCAAGTTTTGCCCCTCGCCCCAGGCAAAAGGCTTGTATAAATCATTTTTCGGGTCTTTCACTAATCGAATCATTTCGGCCAGATCCGCCTTTATTCTTTTTATTGTTCTTTGCCAATCGCTTTTTGAAGCTTTAGCATTTTTGGCGGGCCAATAATCATCGGGCCACTTTATGTATTCGTATTTTGGGTTGCGGCTAAAGTTCAGGATATCCCATTGTGTAATTCTGATGTGCTCTAAAATATGCCAGAAAGTATAGTTAACATTTGGAGCCTTAGTGTTCATGTGTTTAGATGGAAAGTCAGCAACTGCTTCGTCGAATGACATATAGGCAACATTTCCCTTTAAAATCCGAACAATTTCTTTTCGTAGTTTTGCGTCCTTTTGACCCACGGAGATATTGTACCAAACTCGTGCATTCGACTGCGAGCGGACTTTGAGGTAAAATATAGGGTATTGCGGAATCGTCTAATGGTAGGACACATCCCTCTGGAGGATGGTATCTTGGTTCAAATCCAAGTTCCGCAGCAAGGAAGCGAAGCTTCCGCAGTCCCGAGCGCAGTCGAGGGGCAAGGAGTAGGCTTTCTTAGTCCCGAGCGCAGTCGAGGGACATTCGACTCTCAACATGTGGTTTTTATATATTCTTCTTTGTAGAGACAACTCCTATTACACGGGAATTACAACCAATAT
>MGHM01000009.1 GCA_001793235.1 Candidatus Woesebacteria bacterium RIFCSPLOWO2_01_FULL_44_24b | reverse complement strand
AATGTCTAAAATAGAGTGCAAAACTAATTCTGACTGCACAAGCTTGTGTAATCTTTGCATTGAAGGAGTGTGCCAATTTAGTCCTGCTACCTGTAATCCTCCTGCCAATGGTAGCAAAGACAGTTTGTAAATTTCAATGAAGTGACAAAAAGAATTTAAACAAAAGTTCCGGGTCTTTATCTTTTACTTTATTTAGAAATTCCTGCATAGTTTCCATGTGGATTACTTCTAAATCTTCGTTCTCTTGATACACATACCCTTCATTCTCCCCTGCATGAACTACTATCACACACCCAAGCTCATCTGAAAAATCTGGCCTTAAGCTTTTAATAAACACCAAATCTGAAACTAAATCAATATCTAAAGCCTGAATATGCACATTATCCCAACCATATTTTTCTGCCAAGGCCACCACTTCTGGCCTTTCGGAAACAGTAACTTTTCCTTCGTCTTCAATTACGAAATTCCTCCCTGGGCCTTCTGGAAAATAATAACCTTCTGGTATGTAAGGTGTGGGTTGTGGGTATAAAACACTTCCTATCAATCCGACTGACGTGCCAAGCAGCCATCTCGTGCCAAGCTCAATAACAAGAAGTGCCCCAACCAAAATTATCAAGAAAATCTTTAGCTTCTTTGAAGAAACCAGTTTCTTCATATTTTAATTCTAGATGATCCAAGCACACTTTTCAATTTGAATGTGTAATAATAAGTTAATGCACAAACGAGGCTTTGCACCAATTTTGGTTTTATTAATAGTTTTAATACTCGGTGGAATTGGCTTTGTAGCATACTCATCCTTCAATAAGTCTCCAAACACTCAAATACTACAATCTCCCACACCATTACCAAGCACCAACCGCTTCTCTGTTAGTTCTAAACAAGGATGGAGAAAATATACAAATTTAGAACAGGGTTTTTCTATTGAATTACCACAGAGCTATATTGTTGATGACAAAACTTTCGCTCAAAGTGTAGTAATTTATAGTAATGAAGATATGCTTCAAAGGAAATTTGGGCCAGTTGAACAAGACGAACTTAAAATTGAAATTACATCGCCTAAAAAATCTTTTGGTAATCAAAAGCGCTACAAGGATCTAAAAGAATTTGTATATGAAACCGATCATGATTCAGGACTTGTTGTAGCAAATGTCAGCTGGATTAAAGTAGACGATCAAGAAATTCCCAAAGAGATTGATGGAGATAGAGAGCTATATTATTTCCTAAATGATGGCTTCTTATATATTATTACCAAAAAGCTTAATGATTCAAATTTAAACCCCGAGTTCGACCAAGTCCTCTCCACGTTCCGATTCCTGGATTAGTTTGACTTCAAGGCGATACAATTGTATTATGGTACTAATATGAAATGGGTTACCACCAACATTCGTTTCCCTGAAGATATGTACATGGAGCTTAAGATGGAAGCTGCCCAAAAGCGCTCCTCTATGGCTGATGTTATACGAAAAAAAGTTGCAACCAAAAAGCTTGTTAAAAAAAGAAAAAATGTCAACAAATTATTAAAGGAAATGGATGAAATAGCCAAAGAGATTTCAAGACAAAATCCTGGGGTCAGTTTAAGTGAAAAGCTTATCGAAATGCGTTATGAACAATGATAGTAATTGACGCTTCCGTCGCCTTCAAATGGATTCAATATAAGAACGAAGAGTATAGAAGCGAAGCTCAAATTATTTATAAAAACCATCAAACACAAAAACAAACTATTTTGATTCCGAGTTTGTTTTTCATAGAGATTGCGAATGCCTTAGCCACTAAATCTGCAACAACAGTAAGCCAATCTAATAAAGCCCTGAAATTTATCTTCAAGTCTGCATTAAATAAATATGAACCAGACCAAACAGATATTCTTAGAGCGACAAAACTTGCCAAGAAATATAAAACTTCAGTTTATGACATGCTCTATGCAGTAATTGCAAAGACAAATAAGTGCATATTAATTACCGCTGATGAGAATTTTGTTACAAAAACTGGCTTTAAGTTTGTAAAGCATATAAGCCAAGTGCAATAATCAGTTAGTGAAGAAGTTAAAGATTGGATTTATCCATCCTGAAATCTTGATTGTAGTCTTTATAATTGTAGCTATTGGCTATGCATTATTGCTTTTTAGTAATATTGGAAATTCATGCGCGGAATTTACTACTAATCCAAACCGTTGTCTTCCTGGACTTGTCTGTGTCCACAAAAATATTGTAATCAATGGAGAAAAAATTTCTGACACAGGAGGATCTTGCCAATGGCCGTGGTCAAAACCTGAAACTAGCGTAACAAACACCAGTACAAATTCTAACAAAACTGCAAATTTATCCCGCGATGAAGATTTGCGGGACTGGAAAACATATAGAAATGAAGAATTTGGATTTAAGTTTAAGTACCCAAGTGTATATATTGTTAAGGAAGATTCAAATCAAGTAACATTAAGTACAACAAAAGATTGCCACTTCACTGCCTATTCCGACACTGACGTGAGCCAAATATGGTTAACTTTTGTACCACATACGGGAAGTAGTTACGAAGATGTTTGGAAAAGCATATATGGGTTCGCGTTTGGCGCCGAAACGGGCACAGATGGATTAAAAACAATTGACGGCAAAAAAGCATACTTTTTTTATCAAGGCGCAGAAATGGAATATGGCCGCACAGCATATTTAGTCGAGGTCAACGAAAATGAATCAGTCGAAATCAATACATACGTTCCCTCATACGAAATCAAATGTGAATCTGAGTTGAGAAACAATTCTGAAGTTGACCAAATCCTCTCCACTTTTCGCTTCCTAAGCGATCCCGCCGAAGCCTCTGGCGAAGGAGGATGAATTTACTAATTGAGGCTCTAGTCTTTTAAAACCTTTCCACCTATCTAAATCTTTATTATAAGAATAACCTTTTGTAATTGCGTCGCTTCTTAACAAGTACATATTCATGTAATCTACAAAGTCACTATCTTTTTTGCATTTTTCTACTACGTTTGTAATCAACTTTTCATTTTTCACCTTTACTTGCCTGCCTCTAATCAGGCCTTCCATAATAAACCGCTTTATCTCACTCCAAGTCTTCTTCTTCCTTCTCATAAACCAAATCAACTCTGCCACGGTCCACTCATTCGTCCACAACGCCACCTCTCCGTTCTCTGCTCTCTTAAAAAGTTCTACACATGCACTGTGTTTAGGAAGATCTACTGGAAATAAATAATAAATAAAAATATTTGTATCAACGAAGTACATCTTTTGTTGCCACCACAGTTGCCTCACCAATCAGGTCCTCAAGAGTTTTACCTTTAGGAATTTTAAATGTTCCAAACTTGCCAGCAAACTCTAGAATTCCCCTTCCAGCAGGCTCAAGAAGAACTTTTTTGCCTCTTTTTTTGGCAATAAGCCTGTCGCCCTTTTCAACCCCAAGAATATCCATTAAATCTTTGGGGAGAGTAATCTGTCTTTTGCTTGTCACACTTACTATGGTGGTCATACCTTACTTATATCACTCTACCTTACTATGTGTCAAGCTACCTTTCTAGACTTACTTTCTCCTCTTCTCCCAAACCTCTGGGTTCACAATATTCTCGGGCTTTTTGCCGGAGAAGGTGTCCTCATTTTTGGGGGCTACAAACTTATCAAAACCTGATTCCCCCCACAAAGCAGCTTTGTGCAATAATACACTCATGGGGCAAACATTTCTAAACATCTGGCTTTTGGTTACTTTGATATTTTTTACTTTCTTCTTTTTCAGAATGTTTCGTGCTTACAAAAAGAAGCCCCAGCTTTTCAGAGAATATCGCCACTGGGACTTCAAAAACATGGCCCAGAGGTGGCGTGAAGGCGACAAACTAGTATTTTTTATCTGGATCGCATATATACTTTTTACTTTTATTCTGCTCTACCTTGCTTGGCCGTATTATTGAAATTGGTGAGATGTACAATAATAAGTTAGTGAAGAAGTTAAATTCCGGCTTTACTCCAATTTTGATTTTAGTAATTGTTCTAGCTATAGCTGGGGTTGGTTTTATGGCCTATCAAAGTCTAAAAATTACTACGCCTTCTGGCTCCAAATATCCTAATTTTTTACCTATGGTAACCAAAGACGATGAGCTAACTCCGGACCAAGCAGAAAAAATATTACCGTTACCACCAAACCCTATTGCAAACTGGAAAACATACAGAAATGAAGTTTTAAATTTCACAGTGAAAATACCACCTGATTGGCCAGAACCAGAACAACTTATAATGGGTCGGGGCACAGCGGTGCAATTTGGAGAGAAACTCTACATTGAACAAAACATAACTGGCATTGATACTCATCTTGCTACAAAAAGCAAAAAACAAATGCTCGACGGAAGAGAAGCAATCATATATATCTATGAGGAGGCTGATGGTGGTATAAAATATATTGTAGTCTTATCTCTTGGTAATAATCCCAAAAGTGTTTTTTTTCTTAGTTATGGGTTTGAACAGCATTCAGATGAAATCTCGACTTACGGCCAAATCCTCTCCACTTTTCGCTTCCTAAGCGATCCACAGGAGCCTCTGGCGAAGGAGGATGAGTTTACTGAAGACTAGGTTCTTCGCCTCTGCCACACATCTTTATCCACAATATTTTCAGGCATCTTACCCGATAAACAATCCAGAATTGCACTTACTGCCTGCTCGCCCATTTTGTTGCGGGCTTCCCAAGTGGCACTTGCAATATGAGGTGTTAATACTACGTTTTCCATTGTAATTAGCTCCGGGTTAATGTTTGGTTCGTTATCGTAAACATCAAGCCCAGCTCCACCCACTTTTCCATCACGAAGTGCATCAACTAAATCTCCCTCATCAACAACCGGGCCGCGAGCGGTGTTAACCAAAATCACGCCCTTTTTCATTTTGGCAAACGCACTTTTATTGATCATATGGCGCGTTTCATCGGTTAAGGGAACATGGAGTGAAATAAAATCACTCTCTGTATAGAGCTTATCTAAATCTGCAAATTCCACTCCCAGTTCCTTTTCTACTTCCGGATCAGGCGCATGTTTATTGTAAAGAACACGCATATTAAAGCCCTTGGCCCGCCTCGCCGTCATTTCCCCTATTCTTCCCATCCCCACAATCCCGAGGGTCTTGCCAATCATATTGACTCCCAGAAATATTCCGGGTTCCCAACCTTTATAGGCACCTTTGCGAGTGGACTCATCGGCCTCTACAATCCTACGGGCAAGCGCAAGCAGTAGTGCCCAAGCGTGCTCGGCAACCGCCTCGTTTACTTCGTCGGAAGGAGTATTAGTAACCACGATGCCTTTTTCAGTAAGCTCAGGGACAACAATATTGTCAAAACCAACCGCGTAGTTGCTGACAATTTTTAATTGCGGCCCGATGGCTTCCACCACTTCCCCATCAATTTTGTCCGACAATAAGGACAACACCGCATCCGCGCCTTTTGCGCCTTCCAAAAATTCTTCAGGAGTTAGAGGTCTGTCAAACTCGGATATCTTAACTTCATTGCCTGAGCTTTTCAGCTTATCCAGAGCACTGCCTGGAATATTTCTACTGACAAATATTTTCATAAATTTATCTATTAATAAATAATATCAAAAACACAATCACACCAAATACTACAGAGATTACAAAATAAACCTTTTTAAACTCCCAGCTTTTTAGCTCCTCAGACAAAAGCGCGCTTACAAAGACAATATAAACAAGCATAAAGAATATAGATATCCAAGGAATCACATCCAACAAAAGAGAGCATTTATCTTGCCGTAGACAAGTGGTGAGCACAGCAAAAACTGCATATACACCCAACATCGCTCCCACAATTACACCTTTGTAAAACCCTTGCCTTAATCCTTCACTCCTTCCGACCTCCTTTTGTTTGGGTATTTCAGTCTTAAAAATATCAGCTACTAGATTTTTCGTTTTCATGATAATTCTTCCACCTTAATCCCCGCGCTTTCAGCCCGCTCAAGCCAAACAGGAATATCCCGCTCATAAAGTAGGCCAGGCTGCGGGCCAACATAGCCGATTACAGAGGTCGAGTTAAGCATCCCCCAAAGCATGGCCTCGGGCATGGTTTTACCCTTAATGGTTGCCGCGAGTATCCCTGTACTTGTGGCGTCCCCGGCTCCAGTTCGGGAAACCGCTTCCACCGGCAAGATACCGAGGTGGTAATAACGCTCACCATCAAAGCCATACGAGCCCTCCCGCCCGTCGGTAACCACAACTTTCTTTGGCCCAAGGCCCACCAGAGCCTGAATTAACTCTTTTTCACGACCAAAGCTTTTACCAAAGCCCGCAATTTCTTCACTTTCTTCGCGGTTGGCAAGAAGAATCTCGGTTTTTTGCAAAAATGGAGCCAGCCACTCGCGGCCCTTGGCAATCTGGCGCCCCCCCGGATTAAAGCCAACCCTGGGATTGCATTTTGTCAGCCAAGCTAAAATCTTCTCGTAATATTTCTCAAAACTCTCCCCGACGGAAGTCAAATATGCCCACTCGGCTTCACAGGAGTTCACAATGTCCGGGAAAGGCGGCTCGCCCGGAGGATAATAAGAAAGAATCGTCCGCTCGCCTTGATAGCTGATTATTGCACCAAACCCGGCGGGCACCTCCGGAGTTTGGGTAACGTAAGTTAAGTCAACTTCCTGGGAAGCCAGCTCGTCCTTGGCATAATTGCCCATGACGCCACTCCCAAGCTCCGCCACCAAGAGACTATTTACGCCAAGCCTTTTGGTGCCAACCGCAACGTTAGCACCATTGCCGCCAAGCCGAAAATCCACCGACTTTAAGGGGATCTTGCTGGCATAGCTAAGCTGTATCACACACTTTTTTGAGTCCAACTCACAAAAAGTATCAGCCTTGTCCTCGGGCAAACTCAAAAATGCATCAATTCTGGCTGAGCCAAAAATCACTAGTTGATTCACTTAACACACTCCTCTTCTCGCCTCGGCATCCGCTTTGGCCATGTTATAAAAAACCTCCTGCGCTTTCTGCCAATTGTCCCCACTGCCATGCCAAGCCTCCAAAGCTTCGTTCTGCAGTGCCCGGCCAAAAGAAAATGACAAAGCCCATGGGTGTTCGGATTTTTTGTCCCGATTAAGTTCGCACAAGTTTTTAGTGGCTTCGATTGAGCTCTGGCCGCCGGACAAAAATACTATTCCCGGAACTTCGGCAGGGACCGACTTTTTAAACACTTCCAATGTAGCACTGGCAATATCATCGGCAGTAGACTTATTTTCAGCCTCTTCTCCTGCAAGAACCATATTGGGTTTAAGGAGCATTCCGTTCATGTCAACTTTATTAATAAAAAGCTCCGCAAAAACTTCATCCAAAACCATCCCGGTTACAATTCCGCACTCTTCAATGCTGTGGTCGCCATCCATCAAAACCTCGGGCTCAACAATAGGCACAAGCTCAGCTTCCTGAGCGAGCGCTGCGTATCTTGCTAATGCATGAGCATTTGCGTGAACCGCGCCTTTGGTGGGCAATCCTTGACCAATTTTAAAAACACCTCTCCACTTGGCAAATTGAGCTCCTAAATCTCGATATTCGTTTAGCCTGTCTCGCAGACCATCAAGCCCCTCGGTCACCTCTTCATCGGGGAACCCCGCCAAAGGAATCTTGCCTTTATCTACTTTTATTCCGGGAATAATTCCTTTATCGGTTAATACTTGAACGAAGCTTCTGCCATCACCGGCGTGCTGCTTGATAGTCTCGTCAAACATAATGACCCCGCTTATAAACTCTTCAACTTTTGGAGTGGTAAACAAAAGTTCGCGGTAAATACGGCGGTTTTCCTCGGTGGATTCTAAATTAATCTTGGCAAAGCGCTTCTCAATTGTTCCCGTGCTCTCATCGGCCGCAAGAATGCCTTTGTTGTCGGCAACTAACTTTTGGGCAACCTCGCTGAGTGTGGACATGGTTCACTTTAACACTTTTTGAACAATCAGGACAAGGAATTAAAAATAAGGTAAAATTAATTATTCAAATGATAAGACCCGCCTACGCAATGACTTGTCACAGAGAAGTTCCTTTCTCGATTGACATTTTCCTATATGTTGCGTCTTCATCGGCTTATATTGTTTTAATTATTTGCGTTCTAGTTTTAGTTATACTCTTGCTCGTTAACACAATTAGAAAGAAACCAAGAAAGCCAATCGTTAAAAAGTGGGGCAAGAGAATTATTATCTTGATCGTAATTAATGTATTAACTATATTGGTACATATCGCTTACGACAAAATATTTCCTTTTACTTGTACGCCGCTCTGAATCGAAAGTTTAAGAATTTTTTCTTTTTATTACCTTTTTCGCGGCTTCGACAATATTTACGGCTTTCATGCCATATTTTTTAAGTAGCTCGTTGGGCTCGCCCGACTCGCCAAAGCTATCGGGCATGCCAATAAACTCCATCGGCACGGGATAATTTCTGGCCAAAACTTCGGCCACTGCCCCGCCCAATCCACCTGCAATCTGATGTTCTTCGACGGTGACTACGGTTCCTGCAAGTTTTGCCGCTTTTATAATTGCCTGCTCATCCATGGGCTTAATTGTGTGGCAGTTAATTACCAAAGAATTAATTTTGCTGGCGGATAATTTCTTGGCAGCCAGAAGTGCTTCGTACAAAAGCGGCCCTGCGGCAACTATGGCAACCTGAGGATCTTTATCCTCCCAAAAAGCCTCGGCATGGCCGATTTTAAAAGGCGTCTCCGGTGTAGACATCATTGGAGTTTTCTCGCGGGCAAAGCGCAAATAAGTTGGTTTGCCGTTAAAAGCCGCCTCAACGGTTGCCTTTCTGGCCTCCTCGGCATCGGCCGGATAGACAACAATCATATTAGGCATCGCCCGCATGGTGGCCAGGTCTTCCAAAGGCTGGTGAGTGGCGCCGTCCGGCCCTACGGAAATGCCTGCGTGACAGCCCGCAATTTTTACCGGAACGTCATTTAGCGCAATTGTGGTTCTAATCTGCTCCCAGTTTCTTCCCGGGGAAAATGCCGCGTAGGAGGCGATAAAAGGAATTTTGCCATAATTGGCCATGCCTGCGGCAATAGTCGCCAAGGCCTGCTCGGCAACGCCGATTTCGATAAATCTTCCTAGAAACTTTTCCTTAAACCACTCTGTTCTT
>MGHM01000008.1 GCA_001793235.1 Candidatus Woesebacteria bacterium RIFCSPLOWO2_01_FULL_44_24b | reverse complement strand
CCTTCTTTTTATTTTCAGGGGCTAGTTTAAGTAATTCATCTCTTGCATACTCGGGTGAAACAACTACAAAAGTAGCGCCAAAGTTCGTGTCAGGACGGGTAGTAAAGCAGCTAACCGATTTATCTCTATCTTTAATAGGATAAGTAATAGTAATACCAGCTTTCTTGCCTATCCACTCCCTTTGTGCCACCAGCACTCGCTCACTCCAATTGATAATGTCCAAGTTTTTGAGGAGGCGCTCAGCGTAATCAGTTATTTTAAAAAACCACTGTGCAAGCTCACGGCGCTCTGGGATATTGCCGCAACGCTCACAAACTCGCACACCCTCTGGTACTTCTTCAATGGATTTATACTGAGATGGAAATTTGCCGGCTTGTGCGGGGGTTACTATCTGCTCATCGGCAAGTACCGTTTTGCAGCTTGGGCAAAAGTTAACGCTAGCCTTCTTCTTGTATGCAAGCCCCGCTTTAAACAGCTGGATAAATAGCCACTGAGTCCATTTATAATAATCCGGGTTTGAGGTAGTCACTGTTTTCGTCCAATCATAGCCGTGGCCAATAGCCTTGAATTGATTCTCATAATGAGTTATGGTTCGCTCAAGCATTTTTTGGGGCTTCTCACCTATCTTTATTGCGTAGTTTTCTGAATGTATTCCAAATGAATCGTAACCCATCGGCTGAAACACACTTTTCCCACTCATTCTCATAAAACGACCAAAAACGTCACTTCCTGTTGAGCTAAAAATAGTACCTACATGTACACCTTCCGCAGAAGGATATGGAAACATCCAGAGGTTATAAAATTTATTAGAGTCACTTTCGACATTCGGAGAATAAACATCATCCTTCGACCAACTATCCTGCCATTTTTTTTCAATAAGTTTGTGATCAAACTTGCCAATAGTCATAGTAGTGCTATTTTACTTAGATTATGCCCAAAAGACAATAATAACTGTAGTTTACGGTCTCTAGCAAACTATTAGATTGAGTGACAATTAACGTTTTTCTCTATTTTTTTGAAGAAAGACTTTAGGAAAGCAAAAATGACAATTTTAAAGCGGTAAAATAAGCAAAATTAATTATCCGCACTTCATGCTTGTATTTAACGCAGTAAATCAAAAATCCGCACATTATAAATATATCAATCACCTTTAAGTCGTATTGGATAAGTATAAAAATGCATTCAGTAATTAATTATATATAATTGTGAAAATATTATCTGATTTTTATGTTTTTATTGTATTTGAAACAATATTTTAATAAACGTAATATATTCCGCATAATACTTTTTCTCCACTTTGCCTATTGACACGCTTTGGGCAAGCTATGTTTAATGTATTTATACTCTGTATAATCTTATGTCAACCAAATTATACGACAGCCAAATTGAGCGTAAATTCAAGGAATCCTTAATTCTGGGGGGTGCCTCAAGTGTGACCATCAAAAACTACTTGTCTGACATCAGGCAGTTCTTAAGATGGAGGGAAAACACCGAAAGCCGGTACCTTGAAGATGCTCAAATTATTGGTCAATTTATCGACGAATTTGAGTCTAAGCTAAGTACCTCAAGCTTAAAAAGAAAGGCCTCGGCGATTAAAAAATATCTCATATCGCAAAAGGGCTACAACTCAACAGGCAAAGGCAATATTTTTAAAGCCAACTTTGTCCCCATACTGAGTTCGGTATCTCTTTTAATTCTTATTGCACTGCTGCTCAACACAAGGAGCGATGTAGCAACTATCAAAGATACCGCCCTCACTTCGGCCGATTACAGAGTCAACAATAACTCCAGGATTTATGATTTCAGCGAATCTGACGCCAAGATACTACTCTCCTCCGACTCTCCAGAGGGTGAAGCTGAAAGCGATACTCTACTTCTCGAAGCAAGCCCAGCTTACGAAAACGTTCCAAGTGATCAGGGTGCGGCAACAATAGCCAAAGGCGAAAGACAGGTATTAATTATCAATGAACTTGTTAATCCGGAATCTTTTATTTACCTGACTCCCAAAGGCCAAACTGGAAATCAGGTCCTCTATACTGAGTCTCAAGGTGAGGGCTATATGGTCGTAGCTGTTGAAGACACAGTGGCCCACGATATTGAGTTACAATGGAAAGTTGATAATACAGAAGTATATTCACTTGACAAGACATATTGAAAGTCGTAAACCATAGTCATGCAAAAAAGTAATATCGAAAACTACCTTATTTACTTTGTAGTTCTGCTGCTTCCTATCGTGGTTCTAACTGCCTTTGCCAATGCTTTTACAACACCTCAGATGGCGCTGGTTACCTTTTCTCTGGGAGCCGTACTCATCATAAAGAGCGTTAGGAGTATCGCTAAAAACTCAATCAGCTTTACTGCCAGCAGCATGGATTTACCTGTGTTGCTTTTGGGATTGGCTTACGTAGCCAGCAGCATTCTGCAGACTCCGAACAAGATGGAAGCATTCTTTTTGCCGGGTACAACCACAGTCGTCGTGGCCGGAATTACTCTGTTTTTTGTTATTAACCAAATGCCCAAGGCTTCAAGAGCGGCAGTAAGAAGCATTCTTTTTGTCTCTTCTGCGCTTGTAGCTGTTATTATTCTTTTTGCCTCAACAGGTGTCCTTAAAGGAATTGGTTCCTTGCCCGCATATGTCCAGGCCCCTAACTTCACAACACTTGGAGGGACACTTCCCGCCCTAATGCTCTTGGTCGCTATGCTTCCACTTGGCTTATCGCTTGTTATGACGCACAAAGAAATGGCAATCAAAGCCTTCATGGGAGTTGCACTTGCGCTGGTTGGCCTGGCTGCTGCAATTTCCTTATTCTATTCCCTTCCCGGAAAGGATATGTCCCCACGTCTCCCCGGCTTTACTACTTCCTGGTTTGTGGCGGTGGACTCACTCAAGCAAAGCCCCCTCTTAGGAGTTGGTCCGGGGAATTATCTGACTGCTTTCAATAGGTTCAGGCCGATCGCCTACAACGCGACGGACTTGTGGGCAACAAGGTTCACCTCGGCCCAGAGCCACTTGCTCACAACAGTGACTGAAACCGGCCTTGCGGGAACGGCTGCGTTATTAATAATAATTTACTTCGTTATAAAATTTGCCCGAGGGCAATTGAAGCACTCAAAGAGCTTACTTTCTGAGCATAATGGAACTTTACTTGCCCTGTTAATGCTCGGGGTATCCCTTCTCATTTTCCCAGCCTCACCTACCCTGATACTTACCTTCTTCATTCTTCTTGCATTATCGGTAGAAACCTCAAGCGTGAACCTGGGAATCTTCAGAGAAAGCCATGAAGGAGATCCTTTTGCCGCGCGGCTGCCGGTTATCATTGCCACTTTGCCCCTCATAGTCGCGGTTGGCTTTGTTGGTTTTCAAGCAACAAGAATCCTATCAGCAGACATTACTTACAAGAACGCGCTCGACTTGGTTGTAGCTAACGACGGCCGTGGAGCATACGACACATTGCAGAGCTCAATTAATACTAACCCTTACGTTGACCGCTATAGAGTAACCTATGCTCAAATAAACCTTGCTCTAGCCAATTCCATTGCTCAAAAAGAGGGTGAGATAACCGAAGCGGACAGAAATACAATCGCCCAGCTGGTACAGCAGGCAATCCGCGAGGGCAAATCAGCAGTTGCCTTAAACCCGGGCCGTGCCGGCAACTGGGAGGTTTTAGCTTCCATTTACAGAGCGGTAATGCCTCTCGCTGAGGGCGCAGACGCATTCGCAGTTCAGACTTATGCTCAGGCAGTTGCCTTGGACCCATTGAACGTCAATACCAGAATCGCCCTTGGTGGCATCTACTACTCAGCCAAAGCATATGAGAATGCAATTGACGTCTTTAAGCTTGCCGCAACAGTTAAACCTGACCATGCCAATGCTCACTACAACCTTGCGGTAGCATACCGGGACACCGGCAGCCTTGATCGGGCCATAGCTGAAATGAGTGCAGTGCTTTCGCTTGTTAGCCGCGATTCTGAGGATTACAAGGTGGCTACGCAAGCTTTGGAAGACTTGCAAAACAAAAAGAAAGCTGAGCTTCCGGAGAGCGAGAACCTCACAAATCCTCCGTCCGCCGAAGAGCAATTAAACCCCCCTATAGAGCTTCCTGAAGAGGCGTCTCCGCCTGCGCCGGAAGTGACGCCCACTCCAACCCCGATTGCGTCACCTACACCAGAGGCCTCTCCCACTCCCCAACCGTAATAGCGAATCTTCCATTTCTTAACTTCACCAGAGCAATTCTAAGGCCTTTGCTTAGCGAAAGGCAATGGAAATAACACCTAAGGTAAACTACACCGTTTATTTAAAGAAATTACTGAGTCAATTAAGAACCATATGGGCAACAGTAAAGCGGTATAGCGCTACATACCCGTTTGGGCATTGATATGCACTCGATTATCTAGCTTGCCGCTATTCTACGCAAACTCATTACATTTAGTTTTAAGGAACAAAATACTATATACTGATTTACCGCAGTATTTACATATTCCATATTTGTGGCAGTACAAGTTCGAGATTTCCGATTCTTTTACCGCAGCTAAATGGCATACATATTTAGGAGATTATACTCAATCCCCAGATGCATTTATTAAGGAGAGACCCTTCAAGTACATTTTTACATTTTTTAACAAGATAAGTGCGGGATATATAGCAATTTTGTACTAAGCTCATGCGTTAAATATTATACTATCAGCGTACTTGTAAGGTTTCTGCTTTGAAGTATACTCCTTGCAAGTGTTGAGCGACCAGTAAATTTAAGAACAGCAGAAGAAACACTGTATTATATACCTGACATCAATCGCTCAATTGAGCAAAACACCATGGATTTTCAGTTATAAACTATCGACTACCCAGTTCTAACAGTCAATTAGTACAACGATTGCAACTATTGAATCATGCCCGTTGCCAACTTGCGCAAACCAACTCCAAGCGACTGGTTACCTGGATATAATGAAGTCTTGAATATTGATTTGCTCACCGGTGGCGCCTTTTAACGTCACTTAGTCTTTATATCCGGCCAGACGATAAGATTTATTTTCCAATTTAATTACTAACTTGTTTACCAATAACGTTTTCCCAGAGCGATCATTGCCATGTTGGTACCACCGACTATAAATTGATGTCCATTATATTTATATATAGTATGACAACTTATGTTACATCTTGGAGTCCATTAATATACTAAATAACATTCCCCGTTTTTAATCATAATAATAGAATTGCTTAATAAATATTTTTGCTAAATTCCAACAGTGCAAAATAGATAAGTCTTAATATTTGAAAGATGCTAAAGATCAATAAAATGAAAGACGAAAGCCATTTAGCAAATTTGCGAATGGATTGCTAATGTTATGAATTGTTGCGATCCATTAATAAGGATGTTGTTAGTCATTTATGTTTTGTTATGAAACCCTCGAATAGCACTCTGTCACCATTTTGCCAAACTTACAAAGACAAAGGCTTTAACAAGTTTTCAAAATGAAATAATTTTTTTTCGGCGATCAGTTAAAATTTATTTATTAATTAATGACAAAAATAGAAAGCCAAGTCCTTAAACTCTTACGACAGTTTTTTCAGATAAACTAAAACACTCTCCCTTTGCATATACTATATAGTAGTCTTATTAATCGTTTTCACCGATGGGTAATAAAATTGTTACAACGATGTCGCTCCACCTTTGCGGCATTATCACTATCTTGTAAGTACCTTTTTATAGCCAATGGTTCAGAAGTAAAATTAGTGAAAAACGCTGTCTAGCCTTAAACAACCATTTACAGCTTTTTGGCTCAAACTGATACTTGCAAAGTCTCTTCTTACAAGTTAACTTTAATTATGCCTGCCAAGCACCTCTCTAGGGTTTCTAGTGAGGGAACTTACTGCCATATATATAATAAGGGTGTTGAAAACAGAGTCATCTTTAAAGATAACCAAGATTATGACGTATTCTTGGGATATTTGAAAGAGTATTTATCCCCCCCTCTTGACCCGGAAAGTACCAAAAAGGCTTTCGTTGTGAACGGCCGCACCTATCGGGGCATGCCACACCAGCCCAAGAACTACTTTAATAAGGTTGAGCTCGTGGCCTACAGCCTTAAGCCGGATCACTTCCACCTTATACTCCACCAAAGAGCAAAAGACGCGCAAGCAAGTTTCCTCCGCTCTATATGCACCAGATACTCAATGAGTTTTAATAAAAAGCATCACCGCAGGGGATCTTTATTTGATGGCCCCTATAAGTCAATTCAGGTTGATGATTTATCAAAGCTACCGTATTTAAGCCATTATATTTATAAACATGGTGAGGATAAAAATGACTCAAATAGTAACTTTTCCTCGTATGCTGAATTTATTGGTGAAAGAACTACCCCATGGGTTAAGCCAGAGGTGGCCACCGGCAAAGCCGACGATTTTAAAGGCTTTGCAGAGCAATATGATCCTGAACATGACGAAAGGGCACTAAACGGACTCATTTTTGACGAAGAAGTAAGAGTTGAGCCCGAACCGCTGGGCCTTGAAGGGAGAGGCCTTGAGCCTATGGAAGGCAAATCCTTTCAAGCGCCTCAATTGGAGCAAACTTTCGAGCCTAAACGTAAGCAAAATGGGTCTAAACTAAGAATGGCTCAATTTCTAGGGGCAACCGCAATAGCATATCTAATACTATTTACGGTCAGTTTCAGAAATGTTCAGACCGCCTCTTCGGCCTCACAGGTTGCAATTCTAAGCCCGGTATCCTCCGATTCCAACCTCGTCCCTGAAGTCTCCGGAGCTCAAGACGAACAGCCTGATACTGAGCCGCTCACGGTACGACCAAAAGTGAAAATTATTGCCCTCGAAGGGTTGCCAGTTAACTTATACCTGGCGGCGGCAGAAACTTCTGAAGTCATTGACCAAGCCATGGATGGAGATATTTTTGAGCTTACTCAATCAAACATCCCCGGGTGGTACAGGGTCTTACTTGGAGATGGGGCAGCTTATGTAAAAGTCATGTACGTCCAAAATATTGAAGGAGAAGAATAATGCGCAAAGCCCTAACCTACTCAACTTTTGCAATTGCCGGACTAATGGTTGTATTTGTGTTCCTTACAGCTAAATCCTATGCACAATTAGCTGGGGCATCACTTTTATATATCCCGCTTGCCGTCTTCGCCTACGGCATTTTCCAGCACAATCGGGGAAGTACCGGGCGCGAGGTCACAGTCCAGGTACCGATACCCCAGCCACGACAGGTGGTCAAAATGCCGAACCAGCCGGTTACCGAAAAAACAGAAAAGGATGTTGTGGTAGACCTTGATAAACGGACCTTCCTTAAGCTAATAGGTGCAATCGGGCTTACTTTCTTCGTCTCTTCCCTGTTTGGGCGAAGAGCTGAAAACTTATTATTTCAGGGTGGAGCAACTCCAAGCGACGGTGGCCAGCCTGGTGGTACATTGGAAGGATTGCCTGACAGTGGATACCAAATCTCCGAAATTGACGAAAGCGATACCGCTTATTACGGTTTCACACGCAAGAACGGCAACTGGTTAATTATGAAAGAAGATCCGGAGACCGGTTCATTCCGCTACACTAAAAACGAATCGGATTTTCCCGGCAACTGGGCCAATAGAGATGTACTCGAGTATGACTACTACCACAATATCTTCTGAGGTGATTATTTTCTGGCTACTATTACACCAAACAGCAAAAAGGTAAGGACAAGCATCAGTATGACCGCGGTTTGCCTGATATATATAGGCTCGGCCAGATCCATAATCGCTTGAGAGGGTGAAGCCATAATTACCAGCCAGCTTTGGTTACCCAGAAGCACCGGAGAGTAGGCCACCAAGTGCCCTGCCGTCCGAAATTCTCCCCCTTCCTCAGCGCCCAGTGCTGCCTCAATTTTATCGCTCAGAGCTTGGCTCCCGTCAAAAGGATTGTTCTGAAAAAAATCAAAAATACTTGAATCCGCTGCCGCCGGCTCGGTGCTATTAAAAAGTAGAGTCCCTTCCTCATCAACCAGATAAACCTCCGTCGTATCCGACACTTTCATTAACCCCAAGAAACGGGATGTTAAGGGAGCTAATTTTACTGAGGCAATCATTGCTCCGGTAAAAGTATCACCATTATAAACGGGTGCTGCCACCGGAACGATTACCAACCCCATACTCGCTCCTAATCTGCTGACCACAGGCCTGCCTATGAAATATTCAGCCGGCTCGGACTCGCCCTTGGCCCACAGAAAATAATCGCGGTCAGCAAGTGACATACCCAGATCCCTGGTACCTGAAATATTTGAGTTAAATTTAACTATTCCTTTGCTGTCTGTTAATACAATGCCAGCGACTATACCGTTAGCACGCCGCTGCTCAACGAAGATGTCCATATCGTGAATGGTTGATGCGTCACGACGGGCTATGCTGCCGTATTGGGCAAGTGACGCAACGGCGTTACCGAATGTTTGAAAGTAAACCGTCAAGTTACTTTTTTCCGCCTTGGCAACCGTCCGCTCGCGTCTAAGAAGCTCGTTGGCAATTGTTACTTCAGCCTCACGCCCTATTAACCAGTAGGAAGCAGCAGCAATCGCGACTATCAAAAATAATACCAACCACCATATATGGAAGAACCTTTTTCTGGTTATCATGTTGACTTAATAAATATCGTAAGGGGTTAAGTACCCTTCAGTCAACTAGGTGCACACTTCCTTATAATAAGTTTATATCTTGTGTTATTATTGGCGCATGTATTCTAAAAAATTTTCTACCAATAGATATTTACGGTTAGTGGCAAAATCTTCGCTTGAACTTATAAAATCTCCCCTCTATTCAAAAACTGTGGACATTTTACTAGATTGCTATAAACGCAAAGGAACGGTTTTTGTAATGGGCTGTGGTGGTTCAGCTTCGACCGCGACACATTTTGCTGCCGATCTGGCCAAAACAACAATGGTCGACAATAAGCTTGGTTTTAAGTCAATGGCCTTGGTCGACAACATCCCACTTGTTAGCGCCTGGACAAACGACAAGGGCTGGGGAACTGTTTTTAAAGGACAACTCAAAGCATGGCTTACTAAGGACGATGTTTTAGCCGCTTTTTCTGTTCATGGGGGCAGTAAACGTGGAGACGAAGCGGGGCCGTGGTCACAGAATATAGTTTCTGCAATGAAATTGGCATCAGCGCGAAAAGCTAAAATAATTGGATTTTCCGGCTTTGACGGTGGAGCAATAAAAGAAATGGCAGATAGCTGTATCGTTATCCCCACTCAAAGTGAACTTTACGGAACAGCTCTAGTGGAATCGATGCATGTTGTTATATTTCATGAATTAATTTTTGACCTCAAAGAAAGGATCAAAGGGATCAATGACAGAAAGGCAGCCGCTTAACTCATCTGGTATCTTTTACGATTCTGCCGACCTTGAAGCTTTTAAAAAGTGGTTTGATGCGAAGATTCTGGGCGGTGCTACAACCAACCCTCTAATTTTGGAGAAAGAAGGTATACTAAACCTACCCGAGCATATTTCAAGGATGATTGATATATC
>MGHM01000007.1:35659-36678 GCA_001793235.1 Candidatus Woesebacteria bacterium RIFCSPLOWO2_01_FULL_44_24b | reverse complement strand
GCCAACTCCCAGAGCCCAACGGAGGAAAAACTGAGTAGTCAGGTTTATATTAGTTATGGGAATGCAGCCGATTGCCGAGTTAATGCCCTGGGTGTCGGCATCGCATTGGGCAAGTATTCCACCGCGCGGGTCCAGAATAACTCCTGTGCCCGGGTCAATAACCTGGTCTTGGGCGTTAAGGGCTATTGTCTGGTTTTGGGCGCAAACAGTATTGCCTCCTGGGTTTACTATTCGCGTTTCAAATGTTGGTGTGTATTGGTTTGCAAGGTTAACACATTGCTGAACAAGTCCAGCTGAACCGGCTGTTACTGTTACTCTAAGAACCAACCCCGTAACAAGCCCACCTGGACCACTCGCAAGAAATGCTCCTGCCCCGGCCACGCCGCAAGCAAGAGAAACTGTGTCTATCTGCCAATTAATGGCATCAATTACGGATTGGTCAAACCCGCCGACTTGAATACAGGAAAACCTCCCACCTTGGCCGTCGTCGCCTGTGGGCGCGTTGGTGTTTGAGAACGTCTGGACTACGTCTCCAGCTGCCCAATCGGGGCTATCGGGTCCCACTATTCCGGCACCCCCGCAATTACTGACACACTGAATCTGCACAGTTGTGGACCGAAGGTCACTTTCTGACGAAAATCCGCCAAAACAAAATTTCAGACCATCGTTGTCCACAACCCATCCACACTGGTTATTGCCTACAATGTTACCTATGTAGCAGAGCTCACCGAAACCACACCCAGAATATGAAGGCACTGTACCGTTGTTGTTGAGCTGAAGTAGAGAACAAAATGTCATCCTGCCTTGATAAACATCCCCGCAGACTTGGGCATTAACGGTCGACGGTAAAAACAGACTAACTAAAAGAGAAAGTATAATTGTGCAAGATACTGATTTCTTCATACCTCTATATCTAGTATAACCCAAAATTAGCGGGCCTGCCTGCCGGCGAGGCAGGGAAGTGGACTGCTATAATATGGTTATGAAATTTCAAATTTCAAATTTCAAATTTCAAATTT
>MGHM01000007.1:0-35648 GCA_001793235.1 Candidatus Woesebacteria bacterium RIFCSPLOWO2_01_FULL_44_24b | reverse complement strand
GAAGTGGACTGCTATAATATGGTTATGAAATTTCAAATTTCAAATTTCAAATTTCAAATTTTTTTATTGCTAGTTGTCGCACTATTCACTAGTCACTATTCATTAGTCACTGTCTTTGCTGAGTGCCCCTCCACCGATTATGACTGCCAAATTGCCGAAATTCAGCGTGAGATTGATGCCTTGACTCCGGCTCATGAAACCAATAAAGAGGAGTACGCGAATTTACAGACTCAGCTTAAAAACTTAAAAGCCAGAATTGTCGCGGTTAGTAGCGAACTTGTGAACGTGGCCGCCCAAATTACCAAACGTGAAGAGGACCTGGCATACACAAGGCAGGTGTTTGAGGAAAAAGCGGATAGCCATTATAGATTCATCCGAACTTACGATCCGCTACTTCCATTTTTGTCCTCCGAGGATGCCTCGACCGCACTTATCGAAGTCGGTATCAGAACCCGTGCCCAGGATGGTGACAGGAAGGTAATGGAGAGCTATGCTTCAGAGCTTATTGCCTTGAAAGAAGACCAGGATACCTTGTCTAAAAATAAGGCCTCTTTGGCAGCGGCTCAAACTGCGGTAGACGCGCGGGCCAAGTTTTTAGGAGGCGAGATTGAAAAAGTGGAAAGCCATATTGCCAATTTGTCCTCCCGGCAGGAGGAGCTTTTGGCTCTTAAAGCCGGCGGCTTTTCAACGTCCATTGGGGACACGCCCGCGACTCTTGAGCCGTGCTCGGGGCCTCCCGGGAGTAGTAATTATTGCGACCCGGGCTTTCGGCCCGCATTTGCGGCGTTTAGTTTTGGTGCGCCACACAGGACAGGCATGAGTCAGTATGGAGCATTTGGCCGCTCCAAAGCGGGGCAGTCTGCTGAAACAATTCTTTCGGCTTATTACCAGGGGGCGGCACTCAACAAAGGCTACGGTGTACCCGCAAGCATCACGGTTTCGGGTTATGGAACTGTTCCCTTTGAAGATAATTATTTGCTTGGCATCTACGAAGTTCCTGAAAAGTGGGGCGATGAGGGCGGTTTTGAGGCCCTCAAGGCCCAGGCGGTGGCGGCTAGGAGCTACGCCTTGGCTGTTACCAATAACGGGGCGGGAACAATTTGCCCGACCGAGGCCTGCCAGGTTTATAAGCCACAGCTTAAAAGCGGTAAGTGGGCTGAAGCTGTGCGCGCAACTCGCGGCTGGGTGATGACCACAGGTGGCGCGGCCGCAAAGACCTATTTTGCCTCCACCTCAGGAGGTTTTACTATTTCTCAGTGGGGCTGGAGCGGCATTAAGGATACCGCAGGAGAGTGGCCAGGCACCGCCTATGAAAAACTGGCCGGCTCGCCCTGGTTTTATAAAGGCTGGTACAAAAGCCGCTCGGGAGTCAGTTGCGGCAGGAGCCACCCGTGGCTGACGGGTGAGGAGATGGCAGATATATTAAACGCCTGGAAGGTTCTGTATCAAGGTGGCGGGGACGCAGGCAGAGTTTCACCTGTCGGAGACTGTTGGGGAGGAAATCCTTTTTCCAAGGGAGAGCTTTCAGGAATAGGGGGATACACAAGCGTTAGTGGAGTATCTGTGGTTTATGCCAACTCCGGTTCGACTCAGACTGTAACATTTTCCACCAACAACGGGTCGGTGAGTATGAATGGGGAAGAGCTAAAGCGTGCATATAATTTACGTGCTCCAGGCTACATCGGTATAAAATCTTCGCTTTTCAACGTAGAGAAGCTATAAGCGAAGCTTGAAGCACCTTTGGTGCTATAATATTCCAATATGCCGGATGTCTTTAAATCTACACCTGATCGGCGCCCGAAAGTTACCCAACACAAACACATCCCAAATAAAGAAGAACTGGCTGCCTATGGGCACACCAGAAACCGTCTTGCTGCTTATTGTTATTACCCCGATCATGTTAATTTCGTAGGGGCCGATTCGGAAGAAAAAATAGTTCTGCTTTTGCGCCGCCACGCGATTACCAATATTCCCTGGATTTTTGTATCCATTCTTTTGCTTTTTACTCCAATAGTCGCGTTTATGTTTGGCTTTCTGGAGTCGGCGCCAGTTAACTTTTCAACTGTTGGCCTGATTTTTTGGTACCTGATTTCTTTTGCCTATATTTTTGAGCAGTTTCTGAGCTGGTTTTTTAACGTTTATATCGTGACTGACGAGCGGGTTTTTGATGTTGATTTTTTAAATCTTGTGTATCGCGAAATTACTGATGCCAATATTGACCAAATTCAAGATGTTACAGTGAGAGTTGGGAGTGTTATTCGCACAGTTTTTGATTATGGCGACATTATAATTCAAACAGCTGCACAGATTCCGCAAATTGAGTTTGAGGCGGTTCCTCATCCGGACCGGGTTGCGCAGGTGCTGCGCGAGCTTCGAGTTGAGGAAGAAACAGAAAAGTTGGAAGGGAGAGTGCGCTGATGGAGCTTTTGAACTTATCCTCTCAAGTGGCGCTTATTCTCAAGCTTGCCGGCGGGCTTGCGGCCGGGTTTTATATCATATTTGCTTTTGTGATTGTGCGGCAGGTTAATAAAATGACGGAAACCTTGGAAGTTGGTCTCGAAAGCGTCCTTCGCGCAGTGGCTATTTTGCATCTTCTATTTTCAATTGGAGCCTTGATAGCAGTATTGGTTATACTGTAGTTGATGGAGAACTACACTTGGCGGGAGGGTAGGGCCACTTTCTGTTTGCTAGTTACAGGTGCCACAGAGGAGTTTGCTTCTTTTGTCAAAAACCAACTAAGTGGAGATTATTACAATTCGCTTGCCGGTATCCGTGAGAGTTTTCTGGCGGAAAAAAGGTTTGAGGATGTTGAGTTTTGCCTGTGTGTCATCGCCGAAGAAGTTTTGTATGCACTTGTTGTAGGAGGGGCGAGCTTGGTGCTGGTCCGCGGCGGGGCGCGCACTTCGCTTCTCAAAACCTTGAAGTCCACGGCCTCGGTGGTAACGGGGTATGTAGAGCCGGGAGACGCTTTTGAGCTTGAAACCAGTGCCGGGAAGCGTCTTTTTACGGCTCAGGAGCCCATGGCTGAGCAGGTGGCAATTAAACAGAGGGCAGCAAGGGTTATTGATAGGCTCTTGGAACACCTGCCTGAGCGCAGAATTATAATTCACGGAGGTGAAGGCAACACTCGGGCAAGGAAAGCCTCTTTGGTTGGGATAATATTGCTCGTTGTCCTTGGCATAAGTGTTTATTTTGGGGTCCAGCGAAGGGCGGACACCCTACGGCGCGAAGAATATTCGCCAAAACTTTCAGAAGCCAGGCATGACTTTGAAGAGGCCCGGGAGCTTTCGGGAATCAGCAGCTCACGCGCCCGGGAGTTGATTTTGCGTGCCCACCAAACCACAAAAGAGCTTAAGTCGCAAGGCGTGGAGGACGAAGAACTAAACTCTCTTGCCTCAGAAATTTCTGGGTTTCTAGGCCCGATAGCAGGTATTTACGAAGAGCCGGCAAATGTCTTTTTTGATCTGTCGATTGTCGCCGCAGGTTTTGAAGGTGTGGATGTTGCACTTTCTGGTGGGGAGCTAAGGATATTGGATGCAGCCGGGCGGCGCCTTGTTGGCATGGAAGTGGAAAGTAAAAGTACGAATGTTATAGCCGGGCCGGATTATCTTCCGGATGCCCTGGCCACAGCCGCGTATGAGTCCCGGAGCTTTATCCTCTCGACCGACGGAGTGCGTGAAGTAACCGGCGATGTGGAGCTTGTGGTTAAGCCCGACTGGAGCGCATCCGACGTTTTGATAGCTGCTTTTGCCGGAAACTTATATGTTCTTGACCGTGGAAATAACCAGATTTGGAGGTACCCCGGGGTGAGTAGCGGTTTTTTGGAGAAAGAAGAGTGGCTTGGGGAAGGGTTTACTATTGATGTCAGTGAGGCCGTAGCAATGGCAATAGATGGCTCTATTTGGACAGTGGATAAAAGCGGGGACTTCAAGGTGTACTCCATGGGGGCGCCTGCAACCTTTGCTATTAACGGAAACTCCCAGCCTTTTTCCGAGGTTGTCGACCTTTTTGCGAGCGAGGAAAGCAAGTTCATATATGTGTTAGACCGGGGAAACTCGCGCATTGCAGTCAGCAAAAAAAATGGAGACTATATCGGCGATTATGTAGCTCCCGAGTTGTCGGCTGCCACAAGCTTAGTCGTGAGCGAGGAAGACGGGCTGATTTTGTTCCTGGCGGACAGCAAGCTATATTCACTGGAAGCTAAACACTTGGAAAGCACGAGCGATGAAGGTAATTAACAAAAAAGCCAGGTTTGATTATGAAATTGTTGAAAGAATTGAAGCGGGGGTTATACTTACCGGCGCAGAGGCCAAAGCGGTGCGTGCCAAAAAGGTGGACTTTCAAGCTGCATACGTGCGCCCCATTGCGCATGAAATATTTGTGATTAACCTCCATATCGGAGCTGAAGGCGATGGTGACCCAAGGCGGAGCCGGAAACTTCTTTTAAACAAGAACGAAATACTTGCTATTGAGCTTAAATTAAAGGCGCAGAAATTGACCGCAGTACCCCTGTCGTTGTATACTAAGGGCCGCAGGATCAAGTGTGAGCTTGGTCTTGTCCGCGGTAAACGCGAGCACGAAAAACGAGCTCAACTCAAGATTCGCGATATTGACAGAGAAATTGACAAAGAATTGTCATCCCGTACTTGATACGGGATCTATACAGATAATTTATATAGATTCCTGCTTTTGCAGGAATGACAAATGAGGGGACGTAATAGGCATCGACGGGAAGTACTTTGACACCTTGCAAGCCGAGAATGACTAAATCTCGCTAAACTAGTCAAAAACCTAAGTGCAGATAAAACTGACACTTCCAGGTTTGCGGGTCGCGGACTAGCGTTTGCGTACGCGTAAGCCGGGTGTCTCTCTTTTGGTTTCTTAAGCCTGAGGGAAGAGGCATAATATAGCTTAAGATGCAGTTTGTGGCTAATGACTAACAGCCAAAAACTAAAGACTCGTTGGTCAAATTGTTTGTTATTTTTAACAAAACAAGCTTGTAGATAAGGTGCTAAATGCTTTCACGGACGCGGGTTCGACTCCCGCCGTCTCCACCCCGAAAAGAACGCTATCCCGCAACGATTGTTGCGGGATTTTGCGTTCATTCGGGGTTAAAGCCTCGATGCATGCAAAGCGCAAGCGCCGCATGCTTTTCGAGGCACCACTCCATAGAATCTTCTATACTTAATGATGTACTTCGTGTATGTGTTATTTTCTTTGAAAGACAAAAAGCTCTATATTGGATATTCAGACAACTTAGAAAGTAGAATTTCGCAGCACATGATGGGGAAAGTGTCTGCTACAAAACACAGGTTGCCTCTTCAGTTAATTTATTACGAAGCCTATTTATATAAACAGGATGCAAAAGGAAGAGAGAAGTTTTTAAAAGGGGGTTCTGGTCACCGATATCTTAAAAAACAACTTGCTCGGTTCTATCATGAACATTCTTGACATCCTCTTCCCCAAAAACTGCTTGGAGTGTAAGCGCCCGGGCAAGTATATTTGTGGCACTTGTCTTGGTAAAGTTGAGCATGCAAAGCTGGTTTGTCCGGTGTGCAAAAAATACAGCTTTATTGGGGCAACTCACAGTTTTTGTGTAAATAAATTTTCTCTTGATGGGATGCACTCCTTTTATAAATATGACGGGGTAATTAGGAAGGCAATACTTGCTCTTAAGTACCGGTTTGCTCATTCAATTGCAGAAGAGCTTGTTAACTGCCTGGATGTTAAGAAATTGGCTTTTAAAGAAGCGATTCTTGTGCCAATCCCTCTTCATAAGCATCGCGAAAACTGGAGGGGGTTTAATCAAGCGGCAGTTTTAGGCAAAATCCTTGCGGAGAAAGCAGGCTGGAGGTTTAATGAAAACTTGCTTTTGAGGCTAACGGACTCAACTCCTCAGGTCAAATTGGGGCGCGAGGAAAGGCTGCGGAACATACGCGGGATATTTGCGGCAATTAAGCCGCGCGACGAGCAAGAGCGAGTTTTGCGGGGTAAATTATTGGATAAAACCATTATCATCTTTGACGATGTTTGGACAACAGGGGCAACCATAGCCGAGGCCTGTCGGGTGCTTAAAAAGGCCGGGGCAAAAGAAGTTTGGGGTATGAGCGTGGCAAGAACCTAACTATTCAAAATATCGTTAGCATCTTTTAATATACTTCTTACCTGAATATTTGTTTTTTACTCTGCTAAATAAGCCACCTCTATAACCTTCTTCGCTCATGATTAGTTTAATTATATCAGGTGCTTTTTAAGAAAGGCTCTGCCCGAACCGGATTTGAGGTACTTTTCAAAATCAAATGCTATATATTTTTCGCTAAAAGCGAAATAAAAAATAAGTTTTAAAGGTAGTCTGTTTTTAGTAGCGGGGATATTTCCTTCTTTGTGTCTTTTTATTCTGTTTTTTAAATTTGAGGTACAACCCGTGTAGGGTTTATTGTCATTGCAAAGCAAGATACATACATATTGCATTGTTGTTTCTCCTTCGCAAACTTGCTGCGGTCTTTGACCGCCGTAGTTCGCTTCGGCGAACAAAGGCGGTGGGTACAGGATTCGAACCTGTGTAGCCAAAAGGCTCACGATTTCAAGTCGTGCGCGTTTGTCCGCTCCGCCAACCCACCGTGGCGGTGGGGACAGGATTTGAACCTGCGCGAGCCTTGCGGCTCAGGGATTTAGCAAACCCCCGCAATGGACCAAGCTATGCGACCCCACCAAGTAGGGCAATTATACCAGCCTCGACTAGTAAAAGGTAGCTAAAATGTACTATACTAAACCATGGCCGCCCAGGACAGCACTTTAAAAGACAAGGGAGAAGTAGGAGTTCATGATGCTGTTGCCGAGAAAGACATTTTTGCCTGGGCCGCGCAGGCTAGGCCCTTTAAAAGAAAGACCCGGGAGTTTTATATAACTGCCGCCTCGGTGGCCGTTCTTTTTGGACTGATTCTTTTTCTCATTGACGGAATCATGCCGGTCCTGTTAATAGTTGGCTTCGGGTTTTTGTTTTATGTGCTTCATAATGTCGAGCCGGAGAAGGTGGAGTACAGAATAACAAATTATGGGCTCCGTATTGGGAGTTCCTTGACTCCCTGGGAAAATACGGGCAGATTCTGGTTTTCCGAGAGGCTCGGCTCGGACGTAATTGTTCTTGAGACTGGTGGCTTAATTGGAAGAATAGAGCTTGTTTATGACAAGAAGGATAAGGAAAAGCTGGAAAAGGTTTTGAAGAAGTATTTGCTAAACGAAGAAGCTAGCCCCACTTTCCTCGATAAGTCGGCAAATTGGGTAGCCGGAAAAATTCAGCAGTAGCTACTTTTTTACACGCGCCTATAGCTCAATGGATAGAGCGTTGGATTGCGGATCCAAAGGCTGGAGGTTCGACTCCTCCTAGGCGCACAAGTTGTTTGGAAGGGTGCCGGAGTGGCCAATCGGGATGGTTTCGAAAACCATATCAGCTTTGCTGATTCGCGAGTTCGAATCTCGCCCCTTCCGCAAAGTGAGACTTTGGTCAAAAGCATGAGCCAATTGGGGCGTTAAGACGGCACTTTCGTCGAGTTCTAACCCAGACAATATTTTATCAGCTTCAGTTTTACTCTCTGCTATGACTTCATATGGCTTTGGAACCTGTAGATGTAGTTTCCTGTCTTGAATAATAAAGTTCGATCCAATTGTTTGAAGAATCTCTTTTTTGTCCAGCAAGCCTCCGTGTTCGAAATGGTAAGTGGCATACCGAGCAAAATTAAATGTCTTGGAGGATAACTCCTCCCATCGGTCAACACGCTCACCTAACACCTTCATTTGCTGCTCCAAGCCCTGCTTCTCCCTTTTAAGTTCCAGCATTTGGTTTTGGTAGTCCTCATCAGATAGAACCAGACCTTCAGTATTCATGGGGGAGATTTTGAGTTTAATCAGATTGTTGATCCGCTCAATGCAATCTTTGTATGAATCGTCAATACCAGAATTAATGAGTGATTGCTCTTGTGCTTCCTTGTCATGCAACTCATTGAGGTATTTTATTGCCCAATCCTTAAATGCTTCGGGGATTTTAACTTTACTTAATACTTCCTCAACTTGATCCTCTAACTTCCCAAGCTCTATTGACCCCTGGCTGCATTTGCCCTTCTTTTTTGTGCAGTGATAGTAGACATACCTACTGCCGTACCTATTAACCTTCTCCTCTGCAGTGATTGAACATCCACATTCACCACAAAAGACCATTCCTGTAAAGCTAAACTCTCTAGTTTTGGGTCGCTGTTTACCCTTGCGTCCCAAGATGGCCTGAACCCGATCATACTCGTCTTGGGTAATCATTTGAGCCTGTTTGCCTTCAAACCAATCGCCCCCATATTCATAGTGACCATAATAAAAGGTGTTGGTAAATATGCGATATAAACCTGCACGAGACATGGGTCTTGCACCCATTTTTTTATGCGGCCTCATTTTATATTTCCATTCTTCATTAACGATTTTCAGAATTTGAGGCACTGTGTAATTGCCAGTTAACATCATGTCCCACATCTTACGGATTAGCTTGAAGCGTTTAGGGTCGGCAATCACCCTATTATTGCCTTTGCCAAGTGAACTATCATTTAGATACCCTTCAGGTGCAACTCCAGGCCTCCATCCCTTTGTAAGCTTATCCTGCAGCCCACGCTTTACATTCTTGGAGTGGTCACGGAGAAATTGGTTTGATTGGCCAAACTCAACGCTCATAATTATCACGTTGTCTTCAGGAAGATAGATGCGAAATGGAGTGATAATTGCTTTTAATATTCCTCTTTGCAAAAGCCAACTCAACCGTCCACTATCAATTGGATTTCTGGACAATCTCGACAAGTCCCAAACAAAAATAATAGATATGATACCTGCCTCGACATCATCAAGCATTTGGTTAAACGCTGGCCTGCCTGGCTTTTTGGCAGACATGGACTCCTCATACGCTTTAATAGCTAGTGACATATTATTCTCTTTGTGCAACTTCTCACTACTAACTCTTTGTTGAGGAAGTGAAGCCACTTGATGATCACTGTCATCTGTGCTTTTTCGATGGTAATCTGCTGATGGTAATGTTTTAAGGTGTTCTGGAATATACATATTAATCCTTAAGGCTTATCGTCTTCATTTATCGTAACATATTTCTGCAAAACGAACCCAACTATTCATCATTAGTTTTATCAATTAACACATCCAAGGCAGCTGGTAGCATTACATTTTGTCCTAGTCTAATTGCCTGCAATCTTTGAAGCTCGTGCAGTGCCTTATAAAGCTTATTCTCGATGGTAGTGTCATATCTGGTGATAATTTGCTCCAGCTCCTTAACTGACTCACTAGTAATTTGAGGCTTGTAACCTTCAAAGGTGGTTTTCTCGACAGAAGCTCTTAAACTTTCGAAGTTGTTTAACATTTGACTTGCTCTAACTTCATGAAATGGGTTGAGTTTTGAGTTCATGAATTCCACTTCCGCTTTCGCCGATCGAAACAGGCGCAGGTAACACAAAGCAATTCGCTCAACCAACAATTTCTCTAAAAATCCTACGGGTCTGAATTGATCGAGCAATTCATCAAGTGCATCTTTGTAAAATCCATCTTCATATTTACTGATGGCCTCTTTAAAAATTCCATGCTTAACCGCATTGTATTTTGAGATATCCTTCCCTGCGGGGGTCTTCACACCTCCAAGAGTCGAATTTTTAATATTGGCCTCAATTTTTTTAAATGATGTCATGCTTTTTTAAAATGGTATATCGTCAAGGTTTACAATCTCATCATTAGATACCTTTGAATCATTATGAGGATAAGTATTAAAGGAGCCTTCGATTTCCTGCCTATTATGTTGCGGATTTGCAATTTGCGATTGCACTTCTGCAATAATCGATTGCGTCTGTGCAATATCTTCATGCAATGTCGCAACTTCTAGGTGACTTAGTTTCATAGCTACTCGCATAGTAAATTTCTCAAAATCTTTTATTTTCATATACCCATTCTCCGTGATTTCAATTAATCCATACTTCAATAACTTCGCTTTCCTTCTGCCAATTGTTGATGGGTGGCAACCACCATCAATCGCAAGGTCAATGTCTGTTTTAGGTATGCACCCAAATGTTGGGTGTGGTTTATACCAATCAACCTCATGTAATAAAAAATTATAAAATCCAAAGTCCAAATTCCCATCCCTCAACAAAAGTGTTACCCTTCTGGGAATGTTTATAAATCCTTTATGTTTTAACGGTTTCCGAATTTTCATATCCATATTTCCCAAACTTCAAGCCTGGGCAAAAATTAAGTCTTTTAGGCTCCTGATTGCATCCGCAAATACTTTTGGTGGTGTTTGCCCTCGATTTGCCCAATAGGCAGCTTGTAGCTCCTCACAAAGGGCGTTTGGGTTTGCAAAGACAAACCAGCAGGTTTTCCCTTCTCGCTCAACCTTAGTGAGTTCCTTGCCTTGGGAATAAACAAAAGCTGCCAGATACAAGTCCTTACATCGCCAAAGATTATTTTGTTCCATCATTAGAGTCCTCCTTTTTGGAAATTGGTTTATAAATCCTCTTAAACAGGCGAAGTAGTTTCATTCCAAGCAAACTGGCTGATTCTGGAGAGATAGGCTCTTTAAACTCTGCGAGGTAAATCTTTTGGAACTCCGCAATAGCATGGGGAGAGAGTCCTAAAGTAGTCGGTTGATGATTGCTTTGTTGGGTATCCATATTCATTTTCCCAACAAAAAAAGCCATTTAAAACGAGAAGGAAACTTCTCACTTCTTAATGGCTCTTGTTACTGCCCACCTATTGGTGATTGGCTACTACTGCCCAGAAATGCTCTTTTTGTTGAACTATCCAAATCCTAACACTAACTACCTCGTAAAATTCAAGTGGCAATTTATGATGCGACGCGCGTCGCACTTTGTTAGAATGAGTATGTGCAAAATATATCCTTTAAACCAGTCTCAAAGTTTGAGAACATTGCTGACAAGGCTTTTTCCGAACAGGAACAGAGAATATTAAAAATCATTCCTAGTGCAGAAGTTCACCATATTGGTAGTACAGCCATACCCAATTCCATAACTAAAGGAGACTTAGATATCAATGTTAGGGTAAATAAATCTGGGTTTGCTTTTGCAGTTGAACAGCTAAAGGATTTATACGAAATTAATCAGCCAGAGAATTGGACAGATACTTTCGCCAGCTTCAAAGATGATAAGCATTTAGGCATCGATTTTGGTGTGCAGCTTACTGTGATTGGCTCGCCTGTTGATGACTTTGTAAAACTGCGGGATATTCTGATAAGCAACCCCTCATTGGTTAAAAAATATAATCAAATGAAGCTAAAGTATGCTGATAAGAATATGGATGATTACAGGAAAGCAAAGGCAGATTTTTTCCAGCAACTACGAGAAGGTAAATTGAAATGGTAATTTTTATCAAACGGATTAAGTTGCGACGGGCGTCGCACTTTACTTACCAATTCTTTGATCAATAAGCTCTTTTGCCTTCTTTGCTTCATTTAGAGTAACAAATGGAGCTTCTAACTTCTGATCACCTTTTGCGTAAATTTTTACTGTAGCAGCCCCTTTGGAGAGGATTGGAATTGCAGCCATTGTGGTTTGCACCTCAACGCCTGTTATCTGGCTGTAGGGTAAAGAGTTTTCATTGTGAACACCAAAGCCCCCAAGTTCGATTGAAACTTTATCTTCATAAACAATTAAATGACCTTTGGTGCAACGAGTTTTAAGCAAAATATTCATAGCAATCTCCTAGGAGGATTATAACACAAAATAATACTTATCGTCTCTGGATACATAGTCTTCATTTTTAGAGAATTGGAGTATGGAAGATATACGAGCCAAGTTTGGCAAACACCTTCGTAAGTTAAGGGATGACAGAAGGCTTACCCAAGAGCAGCTTGCCGATGAGGCAGGGATGCACTTTACTTACATCGGCCAGATTGAGAGAGGGTTACGGAACCCATCTCTTATTAATCTTCATAAGCTGGCTAAAGCCCTCAAGGTGTCAGCTGGCCAACTTCTCCCCTTCTAAAAATAGGAAGACTTTGAGTCTCATTTTTAGTATAATTTGCTTGACAATATATGCCAACTACACGAAAGTTTGTTATTAATAAAAATCCGAACATAGCTTCTTTGTACACAATTAGGTCATCAGATATCTTAGGTACGATTTGGAAATATTTGGGGCGGTATAAATCTGTTAAATATACACAATCTGTTTTAACGCCACAGATTACTCAAAACTCCGCACTTATCGGCAAAAAGGCAGAGCAGATAGCATTTACAATTCGTCAGGCGGAAGATTATTTTTCGGCTGCTAGGAACGGTGATATTTCGATTAAGCCCCTACTTATTTATTATGGAATTTTGGGATTGGCAAAGTGCTTAATTATCTCGGGGGATAATAAATACACCCTAGACGCTACCCCTTTGGATTACGCAGAGCACGGAACGCACGGATTGAGTTGGAAAGTGAACACTTCAGACAACAATCAAATTCTTGCCCGCAAATCAAATGCGCTTACCAAAGAATTCTGTATTACTAAAACAGCTGGTATTTATCCGCTATTTAGGAAATGTTATGCCGATGTACTACCTCCAAATAACACGAAGATTGATATCAAAACACTCCTGTCTTTAATAGGTGAAAATTGGCAGGTCTATCAGGCTTATTTTTCAAAAGCGCCAAATGTATATGGATGTGATGATCCTAAAAATGGTGATGCGGAAACACTAGGAGACAGTAAGCAAATAATTGGAGGGTTTAGCGATTATTATCACCTTTTTCATAAGCGAGGAAGTGAAAGTGTCGAGCAGTGCTTAAAACGGTTATTTCCAGAACTTGACGCACTTTATGATAAGCCAAGTAACAACTACCGCTCAAAACAAGCAATTACTGCGATGGACTCTCATATTGTTTTCAGTCGTACTCGAACTTTGCAAGGTTTTGCTCTTGTTCAGCCATTTACTAGTTTTAAGATTACAGATTTTGATATATATTTCCTTTTATTCTTTATACTTAGTAACCTAAGTCGATACAGACAAGATAAATGGCACAAAATTACCGAAAGAATTGCTGTCCCAGACGAATTTTTCCTGATTGAGAATCTTTTTGAAGTTGTTCAGTACAAATTTCCTCTCCTTATTTTGCAAGAATTGGAAAACAAAGATTACCGATTCATAGGTGACGTGGCGACTTTTGGTTAACCACTATGCTTTTTTGTGGGAGCTTTGGGTGCCTTGACTGGCTTACGTCTTATGTATGTGATATCGAGGAACCAGTAAAAAAATCTTATATACCATGATGTTAAGTAGTATTTATATTCATTTCCCACCGAGTCATACACAGCAACATGACTAACATCCGAATAATCGATACCTTCTTCGTCCATCATATAGTCGATAGCCTTGCCTTCTTTCAGCTCTTGAGCTCCCAGCCTCATACTGTCAGCAGAAATTGCTCCACCTCTAGATTTCAAACTTACAAAAGCAGCCTTGTTTATAATCACTGGTCTACGTCCTGCATTTGCAGCCGTAATAACTAAAAAGCTTTCATTGCTTGCTCCTTGCCCTGGAACGAAAGTTTTCATTCCCTTGAGGGCTTTAACCCTGACCCTTACGTTATCTCTGGAATAGTTTAGGTAAGCGAACCAAACACTTGCCAAACCTGTAATCGCACCAACTAAACCTGTAAGACTTGTTGCAACATAAACAATCATGGCGGAGTTTGAATTATCCATATAAGTAATTATACTGCTTGTAAGAAATAGGTTCTGGTCTATTCCATTAGGTAGAGGCAAAAGTTGGGAAATTGGGTATAATATATTGCGGAGAAGCTAAAGACTGGGCGTAAAAAGTTCTAACGTCGTCTACGGCTCTCCGCTAAGTTTGAATCCCTGCCCGCAATGCTTCGCATAGCGATGCAGGTGGGCTGTACCCACCACCCCGTATAGTCGCTTCGCTCGCCACGGGGCAAGCTTCTTGCTCGGCATGACTACTTCAGCTAAAGTGAACTATGAAACCCCGGGCCACCAAGCTGCAGCAGTATTTCTTGAAAGAAATTAACCCCGTAGTCCGCTTTTTAATAATTTCAGATACAGTACTTAGCGGTGCTGTCGGGCTCTTGGGCCCGATATTTGCGCTCTTTATTGAAGATTTTATTGAGGGTGGGGATGCCGCGGTCGCCGGAATTGCGGCTGGCATTTTTCTTTTTACAAAAAGCGTTCTTCAGATTCCCATTGCACATTTTATCGATAGAGTTCGTGGAGAAAAGGACGATTTTTGGCTTATGTTTATATTTACAATTTTAATAGCATTTATTCCTCTTTTTTATTTGGTAATTACCACACCATTACAGCTTTATCTTGTTCAGTTTGCACTTGGCTTCTTCACGGCATTTACTTTTCCGACCTATATGGCCATATTTACGCGCCATGTTGACCCGGAAAAAGAAGGGACGGAATGGGGCATATATTTCACACTGACAGACTTGACCGGTGCTGCACTGGCCGTGATTGGAGGATTTGTAGCGACAAATTTGGGTTTTCCGGTACTAATTGTTGCGGTTGTAGTGATATCTTGTGTCGGGGCACTGCTCTTGTGGCCTATTAAGCCGTATATTAAAAGACGAGGGTCCTCTTAAATAACCCCGATATTTCTGGTACAATACACCCATGGCTGAGCAAATTCGACTGGTTTCTGCCGCGGCGGTTTATAAAAAAGACGGCGACGATGTCTTGTGGTTTTTGATAAAAGAAAAAGAAGGCGGCGGCTGGGAAATCCCCAAAACCGTGGCTCGAGCGGGTGAGTCTTCCGTGCGTGCCTCGGTGCGAGCACTGGGGGAGCAGGGAGGGATGAGGATTAAGGTTTTGGAAGAGGTGGGCAGGCACGGGGGAGCCGCAAAAGTTGGTGACAAGATCGTCACCCAGCGCACAATTTATTACCTTATAGCACACAAAGAGGGCGAAGAGGTGCTTGGCTATGTCGCGTCCGAATGGATGCCGCACACCTTAGCTCTTCGAAAGGTTACCACAAAACTTGACCGGGAAATGCTGAAAGACGCACGGGCACTTCTCATGGTAATAAGGGAGAAGAAAAGAAAGATTAAAGAGGCTGAAAGGGCAGCCGCCGCGCAGCTTAATTAACGAGGTGGGGTGGCCCCGGGTGGAAAATGTCTAGTCCTCTTTAAGCTGTTTGTTGTCTGAACTTGGTAAATTAAGAGTTTTTTCTCCTATCATTTGAGATGCTTGCCAATAAGCCAGTCTTGTTTTTGGGTTTTTTGGAATTTCAATCTCATCAACTTTGCTTGGATAGTTAATGTTACAATCTGTAGCAACCTGAAGGTCTTGTCTGTTCCTTGGGCCATATCTGTTATCAATAATCTCGTTTGGTTCTCCTTCGGCTATTCTATGATTAAAACCAAGCTCGCAGGAAACAATATGTTCTGGAGCGTAATTTAAACCACCGTCCATGTTTGAGGCAAAAGGGTAAACAAAAGGCCTATTATGTCTATCTAAAGCAACGACATAAAGATATATAGCTGCACCAAAAGAAGTGTCATGAAAAGCAGTAGCATGCATATAAAACTTCGATCCTTCTAGATCACGCTTTGTTGCAGGGGAAACAGGGATTCTTAATTGAATGCCGCTAAAAAGATTTACTCTGTTTGGATGATTGCCTTTTGGGCTTTTATCCGGCGCTAAAAGTGTTTTGGCTTCGGTGTTGGGTGCGGGCTTTTCATCACTGCTTAATAGTTCGCTATCTTCAAGTAAATTAAAATCTGGAATGTATAGCTCTCCCTTTTCTAAAGTTTCTTCTAATCGTTTACGGATATCAAAAATCCGGTCCCAAAGATAAACTTCAGTTTCAGACATTTCAACTATTGGTGCAGTTCCGTAGTTACTCTCGTGTCTGAATCTTTTAGTTGTTAATAGTTCACCTTGAGCGTTGTGGAATAGCTTTATTACCCTTCTGGCTTCGTTCTCTCCCTCAACACCGTCGGTTATACTTTGAAGCAATTTTTCGTTTTCCAGCTCAAACTGACCTTTTGATTGATCGTCTTGATTACCTTCACTGGTTATATTAATAACTTCGTCGTCTGGCATAATTTTTTCAGTATAACATTTATTATTATCATCTTTGGTATAATACGCCTACTTGGAGGTGTCGCCTAGCGGCTATGGCATACGCTTGGAAAGCGTACGGGGCAACCCGCCGTGGGTTCGAGTCCCACCACCTCCGCCAATTGTCCTTCTCCTGTATACTTACCTCAAATGGATGATGTTACTGAGGTTAAGCAAAAGACGGATATTGTTGCAATCGTTGGCGAGCAAGTGAAGCTCACCCGCGCGGGGAGGAACTTCAAGGGTTTGTGTCCCTTTCATGACGAGCGAACACCTTCCTTTATGGTTTCGCCCGAGCTTCAAATTTATAAGTGCTTTGGCTGTGGCGAGTCCGGGGATGTGTTTACTTTTTTAGAAAAACACGAAGGCACGGAGTTTTATGAGGCTTTGAAATATTTGGCCGACCGCGCCGGTGTAAAACTCGCTCCGAGAAGCGGCCAAGACACTTCACTAAAAACTCAGGTTCTTGAGGCTAATGAGTTGGCAGCCAAGTTTTACCACTATATTTTAACCAAGCACACTTTAGGCAAGCCCGGTGCGGCATATTTGAGAAAACGTGGAGTCGAGGTTGAAACGGTCAAAAAATTTAATCTTGGCTTCGCACCACAAGATGGGAATATTTTAGGTAGTGCACTGTCCAAGAAGAAAAACATAAAATTTGAGATTTTAGAGGGTGCCGGCCTTGTTTTCAAAAGCCGGGGAGGCTACATGGACCGCTTTCGCGAGCGGGTTATTTTCCCCATCAGAAGCGCACGGGGAGAAACAGTTGCCCTGGCCGGGAGGATTTTACCGGAGTACGACAGTGGTAAGGTGGGCAAGTACATTAATTCCCCGGAAACCGTGGTTTACCATAAAAGTAGTTCCCTTTACGGCCTTGATGTTACCAAGGACGACATCCGTAAAACCCGCTCGGCTGTGGTGGTCGAAGGGGAGCTGGATTTACTTTCCTCATGGCAGGCAGGAGTCAAAAACATTGTGGCAATTAAAGGGACTGCCTTGACTGACGAGCATGTCCGCATTTTGGCAAGGTTTGCAGATACTTTGATTATGGCCTTGGACTCGGATTTTGCGGGCAACTCCGCGGCAATACGGGGGCTGACATTTGCCCAAAACGCGGGGCTTGAGATAAGAGTGGTTAATTTGGGCAAATACAAAGACCCGGACGAGTTTGCTCGCGCTGAGCCTGAGGAGTATAAAAATGCAATCAAAAACGCCACCGATGCCTGGGAGTTTGTGATTAGTGTGATTGCCAAGAGATTTGATACTGCCACCGGGCCCGGGAAAGCCCGTGCCAGTCGGCAAGTTACTCCTATTTTGGCATCCATTGAAGACGCAATTGTAAGAGCTCACTATGTCCAAAAAGCTGCAAACAAGCTCGGAGTTCCGGTGGAAGCGGTTGCACGAGAAGTTGAGAAAAAAGGTGTGAGTCCAAAAGAGGTCTCTGAGAGTACGCCTGAAACGGACAAGCCAAGACGGGAGTTATTGGAGGAGCGCTTGCTCACGCTCTCAATTGAGCGGCCGGAAATGCTTGTTCGTGACGAGCTGAAATTTATTTTTTCAACACCTTTAAACTTAAAAATAGCGCGCGAGATTGTAAATTTCGCGCTGGAGCATGACTCGCTTGATATACCCGCACTCGGGAATAAATTACCTTCCGAGCTAAAGGAAGGTTTTGCTGGCCTTGTTATGCAGCTAAAAACCGATCTGATTGGTTCTGAGCATGAGGGAAAACTTCTCAAAAGTGAGCTCAAAGAGTTGGTTTTAAAAGAGCGATTGAACTCGCTCGGCAAAAAAATTGCCAGCCTTGAGGCTGAGGGCAAAGGGCAGGAGCTTGAGAAAATTGAAGGAGAATTTCAGGCTCTCTCAAGGGAGCTTACAGAACTTACTCGTGGGTCTTGAATTATCCCGCTTAAAATGTATAATTGGTTCAGGCGAGCTAAGCTCGTTTTTTTTAAATGACTTCAATAACTTTAAGAAAAGCCACTGAGGAGCTAATTAAGCGGGGGAAGGAACAGGGGTTTCTGACTCAAGAGGAAATTCTTGAAAGCTTTCCCGATGCTGAGCGCCGCGTGGATGAGCTGGATGCAATGTACGCGGTACTTCTTGAAAGCGGTATTGATGTTTTTGAGTCTGTTGAAAGCGAAGGCGGAGCGGGGGACAAAGCCAGGCTCATATTGGATCAGGAAATTGAGCTTTTGACTAAGCTTGAAGGGCTTGAGTCGACTGACCCCGTTAGACAATACTTGCGGGAAATCGGCAAATACCCCCTTTTGAATGCCGAAGAGGAAGTTGAGCTTGCTAAAAACTTTGAAAAAGGGGCAAAACGAGCCAAAGACAAACTAATTGAGAGTAATTTGAGGCTTGTTGTGTCGATTGCCAAGAAGTACATCGGCCGGGGATTATCTCTCCTTGATTTGATTCAGGAGGGGAACCAAGGATTAATCCGAGCAGTTGAAAAGTATGATTGGAGACGGGGATTCAAGTTCAGTACCTACGCTACCTGGTGGATTAGGCAGGCAATCACCCGTGCGATTGCTGATCAGGCCCGCACCATTCGCATTCCGGTTCATATGGTGGAGACTATTAATAAGCTCTACAGGACTTCCCAGCGCTTGATGCAGACTCTGGGGCGGGAACCAACTGCCGAGGAAATCGGGGACGAACTTGAACTTCCAGCGGACCGTGTTCGCGAGATATTTAAAATCAGCCAGGAAGTAACATCGCTCGACACAAAGGTGGGCGAGGATGAGGATAGCTCTTTGGGAGATTTTATTCCGGACGAGAGCCAGCCCACTCCGGTGGACGCGGCCAGCAGACAGCTTCTGAAAGATCATCTTGACGAAGTGTTAGACACTCTTTCCGAGCGGGAGGCTAAGGTACTGGAGTTGAGGTTTGGTCTTGATGGTGGTCAGCCAAGGACCTTGGAGGAAGTTGGCAAAGTGTTCGGCGTCACTCGCGAGCGCATCCGCCAAATCGAGGCAAAAGCATTAAGAAAGCTTAAACATCCCTCTCGCCGCAGAAAGCTACAAGATTATTTGGATTAGTCTATCTATGTTTTTGATCACTAGTGCATTTTACCATTTTATACGTTTACAATCTGCTGGTTCATATTTATTTTCTGTGGTAATGTGTTAGAAGGTGAAGGGGGTGATTATTTTGCTTAGTAAACTTGCTGAAGAAGTTAAAAACACAGTTGTAACTACCGTTAAAGGAGCCGACGACGTTTTGGATGCACTTCGCGGAGCCGTTAAAGGGCAAGTTGTCGGCCTTCTGCGCGACGTCACAGATGTGGCAACCGAAAGTCTGGATTCAGTGGTTGAAGTTGTTGGCGGAGCCGTCGCTGGGGCCGGAGAGCTGGGAGCCTCTGTCGTGAGTGTTGCTAAAAACGCGGTTGTGGCAGCAGTCAGTGGTGTATCTGAAGCTGGCGGCAATGTGTTAACCGCAATTAGTAAAGCCACTCATGGAGCGATTGTAGGGGCGGGCGACGCAGGAGCAGACTTGGGGGAAGTTGCAGTCTCTGTTGTTGAAGGCGCTATGGAAGTGGCCCAGAAAGTAGGGGTTGGAACAACAGATGTAGTACGAGAATCGGTAGTCGGGGTAGTTCATGCCGCTGACGAAATTGGGAGCGAGGCCGGTTCAGTGGTTAGGAAAGCGCTTTTGAGTGCAGTGGCCCTCCCGCACGACTTGATCGAAGCGGCGATAAAGGGAGTAGACGAAAAGAAAGGCTAAATACTTAGTATCAAAGATACTATAGTAATGCATTGCTAGGTAAGCTGGTAAATAAACAGAGCCGAGTCGTTGTGGAAATATCTATAAAGCAATTTTTGCTTCAGGTTAACTCTTCTTTTTGCTGGATTAAATTAAGCTCAATTGGTATACTACGTCTGCACATTTTAGTATATTCCCCGGTAGCTCTCCGCCTCCGCCAGCTGGCGGATGGCGGAGGTAGAGCGGGTATAATTAGGAAATGTTTGTGGTTTATGTAATTTACAATAAAAAACACAATAAGTTTTATGTTGGGCAAACGCAAAATATCAAAGAAAGACTTAAATTGCATAATGATAAAACATTTAAAAAAGGATATACTGCTCGGTTTGATGGCTCTTGGGAGCTGATTTATGAAGAAGTGCTACCAAGTAGGATTTCGGCGTTGTTACGAGAGAAAGAATTAAAATCTTATCGCGGTAGACAGTACATTAAACAATATATTCCCCGGTAGCTCAGCGGTAGAGCGGGATCCTGTTAAGATCAAGGCCGTAGGTTCGAATCCTACCCGGGGAGCACTTCGGCAAGCTCAGTGCAGGCCAATTTTAATAATGTCAAAAGCTTGGTACTTATATATGCTTCTTTGTGATCAGAAAACCTTTTATGTTGGTATAACGCCAGATATCGTGAATAGAATGAAACAGCATAAATCTAGGAGTTCGTTTTTTACTGAAAAGTTTTCTGATCTTAAACTGGTTTACTGCGAGAGATATCTGAGTGAGCACAATGCGGCTATTAGAGAGAAACAAATCAAGAAATGGGGCAAGGCAAAGAAGCAAATGTGAGCTTGCATCGAGCGAAGCCGAGATGAATCCTACCCGGGGAGCAAGAGCAATTTAAGGCTAAATCCTATAGTTTCTTGACAAACTTTGTAAACCTGCTATACTTCCCATGTTGCATTAATTTGCAGCCAAAGACTGTTTAGTCCAAAAGAACCATTGAGTTCGCAAGTAGAGGTACCTCAAATATATTTTTTTACAACGTATCTTTTCTTCTTATTCACTTGACAACTTCTTTTTCTTAAACAGTTTCATTTGAAACTTATGTATCAAAATAATTACAGACCGCGGTATTCCGCCAGAGGCGGACCATGGCGTGGTGGAAGAAACACTGGGCGAGCACGCCGGGTGCGAACCTTTGACCCGTCTTTTATTATTAAAAATTTAAATGAGGATGTGTCTGCCGTGGTGGAGGAAAAATTTACTCCCAAAAACAGTTTTGCTGATTTTGAGATTTCGAGTCAACTTAAGGATAATGTTGGGAGGCGTGGCTACACGGACCCGACCCCGATCCAAGATCAGGCAATTCCCGAGATTTTAGCTGGCCATGATGTGGTTGGCATTGCCAACACGGGGACAGGTAAAACGGGCGCGTTTTTAATTCCTTTGATTGATAAAGTCGTTAAGAATAAGGCCCAGAAGGTTTTAATAGTTACCCCAACCCGTGAACTGGCGGTCCAGATTGAAAAAGAGCTCTATTCCTTTACTAAAGATTTAGGAATTTTCTCAACAATTTGTATTGGCGGAATGCCCATAAGAAAACAGATTTACCACTTGAACCGCCGTCCCCATTTTGTCATAGGCACGCCGGGCAGGCTTTTGGATTTATGTGAACAGCGATGCATAAACTTCGCCGATTACCAGACTGTGGTGTTGGATGAAGTGGACCGCATGCTTGACATGGGCTTTTTGCCGGATATGGAGCGCATTATTTCAAAGCTCCCTAGCCCCCGGCAGTCATTGTTCTTCTCGGCAACCATCACTGACAAAGTGCGTGCCGTCATGAACAAGTTTACCGCGCAGCCGGTGACTATTTCGGTAAAAATCACTGACACTCTGGCAAAAGTAAAACAGGACGTTGTCCGGGTAAACGGTAAAGGTAAAACGGGAATGCTTATTGAGTTGCTTTACTCCGAGGAGTTTGAAAAAGTTTTGGTGTTTGGCCGCACCAAACGGGGAGTGGAAACTCTTAGTCGGGAGTTAACCAGAAACGGGTTTCAAGCCGCCTCGATTCATGGTAATAAGTCGCAAAACCAGAGACAACATGCGCTTGAGCAGTTTAAGCTTGGCCGTGTGAAGGTGCTTTTGGCCACGGACGTTGCTTCACGCGGGCTTGACATTGACGATATTTCTCATGTCATTAACTACGACCTTCCCGAAACTTATGAGGATTATATTCACCGCATTGGGCGCACTGGCCGCGCTAATAAAAAAGGCACTGCGATTACGTTTGTTGCTTGATTGTATTTTCTTGCCCCTTTAATTTGTTTATGACAAAGGACATATTTGATGTTCTGATTGTATACTCTGATAGACTTGCCACTAGCGCCAACACTTTAAAAGATGAGGCCTTATTACCTTTTGCTAAAGGTTCAAATAGCGAAAGTTACAATGATGTTTATGGATACTTTTTAAAAATCTGTCAGAAGAATAGATTAAAAGCAGCCTTCACTACCTCCGCTGACATAATTGGCGCCGGTAAATGCCAAAGCTACTGGCTTTATAAAGGTAATAGTTGGGTTAAGGTTAAAAAAACCGGCTACTCGAAAGTAATTTTTGACAAATTTTCTCCCGTTAATAAGAAAATCAAGAATAGTCGTAGTTTACTTTTTTCTTCAAAGAAAATTAAACCTTTTAATGAGCCTTTGCTTTTTGATCTTTTTTTCGACAAACAAAAAACTTATAAAAGACTCCATCAATTTTCCATCCCCACAGTAACTATTAAAAAAAGTACCGTCAAAAGTGTTTATAGAGCGTGCAATACACTTCGCGAAATAGCAAGAAAACATGCCCACAAGGAAGACTTTTCTGACGAAATTATAATAAAAGACAGGTTTGGAGCCGGGGGAATAAATGTCTATAAATTCAAAGTCGATCAAACCAAAAAGATAGTTGAATCGTTAAAAAAACATAATAAAAGATCATTTATTGTTCAGTCATTTATTAAGTTTGATAAAGGTTTTATCTACAAAAACTCCCTGGTCTCAACCGATATCCGGCTTATATATCTCGGAGGAAAAATTATTCAAACCTATATAAGAATGGCCAAAGCTGGAGACTTCCGCTGCAACGAGCACCAGGGAGGAATACTGAAATATATACCAAAAAGCCAAGTGCCCTCGAATGTTCTTCTTACTTCTGACAAAATCGCCAAGGTATTAAATAAAAAATCTTCGCTATATGCCCTTGATTTTATAATCAGCAATAAGGGAAATATTTATCTTCTCGAGGGAAACACCGGACCAGGTTTAGACTGGAATTTATCAAACAAAGAAAACAAAATAGAGGCCCAAAAGCTAATCAGAACCATTGTAAAGGAATTGACCAAACTGGCTAGGCCGACCAAAATCACTAAAAAAGAGTCCATGAATGTTGCAATAGATACTTCAGTTATCGGTGAGTATCCGATATTGGCAAATGAGCCAATGCTTGCCTGAACAGATCCGGTTCGGAAATCATCATGAGGAAAATTAATATATACTAAATTAGTGAACAACAAAGGATTTACTCCACTGATATTTCTACTTTTTGTGCCAGTTATACTTATTGTTCTCTTTTTGGTTTCAACAAATGGCTCCCTATTAACACAAATGGCTTCTCCAATAGAAACTTATGAGCGGGCAAAAAGTGACTTGGCAGATATTCAGAAAAAAGTTGGAGTAAACGTTAACTGGCAGTTTGACCAAAAGACTAAAAATTGGCAAGCCATTGGTGTTGCGTCAAATTGTCCCGAGCCTTTGGTTTTTCCTTCTCCGGTCGACATGAGTCTTGTAAGTGGAATTTTATACCCCGGGCAGGAACGTGGAGGAGATTATAAACCACACGGAGGCTTTAGGTTTGACAACCGAGACGATAACAACATTGAAGTTCGTGCCATTTTTGATGGTTATATTTTGAAGGCTAGCAGATATGAAGACATTGGTGGGGAGGTACAAAACTTTTTGTTTTATGTAAGTAACTGTGGAATCATGGTGATGCACGATCATCTTCTAACATTGTCTCCCAAACTACAAGAAGTTTTTGCCAAAATACCTTTGAATAAAAATGGTGACTCAAGAACCACAGAGGTAACACCTAAAGTTTATGTTAAAAAAGATGAAGTATTGGCAACCGCAATTGGCTACAAAAGCTTCCCAAGCGGCTATGCAGGTAGAAATGTTTTTGTTGATTTTGGGCTTTATGATTTAAGGAAAACTAATGGCTTTGATTATGACACCGCCTTTCGTTCAAAACATCCAAATATAGATGAGTACGGCGTGTATGCCGTTTGCTGGTTTGATTATATTGATGCCAAAGATGCCTCTTTAGTAAAAAGTCTTCCTGCGGGAGGGCACGAAGGTAAAGTGAGTGATTATTGTAAATAAAATAGTCTATGGTCAGAATAATTGTTGCAGTTATTTTAGTAGTTATATTATTAACCGGTATTTATTTTTGGCAGAATAAAACTATACCTGATATAATCCCTACAATTTCGGATAAAACTTCATCTGCAGAAAAATATATCAATAAAAAATGGAAATTTTCGTTGGAAATTCCTGGAGGGTTTTTTGTAGACGAAACTGACACTTTTCTTTATATAGTTAAAGAACCTACGCTAGATGACGAAACACCCTCTCCTGATATGAGAGTCAAAATCGAACAAGGCAGCAAGACTACCATCGATTCCAATGATGATTTAAAAGTGCTAAGTCAGACAAACGTATCCATAAACAATATCCCAGGACACAAAACAATCGTTTCGTATGGAAGTTTGCCTGAGGGTAACGGGTGTCCAATTTATCGACTACATAACAGTGGCACGGTATATGAACTCAGCCTATATGAGTGTTTGGAATCCAGTATTTTTGAAACTGTGGTTAAAAGTTTTAAAATAATCAAGCTTTCGACTGTCCCTTGAAGGGTTTGAGATTTTGGAGTTGTTTTGCAACTGTTTTATTACGAAGGAGAGATGGAACAAGCCCTCGAACTCCAGTCACTCCACGACCAGTTTCCATCTCAGGCGCTGGACCCGTTGCCTTCTGAAACCTTGCCCATAGATTCGCTAGTGTCAAACTAATGCTCATAAACCTAAGTTAAATATTATCGTCCACCAAGCGATAAATCAAGGAGTAATCTTTGGCAATTTTGTGCTAAAATAGCTTCAGTTTGCAAAGGCTATAGTCCTGAGCGAATGAAATGAGTGGTTCGATAGAACTCACCACGGCGAGCGAAGTCGAATCCGTCGAAGGAAGGTGATTATTGATGAAAAAATTTATTGTAATTTATCATGCGCCAGCGTCAGCTGCGCAGAAAATGGCAAATGTCAGCCCAGAAGATGCTAAAAAAGGCATGGAGCCATGGTTTGCTTGGAAAGAAAAAGTTGGCAGCGGGATGGTTGATATGGGAACCCCGCTTGGTAACGGCATGGTTGTGACCAAAGACGGTACTCACGCAAGTGAAAATGAGGTAGTTGGCTACACAATTTTGCAAGCAAACTCAATGGATGAAGCAGTTGAGATGCTTAAGGGTCACCCGCATTTGGATTGGGTGGACGGCTGCTCAATTGAAGTGCATGAAAGTTTGCCTTTGCCCGGGATGGAGTAGAATTAATTAATGAATAACTCAACCTGCCCAAATTGCCACACTGCTGTGCGGCCTACCGATTATTATTGTTTTAATTGTGGAAGAAATTTAAAGCCGGCAGCTAAGTCAACTTCTACTTCATCTCAAATTGTTTTATATCTTAAAAGTATTATTCTTCCACCTCTTGGCATTTGGTATGCGCTTCCGTATCTTAGACAAAACAGCCAAAAGGCAAAGATAATTGGAGTGGTGGCAATCGTTTTGACTTTCCTTTCATTGGCCATAGCCTTCAAACTGGCACAGGACTTTATGACCACCCTCAATCAGCAGGTAAATGATGCGGTGAATTTGTATAATTTTTAGCCAAGCTAAAAAAGGTATTGACAAGCAGTTTGGCTTTGATGACATAATGGAGACATCACAATATGCAGCAAAGGGGCATAATTCATTTACTTCCCTTGGTTTTGGTTGGTGTTTTGGTTGTTGTCCTTTTGGCGCTTGCAGTCTTGAGTGGAGGTCTCCCTAAAAGTGTTCAACAAACTCTTCTCAGGAGCACCCCAGAGTCAGTATCGGTAAGTCTCTCTCAAGAATACAACAACCCCTTTGATTCAAATTCGCAATATGTAAACCCATTTTCAACTTATAAAAATCCTTTTGACCTAGCCAAATGAGAAGGTATCTATATTTTGGATTAACAATAATGGTTGGACTCCTTGTCTTTGCCGGGCAGATTTCGGCTCAAGAGGAAGCTCTTGAAGAGTATGGTGTTAGTTACCCAATTTCCGAGCTCGGGGAATGCGAGAGTTTTTCTGAATGCAGGAGTTATTGTGATGACCCGGTCAATGCAGACACTTGTGTTGAATATGCCAAAGAGAAAGGGTTTTACGACGAAGAAGAATTGGAACAAAACAAGGAAACTGCACTCAAAAGGTCAAAGGTGGAGTTAGGCTGCGACAGCGAAGTTTCTTGCAGGAATCTGTGTGAACAGCCTGCGAACTATCAAAAATGCAGCAATTTCGCTAGGAAATATGAATTGGGAGGAGGGGTGGTTGATAATCCCGGCGAAAGCTCCGTCCTGAATAAAGCAAAGGAAGTTCTAGGTTGCAATTCAATAACTTCTTGCAAAGCATATTGCGAGGATGAAAGCCATAAAGATGAGTGCTCGAGTTTTGCAAAAAGCGTAGGGCTTCGTGGTGGCGAGCAAAAAGTTGGTCCTGGAGGCTGCTCGTCCGAGCAGAGTTGTCGTGAGTTTTGTGCATCCGTTGACAACTATAAAATTTGTCAAAGCTTTATGGCTTCGGTCGGAGGCCAGTTTAGCGGTCCTGGAGGCTGCTCGTCAGAGGAAAGCTGTCGCGAGTTTTGTAGTAGAAATCCACAAACCTGTTCCACTCGGGGTATGGGGGAGAACAATAACCCGATTGATATGTGTAACCGGACACCAAGTTGTTATTGGGGGAATAACACTTGTAATTGTAGTTCTTCTTATAAAACAACCAATGTTGATCCAGCGCAGGAGTGCGTAAAATACGCCGGATGTTCTTGGCTTGGCAGCTCATGTCAATGCAGCACCCCAATTTATACATCCTCAAATACTTATAACTCGGAAGAGTATAAAAATTCTTGTATAAGTGGAGGGTGTAATTGGAAAAATAATTCCTGCGATTGCACGGGAACAAATGGACCGGCAATTGAGTGCGGGAACAAAGGCTGCTCGTGGATTGGGTCGGCTTGTCAATGTGGCACTTCCGGCTCTTATAGCGGATCGACCGGCTCGACATCCTATCCAGGCAGCCAGGATTATAGTTCCGGCAGTACCATGAGCCGCGAGCAACAGGAGTACTACTGTAAAGCTGGAGGCGGGACTTGTGATTGGAGTTCGGGGATTTGTAACTGTAAAAACTATACGTCTACTTACAGTCCTGGCACATACAGCCCAAGTGGTGGCTCCAGTGGGGGCACCACAACAACGACTACTGGTACGAGCGGTACCGGGTCAAGTGGAAGCGGTAGTTCAGGCTCAACTTCTGGGAGCTATACTCCTTACCCAAGTGCAACTCCCTATACAACAAACATGAGCCGGGAACAGCAAGAAGCTGGCTGCACGTCTTGTGGCGGCACTTGTTCGTGGAACGGAGACTTTTGCAGTTGTAATTGTGGCTCAACATCATCGTCTTCTACGCCGGCGCCAACCGCCTCGGTTCCCACTGCCACCACACAACCGGATCCATATACTGCCTGTATAAATTCTGGTGGGTCCTGGGCTGGTAATCAATGTTACCCAGCTGGCAGTGGGGTTCAGGGGGTAAGCGCAGCAGAAAGCATTCTTGACTGGCTCTTGAGATTGTTTTCAAGATAAGCGCTAGAATAGCTCGTGCTTGATGAGTGGTTTTATGCCAATGGCCGCAACCAGTTCTGGCCGATACTGGAGGAGTGTATGAGCGGGAGCTCAAGACCAAGCTCGCGCAACAGCAACTTTTTGTTGACCTTCAAATGGCGCTTTCGGACATAATTCTTGAGTGCGAGCGGCAAAACAATAGTAACCTGGACATGAACCTCAAAAATATTGTTGTTAACGGCGCTATTCCGGGTATTTTGCAAAATAATGCGATAGAAAAAATATATTTCTCGAGTAGATTTGCCGAAACACTGTTTAAAAGAAATTTCAAAGAGTTTGATGAAGTAGAGAAGATTATTCTGCCCTCACCCTCGCCGCGCTACGCGGCTCTGACTAAACAGCAGAAAGTGGAGAAGTATAAAGAGCTGATGCCCAAACTGTGACCTATGCATTTTTAGATCAAAAGCGTGTTATTGCTAAAGATTTAGCACATAGCAAAGTCGAAAAGCGCTATTATTGTTTCGGTAAAGTGGAAGGAAGCATATTAACTGTTCGTTTTACGTACCGCAGTAGTAAAATTCGCATATTTGGAGCAGGATTTTGGAGGGAAGGTAAGAAAATATATGAAAAGCAAAATCAAATACAGTAACGAACCGATAGAGGCTAGGGTGGTAAGTGATTTCTTACCCCGCCCTGAAAGCTTAATTTTGCGTGAGAAAAAAACTAGAGTAACTTTAACACTGACACAAAATAGTCTCGATTTTTTTAAAAAGGCAGCCAAAAAGCATAAGGCATCATATCAGGGAATGATCCGTCGTTTGCTTGATTACTACGTAGCAAATCAGTAAAACCCCCAGCAGTTTTTTGTTTTGGTTAACCTATGTTTGGGTCATCTCAGTTGATATCTTGGCGGTCTTTTGGCATAAACCATTTTTGTTGTTTCTCGGACCATTGATACCTACGGGGATACCTTTCGTTGTTATATACCGTTTGATCGTCATAGGCCTTAGGCAACCATTCTTTATCCCAATTCATAGGGCTATCCACAATTATTCCTTTTTGGCGATATTCCTGGTCTAAGTGCCTCCCGAAGGAATCACTGAGAAGTTTGGAAGCCGTTTTAATATCTTCCTCTGTGGTTTCTCCAAGTGCCCCTGTTTCCTTGTCCACAATATCTCTTGTTGAAACTCCTAAGTGAACTTGTTTTTGCGAATCTCGAATTTTCATTTGTCTAAATCTTCCGTCTTTTAAGTCAAGAAAAACTAAATAAACCTTTCTGAACTTTTTGCCGCTTGGATAATAAAGGTCGACGACTCTTGCACAGTACGGGTCCCTGTAAGGATCTGTTTCTTCAGATTCTCCTTGTACAAAGGTATCTTTTCTCTCTGTCATTTCCGATAGTATAGCAACTAACCCCAGCAGTTTTTGTTTGCCCCAGTCTCTTACAAAGCTGATTAAGAAGATTGTAATTCCATTAGTCGCTTCTGAATAATTTCTGCGACCTGCTGTGGTTGGTAGTTAGATTTTACCAAGTAATCCTGAACGCCATAATTTTCTTTTGTTTTTTGGGCAAATTCATCCCATGCAAGATTTGTAAGTATTATCACTTTACCGTATTTTAAACCTTCTTTGTTAATCGCATACAACACTTCTGTGCCGCTATATTTGGGGAGCATTAAGTCTAACAAAATAATGTGGTAGTATTTTGCTTTTATTTTCTCTATAGCGTCCGCGCCGTCGTATGACAAGTCGACCTTATAGTTCAAAGAAGTAAGTAATTTTTCGAATAATTTTGCCAAGGAAGGGTCGTCCTCGACATATAATATAGAAATATCCTTATTTTCTTCCATGAGTAGATTTTACCACATATTTTGATAGCGTTTTTGAACTTCTCAGTTTGAGGGCTTATAATACGCCCAACGTGAAGGTTGATATTAAGACTAAACTTGATAGTCTTTGTGCAAAAAGGGATTTGTCCGAAAGCGATGTCTCATATCTCATGGTTCTGGTAAGAAAATATCTGGAATTCCCAAATATGGAAAAGAAACGAGAGTTTATTCCATTAAAGTTTTTTTGTGATTGGACTCTCCATATTTCCATCGAGCACTCGATTCCAGCCATGGAAATGTTAGTCAAACTTAACGATACGATAGTAAGGCTTAAACAGGTTCCAGATAATAATTTATTGATGAAGGAAATAACTAAAGTTGTTTCCTTCCCAATTCTCAAAGATCAATTGCACAAATTTTTGACCTTCATAGGTGTTAAAGACGAACTTACGACAAAAGATAGTAATTGGACCGCTTTCTTGGAGAATTATGTCGAAATAATTCGCGATCAGGTTATTACTTTCCCAGATCAAATGAACAGTGAGAATTGGCGCCATAAAGTGCTACTAACTTACTATAATAAAATAAAATCAAATCCTATAAAAAAGGGGTGCTGGACGATTGGGCTTTCATTATCTTTAATTAATGAAAACTTCTTTAAAGGTATAAGCATTCCATCTCAACATTTCTTGTTTTGCCTAATTTTATATTCTAGTGATACGACTAAAATTGTGATTCCACTTGCTCGACAGGAGATGTTTCAAGCTGAAAAATAACTAGCCATATTATCTCAAAACACTTTTGATCTACCGCTCATGGATTACAAAAAACTAATCAAGGAACACCAAGCATCTTCACTAAAGAGAGTATTGGATGAATCTCTCACATATCATTACTCTAATTTCGTTAAACTAGAAGAGCTGGGAGAACCTTACTCTCTTAAAGATCGAATGGGGATAGTAGATGCTGCGATGCGGATGCAAGCAAATACTATAATCAAGTTTGAAGTACAAGCTTATATTAACCAGTTACGGAGGCTAAAGCATTTTTTGATTTTTCTTCAAAAAAAAGAAATGATTTGTGAACCCGAGGATGGAGAACTAAAACAAATTTGGTATGATATTCTTGATAGCAAAGGCGTGGTTAATGTTCTTGCTAACAAGTGGTCCGCGCACAGGTCAGTTGATGATCCGAAGGGTGAGAGCGATTCACTGCACTTGGCAGTATTGCTTAATCTTGAGAGCACGATAACAATGTGGGGCAATAGCCATTTATTTTTATCAATAGAAAAGTATGAGTTTTATTTATTCCACTATCACCCTAAAGTCTTGAAATTCATTGATTGGGTTTTTGCAACTATTGAAAAATCTAGATCTATCTAACCATAGCCACCCAAACCGCCTCTTGGTATATTTAGGAAATGATTATTGCCACAATAACTTCCAAAAACGGTATTAAAATTCGCTTAACCGATGAGCGATGGAAACATATTGTTTTGATGCATCCGAATCTTACAGACAAACAGCGTAAAGTGCTGTCCACGGTTAAAAACCCAGATTATATTCTACGAGGCTCTGGAGACGAGAAACTGGCAGTTCTGGAAATTTCTAAAAATCACTATCTTGTGGTAGTATACAAAGAAACAACCAAGGACGGGTTTATTATTACGGCTTATGAGTCTAGTGACCCGAAGTGGTTATTTAAGAAAGAAACAATATGGAGCAAACATTTGTAACAAGCATTCTTCCAAAGCTGGGGCTGCATCACATAATGAAGATGCAAAGGCCTCCTTTGTGGCTGACTTACGACAGAGAAGGAGACGCTCTGCATGTTATTTTTGAGGAGGCAAAAAAGAGCGATAAGTCAGCCCTTGATAAAAATGATATTATCTTTACCAAGAGAGGAGAGAAAGTTATCAACATGACTGTTCTTAATGCAAGTAGGTTTATACAATAAAATGAAATCAAACCCTGTAGTTCACTTTGAAATGCCTTACAAAGACGCTAAGCGCGTTAGTAAATTTTATAAGTCGGCTTTTGGTTGGGGGATGAGCGACGCTGGTCCAAGTATGGGGCATTATGTTTTGGCAATCACAACTGCAGTTGATAAAAAAGCTCAAAGGCCTAAAAACCCCGGGGCCATCAATGGAGGATTTTATCAGAAATCAAAATCAGCTAGTCCTTATCCTTCATTTGTCATCTCGGTAGACGATGTCAAAAAGGCTACGACGATGATTAAAAAAGCAGGAGGAAAGATGTTAGGCAAACCACAGGATATCCCTGGAGTGGGGTTGTGGGTAAGCTTTCAAGATTCAGAAGGCAACCGCGTGAGTATCCTCCAGCCCTAATGCAACCGAACCGCCATTTCTGCTAGGATTAGTTAATGCCTCAAAAAGGTTTTGCAGCAATAGTTGTGATTGTCGGGATTTTGGCTGTAGTCGCTTTGATATTAGTAGCGTTAAAAGCGCCCGGTAGCCCGCAGGTAAATCAGGTTAACTATGTCCAAACCAACCCCGCTTCAAATTCAGACGAACCCCCGCTGAAATTGAAAAGTATAGGAGTTAATTTTTCTGATTTTAAATTTACAAAAGAAAGACTACAGTTTAATCGACTTTTTATGGATTACGGTTTTGTTATTCCCGCTGATACTTCTAGCACTAATAAAGATAAAGCCAATCCTCAGCCAACTTTTGTAGTACCTTTGGGTACCCCAGCTAGATCTTTGGTGGATGGAGTGGTGGCAGCGATACCAACACTTTGGAGCGGAGATTTTTCTGTCCAAGTAACAGCTGATGGAAAGATGCAAAAGTGGATTTATGAAACAGAGCACTTGATAAACCTTAAGGTCAAAGTAGGGGATAAAGTAACAGCTGGACAAATAGTAGGGGAAGTAAGCGACTTTAACAATGGTGCCCCTGAAGGATTTGGTGCTGTAGAGATGGGAATTTTAAAAGGAGGTAATCCGCCGGAGCATGTTTGCCCGTTTGCATTTTTAGATGAATCCATAAAAGAGGAAACGTTGACAAAAATAAAAGCTTTGTATATATCTTGGGAGGATTATATAGGAGACGAAACTGTTTACGATGAGGATTCATATCAGTTTCCTGGTTGCTTAACTCTTGATCCAATTGAAGGATAAAAATCTTTTGCTATACTTTAGGTATGAAAAGACGTCAGAAAATCGCAGTGATTGTTTGGACAGTTGACCCCGAGGGAGATAAAAGATTTCTTTTGCGGCACAACAAGCCCTTTAATGGTTACGATGATGAATGGACCGTTACTTTTGGTGGTATTGAAGAACGAGAAGACAAGAGTGATACGGCAGTAAGAGAAATGTTTGAAGAGTATGGAATTAAAGAGTTCGAGGAAGTTAAAGACCTGAACTTCTCAGTTAAGTTTGTGAGTAAAACTAAGGGACCAGCCGAAGCGCATTTCTTTGCAATTAAGGTTAAAAGTTTAGACGTCCAAATTATCCTAAACGAAGAAAGTATTGGTTATGACTGGATGAAAATAGGAAAAGTTAAGAAAGTTATGAAGTACGAAGATGAGAAAAAAGCCTTTGACCTTTTGTAGCGTTACAATCTTATCTTATTAAAATAACATTAAAGTCTTGAGTTATAATTAAAAATGCAAAAGATAACACCATTTTTATGGTTTGAGAAAGAAGCTTTGGAAGCTGCGAAGCTTTATACTTCTATTTTCAATTCCGCTCCGGGCAGCGGTAAAAATTCAAAAATTAACAATGAAGAAAATTATAAAGATACTCCCTCTGGGGAAATACAGATTGTAACAATCGTGCTTGATGGGCAAGAGTTCATCTTAATGAATGCCGGCCCCACTTTCAAATTTAATGAAGCAATTTCTTTTATAATTGACTGCAAGGATCAGCAAGAAGTGGATTACTTTTGGAATAAACTTACTTCTGATGGGGGAGAAGAATCCCAGTGTGGTTGGTTAAAAGATAAATTCGGAGTGTCATGGCAAGTTATTCCAAAACAGCTAAATGAGTTGCTGGCTAAGGATAAATCAGGCAAGGTAATGCAGGCCATGCTTAAGATGCACAAAATTGTAATTAAAGATCTAGAAAAAGCATATGCAGGGAAGTAAGGTAAAAGAAAAGATTGGTTATGCTGTCCACTACTGATTGGGGAAGGGAGGCAGTTTGGGAGCTTGGGGAATTGGATATCCCTTCTCCCCGGCGATATCAAATCCGTCTTTATAAAGCAAATTTTTACAAGTTTCGTACAGGTCGTTCACTTCGTTTTTGCCAAAATCTCGAAGCCCCTTACTTTTTTTGATTATGTCCTCTAGTGCATTCTTGTTGCCCCATAAGATGTCATGGCATCTGCCCTCTACATCAGCAAGAACAGACTGTACAAGCTCGTGGCATAAACTTCCCTCGACATCATCATATCCCCAAAAAGTACATTCTTTAGCCAGTCGATACAACGTTGCGCTGTCAGTTGCGTTTTCTATTTCATTATTTAGTTCCGCCTCTGTTTTTACTTTGATTTCTTCTTTTGCGCCTTCATCGCTTATTGCATCTGCCAATGAAAAAGCGTTATACAACTCGTCAACCGAAGTAGTTTCTTCAGATAAAACCCTGTCTATTTCTTCTTTTGCTTCTTCTCGGGCTACTCTTTGGGCCTCTTCATCCTCATTTGTATTTTGAGCCAAGGTTGGCTTGATAAATAAGTCTAATATACTAGATGATTGATTAGAGGTTTTGTAATTTAGGCCATTGGTTAAAACAAAAACGCTCTCAACTGCGTGAACCAATTCATAATCTTGGAAGTCTTGATCTTTAAGGCCGGCAGTTATCTTGTCCAGTAGTTTACTTTTTGCCTCGAGGGCTCCCGGCAGGCCCGCTTTCACTGCTTTTCGCAAATTTGCTGCGCTTTCTGAATCCTGCACTGTTTCGCCAGAAACTCGAGAGAAAAATAACAATAAGTTTTCGGCTCCCTCTAAGTTTTTCTCACGAAGATATTCGAGGTCTTGAGGGTTTTTGACAACCCCCTCTAAATACTTTCCCGCAAAATAACTTTTGAAGTCATAAAACTCCAAATCATGGACCACCATTGTACCCAGAATATCTTCAGGAAGAGATAATTCCAATTTTTCAGTAAGTCCAAAAGCTTCATACTCTTCGTACTCAACGGAATATTTGCCAAAAGTACTGTTAACGATATCAGTAGCAAGTTCGCGAGATAAAGGCTGTGGAACAGCAATTACCGAGCTTTCATTAAAAAGATCAATCCTAAGAACCAAGATATCGTCAACTCCTAAATAATATGAATAAAGGGGAAACGTTGGTGTACGACCATCCAAAGCGTTTTTAGGCGAAACAGCAGCGTATTTTTTGCCCAAAGTTTGGCTAGCCGGAATACCAATCAAAGCTTGACAGATCTCTGGACTAAAGTAGGCTTTACTGTAGTCGCAATAGTTAATAAGAGATTCATCAAGTTTCTTAAACTCTTCTAATCTTTTGCCATTTGAAAAATCAAACACTAGAAAAACTGGGTTAGGGAGTCCGTCAATGTCAGTAAAGGCAACGTTAACTCCATACCCCAGGTCCTCGTATAAAGGCACATGGGTTTCAGATGTGGGCATTTGAGAAAATTCTGAGAGTTCGGCTAAGCTTCCGTTCACCGTGTCTTTGGGTATAGTCAAATATGCGCTCCCACCCTTTTTCAAATTTAGAGTGACAACACCTCCATATTTTCCTATGGGGAGACTGACAAAACTTTCTTTATAACGAGGAGTATCGATGCCCTCGTCTTCGGGAAGTACTTTGGCATTTCCGGTAACTCTTTGGGAAGATATTTTGTCTGGAATTTTTATCTCTTGAGTCGGCGTTTTTATAGAAGAAACTAAAAAGAATGCCCCAGCTGCGATAATTACAAAAAATGCTATGATAACTAAAACATGAGCAAAACCATGTCTATTTTTAGGCATAGCAGTAATTTAATAGGACTCTGAATAGTCGTCTGGCAAAGGGGGAAAATCGGTAGGAAAATCTGTGGGTAAGTCAGTTGGAACTTC
>MGHM01000006.1:15185-15457 GCA_001793235.1 Candidatus Woesebacteria bacterium RIFCSPLOWO2_01_FULL_44_24b | reverse complement strand
GAAAAAGCGTTTTGCCGGTTTTCCTGTCTCCCACCACAAGCTCGCGCTGGCCGCTCCCCAAGGGTATCATGAGATCAATTATTTTCACCCCCGTCTCAAATGGTTTTTTAACCTCAGTACGGCCCAAAATGCTCATTGGTTCACTGTCAACCGCTCTGTTTTCCTCGGGCTTGGTTACAACCACTTCACCATCAAGACCCATAACCAGAGGGGTGACTACTTTACCCAAAAGTTCACTACTCAAAGGAACCGCCAGATGAAGTCCGCACCTG
>MGHM01000006.1:518-15170 GCA_001793235.1 Candidatus Woesebacteria bacterium RIFCSPLOWO2_01_FULL_44_24b | reverse complement strand
GTTCACTACTCAAAGGAACCGCCAGATGAAGTCCGCACCTGGCAACCGCCTCGCCAACTCTAATGGGGTTTGCATTAAGGAGCAAGATCTCAACATCCTCACGGTTTAAAGAAAGCACAATCCCGAAGCTCCCACCCTCAAAAACCACTACCTCCGAGCTTACCACACCGGGTAGGCCACTGGCATAAACTATTGAGTGAATTACCCGCTCGACATAGCCAATTTCTCCCAGTTTATCAAGATAATATTTGTAATCACGCATAAGAGGAGTAAACTTCTTTAAGGGTGCTCTCCAAAATAGTTCTTAAGCTGCCGTCATAGTATCTGCCCTTGTGAGAAATCGTTGCCCCGCCCAACACTGAAGGATTAATGGAGTAGGCGATTATTGCCCCGGATGGGACATTGGTTGTGAGCCAATCATAAATTAAACCAATCTCGCGCTCGGTAGGCTCCTTGGGAAGCTCAAACTTGACTTCAGTTAAGCCGTCAAGAGTACGCACTAAGCCGTCAATGTAGCTTTCAAGCTTTTCCCCTTTTTCAAGCTTTGAGCGGATGATATTGGCCACACTCACCCGGACCTCGTCTTTCAATATGTTTTCCGGTCCTTTTTTGGGTTCAAAAAGGGAATCTTTGAGCGCCATGAGTTCACCAAGTAAAATCTCCCGCTCAAAAGTAGTTCGCACTAACACTAAAATATCAGAATACATTTTGGTTTTTAGCCTCCTCCAGCGCCTTCATCACAAGTTTCTGCTGCTCTTTAGGGCTTATAGTTTCTTTTAAGACCTTTTTGGATACAGTTGAAATAATGTCAAAAATGGAGGCGTTAACCTTCTCCATCATCGCCTTCTTATACTCATCAACCTGCGCCTGAGCCTGGGCGTAAGCAGCTGTTATGCTTCTTCCAACCGATTCACTCACCTTCGCGGTTTCAATAGTCATTGCTTTATGAAGAGCATTGACCTCACTGTCGACTTGACTGCTGATACTCTTTGACATACTCAGTAGCATTTTGTTAGTCTCCTGTTCCAAGCCCGCTTGGAAACTTTGTTTATATTCTTTGGAAAAGATCTCCGAAGCGTTTATGAGCTCCTGCGCTTTCACTTCGGCATTTTTAATAACCTCCGTAGCCTGGAGCTGGGCATTAAGAATAAGCTTTCTTGCCTCCTCACTCCCCTTTGCCCTAAGTGTCGCAACTTCCCCCTCAAGCTCACGCTGTCGCTTTAGGGTCTTATGGTAATTCACTACAACATATAAAGTCACAATCGCCAAAAACATTACGGCAACTGAGGCTCCGAATAGAATGTATACTTCACTCATACTTTTGCTCCAAACAAATTCTTACCGGTCATTGACGCCGGCGCCTGTAACTTCATAATAGCGCAAATTGTGGGGGCAATGTCAGCCAGGGTGCCCTGAAGGACGATGGCCGCCCTACCCTTGAGTTGGTTTGAAGCCACAACAATAGGAACCGGGTTTGAAGAGTGGTCAGTGTTTTCCTCACCCACGCTTGTGGTGTAATAGAAGGTCTGGCTTGGAAAAGTGAGGAGCTCTTCGGCATTACCATGATCTGCAGATATGACCAGCACGCCCTCTTTTTCAAGTGCAATCTTTGTGATTTCCCCCAAAACCTTGTCTACCACTTCAATGGCCTTGACAGTTGCGGGAATATTGCCCGAATGGGCCACCATATCGGGATTGGCAAAATTGATTAGCACGAATTTATAGATATTCTTTGCTATTCCTCTTTTGAACTCGGCGAGTAACGCGTCGGCAGACATCTCGGGCTTTTTATCATAGGTATCCACCTTGGGAGAAGGGACTATAACGGTGGTCTCCCCAGCAAAGGCAGTTGCATTCATGCCTCGAAAATAAAAAGTGACCATTCTTTCTTTTTCGCTCTCAGCCAAGTGGAGACTTTTGATATTATTTTTAGTAAGTATCTCGGTTAGTGAGTCTGGAAAGTTGTATTGAGGAGGAAAGGCAATCGCCGAGACCGGAAAGTTCTTGTGATACTCAGTCATAGTAACAAAGAATAAGTTGTTAATTTTTTTGGCACGCTCAAATGTTGTATTTTGTTCAAGTTGAAAACCAAATTCAGCGACGTTCGTATGCTCAAAATTAGGCAGAACAAATGCCATGGTGAGCTCACGGGCACGGTCGACTCTGAAGTTAAAAAAGACTGCCGCGTCGTTGTCGTTAATTGTGTGAGCTACTCCGTTTTCAAGAATTACGGTTGGCTCGATAAACTCATCGCTTTTGCCCTGCGAGTACGACTGTCGAACCACTTCCACCGCGTCCGTTGCCTGTCTCCCCGCTCCTTTAGTCATTGCATCATACGTCTTTTGCACACGGTCCCAGCGGGCGTCTCGGTCCATGGCGTAGTAACGGCCGCAAATTGTCGCTATTTTACCAACCTTCATCAGGCTCAATTTGGCCTGTATCTGGCTGATAATCCCGGCACCTTCGTTGGGCGGGGCGTCACGGCCATCACAAAACAAATGCAAATAAACACGGCTCAAATTATTCTTTTTACAAAATTGCAGAAGTGCGTAAAGGTGGTTGGTATTTGAATGAACATTGCCCGAACCCACCAAACCGATTAAGTGAATCGAAGAATTGTTGCTCAAAACATGCCTGGTTGCCTTGTCAAAAGCTGCATTTTCATAAAAACTGCCGTCTTCTATGGCGATATTAATTCGCTTGAGGCTTTGATAAATCACTCTGCCCACACCCATAGTTAAGTGGCCAACCTCCGAATTTCCAACTTCTGTTGCCGGAAGACCCACGGACTCGCCCGAGGCGATAAGCTCACCATGGGGAAAATTGGAGTATAAATAATCCATGTTCGGGGTTTTTGCAAGAGAAATCGCATTTCCCTTGGATGGAGGTGCAAGGCCCCAACCGTCAAGCGCAACCAAGACCACTGGAGAAATCGGTGGCCCAAGACTATTCCTAAAAATATTTGGAAATTTTATTGAAAACATACATTTACCCCGTAGGAGCGTAGCGCGCTACGCCCCTACAAAACATTTACAAAATCAAAATTAAGAGCGCAATTGCCAGACCAGTTAAAACTATAACAATAGTAACCACAATATTTATTATTATAGTAACCTGTATCGTTCTACTCGCTAGTGGGTTTCGGCCGATGGCTTCTACTCCGGAGCGAACAACGCGACCAAAGTAAATAAAGCCGAGTGCGAAGGAAATTAAAGCAACCACAAAGGCAAGTAAATATCTGAATGAGTCCAAAGGTGCAACCACGGGCGAGCTTAATGCCTGCCGGATGTTACTTACCAGGTTGGACCTGGATCCCACAAACGAGCTAATTGGGTGAATATTAATAGAAACCAGAATTTCCCCGACATCCTCCGTAGAGGCTGAATCAAACGCCTCCAAGGCAACCCCGAGGCCAAAGCCGTTGACTGTCGCTTTCTGGCCAACCCCGGGCGTCTCAGAGCTAGTCACTATGTCACCAACCGCAATGGTACCATTTATAGTACTGACCCGCACGATAGCCTCCCCGGTAGTGATCGCCAAAGGTCCATCAAAGTCAGGACTCTCGAGAGCAATTGGTGGCTCCTCGGTAATAACGCCATACATTGAAGGCTGATAGATTTCATTGCAAAGCGTGAGCCCGCCCTCCTCCGAACAAATTATGTCCCCGCCTTGTGTGTCACCTTCTATTTGAATTGGTACGGCGACCCCTAAACTGTCAACCTGGGCAAAAACACTAGATGCACTAAGGAAAGACAATATTATTAGTAGGGGAGTTGCGCACAACGCCCCTACTACAATCAAAATAGGTAATATTTTTTTCATCTTTTACTCTCTTAATCATGCTAATTAAACTGGTACCAAAAGGCAAATCCAGGCATTAAGTAAGAAGATGTCGAAATTTTCTTGAGCTCAATTAATTTTTCGGAGAATGACTACGTTGTACGGTAAATAAATTGCGTAAAATATAACCTCATATAATTACATATTGCGGCATTACTATATAAATGCATTTAATTATCTTATCTGTACGTAAACTTGCTGAAATTAACTAAAATATATTTCAAGCTAAAATAATTAAACTCAAACTTATACCGCTAGTACAACAAATATCCCTAGAATACAAAAATTATTGTGCCTCAAAAATTACTTGACAAAATTTTAAAAAACTGTCTTAATGATATTGGACATATTGAGTATAAATTGTCCAATTTGAGAGTCCAAGTTTGAAGTAAATAAATATGCCTACGCTGCCCAATCAGAAATATCTATTAATTCATGAAGCCGCAGATCTTCTAAAAGTCTCCACTAAGACTCTCAGAAGATGGGAGGATGCTGGGAAGTTGATAGCCGAGCGTACTGACGGCGGTCACAGAAGATATTTACTAGCAAAAATTAGTTCTTTTAAAAAATCACACAAGAACAGCTCACCCAGGCCTAAAATTGAGGTCCTTCCCTCACCTAAACCTTATCAGCCATACCCTGAATCTAACTCAACAAACAAGGACATTTCTTTCCCGAGCGAAGCCTCAATCACAACTCAGCCTATTCAAATCTTTCAGCCTCTACACATAAATCAAGCTAGAGTTTTAAAAAGGAGTGCGTTTATAGGAGCCTTTGCTGTTGCCTTAATTCTTGCAAATAGCTCAGGAGCTTTAGGCAGTTTCCGCAGCCTAATTGGCCTCGATAAACCGGAGATTGCGGAAAATCCCACTTCGCCTTCGGCTTCGTTGGGGACAAGCGTTTTGGCTACTAGAGACTCTTTGCTAACCACATCTCTAAATGTAAACGTAGATGCTAACTTTGAAAGCGACGTAGATATCGCCGGTAACCTTAACCTTGCCGGAAATACCGTGAGCTCAAGCGATGATATTGTCATAAGCCCCGGCGGTGGCGGCCTCACAATCGGTGGCGGAACACCTTCAAATGTTGACTTGACCGGCGACGACTTACTGGTTAGCGGAGATTTAGAGTCAAATGGAGACATATTTGCGGTAAATGAGACATTGACCGGAGACCTCGATGTGGCCGGCGATGGAGCCCTTGGAACATTAACTGTAAATGCTGAAACGGTTGATGATTTAACAGGCGCAGGAATCACAATTACTGACGGTGACCTGACAGCAACCCTGGGCACTTCAATATCGTCCTCAGAAATAGATGACGATACGATCATAGAAGTAGATCTAAAGGCATCGAACTCTGCTTCAAACGGTCAAGTACTTACTTATAACTCCTCTACTGGTGGATTTACCTGGGCTGCCGACTCAAGCGGCGAAAGCTCACCCTGGACTGACGGTGGGACAATAATTTACCCAGACACTGATACGGACGACTTGGCTGTCGGCGGATCAACGTCCGCGGCACCTTTCTTCTTTGACACTTCAGCCGGAGCGCTTAATATTACTGGTTCTGCAGTTGTTGACAGCCTCACTCTGAACGGCACTACTCTATCCTCAAGCGGAAATTTGTCACTCGACCCAACCAGCAGTCTCATTTTTGCCGACTTTGACTGTACGGGCAACAATAATGGAGGGAAACTTACGGCAAACGCAAGTGGTGTAATTTCCTGCGCAGACGATGAGACCGGGGGCGCAGCATCACCCTGGGATGTAACAGCCTCGGTTGTTCACTTAATAAGCGCTACAAATAATGTAACAATAGGCTCAACTACAAACCTTGCCAAATTAGCTGTCGAGGGCGAAACGGACGAAATTCAATTTCTGGTTCGCGGTAACGCAACTCAAACTAGTAACTTGGTTGTATTTGAAAACTCAGCCGGAACTGACCAGTTTGTGCTAACAAACGCCGGCAACTTAACACTGACAGGAGATGCAACCATTACAGGCGGAGACATAACTACCGGCGCTTCAGCAGCCTCGCTGTTTAACACAAACGCATTGTCCTTGGATATAGGCGAAGCTGCAACGACTGTATCAATTGGCGCAGGCTCAGGGACGACCACGGTAAATAATAACTTGTCGGTAACCGGCTCAATTAATGGCTTAACCGTTAGCTCTGGCACAATTTCTACGGGAACCTGGAACGGAACCGTAATCGGCGCTATTTACGGCGGCACCGGCCAAAATGCTGTTGCAACTGGGGACCTATTGTATGGCTCGGGCGTCAACACCTGGAGCAGAAGAACGATTGGCAACGCCGGCGAAGTATTAACGGTCTCCGGCGGTCTCCCGGTTTGGGCCGCAGTCTCCGGAGCATCCTGCCCTACCTGCGTCATCACTAATCCCACCTCAACGCAAACCATCGTTCACCCGGCCGGAGTTGCATTTGCACTTGACTCGGACACCACAAACTCCACATTATCATCTTTGACCGCCGGTGTATTTGACATTAACGTAGGCTCAACTACCTCAAACAACACAGGATTTACTTTGGATTACAGTTCAGACTCGGGGGTAGCAACAGGCAACGATTTATTTGGCGAGAGAATTACTTTGACACAGAGTGATTTAGATGGAGACCTTTTTGGACTGGTAATTACAAACGCAAATACTACTGCAGGAGCTGCGGCATCAACTGATGACCTTCTATTCCTAAGTAACGCCGACACAAGCTCAGCAGATGGCGGTACAGTAGACAATGCCTTAAGAATTGGCTCCTCAGGGGCAACTATTACTGACGGCATTGACCTTACCAGCAGCAATATTACAAATGCTATCAATCTAGCAGCTAATGATATAGTAGGCACAACAGCAGACATTAATTTTGACAATTTTGATGTTGTTGGCTCAACTGGTAACGTTACTGCCGGAACATATAATAGTCAGACAATATCAGGCACTGCCAACTTCACCGGGACTGTAACAGTTGCAACTTCAGTAACCTCACCTATCTATACAGGCGCCGGCGCGGTAACGCTCTCCTCTGCCGGGGGCGGCGGGCTAACCCTTGATTCATCTTCGGGAACCGTAGCCATCGCATCCGGCGATGCCCTTCAAATCCCGAGCGGAAGCATTAACTCAAACAACGCGGCAATAACTATTGACAGCGGCAGCTCAAATCAAGTCAACATTGGGGCATCAGACGCACTAACTAACGGTACCTGGACAATTTCCGGCGCGGGGGCATTAACAGGCATAACGAGTATTACCGCATCAGGCACTATTAGTGCGGCAACTGCGGAAACAATTAATGGTGTAGATATTGATACAGGAACTGTATCCGACGTAGTCAACCTGACAATCAACGCCGGTGGAGACTTAACCATTGGCACAATAGGCTTAAACGATACGGGGGCCGGATCCGCAACATCGGGCGCTAACTTAGTCGGAGTGTATGAACTCACATTAAACAACTCGGATGCAACCAACGTCCAGGAAGCGCTGGAAGATTTGGACAGCGCAATAGGAGCAGGGTCATCAAAATGGACTGCCTCACTTAGCCCAACCACACTCAGCTACTTAACCGAAACCGCAGAGGATTTAGCAATAGGAGGAACCGACACAACTTCCGAGTTTTATTTTGATGTCCTTAACGGCGGTGAGTTTATTATTACATCAACGGGAGACACCGAAAATATTCTTGATATAAACGCTAATTCACTGACTACAGGCTCCAGTATCGATGTCAGCTCAACCGCAACCGCCTTCAATGGTGAACTGCTAGTATTAAACAAAACCAGCGCTTCAGGTTCAACAGCTTTTACTTCTGACATTGCCAACGTCACCTATTCTCAAACTTTCAATAGTGGTGGCGCAGTCGGTGACTCAACCGGCAACGTCCTCGACATTTCCAGGGCCATCACGACGGAAACTGTAGGCACAACTGCAACAATTTCAGGACCGGCTGCCAGAATTATTGATTCAGGCACTCAGACCGCTGGTACTCTAACCCACACCGGCAACGTTTTATTTATTGATCAAAACTATGCAAGCTCTACCGGCGACGTTCTCTCGATAGAAAACGCAGGAACAGGAGATGGAGTTCAGCTTGTTTCATCCTCTACTGGAACCCTCTTAAATTTAGATGCAACCGGTTCTGGTACTACTACAAGCGGTATCATAATAGAAAACACCAGCTCAGGAGCAATAACGACCGCGCTTGATGTAAGCGATGACCAAATTGGTACAGCATTGGCAATAGGCGCCAATTCAATCTCGGGAACTAACTTTTCAGTCTCGACCGCAGGCACCATAACAATTGCCTCTGGCCAGACTCTAACAATAGGCACAACTTCATTAAATGAGACAACCGGAGCTACAGACACCGGAGCAGTTCTGGTTGGCGTTTTCAACGGCACGCTGGCAAATGCACCGGCCGCAACTAATGTTCAGGAAGCTCTCGATGCATTTGATAATGCAATCGGTGGCGGAGCTTCGAAATGGTCATTTAATACCACCCCTACTCCAGACGTTCTTTACCCAACTTCCAGCGACACCCCTGCCGGCTTTGACCTGGCGGTAGGTGGCACAACTATAACCGCCGCTCCCTTTGCTGTTGATGTGTCGGCAAACACAATATACATTGGTGATGGTGCAACCGCCGGCAGCACAAGCGTAATTTTTAAGTCCGACGGAGCAAGCGACACCGGAACACTCTTATATAACACCAGTGACCGGTTCGAATTCTCGGCAGGAGACGTCTTAATCGACCAGACGCTTACTCTCTCAACCGGGGCCGGGGCCGGGATCAACGGCGGTGGCTTAACGGATTGCGATGGCGCAACTCAAAAATTAGTCTGGGATGCAACCAGCGAAGAGTTCTCCTGCGGTACCGACGGCGGCGCCGGATCAGGCAGTTCCAAGTGGACCGACAATGGCGCAATTACCTATCTTACTCAAACTTCAGACGACTTAGTAGTTGGAAGCGATGACGCAGATACAGTTGCTCCGTTTTATATCGATGTATCTGCAAACACGGTTAGAATCGGCGATGCCTCCGTTGCAGGTAACGCAACACTTTCTCTTTATGGCTCCGACGGAGATACCGGAAACTTAACTTACACCACCTCAGACCAGTTTAACTTTGTAGGCGGGGATGTCTTAGTCAACCAAAACCTGAGCCTTGCCAATTATTCTATTACCGCAACCGGCTCAAGAATAGCTCAAACTACATCGTTTGATACCACTACGGCGGGGCAAACTGTAGACGGCAGTAGTATGACCCTGACCAATAACCCCACAACTAATGCAAATACGCTTCGCGGCAACTACATAACTATTAATGACGCGGGTTCGTTGGCCAACACAGTTTATGGCGGCTACATTGATGTAACCACAGCCAACGCCAACGACACGGCTTATGGCCTTGCAGTCCAGGGCGACACGGCCGACATTCGCCTCTTGGGCGGCACAATAGCAAGTAACGATGTTGGGATTACGCTAAACTCAGGGACCGCCAACTCAGTAACATTGGGAGCCTCGGACGCTTTTAATCTTTCAGGCAATTACGTTCAAAGCGGTGCAACAACATTAACCTCGGGCACGGGGCAGGTAACCCTGGCTGGTAATGTTGATGCAACAGCCGGACTTGACGTAACGACAGCAAACTTCACGGTCGGAGGCGCCAATTTTACTGTTGCACCCGCCACCGGAAACACAACCATACTGGGTACGCTCGGAGTAACCGGTCTAATCACGGCAAGTGGCGGCGTAACTCTACCGGCCAACCAAAACCTGACGCTCTCCTCTGGAACGGGAACAATAACTCAAACCTACTCAAATACCACTGGAAGTGCATCAACCTTCAATGTAACTAATAGCTCAGCATCAGGAACCAATACTGTAAACGGTGTAAATATTGGCCTTACCGGCACAGCAACCAGCGGTACAAACACCAACAATGCACTAAGAATTGGCGATATTACTGACCAGTCAAACAATAATTTCACCGCCCTTTCCATTGGAGACAACTATGATAACATCCTGCAGTACGAAAACAGTACCTTCACAGGCTCAATCCAAGGCGCAGGGCTTTCCGACAACCGTACCTACACTCTCCCCAATGCTTCGGGAACAATCTGTTTAGACTCAAATAACTGTACCTTTGTAAGTAGTTTTACTGTCGCCGGTGAGAGTGGCACCCCACAAACTATCACAACCGGAGACACGCTCACGATAACCGCAGGCACCGGCATTGATACTGTTGCCTCAGCTACAGACACAATTACGGTTTCGGTCCAAGCTGATAGTCTGGACTTTACTGAGCTCCAAGACACGCTTGACTTGGACGCTGCCCTGACTTTGAACCAAGGCACAAACGCCTGGAGCCAAAATTACTCCGGTACAGGTACAGGGTTAACGATGGCCGCAACCTCAACCGGAACTCCCCTCGCCCTCACCTCAAGCTCTACCGGCGACCTTTTAGTATTAACTACGACCGGAACCGGGACCACCACCAACGGAATAAGTATCACCAACACAAGCACCGGTGTAATCACAAATGCAATTAACGTGAGCGACGCCGAAATCGACAATGCCTTAAATATCGGCGCCAATGAAATTGAGGGTACAACAGGTACTATTAATCTTACTAACTTTGATGTCTCTTCCGTGGGCAACATCACGGTGGCCGCAAGCGAGGGCCTCGACACAAACGCCGCCGGCACGCTTGAGCTTGGAGTTACAAATGCAAATGCAATCACAATAGGTAACACAGGTGTTACCACCACAAATACAGGTGCCTTAACTGTTACCCAAACTCTGACTGCCAACGGGACATTGACAGCCAATGGAACTCTTGACGCCAACGGTCAGGTTGATCTTGGCGACGGCGGAGACGCAATTACTGTTTCCGGTACCACAGTCAGTGTCACCTCGAGCGGCGCCGGCAACGACATCACGCTCACCTCAGTTGACGACTTCATCTTTGATGATGCACAACTGACTAGTGCGATACAGTTAACAGATGTGGACACTTCTCTCCCCAACTCAAACACCGGAATAGTTGATGCGATTAACGACGCCTGGAATGCTGCCACTGGTGGAGCCAGCGCCGTCTGGACCGACTCAGGCACAACCGTTTACCTAACCAACACCACAGACGAGCTAGTTTTAGGAGGTAGCACTCCCCTGTCTTCAGCAAAGTTTTCAATTGACGGCGACGCTGACCAAATCCAGCTTATACTCCAGGGCAACGGCACTCAAACTGCAAATATCTTTGAGATTGAAACCTCGGCAGCCGCGAACCTCTTGACCGTAACGAATGCCGGAAACGTAGCAATTGAGGGTACGCTTTCGGATATTTCGCAGACCACCTTGGTTATAGACGATGACTTACAAGTCAACGGTAACGACCTCCTTGACTCAGGAGGCATCACCCGCGTGACCCTGGGAGCCACAAATACTATAACTGGCGACACACTGATTCTTTCTGGCACAACCACAATTACAGCCTCAAGCGCCACCACCTTAAACTGTGCCGATTGTATTAACTTTGACGATTTAAGTGACTCCTTGAGCCTCGACGCAACCACAACCATCACAAACGGACTAACTTCCAATCTTGAGCTCAACCTTACTTCCTCCGGAGATTTTGTTATTCAAGACGCAGGTACAACTTATGTAACATTCGCCGACACCAGTATCACAACCTTTGCCCCCGCCAACGCCGTAGCTGCCGACGGGAGAATAGTAATCGATGGTAGCTCAACCGCGTCAACCGCAACTCTCGGACTTTTGGACATAAATGCCACCACAATAACAAGCGGGTTCGAGGGCATCAATTTAGATCTTAATATTACAGATGATGGCGGTGCTGACACAGTTATCGGGGCCCTGATTAATGTGGACAATGACGAGACGACCTCTGATGACACGGTTTACGGCATTTATATCGACAACGAAGACCAGGGCGTAGGGAGCGACACGGCCCTGACTACAGATGCACAAATCCTCTTAAGTAATTCGGACGACTCGGTACCGGTAATTGCAGGTATACTCTTTAGTTCTGCAGCCGGCGGCTACACCACAGGGATTGATCTAAGCGACACGGACATTGTAAATGCAATTAATATTGGCAATAACCCGATAATTACCGGAAACGTGGCCGGGACCATTGGCGACGCAACAACCGATTCCTGGCAATTAATAACAGACGGGACAGGAGACGCAGAAATTCAACTTCCCGACGAATCCATAAGTACACTTGAAATTCTAAATAACACAGTCACAGCGACCGACCTAAACGCGACCTTAACTTTTGCTGATGGAGACTATCTAAACCTTTCAGTCATTGATCAATCAAACGCAACCAACGAAGGTTTCAGGCTTCCCTCGCTAACGACTTTGACAAATCTTCCGGTCAATGAAGGTTTTATTGCTTATGACACTGCAAACCAATTGGTCAGATTTTATAACGGCACAAGCTGGCAGGACTTTTCAGGAGCCTCAACAACGCTCCAGCAAGGTTACGACAACGATGCAAACGGCACCGACACTATTATCGCCTTAAGCGCGAACGATGATTCGTTAATTTTCAGAAATCCTGCCGCCTCAGGAACGGAAAGCGCATTTTTGCTTCAGCTTGACCAACTGGCTGCTACCGGAATTGCGCTCGACGTTAACCAGGCAGGTACCTCAGCCGGAATTGATCTGACATTTTCAAATGCAGGTACAACTACAGATGGAATTGTGATAAGTAACAGCGCCGGGACTTTAACGGATGCAATTGATATTAGTGATGCAACAGGCATAACCAATGCTCTCAATCTAGGCCCAAATACAGTTACCGGGACCACTTACTCTATACTATCAACTACCGACGATTTGACACTTCATGCTAACGCAAATCTGGCCAATTTACTTCTCATGGGAGGCGACACGCTTCCCACTTCGGTACCGGATGGCAATGATGTTGAAGTAAGAGCCGAAGATGATATCTTCCTAAATCCAACCGACGATGTCAGACTCTATGTAAACGGTGCAGCACTGGATTGTTCAGGTGCAGGAAACGGAGGTCTACTCACTACAGATGTAAACGGAATTATCGCCTGTGGTGCTGACGATGGTGCAGGTGCGGCAACCACTCTTCAAACAGCATATGACAATGACGCAGACGGTGGCAATGCAACCATAACATTAACAGCTAATGATGACGGAATCGTATTCACAAACCCGGACGCAACGGGCAATGATTTGTCAGCTTTTGTATTTCAAATAAACCAAAGCGATACTGATGCAGCTGTAGCTGCTCTTGATATTACTCAAAGTTCTACCAATGCCGCCGCGAGTGCGATATCAGTAGCTTCATCTGTTGCTACTGGGGCAAATATGATAGACATCAACTTAACCGGAAATGCTACAGCGAATGCCATTGATGTAACCTACACAACAGGAGTTGCTACAGGGAATGCCATGGACCTTAATATGGGTACCAATGTAGCCGGCAACGCCATAGACATTGCCACAGCTGCCACAACCGGCAACGCCATAGACATCACTACTTCCGGAATTTTCACTAACGAGTTAATTGATATTAACGTAGGCGCACAGGCCTCAACCGGAGATGTAATAAATATAGATATCAATTCGGCAGCGACCGGAGCTCAGGCTTTTGTATTAACTGATGCTGCGGCGGCCACGGTCAACCTGGTTGACTTGTCTGCCAGCGCAATAACGACGGGAGATATTTTAAATGTATCTTCAAGCTCAACAGGAGTAACTACAGGAAATCTATTTAGTTCCACCCTGACAGGAGCTTCAGCATTTACGGGCAACCTCAACTTAATGGAATTTACCGGCGCGGCAACAGCAACCGGAGACATCCTTAGAATTAATCTTGGCAGCAGTTCAAATGTGGGGAACCTGTTAAATATTACAGACGACAGCAGTACTCTCTTTAGAGTAAACGAAAGCATCATTACCTCAGCTATCCCCCATGAGTTTACAGCAGCCGGCGATGTATCTATGGCGTATGACTTGATATTTACCAACGAAACTTCTTCAATGATTGAAGCCAGGGGACCTTTGACCATCAGGCAAGGCGACAGCTTTGACAGCAATCCCCTGACCTTCCAAGTCTATAACGCCGGCGGAGTTGTAGTTGACGGCTCAACAGATGTCAACAGTAGCACCGGCGGGGTTTTGGACTTGAATGTCAACACAATCACTGCTGCCAATATCGGTTTTAATATCGACTATACAGTTGATAATACGGCAACTGCGGTTGACCACTATGCTTCAAACATCACCTTAACTGCAAACGATGCAGATGCTGATCTTGTTGGTCTTCAAATAACCGGCGCGTCAACTGCTAACGCGGCAGCAGGCTCTTATGAAGCATTAATTAGACTAGTTAACGCAGAACCCACAATCGGAGCCGTAACTGACGCAATACTAATTGATTCCACTTCAGCAACTGATACTGATATTACTGACGCAATTGACGCAAGTGACGCAAATATAACAAACGCACTCAATCTAGGCCAAAACACCATCCTTGGCTCGGGGTCTTTTAGTATAGATGCAAACAACGCTTCCAATGACACAGTAGGAGTAATAAACAGTGGTACCGGTGCGGCGTTTTTGGGAATAAACTCTGATGTTTCTGCAAATAACGTTCTGGGAACTGCTACTTTCGGAGCTCAAGCAGGAAGCTCGCTTTTCTGGGGGGAGGATCTTGTGTGCGATCCAACACTCACCAACTGCGGCTGGGCAACATCTGCAACTTCTCCGTTTACAGAAACTACTGGAATAC
>MGHM01000006.1:0-399 GCA_001793235.1 Candidatus Woesebacteria bacterium RIFCSPLOWO2_01_FULL_44_24b | reverse complement strand
GAATATCAGCTACTAATAGAAAATACTACAGCAGCTACTGCCATAACGGGAGATGCCATGATAATTAACACCACAGGCGGTACCGGAGTAATAACAGACAATGTTGACGGGTTATACATCAATTTTGAAGGAGCAGACGGTACTTCAACAGACGTTTCTGCAATCCACTTAAATTTTGATCCAATTTCCGGCTCAGCTGATGATACCTTCTCGGCTTTACTGATAGACGGCATTACCGGAACTAGCGCAGTAGAAACTGCAATCAACATCGGAGCCGGGTGGGATACAGATATTGCCTTAGTTCCAGCAGTTGGCGAGGAAGCAATTGATATTACAGCTGCCGCAGGGATCAGAACTGTGGCTGCCATTGATATAAATGAAAATAACACCACAGGAACA
>MGHM01000005.1 GCA_001793235.1 Candidatus Woesebacteria bacterium RIFCSPLOWO2_01_FULL_44_24b | reverse complement strand
AAACTTTTCCTTAAACCACTCTGTTCTTGTTGACTCGGTTAAGTCTGCACACAAAGCTACTACTCGCTCATCCTTCTCACCTGCCTCCACCAGCCCATGCCCATAGCCATCCCGCGTGGGCTTTTGATCAATATCTTTTTTAAATACTTTGTCTGATAGTTTTGCTTTTGGATTAATCATGTTTTCTTTCTAAAACGATTTAAGATTCCAGAAATGCCAATACCGATAACACTTACTGGTAAATTTGGCGCATTCCGCACAACACTATTTAACAACGCCTCAGCTTTCTCTTGAGGTTCTGACTCTGGATAAACTTTCTTGTAGAATCTTCTTCGCTCGATATTCACAGCTTCTATTACATGTTCTTCTAAAACAGGTAACGCAAGTTGGATTGGTTCATTGCGATTCAACACTGTTCCGTAACCACCAAAGTCTACTGCTATCCTTGGACCCCCATCACTAATTCCAAGCTGTGCCGGAACAACCTTCATATCACCCGATAAATCCTTTCTCATATAACCAATCCCTTGCCCATCTTTTAGTTCTATTTCTCTACTCATATTTATTAAAATTTTGATTGCTTAATCAGTGATAATTTTGCTTTTGGATTTAACATTTCTTTTTTATTCTCATATAACCAAAAAAATTAATAAAATTGCGGCTAACCACAAACCAATACTTGCCCAGAGCAAATTTATTTTTGTTTTCCAAGATGACTTCTTTGGATTTATAAATCCTGTAAATTCAAATGGCAAACCACTCCAATCTATACCCGGTCCTTTATATCCATATCCTTTTCTCCATTTAATAAATAGATATAAACCGTACACCACTAATAAAATTGCCAAAATTATAATTAAAATTTTATAAAACATTTTTGTTCATGCTCCCCTTCTAATTTTCTTTACATAGCTAATTGCTTGCACCATTAGTTTACTAAAAAATATGAAGGAAACGATAAAAAATACTACTAAAAGAGTTATTTCTACTACATAATTAAACACGGGGCATGGAGGGCCTAGTTCGCATAAATAACCCTCGCAGTATTTCCAAGAACAAGTAACCCTCTCATAAACATTAAAACTCACGAATAGCAACACTATTGAAGAAAAAATAGCTAGAACAACTGATACCAGCGTCCGAATAAACATACTAATATTATTCTCTTTCTTATTCATGTTCTCCTTTGATCTTGCCTCCCAATGTTCTTAATTCATGTAAAGCTTTCTTGGCCTCTTCTTCATTTGGTGGCTTGCCGTGCCACTCGTACATATTTTCCATGAAACTCACGCCTTTGCCCGGAATTGTGTGACAAATGATTACTGTTGGCTTCTCATACACCGCGCGGGCATGGTTTACCGAGTCGACAATTTCTTCCATGTTGTGGCCATCAATGTGAAGAACATGCCAATTGAATGCCTCATATTTGGCAGCCAAGGGTTCCAGTGGCATGATGTCTTCGGTGTGGCCATCAATTTGAATGTTGTTCCTATCCACAAATGTAGTCAGATTGGAAAGCCTGTTTTTACCGGCAAACATTGCCGCCTCCCAGTGGTTTCCGGCATCGTGCTCGCCGTCGCTGTTTATGCAAAAAACGCGAAAGCGCTTATTGTCCATCCTGGCAGCCAAGGCATAGCCTGCGGCCTGCGCAAGACCCGAGCCCAAGGGCCCTGAAGTGGTCTCGAGGGCAGGAAGCCTTTTTCTCTCGGGGTGGCCCTGTAACGGAGAACCAAGCTTCCTTAGTTTTTTAAGCCAAGTTTTCGGGAAATAACCGGCATGAGCCATGGTAACGTAGCGAACAGGCGCGATGTGGCCACAGGACAGAAACAGCCGGTCACGGTCCTCCCACATGGGCTCCCCGGGGTTGTGATTTAGGATATTAAAATAAAGCGCGGTAAAAACGTCGGCCATCCCAAGAGGTCCCGCAGAGTGGCCCGAACCGGCCAAAAGAAGCATCTTAATTATATCTTTTCTGATGTCGTTGGCCTTCTTGTCAAGCTCCTCAAAGGAGAGTTTCTCCATAATTCAGGGTAACACACTAGGCTGCTTTTTTGTACGCGTTAATGTTTTTGGCCAAATCCCCTTCAAAAATTCTCTGGCCGATGACAACCTCATCCGTGCCTTTTGAGCGGACATCGTCCACATACTCAATCGTCACACCTCCATCGTCACAAATTTTAAAAGGCGTTGGATCTGTCTTTCTGATTTTTTCTAGCTCTGAAATTTTATCCAAAACCTTGGGGTCAAACTTCTGCCCGGCAAAGCCTGCGGGGACACTCATCACAAGCACCACATCCACGTCTAAAAGAAGCCTTTTTTCTACACTTTCAATTGATGTGTCCAAATCAAACGCCAGCCCCGGAGAAAGCCCTGCTTCTGTCACTTCAGATATAAACTCGCTCACGCTCTCCATCATCTCAACATGGCCAATAATACGATCACCTCCGGCACGGACGCACTTTTCCACCCAGCGCACGGGCTCATTGACCATGAGGTGAAAATCCAAAAGAAGCGAATGGTCAACCTCGTTTAAAGCAGATGGGTCAACGGTTTTGTTGTCCGCAAAAACACCATCAATGATATCAATATGAACGCGCTTAACCAGCCTCGCGTCTAGGCGGGCCACTCCGTCAGCTTTGGCAATTAGCTCACGCGCTTCTTGAGGATTGTCCGTAAGGATGGCGGGGATTATTTCAAACATGGGATCAAGTTTATTAAGTTATTAAGTAATTAAGAGATTAAGCACGAGATTAAGATTTAGACAATTTTATCTTGTTAATGTAAGCATTAATTCCAACTCCCAACCCTTCATATTCTTTATCAATTCTTACAAACACTTCTTTAGTAATATATCCCAAATTAAGTGCAATAGACAAATGGCTTTGTGTCTCAAAGCACTCCCCTCTAGCCTGATATAGGACTCTAATCTTATCAGCAAAGTGATATCTTCCATGAGCCTCGGCAATATTCGCGGCAACTGAATTTGCAGACCTGTGCATCTGGTCTGTTAATCCAAATCTTTCTTCACGAGGAAATTCTCTTGTTAGAAAGTATATCTTTTTGACTAATTCAGAAGCTTTTTGCCAAATTAACAAATCTCGAAAAGAAGTTTTTGTATTCAATTTCTTAATAACTTAATTACTTAATCTCTTAATTACTTTGGTGTGACAGCGTAATCGGGTCTGTTGGAGCAGTTTGAGTTTCCAAAGTGCGGCCAACACGAATCACCTGCTCAACCAGACGGTTTGCATAGCCCCACTCGTTGTCATACCAGGCAAAGACTTTGAGCATGTTGCCGGCAACCAGCTGGGTAAGAGACAAATCCACAATGGCCGACTCGGTTCTGCCTATAATATCAGAGCTCACTATGGGCTCGTCGGTTACCGCCAATATTCCCTTATACAACGCATTCTCGGTGGCTTTCTTGAACGCATTATTTACCTCCTCAATGCTAACTTCTTTCTTCAAGAGAAAAGTAAAGTCCGTAATTGACCCCGTGAGTACTGGGACTCGCAAGGCCATGCCATCAAAAAGTCCCACAAGTTCCGGAATTGTTTCTGTGGTGGCAATCGCTGCCCCGGTTGTAGTTGGGACAATGTTTTGTGCAGCGGCACGGGCGCGCCTTAAGTCGCTGTGGGAATTGTCCTGCAGGTTCTGATCATCGGTGTAGCTGTGAATTGTCGTCATCATGGCTTTTTCTATGCCAAAATTACTTTGAATCACCGAGGCCACCGGTGCCACACAATTGGTGGTGCAGCTGGCGTTAGATATCACGGTCCCTTCTCCCTTATACTCATTTACACCTAAAACGTAAGTTCCCACATTCTCACCCTTGCCGGGAGCTGAAATTACAACTCGCTTTGCCCCGGCTTTGGCATGTTTTTTAGCGTCTTCCTCGCTGGTAAACTTACCTGTAGACTCAATAACAACATCCACGCCATACTCACCCCAAGGGATTTTCTCCGGGTCTCTCTGGGCCAGAACTGGAATGCGCATGTTATCCACAAAAAAGTGGCCTATTAAGGGGTCGTTATTAGTGGGATCATCAGGTTTCTTAATGCCTTCGGCATGAACATCTTTTTCAAATCTCCGATACATCGTGTCGTAATTAACTAAATGTGCCCAGTCCAAGGCACTCATCGAGCCGGAAGTATTTACCGCCGCAATCTCAAGCTCCTCCGAGTGTTTGGTAACTGCAATCCTGAAGGCCAGCCTGCCAATTCTTCCAAAACCATTGATTCCAACTTTTACCATACCTCAAGCATACATTAATAATAATTCCTGTAAAATATGCAAAGCAGATGTCGCGCCAAGAAAAAGAGGAAGAAGAATTAAGAGGCCTGGTTGGCGGCTCAGCTATAGGTGCCGCAGCATCCATACCACTTGGGTATATGGCCGATACATTGGGAGCAGTTGGGTTCTACCCCATTGAAGGGCTTGTCCGCTATATCGCCGGCAACTCAGATACTCTGGGCGAGCTCGCACAAACAATAAAGAGAAAGCGCCAGGGAAAATCAACAAAAGTTGCGTGGAACTATGTCAGAGGGGAACTGATAGGTACTTTGGCAGGACCAATTCTTTTGATTGTTTTTCATACGATAAGTCCATTATTGAACTGGAACTTGTATGGGCCAATTGGAGTAATCATCGCCGGTGCATTTGCACATTCAGATAATTTGGGTGGTATGGTTGCAGACTTCAAAAGAAGGGCAAAGTCTTCAGGCTTTAAACAAGGGTTTCAGTCTTTCACTAAAAGTTATTACATGCAAGGTAACGCTATTTTTATATTGATTTCTGTAAGCATAAGTTTTTTTGTCAGAACTCAAGGCTTTGAGCCGCGAGAAAACTTTCTTGCAGGCATTGAAGGAACACTGATGGGGTTTTCAGACTCAATCGGGGCGGGTTTATATGCAATACTTATGTACAAGCTAGCGAAACGCAGAGCTAATCAACTAAAAACTTCCTAAAGTCCTTATGTTGACTTCGCTAAAGACATATAGAAAAACCAAACAGAAATCGCCGTTAGAATGTGCCAAACTCCATGGCCCGTGAGGATGTGGTTTTTGGGTATAAACTTTACATGTTTTATATCAATAATCCAAAACACTTCAGCTATAACGATTAGTAAAATTCCTATAATAAAATTAATCTGATTAAGTTGGTTGAATGGATAGGCTTTAAGAAAAAAAACCGCAGCTAAAATAATTATTGAGAGGATATCTACATATTGGCCAAGAATGGTACAACGAGCATGAAAATAAATTGTAGTAACACCTACAAAAAACACTGCCAAGGCGATATTTGCATCATGGTTTAGAATCGCCAGGCCCACTATAAAATATGGCAAGGCAGTTGCGGTATTTGAGGGCTGAGCAACTGGGCCTTTTATATTAGCCTCGTAGAAGTGAAGCATAACTATTCTTGCAGTGCCCTTAACCCAGGTAAAGTCCCTTTGGCCAGAAATTCAAGCATTGCGCCACCGCCTGTACTAATCCAATCAAACTTATCGGTTATACCAAACAGAGACGCGGCTGCCTCGCTATCTCCCCCGCCCATTAACTTAAACGCAGTAGACGCGGCCACCGCTTCAAAAAGCTGTTTAGTTCCTTGCCTGTGGCCTTCTTCTTCATATTTACCCAGCACTCCCGCAACAATAATCGTCCCCGCTTGCGCCAACTCTTTTTGAAAAGTTTCAATAGAGTGAATAGTTATATCTTCTTTATCAGGATTCAAGCGGGCTAATATAACTTTACTGTTTGACCTTAGAGGATCAGAATCCCCGATATAATCCGGAAGTCTTCCGCCCACAAGTATCGTGTCAGCAAACTTCAAAAAATTCTGAATATAGCTAAGCTTGTCTTTTTTAATGCCGCTTACCATAGCCACAACCGGCCTTTTGGGGTTTTCCAAAATTGTCGAGAGCTTGGCCACTTCCCCGGCAAACCTTAAGCCTGCGGCTTTTAGGAGCAGCTTGGGAATGCCCACAATCGAAGCATGCTCGCGGTGCGAGGTTGCGAAAGCTTCATTGACATAAACATCGGCAAGTTGCGCGAGCGCCCGGGCAAACTCTGCATCGTTTTTCTCCTCCCCCTCACTCATGCGTACATTGTCCAGAAGAACTACCCTGTCATTTATTTCCCCAGAAGGAGGCATTCCGGCGACAAAATTAACTTCATCACCCAGAAGCTCAGAAAGGCTATCTTTTAAAAATGCGGTTGAGACGGTCTTTTCCGGGCCTTCATATTTGCCAATGTGGCCCAAAATTAAGAGTCTTTCAGCGCCTTTTTCCAAAACATATTTAAAAGTGGGCAAGCAGTTTCTAATTCTTGTGTCATCAAGAATTCTCCCATCCTCAAAAGGAACATCCAAATCCCCGCGCACCAAAACGCGTTTATTGCTTAATTCGATAGAGTCTATAGCCGGGAGTTGCACAATAAAATTCTAGCACATATAATACTTGCCATGAGTGAGCGTTGCGAAAATTGCCCCATCCTGAAAACTCTAATGCTAAACATGTCTACAACTGCATGCATAGGGGGCACAGATTTCCTTCTCTCTAACCCAGTATACGAAGCGGCTACACAAGAACTGGCGACATTTGCAAGAAAGTCTACCTTATGTCCTGGGGCCGTTAATACAGGAGAAACCAAAGAAACTGGAATACTCATCTGGAAAAAGGTTGTTCCAATTTACAATTGTGGATTGGAAGAAGACAACAATTCTTAATTATTTGCTTCAATTCTTTTAATGTCCTGCAATCTTTTTTTATATCGTGCTTTGCCTGAAAACTTTGTAGTTAAAAATGCTTTGATCATTTCTTTCGCCTCATCTTCTTTTGTGTAATCTGCAGCGATAACCAAAATATTCATATCATCATCCGATCTTCCTGCTTTGACTTGAGCAGCAGACTTGCCAATAGAAGCTCTTACTCCATCAAATTTGTTTGCAACTACATCAACTCCAACCCCGGAACCACACATCAGAATCCCCATGCCTTTTTTACCGGCAACCATTGACGCCACCTTTTCGGCATAAATAGTGTAATCGTCTTTGGGATTATGTGTATGTGCACCCATATCCTCCACTTCATACTCACCCAACCATTCCTTGACTTTTTCTTTTAGATTAAAACCTCGATGGTCCGCACCCAAGAAAATTTTCATTTAAACCCCTCCAATAATTCCAAAGTTTCTTTTTTGGGGTCATGCGCTTTGACAATGTCGCTGGCCACTGCCACACCGTCTGCGCCCAAACTCACACTCACCCGAACATCTTTTTGCGATTTAATTCCGGCACCAACTATCAATGGAATTCGTGCTTCATGGGCCAACTCAACTGCCTTGGCTACAACTTCCGGTTTTGCCTCTGCAACTGAAGTAGTCTTGCTGCCAACAAGCTCCGGCGGTTCATAAGCTGCAAAATCAGGATTGAGCCCTAAAACCTTCTCAAGCTCTTTTAAGTCAGCCGCAAAAACCAATGTTTTTAAGCCCAATTTCTTACAATGGCCAACCGCGGACTTAAGCTCTTCAAACTTCTCAAACTTGTTCTCGGAGTGATTGAGGAAAGTTCCGGAAGCGCCGTCTGCAAGAACTGCCTCCGGCAAGATCGCCCCGGTGTGTGCACCAAACTCGACAGCGTCCACATGTTGAGCCCAAATCTCAAGCCCGGAAGTCATGGTGGTTTCTCGAATATCCGTAGCCTGAACAACGGCAACAACCTTAATTCCTGCCTCACGGCTCGCGGCTTCTACTTGGGAGACAAGGTCAAAAACACGCTCGCCAGAGCTTTCTTTATATGTTTTAAAGTTTACAAAAAGCATATTAAACCAGCAAAAAGTCTACCACAGAATACCACAAAGGCTGGTCTACATTCATGACTGTCCCGGTTGTTGCCGAAATCTCAACTTTTATGGGAATAGCAAAGGAGAAAATATTAAAAAGGGTAATTTGCTTCTCGCCATCAACGGCGTAAACCACCTCGCCCTCCTCTTTCTCGATAAGTGACCCGCTTACCACGGAACTTACGATATTGGTGCGGATAATCTGTGTTACCGCCTCATAGGGCAAAACGGCTAAAAATTTCTCGCCGGTTGCGGTTTCAACCGACAGCTTGTTTTCCCGGGAGTTAACCTTAATGGGAAAGCTGGTGTTAACCGTGACGTCTCTTTGCTTAATCGAAAAACCACTATCGGCCACCTTAATGGAAATTGTTCCCGCACTTTTCTCTTCCACCTCAATTATGTCTTCTTTGTAGCCGGAAACGTTTACGTTTTTGCTGCCGTCGTAGCTTAAGAAAACCTGGCCGTTATCATTGGTCAACAAAACAGACGTTGAGGGGCCAGCCGCAAGGTTATCTGCAATTTTTTTAACTTCCAGGGAGCTATCCGTCATCCCTAACACGTTCCAGTAAACCTCACCGCCGCTGGTGAAGGTCAATAGCGCGGCTGCAAAAGCCGACAGATGTTTTCTCATTAAGCCATTGTAGCAAATATGGGGTCTAAAAGGAGCCTTCAAGAACTTTCTGCTCGCCCAACTTTACTTCAACGTTCTTATGGTCCTCAAGACTCCCGGACTTTCTGTATTCAAATAAATAGCCCCCCTTAGCAGGGCTCAGGACTCCCAGTTGCTTTAAGGTGCTTGTGCTGCTTCCTGCCCAAACTTGATATGCGTCGTCTGAATCTTGCAAGTCCGCAAGGATTGTGAACTCAACTATCCCGCCCTCTTCCGCACGAGTCGCAATCGCGCTCATACCGGAATCTGTTAAATCAGCCAGGCTCACTTTCTCCACGTCATCAGGAATGGTTCTGCCGAGTACTTCTTCAAGTTTATTCTCTGTCTCCTCGTCCCCTACTGGAACGTTTTCCTGAAGCTCAGGAGTCTTGTCAGGAGTTTGCGACTGAATATAAACAGCTGCAAGAGCCACAACAACAAGACTCCCAATAACTACGTTGCGCCTGTTCATTATGAACACAGATTATCACGAATTCATTCGTGCGTAAATGCCAAACAATGCCAAAACTGCGGCAACAATTAACCATTGTGTTGAGGCCAGCCAGATGTCTACTCCGGTGTAGCCAATAGCGGCCAACACCACCGAAACACCTGCACCGGCCATTAAAAGCTGCGAAGCTTGTCTCCAGTCCTTTTTCTTCATAATCATCACCTCCTTATTAAATATAGCGCATTTTGTAGTAAACTTGCATCAAATGAATGTAAAAATTGAAAGCTCGTGGAAAGAGGCTTTAAAAGACGAGTTTATTAAGCCATATTTTAAAAAGCTCGCAGACTTTGTGAAGGAAGAGTATAAAAGCGATACGGTTTACCCTCCACCCAATCGTGTTTTTGCGGCTTTTGACAATTGCCCGGTAGACCATGTAAAGGTTGTGATTTTGGGCCAGGACCCATATCACGGGCCACGGCAGGCAAATGGTCTCGCGTTTTCGGTTTCAGAAGATGTATCCACTCCCCCCTCCCTGCAAAATATTTATAAAGAAATTGAAAGCGATACCGGAAAAATCATGCCCAAGCATGGAAACTTGGAAAGATGGGCGAAACAGGGAGTTCTTCTTCTTAATGCGACACTGACTGTAAGAGGTGGCTCTGCAGGCTCACATCAAGGCAAGGGTTGGGAAGAGTTTACCGATACGGCCATAAAATACTTGGCTGAAAACAAGGAAAACTTGGTGTTTTTACTCTGGGGCAGTTATGCTCAGAAAAAGGGCGAGTTAGTGAACCGCCATAAACATTTGGTTCTGGAGGCTCCCCACCCTTCCCCTTTTTCAGCCGACAAAGGTTTTTTTGGATGCAGGCATTTTACAAAAACCAATGCTTATTTAATTATGCACGAGCGTGAGCCTATTGAGTGGTGAGTAGAGGCTTAATTTTATTTACTTGAGAGAATATAAACTCAGTTGATTCTACTTCTTTTTGGTTAGCTTGCCTCTGAGCTTCTTCGATATCAATCGAGTTGCACGACCAACCACATTCCCATTTTCATCAACTAAGTCCAAAAGTTCATCTTTCATATTAATTGCCAAAGTGCGCTTCATGTACTAGTATTGTAGCTAGATCCTCATGAAATTGCATATCGCGACTGAAGGCTTCGACCTCACCCCGGAAACGCGCGAAATAATTGATAAAAAGTTTTCTCCGAAGCTCGTCAAATATTTCAAGCGCTACCCCGAAGATACCGTAACTGCAAGAATACTCATTAAAAAAAGAACCAGATGGGGATTTCGTGTCCGCTGTGATTTGGACATTCCCGGCCAAAACCTGCACGCCGAAGAAGTGCACCGCGAGCTTGAGTACGCCCTCGTGGCCTTAGCTAAAGAGCTCTCCCGTAGCCTTCAAAAACATAAAGAGAAATCCTTAAACAAATGAAGCTGCCAAAACTAACTACCCGAGCGGTGCTCTTCATGGCCTTTTTTGTTTCACTTGTTTCGGCTCTTGTCACCACCACACTTCTCTACACAAGTATCTCCCGCAAAAAAGAGACGCCAAAGACCTCTGCAATTCTGGAAAAACTCGAAGGGCACTCCCAAGAAAATCCGGAAAAAACCGAGTTTAATGTTTTGCTTTTGGGCTACGGCGGGGCGGGGCATTCGGGAGGCGGGCTCTCCGATGCCATGATTCTTGCCAACATTAACACAACTTCAAAAAATGTTAATTTGATTGCAATCCCCCGCGACATTTGGGTGGATAATTTTAAAATAAACGCGGCCTACACCGTGAGCGTTGAGGCCACCAAACAAGCGGTCGAGAAAGTCACCGGGCTGCCGGTTGACTATTATGCTGCCGTGGACTTTTCCCGTTTTGAGAGCGCCATTAACGCGCTGGGTGGAATTAGCGTTGATGTTCCAGTCGCTTTTGACGATTTCTTTTACCCCATCAAAGGCCTTGAAAATGAGCTTTGCGGCATGACTCCGGAGAAAATGGCGGAAGTTCACAGGTTATATTCCGGGTTTGAACTGGAAAAGCAGTTTACCTGTAGATATGAGCATTTGCACTTTGATACAGGCACGCAGCTCATGGACGGCGCAACTGCTCTAAAGTTTATCCGCTCAAGACATAGTGACCAGCATGGAGGAGACTTTGCCCGGGGAGTCCGGCAACAAGCGGTTCTAACCGACGTGCGTAATAAACTAATATCTCTCGATGCGCTGACAAACATTGATGACTTTTTTGCTGAGTTTAGCCAGCTGATTGTCTCGGACATCACGGAGAAAGATATAATCGAGTTCCTCTCCCAAGCCGGTGACCCAAGCGAATACACTTCATCAAATATAAATATCAGCACAGATAATTATTTACAAAACTCGGTAAGCTCCGACGGGCAGTATATTCTTAACCCCAAGGCCGGCGCCGGAAATTGGGAGGCGGTTCATACTTTTATTAAGAGAGGGCTGCACTGATATAATGGACTATGTATGATGTTCGCGCGAGGAAAAATCTCTTTCTCGTTTACGCTGTTTTTTTAGGCCTTACCTTATTTTTATGGGTATTGGCAAAGCCTTCGATAAACAGCATTTTAAACTTTCCTCTAATTTCTGTGACCCAGATTCTTGGCCTTACTGCGGCAACTCTGGTGAGCCTTAACTTACTCCTGGCTTCAAGGTTGAAAATTTTTGAGAACCTTTTTGGCGGACTCGACAAGGTTTATAAACAACACCAGTTTACCGGCAAAACTGCCTTTGCCCTAATGCTTGCCCACCCTACTTTTTTATTATTAAGCTCATCCGATTTATGGCGCGCCGTGGAGCTTTATGTTCTGGACCTCAGCACGCCCGCTTATAATTATGGCAAGCTGGCCCTATTTGGATTTACCACCTTAATTACCCTTACCATCTTTGTCCGTCTTCCCTATCACATTTGGCGCATTACCCACCAGCTTATGATTATTCCCCTAATATTTCTTACGCTCCATGTTGCAACAATCCCAAGTGACGTTGCAGTATTTTTACCGCTCCGCGTTTGGATACTTGGGCTTCTTCTTGTTGGCATCGGGAGCTACATTTACAAAGTGATTCTTTATAAACATATCGGGCCCAAGCTTGACTACAAGGTTAACCAGGTAAACCTTCGCGGCCAAATTACCGAAGTCCTGCTTGAGCCACAAGGCTCAGCACTCAGTCACGAGCCGGGGCAATTTGTATTTGTGATCTTTGGGAATCATGAAATTGGAGACGAGGAACACCCATTCTCAATCTCTTCTGCTCCCGGTGAAAAGCTTATAAGGCTTTCAATCAAAAAAAGCGGAGATTTTACTTCTACTTTGCCCAAACTTAAAGCTCAAGATAAAGTTAAACTTTACGGTCCGTACGGAGCGTTTGGTAGAATTGCTCTCGTATCTAAAAAAGAAGTAGTCATGATTGCCGGAGGTATTGGCATAACTCCATTTTTGAGTATTGTTAATTACATCAAAAATAAAAATATCAACTTAAAATACAAATTAATTTATTCGTATAAAAACGAAACCGATAGCAGCTACAAGGAAGAGCTTATGGAAATTGCAGGAGACAAACTGGTTACTCACAATTCGGATAGAAGCGGCCACCTGACTGCCAAGTCTATCGCCGATAAAGTCGGCGGGCTAACCAACAAAACAATTCTTCTCTGTGGCCCCAAAGGCATGATGAGCGCCCTCACCAGTCAATTTTTAGAAATGGGCGTCAAGCGCCGAAATATTATTTTTGAAGATTTTGATTTGAAAGGTTAAAAATGGAAACAGCAACTTTTGCGGGAGACTATTCTTAAGCCTTTGTAATTGATATTTTATACCTCCAGATTTTTGGGTCTGCAGTAATTAGCTTCAATTTCTCAGTTTTTGCTTGAGCTATCAGCATTCTGTCAAAAGGGTCCTTATGGATTTTAGATAGCGAATCTGCGGCCAACACATAATCAGGCGTAATATTTACTATATTGAACTTAGACTCTTTGATTATGGTTTTGAGATTTGTTTTTAGGGGTAATTTGTCTTTGCGGTTTTTGATGCTAATTTCCCAGAAACTTACAACACTTACAAAAATTTGATTTCTTTCCTCAACTATTAAATTCTTAATGTCTTTCTTTAGTTTTTTGTCGTCCTCTAGCCACCACAGCAAAATATGCGTATCAAGAAGAAATTTATTTTTCATCAGGAAAAATCTCCCCCTCATAAAAAAGCTTATTGAACTCCTCGTCTTCTTCGTCAAAGTCATCAGGTACAAAAATTTTGCCCTTCAGTGCTCCGGGCTTGCGAGAGACTTTCTTTTCTTTGTACACCGTAAGCTTAACAACAGGTTTGCCTGCTTTTGCAATAACAACCTCCTCCTCGCCAGCAAGAGTTGCCTCAATTAGCTTAGAAAGCTGAGACTTGGCCTGATGAATATTCATTATTATCATAATTAATGTTAGCTAAGTTAGCTAAGTATGTCAAGTTTATACATTTGCTATACTGAACTTATGGAAACAGCAACTTTTGCCGGCGGGTGTTTTTGGTGTACGGAGGCTATATTCCAGCGCCTTCGGGGAGTATTCTCCGTAAACCCCGGCTACACTGGAGGAATTATGGAAAACCCGACTTATGAAGATGTTGGCTCTGGAGACAGTGGCCATGCCGAGGCAATCCAAATAAAATTTGACCCCAAAGAGATTTCCTATGAGGACTTACTGGAAGTGTTTTTTGCAACCCATGACCCGACCACACCAAACAGACAAGGCTCAGACGTTGGATCTCAGTACCGCTCGGCTGTTTTTTACCATAGTGATGAGCAAAAAGAGTTGGCCGAGCGCGCCAAAGCAAAAATTCCCAACGCCGTCACCGAAATCGCTATGTTTACTGCCTTCTACCCTGCTGAGGATTACCACAAAGATTATTACAATCAAAATCGCGGTACTGTTTATTGCAAACTGGTTATCGACCCAAAGGTGAAAAAATTAATGGAGAGCTTCAAAGACAAAGTGAGGGAAAGCTAACTACAACTTGCGCAAGTTCCATAAAGTTCAAACTTGTGCGTTTTCAAATCAAAACCTTTTGACTTAATTTTCTGAAGCAGTTTTCGCTCGTTAATAACACAGTCCACTTCTTCAACGCTCCCGCAATTGTTGCAAATCAAGTGATGATGATGCGGCAGAAGTGCCGACTCGTAATGAATACTATTGGGCTTAATGAAGACCTCTTTTAGGATGTTGCTCTTAACTAAATACGAAAGCTCTCTGTAAACAGTGGTTTTGTTTACTCCAATATCTTTTTTAGCAAGACCTTTCAAAACACTAATCGCACTAATCGGAGAGTTTACGGAGAAAACCAAATCAACAATCGCCTTCCGCGCATGAGTCATTCGTGCATTTTCACCTCTCAGTAAAGCAATTGCCCGAGCTTGCATCAGCCAATTGTATGCAACAGGGTTGCATCAGTCAATTACTTCCACTTTTTCATTACCTCCATGCAAGTTTTGCAGTCCCCCTTGTGAGTCAAGGCTATGTATACCGCTGACGCTCCAATAAGTACGTAAACTGTTTGAGCCAGCCCAGCCGGGAGTCCCAGCACTTGGACCAGATTAAGGCCGAAAAGGCCGATCAGTCCCCAATTCAGAGCACCGACCAGCACTAGGAAAAAAGCAACCACATGGAGCATTTGATTTGTTTTCATATTTATCACCCCCAAAGTCTTACTTAATTTACCCACAAACTGGATGACAAATCAACTTTATCCCTCTTAAATACCACTCCTTCGGCAAGAAGCATTTTCTTTTTCTCCGAAATCCCTCCCTCGCCCGAGTAGCCATGCAAACTTCCGTCTACGGCAACCACTCTATGGCAAGGTGTATTGGGAGCATCGGGATTTACTGCCATGAGCATACCAACTGCTCGAGCCGCCCTAGGATTCCCGGCAAGGCGCGCCACCTGCCCATAGGTGGCCACTTTGCCTTTTGGAATTTTGCGAGTTACATCGTAAACTTTTTGCCCAAATGAAGTCATCTTGATATGATATCATATCTCCCATGAAGATTATTCTGGCCGTCATCTTAACTGCTGCTTTACTTTTTTTATTTTCTCGAGAACCCGAGGAAGTACACTTTCACGCAGGTTTTCAAGTCTATAAAGACAATCAACTTCAGGACTATTCGGGCCTTGAATACATGCATCTTGAACCTTGTAACAAAGAAGGGCTTGAGGAAGAGCCCACTCCGGAGCACGAGCAAGAAGAGAGGGCACATTTGCATGACAATATTGGTGACGTCGTCCATGTTCACCGCGGAAATGTTGTCTGGAGAGACTTATTCAAAAACATTAATGTTGAAATTGACCCCGATACAAAAGCCTACATTAACGGCCGGGAAATTAGCGACTTCCTAAATCATCCCATCAAAGCTTATGACTCCTTGATTGTTTTGGAGGGTGAAACCGAACTCTCAAACAAACTAGAAACAGCGGTTACCAAGGAACACATCATAGACGCCGAAAGCGCGAGCGAAAACTGCGGAAGCTAACCAAATAGCCTACAAACACAAAAAGCGAGGCAAGTGAAACATCAACCCCGGTAAAGAAACTCTTTGGCGAATAAGTAAACTTTACATCATAGTTACCCGGTGGGGCCACAAAGCCAATTAAATTATAATTAACTTCAAAAAGGTCTACTTCCTCACCGGTCGCGCTGTTCATCGCTGTCCAACTCTTATCAAATGCTTCATTCACAACAATTACAGCTTCCGAATTGGTGTCAATCGAAACTGCCAATTCGTTTACCTTGTCTGAAATTAACTCCGCCGCCCCCTGTCCATCCACATCGGCAATTCCTATATCCTCTGTTACATATGCAACTTTTTGCCTTGTCATGGCCATGGCAAGCACTTTTGAGAGTGCTTCACCTTCACTTACTTTCTCTATATGACTTGCAACATATGCTCTCTCAAAACTGTCCAAATTGCGGTAAAGCTCCGTCCTGCCCTCGGAGAACACCAGCTCCATATTGTTGCCTATTTTTTCATGATTGTCGTTTAAAACCAGATAATAATCCGGGCTTAAAATATCATACGACCGGCTAGTTAAGCTTGAGACAAAAACCACTCTGCCGGACACGCGCTCCGAGTTCACATCCTGATAATTTAGGGTGTTTAACAGTTTTTCCGTCTTTGCCGAATGGACCGAGTCATAGCCGCCAAGGAGGGAAAAACCATAATAAACATTTGCCTCAGCCGGAAGAAGCTCCTGGTGCGTCATGACCACCCTTGGGGGAACTTTCTGGCTTTCCAAAAACTCAAGCGAGCCGGTCTTAGGAAAGACCAAAGATTCGTCTATAAACGTATTATATTTCCAGCCCTGGCGGGTCAAGTCCACTAGTGTTACAAGAATCAAAAAGTACATCCATATTTTGAAATTAACCCGCGCAAAAATGAAAGAAATCGCAGTTATTACAAAAACAAAAAACGGCACGACGATGTTTCTTAAAGATACCGCACCTTTCCCGGGGTCGAGCCTATAAAGTACAAGCGCGTCAAGTGCGAAAAAAATAAAGACGAAAAATACAAGAGCTACAACCTTAACTAGTTTTTTTACCTCTTTAGTGTTTTTGTGTAAGTGTTTTTGAAACTCTGAAATACCAAGTGCAGACAAAACCACCAAACAAATGGTTATGATGGACAGTAGCCTTGAGGGTAAAAGCGAAGAATATATTGGAATGTTTAGCGAGTGAATAAGTCTCGAAATGGGATTACTGAGAGTTAAAACCAGGCTCAGCCCAAGCGCCAATGCCCAAAATTTAATTTGAAAGCTTTTCTGCTTTAGGCTTAATGCAAAAAGTGAAAAGATAACCACGGGAATTCCCAAGTAGAAAGCAAACTCGGTGTATGAAATTCCCCCAAAGAAGTTACCCGTTGCGGGGCTCCCGTAAAAGTCCGGGATTATAGCTCCCACTAGCCGGTTTACCGGCATCAAGTATTTTCTCGCATCGCTAAAGTCTGCAAAGTAGCCGGCAATTCTGCTGCTGCCGACAGCTGTTTGGGCAAAAGGCAGAAGCTGAAAACCCGCCAAAAGAAATGGGAAGATAAAAAGGCCTAAATAAATATAATCACGCCGTTTTGCTCTAAACAAAAAATACACAAGGGCAAGTGTATAAACATAGATGGCCATCTGAACAAAGCCGGCAAGAGCTAAGCAAAAAATTGCGAAAGTCCCAATGACTAAATATCTTGCTTTTTGGGTTTCAAGAAGTTTATCAATGGAATACAAAATCAGTGGCGCCCAAAGAACAGTGTGGCCAATAACGCCAAACTCCAGAGTTGTTACAATAAGTGAGGAGAGCGCAAAAGTCACTCCCCCATAAAGCGCGGTCAAGTTACCAAGCTTTAAGTTATTTAAATAAAGGTACATAAAAAAGCCCGCAAGAATTATTTGAAGAACAATAAAAATATCCCAAGCCGTAAAAAACGGCAGTACATAAAAGACAATGGACAAAGGGTAAAAAACGGCCGTTGCAACATTCGCCAGGTGCGGCGTTCCCAAAAAGTTATATGGGTTTCGAAAAGGAATAACCCCTGCCGAAATTTGCTCCACGCTAAACTTGCGCCAGGGAAAAAATTGGACAACAGCGTCGTTCAAGTCAAAATTTTTGATTGGGTAACCGCTCTCTCTCCCGTCCCAAACATAATCCCGCCATGGGTAATAATGGCCAATTAAAACGTCTCCGGGTAGCGCAATTTCGCTTCCCAAAATTGCTTTATGTAAAAAAAACACACCCAAACCGATAAAGAAAAGAGGTATCAAGAACAGCTGCCTGTTCATTTGTGGTTAAACTATACCTTACAAACTCTATATAATAAAATATGGATCTAATTCTACTTTCGGCTTTAACTCTCATTGCTTCAATCGTTGGAACCTTGGCCGGCTTTGGCACTTCGACTATCATGCTTCCAATCCTTCTTCTTTTTATCCCCTACCCGGTTGCCCTTCTATTTGTTGGAATTATTCACTTCTTCGATGACCTTTGGGAAATAATTCTTTTCAAGCGAGCCGCTAACTGGAAGTTACTTTTAGGCTTTGGAGTCCCGGGAATTATGGCGAGCTTCGCTGGAGCCAGACTGGTTGTCACCGAACCGTCGGCGGTTCTTTCACGACTTCTGGGTGCACTAATTATCTTTTACGTACTTTTAGTGCTTGCAAAGCCTAAACTCAAAATCCCAGCCAACACTATAAGCGCCGGTGTGGGCGGCACACTATCTGGTCTTATTGCCGGTATTTTTGGAATAGGGGGACCTGTTAGGGCGATGTTTTTGACCGCCTTTAATCTTCCCAAAGAAACCTATCTTTTTACCTCGGGTGCCATAGCACTGTTCATTGACCCTGCAAGGCTTGCAACTTACATTCTTGGCGGAACCAAGCTCCCCCAAAATCTGCTCTGGGGGCTTTTAATCTTTATTCCTATTACTTTTATTGGCTCGTGGGCAGCAAAAAAATTTGTCTCCAAAATTCCACAAGATAATTTCAGAAAAGTGGTTGCATTGTTTCTGCTTTTTGTTGGAGTAAGGCTTTTGGTTTTCTAGCGCAGTTCATATTCACTGAGAAGTTTTTTATTGCCTTCAATCTGGTATTGCAAAAGCTCGGAATAAATACCCTTCCTGTGGGCCAGTTCGCGCGGAGTCCCGGCATCGGCAATCTCGCCGCCGTCTAAAACGACAATCCGGTCAACATTCTGAATTGTCGAGAAACGATGAGCGATGATAATGACAAGGCGATTTTTGAATAGTTTTTCCAAGGCATCCTGCACAAGCCGCTCGGACTTGGAGTCCAAACTACTCGTGGCCTCGTCTAAAATCAGAATCGGTTTATTATGCAAAATTGCTCTAGCGATTTGGATGCGCTGCTTCTGGCCCCCAGAAAGCTTTACTCCCCGCTCGCCGATTTTGGCATCAAGACCATCTTTAAATTTACTCACAAATTCATATGCATTGGCTTTTTTTAGTGCATCAACAATCTGTTTGTCTGTAGCCGACACTGCGCCATATGCAACGTTTTCGCGGATGGTCGAGCTAAAGAGTTCATTTTCCTGAAAGACCAAGGCAATGTGACCGCGCACCCAAGAGTGGTCCGCCTTTTTATAGGATTTGCCGGACAAGCTTATCTCGCCGCCGGTTGGCTCATAGAGCTTTAAGATCAAGTTAACAAGAGTGGTTTTACCGGCACCAGAGTGACCCACCAAGGCCACGGTTTCGCGCTTATCAAGTTTAAGACTAATGTTAGTGAGTACCGGGGTATTACTGTCCTCATAGCTAAAACTAACATCCCTCATGCTAATCTCCGGTTTTCTGGCAAGTGCGGCCAACTTTTTTGCTCCAAACTTTTCCTTTGCCGGCAGCTCTAACACTTCAAAGAAGGCCTTTGAGTCCGCCTCCGCCCGCTGAATTTGTTCAAGAATATAGCTCATGCCATAGAGGGGCCAGCGAAGTTGAGCAAGAATTTGAATAATAAGAACCATTTCACCCAAAGTCAAAAGCCCCAAAAAAGTGTTTCTGAAAATCACAAACAGAATTGCCACGAATGCAATTTCAAGACCAAATTCACGAATAAAATTAAGTATGTGGTATTGAGTCGATTGTTTATCGTAAAGCTTGTTAATAGTTTGATATTTGTCTGACACAAACTGCCATTCGTGCTTTTGGGTGTTGTAGGTTTTGACCAGTTTGATGTTACTGATTACTTCCTGAATGCGGCCGCGGGAGGCATCTTCATGGACATTTTTCTCCTCCTGAATCTTGCCCCATCTTTTAGTGGAGTAAGTTGAAATCGCGATATAAACCGGAAACACGGCCAATGCCAGTAGGCCAATGCCAACATCAAAGTACATTAGTACCCCGACGCCAAACAAGGCCTGAAGCATGGCCGGTGCCATGAAGTTGGTGGTTGTACCTATAAAGTCGCGAATGGACAAAATGCCGCGGTTAAGCTGATTGACGATTTTGCCGGAAACTTCGGAATCAAAATATTTCTGCGGCAGAGTGAAGATTTTCCGGTAATACATCTCCGCCAAATACCGCCCTAAGCGGGATGCAATATAGTCCCCCATCCGCTGGGTAACAGTATTTAAAATAACACCAACTGCATTTATTGCAAGAATTAAACCAAACAGAAAGATTAGCTTTTCGTAGTTTCCGTCACCATTGGAAACTTGTGCAGACAGCTCGTCCACAACAAACTTGAAAGTAATCGGAGTGGCCTGCTGCAGGACCGACTGAATTGTAATGAGAACAATTGCAACAAGAATCCAGCGGTGCTGGGGTTTACTTAGCTTGAGAATTTTCCAAATATTTCCCATGACTTTTGTAGTGTAGCATGAAGACTTAAGGGTCTTAAATTTGACAACATCCTAAAAAAAATACATTATAAATTAATGTCTCACAACAGACATGGCTTCGCTTCAATAATCATAATAGTTGTGGTTGTTGCAGTTATCGGAGTTATTGGTTTTTTTGTCTTAAAACAAGGAAATGTAACTTCTGTTACCAACCAGTCTTTGCCTGGATTAACTGAAGCGGACTTCAGTTTCATTGATGATGATAACCTTAAAAAACATTTCGTCGCTCAGTCAAACCAATCTACTTACAGAACCAGCACTTATTCTGACGCAGCTGACATGACTTTCGTAATGGAAGTTGAAGTTAAAGGGGAAGGATTTAATACAAGAGATATTGAATATCAGCCTGAAGACCGTGAGACCAAACATAAAGTTCAAATCGGAAATACAACCTATGTCAAAGATTACTCTGACAATAAGTGGTGGAAGCAAACAAACATCCCCGAAGAACTACCAGATGAAGAGATCTCAGAAGAGGAAGAAGAGCCGATAGATTTTAAGGAAGAATATTCCCAGCCGGACTTAAAATTCGAATTTCTTGGCAAAGAAGCCTGTGGTCCTTCGGCGAGCTCAGGATTAATGTGTTTTAAATATAAACAGCTTACTGGAGGTCCAGAGGAAATGGCTTTTGACAGAGTATTCTGGTTTGATGATCAGAAGTACTTACTGAGAAAAGACGAAGTAACAGTCGGAGAATTTACAAACACCATTGAGTATTCATATGATGGAATAAACGTCGCCGCGCCCTCCCCAACCAAAGACGTTCCAGCTGGAAAAAGCATCTATGATTATCTCTACAGTAACAACCAGGCTGCTCCTGCCATGCCTCAAGAGCAATTCTCAGACTACGAAGTTCCAACTGACTTACCCACAGATTTTCCTACCGATTTTCCCCCTTTGCCAGACGACTATTCAGAG
>MGHM01000004.1 GCA_001793235.1 Candidatus Woesebacteria bacterium RIFCSPLOWO2_01_FULL_44_24b | reverse complement strand
TTCATAAGAGTATTTTAGCATTATTGGAGCATGTTATAAGCAAAGCTTGAAACACTTCGTGTTATAATATTTTCACACAGATGGATAACATTAATGTGCTCCCATTGGCTCTTGGGCTTGTCATATTTTCATTTCTCATAACAAGTGCGCTTATTGTCCCTTTTATTAATCTTCTTTATCGGATTAAGCTCGTTCGCAAAAAAGAAGGCGCCGGTAAGGGCAAAGAGGTATCGTTATTTGACAAACTCCATGATATTAAAGCTGGCACACCTGTGGGCGGCGGGATTTTACTTATCTTAATCGTCTCGCTTCTCTTTGCGGTCCTCATGCCAATGGTCTCAAGGTTTGGGGTGTTTGTCCACTCATCGTTTAATTTAAGAAGTGAGCTTATAATTATATTTTTTACTCTAATTTCCTTTGGATTATTGGGGTTTTTGGATGACGTTGTTAAAATTTTTGGCAAGCCCAAAGCGGGTTTATATGGCTCAGTCTATGGGCTGACGAAAGTGCAGAAGTTTACTATGCAATGGGTGTTGGGGTTTGCAATCGCGGCTTTAATGTACAAACTATTAGGTACTCACACTCTCCATATTCCTCTTTTGGAAGTTACTATTGATCTAGACATCCACTTCCTGGGTATAATCTTACCTTTATATATCCCTTTTGCCGCGTTTGTTATCGTGTTTTTTGCTAATGCTTTTAATTTTACCGATGGACTTGATGGCTTGGCTTCGGGGCTTCTCATGATTTACCTTTTTGCCTATATAATGATTGCGGTTGAGCACTTGGATACCCCGCTTTTTATTTTTATTTCACTCTGGCTTGGCTCAATAGTGGCGTTTTTGTATTTCAACGTCTGGCCGGCACGTATTTTTCTTGGAGACGCAGGGGCACTTTCTTTCGGCGCAATGATTGCCGTTATCGGGCTTATGATAGGAAATGTCGCGACTTTGTTTATTATCGGCGGCATGTTTGTGCTCGAAGCGGCATCGTCCATCATTCAGATTTTAGGCAGAAAATTCTTAAAGAGGAGGATTTTCCCGCTTGCGCCTATTCATCATGCATTTTTGGCTAACGGTTGGGAGGAGCCAAAGATAGTTATGCGTGCTTGGCTGGCCGGAGTAATGCTTGCGGTATTTGGTCTTTGGCTGACAACCATATGATTGATAAAACCCTCTTTTGGTTAGTGGTGCTTCTGTGCGTGGTCGGAATTTTGGCGGTTTCAGATGCTTCAGCTCCTCAGGCCTTGGCAGTTTTTGGCGACCCGTACTATTTTGCAAAACAGCAGATAGTCTGGGTAGTGCTGGGTTTTGTGGGTTTAATTATTGCTACAAGGATTCATTATTCAAATTGGAAGCGCCTTGCCTTCATCGTAGTAATAGTCTGTGTAGTGCTTTTGGTTGCAGTTTTAATTCCGGGGATTGGGTCAAAATTACTCGGGGCCAGAAGGTGGATTTCTTTTGGTTTTTTCGCCCTTCAGCCATCGGAATTGGCCAAGTTTGCAATTGCCGTTGGAATTGCGAGGCTGGTTGATGATAAATACCCCCTCCACTATGTGATTGGCTTTATAGGTATGATTTGCGGGCTTGTGATGCTTCAGCCGGACCTGGGGACAACAATAGTTATTGCAGGAGTTGGAGTAGCCCAGCTTTTCATTGCTGGCATAGGTATTACCCAGTTAATTACCTTAGGTGCTCTGGGCTCCTTGATTACGGGGTTTTTGATTTTGGTTTCTGACTACAGACGCGCCCGGCTTCTGACTTTTTTGGAAAGCTCAACCGACCCCCTGGGTAACTCCTACCACATGCGGCAAATTTTGATTGCCCTTGGCTCGGGAGGCATATTTGGAGTGGGAATTGGCCAATCGAGACAAAAACATCTTTTCCTGCCGGAGACTGCAAGTGATTCTATTTTTGCGGTCATCGCCGAGGAAACCGGGTTAATAGGCTCCTTTATTGTAATTTTTCTTTTAACTTTTTTTGTTCTCAGGGTTATGAAGGTTGCCAGAAGTGCGCCTGATAATTTTTCGAGAGTTTTGGCAACGGGTATAGCATTTTGGTTTATGGCTCAAACTCTTCTGAATCTTTCTTCGATGAACGCAATTACCCCACTCACCGGGATTCCACTGCCGTTTTTTAGCTACGGCGGCTCTTCTTTGGTCATGATTTTATTTGCTACAGGTATAATACTTAATATAAGTAAACATGCACACAGAAAGTAAAATAGTTTTGACTGGCGGCCACGCGGCAACTACAGCCTTGGCCACAATCGAGGCATTAAGAAAAAAGGGTGATAACAAACTCGTCTGGATAGGCAGCAAATATGCCATGGAGGGGAAAAACACTCTGAGTTTGGAGTTTACAACTTTTCCGGAAGTTGGTGTTAAATGTTACTCTATTATTGCAGGCAGGTTGCAACGAAAGTGGACACGTTATAGTCTTTGGTCTCTCGCCAAAGTCCCCTTTGGCTTTTTGCATGCACTGCTACTTCTTTTATTTATTCGACCCAAGGTTGTACTTTCGTATGGCGGCTTTGCAGCTCTCCCGGTAGTTGTTGCCGCTTGGCTTTTGAGAGCACCGGTCATTGTCCACGAGCAAACAATTGCTGCCGGGCTAACCAACAGGCTCTCGTCGCCTTTTGCCAGAACTGTTGCAATTTCGCGAGAAGAAAGTCGAAAGTATTTTCCCGATAATAAGACTGTTTTGACCGGCAATCCTACTGGTGAGAAATTTTTTTCAATAAAAGCCAAAAATGCAATGGCAAGTCCGCCGGTGCTATTTGTGACCGGGGGTTCCCGTGGTTCCCAGCGCTTCAACCAAGTTGTCTTTGACGTAATTGGTGAGCTTACCCGTGAGTATATTGTTGTTCATCAATGCGGGGAGTTGGACCTGGCACGGGCACAAAAAGTGCGAAATAGTCTGCCCTTGGCCTTGCGAAAGCGATATGAAGTTATGGCCTCGATCTCGCCGCTTTCGATGCCTGCGATGTTTTCAAAGGCAGACATTATTGTCGGCCGCTCGGGTGCAAACACGGTGTCTGAAGTGCTCGCTGCAGGGCGCCCGGCGATTTTTGTTCCTATTCCGTGGGTACAGCATGATGAGCAAACTAAAAATGCTAAACTTGCCGAGCGGGCTGGACAGGCCGTAATAATTAGGCAGGATGAGCTAAGTGCAAAACTCCTTCTCACAACTATTGATAACGTTCGAAAAAACTGGAAGAAAATGGCTCGAGCCGCCGATATACTTAATCTTGACAAAAATGCCGCAGAAAAGCTCGTAAACTTGGCGCTAGAGCAAATTAAATGAAGAAGAAAATATTTTTATTGATACCAATTTTTATATTGGTTGGGGTTATTGTGTACGGCTTTAGGCAAATTCGTGTGGCGGATGTTACCTGCACTACTCAAAACGGCATGTGCCCTAGCGAGATTCAAAGCATGGTCGATGCCTCTAAAGGCAAAAGCTATTTTGATGCCAAAAACGAGTTGGCATCAACATTGGCAGAAAGTATGAGAATTGCGCGGTACACAATTCGCTTTAATTTGCCTAGCACCCTCGCTGTTGAAATTACTGAAAGAAAGCCGGAAATAGCCGCAAAATTTGGCGAGAATACTTACTTTCTTTTTGATAAAGACGGTGTAAGTCTTGGGGAAGTAAGCAGTACCGAGCTTCCAATAATTACGGTTTTCTCGGTCCCTCGTGGTGAGAGGGTTAATTTCGCGGTGAGGCTCGCACGGGATCTTGTGAAATATTACAGCGCCGGGGAGCTTAAAATGGACAAGTACGGTTTATATGCAAAAGTAAAAAATGGCGTAGAAGTGGTGTTTCCGCTTGAAGGAGACTTGGATGTTTTACTGGGTTCGCTGGAAGTAACACTTTCGCAGTTGAACCGCGGTCGCGAAGATTCTACAATAGGTTTAACCGCTGGTAAAATTCACAAAGTTGATTTACGATATAAAAACCCGGTAATCAGTCAAATTTGATCAAACATGAACAAATCTAGGTTAATAGCTGCAGTTGATATTGGCTCCTCCAAGGTGACCACACTTATAGCCCAGGTAGTGACGGAAGAGATTACTCAGGAGTCATCAGTAAATGTTGTGGGAGTGGCTAATTTACCTTCAAGAGGCGTGAAAAAGGGCCAGATTGTTGATATTGAAGAAGCAGTAGAAGCCGTGATAGCCTCGGTTGAGGCAGCTGAGCGGATGGCTGGTTATAATCTTGACCATGCTTTTATTTCAGTCGGTGGTGCGCATGTTACTTCTCAAAACTCCAAGGGCGTGGTAGCGGTGAGTAACCCCAACGGGGAAGTGACTGACGATGATGTGAACCGCGTTATTGAAGCTGCACGCGCGGTGAGCCACCCCGCAAGCCGCGAAATTATTCATGTTATTCCACGGGAGTTTATCGTCGATGGCGAGTCAGGAGTTCGCGATCCCGTTGGCATGAGCGGTGTCCGGCTTGAGGTTGAAACTCACATTGTGACGGCTTCTTCGGCTGCTTTGAAAAATCTTCGAAAAAGTGTCAATGAAGTTGGGGTTGAAGTTGAGGATTTGGTTTTTGCGGGCCTCGCGAGCAGCTATGCGACTATAACACCAACCGAAAAAGAACTGGGCTGTGTTTTGGTAGATATTGGTGCCGGAACAACGTCGATTGCCGCTTTCGTTGACGGCGGGCTTGCCCATTCCGGGTCCTTGCCGGTTGGTGCGAGGAATGTAACTAATGACCTGGCTATTGGTCTTCGCGTATCTTTGGAAACTGCAGAAAAGATTAAACTTAATTTGAGCAAAAAGTCGAAATTAGCTGACAAACATGGTAAGGAGGTAGTCGAAATCGAGGAAACCGGCTCGGATGAGCCAAAAACAGTTACAAAAAGAACTATAACCGAAGGTATCATCAAGCCGCGCTTAAATGAGATTTTTTCAATGGTTAAAACCGAGCTTGATAAAGCAGGGCTTATTAATAAAATTCCATCCGGCGCAATTATTACTGGCGGTGGGGCTTTGACTTCAGGGGTTGAGGAGTCAGCCAAGCGCGTGTTGTCTTTGCCCACACGAGTAGCCTCGCCAGAAGGTGCGCGCGGGCTTATAGATGACATTGGCGATCCCCGTTTTTCAACGGTAATTGGGCTCATTCTTTATGGCATGTCTCAAAGTTATGTTCCAAAAAGAAGTTCTATGCCCAGTATGCCTTCAAAGATGAAGCTTCCAAATATGGGGTCCTTCACAAAAATTGTTGATACAATTCGTGATCTCCTGCCATAATTTCCATTTGCAATTTTAGAAATTTGCAGATAGAATCTGGACACAGACATGGCTCTCGTAAAACCCGACTCGGCTAGACTCGCAAGAATTAAAGTGGTTGGCGTGGGTGGGGGCGGTGGTAATGCCGTCGGTTCAATGGTCACTGGGGCAGAAGTGACCGGGGTTGAGTTTATAGTAATGAACACCGATGCTCAGGTACTTTTGGCCAATTCTGCGCCAACAAAACTTCAGATTGGAGAAAAGCTCACCCGCGGCTTGGGAGTTGGCGGGAACCCGGAGGTTGGAGCTCAGGCGGCTGAAGAGTCAGCAGAAAAAATTAAGGAGCTTTTGGTTGATTCCGAGATGATTTTTATAACTGCAGGAATGGGCGGGGGAACCGGTACGGGTGCCTCGCCGGTTATTGCCAAAATGGCCCGGGAGGCTGGGGCTTTGACTGTGGCAATCGTTACAAAACCGTTTGCCTTTGAAGGCGCCAGAAGAAATTTGCTGGCAGAGGAGGGGATTGAGCAGCTTCGCGATGAAGTAGATACCTTAATTGTTATCCCCAATCAGCGGCTAATGGATGTAATTGATAGGAAGATGACCTTGATTGAAGCCTTTAAAGTTGCTGACGGTGTTTTGGGCCAGGCGGTCACCGGCATTGCCGAGATTATTACTACTCCGGGACTCGTCAACGTAGACTTTGCGGACGTCAAGACAATTATGAAAGACGCAGGCTCGGCTCTCTTGGGAATTGGCCATGGAGTCGGGGAAAACCGTGCTCAAATGGCGGCCCGTGCCGCAATCTCCTCTCCCCTTTTGGACCTATCCATTGATGGCGCGCGGGGAGTGCTTTTTAATATTAACGGTGGCCAGGACTTGACCATGTTTGAGGTTGATGAGGCGGCCCGAATTATAAGCTCCGCCGCCGACCCGGATGCCAATATTATTTTTGGCTCGGTTATAAAGGATGACTTGGCGGATCAAGTGAGAATTACAGTTATTGCGACGGGGTTTGATGAGACTCAAGCGAGGATCTCAAAACTTCATAAGAGCGAGGTTAAACCTGAACTCGGGCCACAATTGACTGGGGTTGTGAGCGAAGGAGCACGCGAAGAGGACAGGAAGCGTGAAGAACACATTTATGCGGCAAGTGAGGAAGAATCTGCAGAGCCTTCAGAGCCGGAAGAAGACTTCGACATCCCAGCTTTTCTAAGAAAGGTTCACTAAGGGTATGACACCGGAAGAATGGCATCCAAGAGTTGATAACGATCGTAAACTGAACCCCATTCTAACCTTGGTGGAAGAACTCCATATGGCAGTTAACACGGATGATGCTCGAATGAAAGAAGGCAGGTTAAGGAGATTGGGGCGAGCATTAATTCCTCATGCCCAAAACTTAAATAGCTCGATAGATATTGGAGAGTTTATAAGAGTTGGGGATGCTGCAATTGTAACCAAAGGTCAGTATTGGGATTGGGAAGTTGCCATTGGCGATAATAAATATAATGTTCGTCGAACTGATGTTTGGAATGGAGCCGGTGTAAATATTAGTATTCACGCTTCTATGGATAATTATCCAGATATGCACATATGTATGCAAAAGCAATCTGGAATATATTATATTGGCATGAGATCAAACCCTGGTCCTAATACCTTCTGGAAGAGTGATATGGCTTTTGAACGGCCTAGCTGGAGAAACGCTCCCTGGAAAAAAGTTAAATAAGTACTTAACATCCTCGACTTTCTGTGCAAAGTGCACTAACTAACTTCGATTATTTTATTTTTATAATCAAAAGTTACCTTGAATTTGTCAAAGAATCCTGAATTTCCAAGTACCGCATGTGAATCTACGGATAACTCATCTGAAAATATCGCGACCGTTTCTGTGCTCTTTAGACCGGGAAGTTTAAATGAGATTTTGTGCTCGTACCCGACAATCGGTTGATTTCCCATACCAAACAAATCCCTCTTTTTTCCTGTATTAATTTTTAGGCCCAACATTTCACCTATCTCTGAATGGAGAATGTTGTAATCAGCGCCTGTGTCCAATAAGACTGGATATGAAACGAATTTTTTACCATTTAGGAATATAACATCAATTACTGGTCTCCAGATTGTTTTTGTTCTATTGTTTTTAGTAGTAAGCTTGGCTTTAAAAGGATAGTATCTGTACCTCATATTACCCTATGAAGATAACCGGTTCACTTGGGACTCTATAGACAGTAGGTATCTTCACGCCTTTTTTCTTTGCTTCACCGTAAACCTTCTTCGCACTTTTGCCTGTAGACACGACAGTTTTGTTTTTCTCCTCAAGCGCCACCCAGAGTCCAGGGTAATTTTTCTGCAAGTATATGAAGTCTATGCGTTTCATAATTGAATTATAGCATAGCGCTTTCACCTCAACTTGATTTGCGCTACAATAAGCACGTCTTGTGCTTGTTGCAAGCTTTGCTTACAATAGCCTCATGGCAGACAAAAAACCATATTTTGAGCCGGTGGATACCAAGGTTAGTTTTGCTGATTTGGAAAAAAAGAGGCTTGAGAAGTGGCATAAAGATGGCATAGTCGAGAAGTATCTTCATAAAAACGATTCTTCAGATAAATATTTTTCATTCATTGACGGGCCTATAACGGCCAATAATCCCATGGGCGTGCACCATGCTTGGGGCCGCACCTACAAAGACCTTTGGCAGCGCTACAAAAATATGCGAGGGTTCAAACAGCGCTTCCAGAACGGGTTTGACTGCCAGGGGCTTTGGGTGGAAGTGGAAGTGGAAAAAGAGCTTGGCTTCAAAAGCAAAAAGGATATTGAAAAATATGGTGTCGCTAAGTTTGTCGAAAAATGTAAAGAGCGGGTCCTGAAATACTCCGTAATTCAAACCGGGCAAACCAAGAGACTCGGCAACTTCATGGACTGGGAACACAGCTACTTCACCATGAGTGATGAAAATAACTACATGATTTGGCATTTTTTGAAAGTTTGCCGTGAGTTGGACTGGATATATAAAGGCCGTGACTCAGTTCCTTGGTGCCCTAGGTGCGAAACTGCCATTTCCCAGCACGAAATGCTGACCGAGGATTATAAAGAGCTGGTTCACAAGTCAATTTACTTGGAACTGCCGATTCTCGGGCGCGATCGTGAGTCCCTTTTGGTCTGGACTACTACTCCATGGACAATTCCGGCAAATATCGCGGTCGCGGTTGATGAAAAACTTGATTACAGTTTGGTTCAAGGTGAAAAAGACAAGTTTTGGTTGGCCAAGGAAAGAGTTGAGGCAGTGTTTGAAGGAAAGCCCAAAATAATTAAAACTGTCAAAGGCAAGGAACTGGTGGGCCTCAAATATAAAGGCCCGTTTGATGAGCTGGCTGAAGTTGAGAAAGCAGCAAAAGAAAGCGAGCTTTTTCACACAGTTGTTGCAACCGATGAGCGCATAATGCCAATAACGACTGATGAGGGTACCGGCATAGTCCACACCGCGGTCAGTGCCGGTGCCGAGGATTTTCGGCTCGGGCAAAAGCTTGGTCTTCCGATGATTGCCGTAATTGCAGACAACGCAGACTACTTGGACGGATTGGGATTTTTGAGTGGTCAAAATGCAAAGAAACATCCGGAGATTATTTTTGAATACCTTGAAGAGCGAGAAAAAAATGGCGAGAACTGGATCTTTAAAATTGAAAATTACAAGCACCGCTACCCCGCCTGCTGGCGCTGCAAGACCGAACTTGTCTGGAAGGTGGCAGACGAGTGGTATATCAAAATGGACGAGCTTCGCGAAAAAATGAAGGCAGTGGTCAAAAAAATAAAGTGGATTCCAGAGTTTGGGTTGGAGCGGGAACTTGACTGGCTCAATAACATGCACGATTGGCTTATAAGTAAACCCAATCGCTATTGGGGCTTGGCTCTTCCAATTTATGAGTGCAATAAATGTGGTAATTTCGAGGTTATTGGGAGCCGGGAAGAGTTGAAAGAAAAAGCAATAGAAGGCTGGGAAAAGTTTGAGGGACACACGCCGCACAAGCCGTGGATTGATGAAGTCAAGATTAAGTGCGCCAAATGCGGCGAAAAAGTAGAGAGACTTCCAGACGTTGGTAATGTTTGGCTGGACGCTGGAATAGTTCCTTTCTCAACTATAGAGGAAAATAACCAGGGTGAGCCGCTTTATCTGAAAAACCGAAAAGAGTGGGAAAAGTGGTTCCCGGCGGATTTTATAACCGAGAGCTTCCCGGGCCAATTTAAAAACTGGTTTTATTCACTCGTTGCAATGAGTACGGTTTTGGAAAATACTAATCCTTTCAAGACCGTGCTTGGGTTTGCGACACTTTTAGCTGAGGATGGCAGGCCAATGCATAAGTCTTGGGGCAACTCAATAGAATTTAACGAAGGGGCGGATAAAATGGGAGCTGATGTCATGCGCTGGATGTACTCGCGTGCTAATCCTTCTGAAAACATGCTTTTTGGTTATCGCCTGGCAGATGAAACGCGCAGGCAGTTTCATTTAAAGCTTTGGAATATCTATAACTATTTTGTAACTTATGCCAGCCTAAGTGGCTGGAAGCCCAAGGGAGATGTAATAGTAAGCAAGAGCAAGTTAGATTATTGGATAAGTGCCAGATTACAAGAGACAATCAGGATTGTCACTAGTTCGTTAGATTCTTACGATACTCAAAAGGCCACAGTGGCGATAGAAAGTTTTATAGAAGACCTTTCAAATATTTATGTAAGAAGGTCAAGAACAAGAAGAGATGACGGCTTTTTCAACACAACCTATGTTGTTTTAGTTAACATATCTCTTTTGTTGGCGCCCTTTACTCCTTATCTAAGCGACATCATGTTTACTAATTTGACTGAAAAGGAATCCGTGCATTTAGAAAACTGGCCAAAAGCATTAAGAAAGGCCCAGGACTCACAACTCATTTCTGGTATGAAAGATTATCTTATTCTTGTCGAGAAAGCTCATGCTGAGCGCAAGACGCTGCAAATTCCAGTAAGGCAACCTCTAGCAAAGGCTGATGTGTATGGAATAAAGCAACTTGATAGTTGGCTGAGAGAACTTTTTAAAGACGAAGTGAACGTTAAAGAAGTAGTTGTGAGGGGTGGAGATGAGATGAAGGTTGAGCTTGATACAAACATCACTCCAGAACTTAAAGCCGAAGGGGAGGCGCGGAAGCTTATCCGCCAAATCCAGGATGAAAGGAAGCGCTTGGGCACAAGGCTTGATCAAAATATTGATGTCGTGCTTCCCCAGTGGCCAAAAGAGTTTGAAGGAGAAATCAAGAAAAAAGCCTTGATAGTGAGTCTCGCACAAGGCGAATTCAAAGTTACCCCCAAATGAACAAGTCCTTGATTATCTCGGTTTTTAAGCGGGAACCCGCGCTAATTGTGGGGATGGCAGGGCTCATAGTTATGGGGCTTATGGCTCTCCGATCAATAGCTCCCGAGGTTTTTCCAACTTATTTTATATACATCATTCTGGGCATTCTAGCCTTTCTTGTATTTTCTCAAATTGAGTTTGATATTTTGTCCCTCTTTTCAAAACACGTTTACTTTCTAAGCATAATATTTCTCATTTTGCCACTGATTATTGGAGAGGTTACCAGAGGAGCAACCCGCTGGATTCAAATTGGCAACTTTACAATTCAGCCTACAGAGCTTGTCAGGCCTTTTTTAATCCTCTTTTTCGCCAATTTTTTAGTTGATCGTGAGCTGTCTGTCAAAATTCTGGCCCAAGCTTTTGTACTTCTTCTGCTTCCCGTAGTGTTAATTTTACTTCAGCCCTCACTAGGGGTTGCCGCGCTGACGATTGCTGGTTTTGCCGGTGTCGGGTTGTCCTTAAAATACAACAAAAAGATGCTTCTATTTATTGGAGCCACAATACTCGCGGTGAGCCCGTTTTTATGGCTTATTTTGGCACCATATCAAAAAGCCCGAGTGATGGCCTTGATTTCGCCAGTCGCAGACCCCGCGGGTGCAGGATACAACAGCATTCAGTCCATGATTGCAGTAGGCTCGGGTATGTTCACTGGACGGGGACTGGGCGAGGGAATTCAAACCCAGCTTGCTTTTTTGCCGGAGCGGCATACGGACTTTATATTTGCTAGTATTGCCGAGGAGTTGGGCTTTGTTGGGGCAGGGCTCGTAATTGCTTTAACATTCTTTGTGCTTTATAGAATTGTGATTATTTTGGAAAACGCAATAAACCCGGTTGCCCGGGCCTTTGCAGCAGGGGTTTTCACCACTTTGTTTATTCAAGTCCTGATCCATGTTGGTATGAATATGGGACTACTACCCATTACCGGCCAGCCTTTGCCTTTGGTTTCCGCAGGCGGCAGCTCGCTTATAGCCACAATGGCAACTTTTGGAATGTTGATTCAGGTGAAGAGAGAGAGTTAGTGGACTTGTAATTCAACCACATTCAGGCTAAAATACATCTGTTATGAAGTACGCAGTGATTCGTATCAGGGGTGCGCAGTATAAAGTTACGGAGAAAGAAGAGATTTTGGTGGACAAATTGGGAGACACAAAGCTTGAGCCCGAGGTTCTTTTGGTTCGGGACGAGGAAAAAGTAAAAGTTGGCGAGCCTTTGGTAAAAGGAGTCAAAGTAACGCTTAAAAAATTGGCTGACGAGAAAGGCGAGAAAATTCATGTTTTCAAGTACAAAGCCAAATCCCGATATAGAAAACATATTGGTTCCCGGGCACAATTGACGAGACTTCAAGTAGTAAGTATCAAATAATCTCACACCGTATAACAGTCGGTCACTTGACATGTGTGAAAAGTTTGTTTAATATTGACTCATGTCAAAGCATAAAGCAGGTGGAGCTAAGGCAAGTCAGCATGTAAACCCCAAAGGTAAGCGTCTTGGACTTAAGGTGGCGAACGGCGAACCGGTTATGACCGGAGCTGTTTTGGTCCGCCAGAGAGGTACTAAATTATCGGCTGGAAGCAATGTGGGTGTCGGCCGTGACCACACTTTGTTCGCTCTTAAAACGGGAGTAGTTGAATTTGGTCAGAAATTTGGCAAGAAACTAATAACTGTTAACTAATAACTCATAACTTTTTTATGGCCGAAGAAATTATCCAAATCCTCGTCGAGGAGCTGCAACCCAATCCACTACAGCCTCGTGGGGTGATTACTCCAGAAAGCTTGGTTGACCTGGTTGACTCTATTAAAGAGCACGGAATTCTTGAGCCTCTGGTCGTGGCCAAAACACCCGCAGGATACCAAATAGTAGCAGGTGAGCGGCGCTGGCGAGCTTCAAAACTTGCGGGGCTTACTCACGTCCCGGCAGTCATTCGCGAAACTACACCTAAAGGCATGCTTGAGATGGCTTTGGTTGAAAATGTTCAAAGGGTTGACTTAAATGCTCTTGACCGCGCTAAGGGCTTTGAGAGGCTTATGAACGAGTTTGGCCTGACCACGAGTGAAATCGCCGTTCGAATCGGTAAGTCGGTTGCATATGTGAGTAACTCCATGCGCCTTTTGACTCTTCCCGATGCCTTGAAAGATGGGCTTTTAAGCCAACTTATCACTGAAGGTCACGCACGCGCGTTGGCCTCGATAGACGACGTTAATCTTGTAATGGAGGCCTATAAAACGATCCTTCGTGAAAGTGGTTCGGTCCGCCGTGCCGAGGACTTGGCCCGCCGAATGAAGGCGCGAGCAAGTCAGGCGCCAAGGCCCAAAACTCAGACCCAGAGAGTGCTTGTGATTTCCGACGAAATTGACAAGATGCAAAATGAAATGCAAACTGCGCTGAAAGCTGAAAATGAAGATGATGGCCGAACTCAGGTGAAATTAATCCGCTCCCGCAGTCAGACTAAAGTTACATTTATCATGAAGGGGACTTTGGCCGAAACAGAGGATAAACTTCAGAAGCTCTACAGGGGCTTGGTAACTCCTTAAGTAATTAAAAAAGGTAAACCGGTGGGGTCACGGTTCCGACTTTTGATACCGGCCAATAAACAAACCAGGCGCGGCCAGTAATATATTGCCGCTCAATCGGGCCGATGTTTCTCGAATCAAGCGAGTGGTCCCTGTTGTCCCCTAGCATAAAGTAGGAATTTGCGGGGACCGTCACTGTCTGGCCCTCTTGAAGGTACCTGCCGGGGACAATCCTGATGTCTGCCGGGAGGTATTCTTCGGAAAGCTCACGCGCGTTTATATAAATTTTGCCTTCCTTTATTGTAACTTGCTCCCCGGGAAGACCGATAATGCGCTTGATAAACTCATCTTTGTACGTTGGAGGTGCTTTAAAAACTACTACATCACCGCGAGCGGGCTCGCCAAGGCGGTAGCTGACTTTGTCAGTCAAAAGATATTCGCCGTCTTGGAAATTGGGCTCCATCGAAGCGCCTTTGATTTTATGAGGCTGCAGAATAAGCAGGTAGACAAATAAAAATATTGAGATTGCAAAGACCACAACCTGCAAAAGTTCGAGTATAAATGACCCAAGTTTATTCATCATGACAAGGATTATTATAATCTTTTGGTATAATATGGGCAACCTGATATTAGGATCCGTGGCTCAGCGGTAGAGCGTTCCGTTCACATCGGAAAGGTCGATGGTTCGATTCCATCCGGATCCACATCGAACAACACAAGTTTATTTGTAGCCCCTTGCCTGAAGTTCAAAGAGCTCCGCATATAAACCATCCTTCGCAAGTAGTTTTTTGTGGTTGCCCTCTTCAATAATTTTGCCGCCTTGCAAAACTAAGATTCTGTCGGCGTTTCTTACGGTAGAAAATCTGTGAGAAATAATTATGACAGTCTTGTCCTTCTGAAGTTTTTGAACGTTTTGAAAGATTTCATACTCAGCTTTTGCGTCAATGGCGCTTGTGGGCTCATCAAGTATCAGAAGGGGTGCATCTCGGAAAAATGCGCGGGCCAACGCCAACTTTTGCCACTGGCCACCCGACAAATCGATTCCTTTCTCAAACATCTTGCCTACAACTTGATTAATTCCTTCAGGTAACTTGCCAACATATGCACTTGCGCCGGACTTAGCGATTGCTTCTCTGAGTAACTTTTCATTGTCTATTTTTGATAGGTTACCAATGTAAACATTTTCCTTGAAAGTAAATTGGTATTTGATGAAGTCTTGAAACAAAGCTCCAACTAGCTTGTGCCATTCTTCAAGATTTAGTTCCTTAATATTTACTCCATTAATTAAAATTTCTCCTTCGGTTGGGTCGTAGAAGCGCAATAATAGTTTGATGATGGTTGTTTTCCCGGCACCGTTTTCCCCAACGAGTGCAATTTTCTCTCCCGGATTTATAGTTAAATTGAATTTTTTAAGTATGCTTCTTTGAGTTTTGGGGTACTTGAAAGTCACATTCTTAAATTCAATAACCGGTGGATAAGGCGTTTGTGGGAGACTTGCGGGTTTTGTAGGTGAATTGATAGCTTTGGGAGTATTCATAAATTCAAAATATTTATCAATATATTTGTTTCGTGCGGACATGCTGGAGTACATGCTTAATATTTCTTCGGCTCCCAAAGTCAGGTTTAGAGATTGCTGGAAGATCAGGGCAAAGTTACCAATGCTTAATGTGCCAGCCAGGACCCTGCTTAAATTAAGATATTGTGTATAGATAAACGCTCCGAACTGAATAAATTTTACGAGTAGAATTTTTACGGTCCAGGGACTATTTATATTGTCAAAGTCTTTGAAATAAATCTGCTGGTGCTTTTCTATTTTGGAAAGAAGCGTACCACCGGTTTTAAAGATTATCGATTCTTTCGAGGTGGAATCTGATGACAGAAGATTTTTAATATACTGAGTTACTCGGGTAACCAACGATCTTTTTTCGACATAAAATGGCCAGGTGGAAATTCTAAACCTGTCGTAAACAATGTAAATAGGGATTGTAGCGATTAAAATGATTGGGGCAAATAAAGGGAATGTTACCGAAACAACAATGGCGGCAGTTGCAAACTTGAACACCGCGTTAATAAGCCCGATAAAGCGCATGAAATGGGCTTGGAGGGAGCCTGTAACTCCTTCGATTTGAGCCAATAAGTTTTGGAATTCGGGATTTTCAAAAGTAGCCGGGTCTAGCTCTGTCAGTTTTTTACTGACCTGTAAATCAAGGTAGCCCTCGAATCTGACCTGTAAATATGCCTCTTTAACATCTGTAATGCTTTTTAATGTGAGCTTAATAACTGAAGCTACAAGATAGCTTATTATTATCCAATTTAAATCAGAAAGTGTAACTGGTTGGTCACTGGAAAATAAATCTAAAGCCCTTGCCAGGAGAAAAACTTGGATAAAAGGGTAGAGAGTGCTGTCATAAACTGCACCGACAATTGCAATTATTGAGTAAATCCCATTAGCTTTCCATGAAAGTGATAGTGCTTTTAAGCCATAAACTAAAGATTTCTTCACAATTTCAGTATAACAAAATAATCTTTGGCTAATTCTTGCAGTTTTTTGAATCTTAACCCAGGTTCATAGTATAATTGTCTAATTTGGGAGAGAAATGAAAGTAACCGTTGTAGCAACCGTACTCAATAACGAAGATACAATCCGCGAGCTGGTGGACTCGATTTTGCACCAGTCCAGGAAGCCCGATGAAATAATTGTGGTTGACGGCGGTTCTAAGGACAATACTTTAGCAGTACTCGAAGATTATGAAGCAAAGCACGAAGACTTCAGAGCATTAAGCGAGAAATTAAACAAAGCTCAGGGCAGAAATTTTGGCATTGAAGAGGCTCGCTTTCCCATAATTGCCCAAATTGACGGCAGTTGTGTGGCGCACAAGCACTGGCTCAAAAGGCTCGTTAGACCCCTCAAGGACCAAGAAGTTGGCGTGTCTGCCGGCTTTTACAGAATAGTCGCTAAAACCGCAGTGGCCCGGGCAGTCAGCCCATTTATCGGAGTCACTTCAAAGATGTTAGATCCGAGAAGTTATATGCCAACAGGCCGCTCTATGGCGATTAGGAAAAAGATTTGGAAAGATCTTCATGGCTATTCCGAAGACTTGCAGTGGTCTGGAGAGGATAATCTCTTTAATTATAAACTTTTGCAAAAGGGTATAAGAATTGAGCGTGTTCCGGAGGCATTGGTTTATTGGCATGCTCCGAAGACCTTTGGAGAAAGTGCGAGAAAGATTTTTAGCTACACCGCAGGGATTTCTCAAACCGGTACCTGGCGACACCCATGCGAGAGTTTGGCGACGGTAAACACCAATATTCCGGCGGTTTACCTTAAGTGGGCATTGGGCATGTTGTGTTTCGGTCTGTCTTTTTACAGTTTGTTTTTCCTCTATATTACTACCCTTGGTTTTACCGTTTATGTTTTTGGCTCCTTGTGGGGCAAGCGTGAAGAAGTTACCGACCAGATGGCCTTAATGCTCGTTCCGGTGGTGCAAATAATTACTGACTTGTCCGTGATTGCGGGGTTTGCCTCAGGCTTTGTGACACCCCTTCGAAGACATCGAAGACTTCATACTGTGAGTAGCTAGCGTAGTACAATAGCTTATGGGTTACTTTAGAAAGACTCTCTGGGGAGTGACCTGGGTAGGAGCTTTTCGTGCGTTAACGCGCTTTATAGCCTTTGTAAGGACCATAGTTCTAGCTCGAATTTTGTCCCCTGCGCAGTTTGGGATATTTGGTATAGCTTCACTTACGATTACTTTTTTAGAAATACTCATGGAAACTGGCATAAATGTAGTACTAGTCCAGAAGAAAAAGGGCATAAATGAGTATCTCAACACCGCATGGGTGGTGTCGATTTTGCGTGGGTGCCTGATTTCCTTGATTCTGGTTGTTCTTGCGCCGTTTGCATCCAGCTTTTTCAATTCTCCCGAGTCGAGAAATTTGGTATATCTCATTAGTCTCGTCTCTTTGATAAGAGGGTTTATTAACCCGGCAATAGTGCGTTTTCAAAAAGAGCTTCGTTTTGGAACAGAGTTTTGGTTCCGTTTTGTCGTTTTCGCAGTCGATTCAGGTGTGGCGGTTTTAGTTTCCTTAGTGACACAGTCCTCGGTTGGGATAGTCTGGGGCTTGATCGCAGGTGCACTTTTGGAATTAGTCATGTCATTTGTGTTTGTAAGTCCCAGGCCCAGTCTTGAGTTTAATTCCGTCAAACTCCGGGAAATACTTTCGAAGGGCAAATGGGTGACTGGGGCAGGTTTTTTCCAATTTCTCTTCAGGCAAGGCGACGACGGAGTAGTGGGGAGATTTTTAGGAGAGACTTCGCTTGGGATTTACCAAGTAGCCTATAAAATTTGCTCCATGCCGATTTCCGAGGTGACAGATGTTTTTGGCAGGGTAATGTTCCCGACATATGTCAAGCTTTCTATAGACTCCCACAGACTCCGCCAAGTCTTTATTAAGATTACCGTGGTGATTGTATCTGTTGCGACACTTCTGGGCCTAACTCTGTTTGTTTTCGGGGAAGACCTAATAAAGATCTTTTTGGGGGAGCAGTGGCTTCCAGCAGTACCCTTGGTTCGCGTACTGAGCGTCTTTGGGGTGATTCAGGCGGTGACTAACTCTATGAACTCACTTCTTCTTGCGCTTGAAAAGCAAAAATATATTACTTTTGTCACTTTGGTAAGTATATTGGGGCTTGGAGTGACTATTGTGCCTCTTACTTTAAATTACGGCCTTACAGGCACTGTTTGGGCTCCGCTTATCGGGGCGATAGTTGGCTTGCCTTTGGAAATTTGGTTTGTGACCAGAGCATTAAAGCAAAAGACATGATTAGTGCAATAGTACTTACCAAAAACGAAGAAGAAAGAATTTCAGGGTGTTTGGAGAGCCTCAGTTGGTGTAATGAAATAATCGTTATTGACGATAATTCCACAGACAATACAAGAGTTCTGGCCAAGGAGTTTGGCGCCAGAGTTTATATAAGAAATTTAGGTGATGATTTTGCCTCACAGCGCAATTTTGGCCTCAGAAAGGCTAGGGGCGAGTGGGTGCTTTTCATTGATGCGGATGAGAGGGTGCCGGTAGATTTGATAAACGAAATAAATTCTGAGTTCAAAAATCCCAAAGCTGAAGGCTATTTAATTAAGCGGCAGGATATATTTATGGGTAAGAAGATGGTAGGTGGGGAGTGGGGAGAGACTTGGTTACTTAGGTTAGCCCGCGCCGGCAAAGGCCGTTGGAGACGCCGTGTTCATGAGACCTGGAAGGTAGCCGGAAGAGTTTCCAAAATGCACTCACCCCTTCTCCACTCCCCTTCCGAGTCACTTTCAGAGGTCTTGGGTAAGATTAATCGTTACTCTACGCTTCATACTGAAAGTAATCAAGAAGAAGGCAAAAAGTCTGGTTTGACAAAGATAATTTTTATGCCACTGTTAAAATTTATTATTAATTTTATTGTCAAAAGTGGATATAAAGACGGGGTTCATGGATTTGTTTTTGCTACCCTCATGAGCTTTCACTCATTTTTGGCATGGACTAAGCTATGGGTAAAACAAGAGCTCGAATAATTGACTATTTACTGCTCCTGATCTTGGCGATTTTTCCTCTAGGTCAATTGCCTGGAATATATACACAGAATTTATTGGGTTTAGGTTTTAGACCCCACCCCATCGACGCCTTGATACTTTTCACAGTGATTTTCATGCATATAGTATATAGAGTCAAGAGTATTTTTAGGTTATTGCTTCCTATCATTGTTGTTTTAGCTTTTAGTCTTTTATTATCAGTTTTTACAAGCAATTTTGACATTCATGGCTTGTTTTATGTATTTCGTCTTACGGTTTACTTGGTTTTTTTGCTGTTTTGGTTAAATAGGCCAATTTCAAAAGCCAAAAGAGGACTTTGTTTACAATCCTTGTTGGTGGTTGGCGGGTCTGTGGCGCTTTTCGGCTGGGTACAATATTTTCTTTTTCCGGACTTGACAAGCTTAAAGGCAGTGGGCTGGGATGACCACTATTTTCGCCTTACTTCGACATTCATGGATCCCGCTTTTACTGGCATAGTACTTGTGCTGGGTATACTTACAGCAACTTCATACTTTCTTCTTTCTAGGACCAAGCGGGCTGTTTTGAGTGTCGTGTTTTTGCTTATAACACTTGGGTTCACATACTCGCGTGCGAGTTTTTTAGCTCTTATTATTGGCCTGTTTGTTCTTCTTTGGAATAGAAATAAGAAGTTTCTATTGATTCTTGTTTTTGCTTTTGCAGTCATTGTGGTTTTACTTCCCCGGACCCCGGGTGGGGAGGGGGTGAAACTGTCCCGTGTAAGCTCAATTTCTCAAAAAATACAAAACTATCAAGAAAGTTTTGAGATTATCTTAAGCTCTCCGGTTTTCGGAGTCGGATACAATAATGTTTGTAAAGCAAAAGCGAGGCTGAGTATAGATATTTCGGCACAGAAAAACTCCTGCTATGGGCTTGATAATAGCTTTTTACTTATTCTTGCAACTACCGGAGTTTTAGGACTTTTGGTTGTTTTTAATTTGCTGGGTCAAATTGCCAAACTAACAGCGGGAAATATATATGGAGACCTTTTCAACGCCTCAGCGCTGGCGGTACTTGTTCATTCTCAATTTAGCAATACCCTTTTCTACCCTTGGGTGATTATTTGGCTTGTAATTCTAGCGATAATCTCAAGGACCCGTAAAACGGGTCAAGGCGTGTAGTTAAGCTTTAATTCAAGCTCGGTTGTGTTTCCCGCCTGATCGGTTGATTTTATCTTAAAAATGTTTTCTCCCTCGTTTAGTGTTACCGGAAAATCAAACTTGCCGTCCCCGCGCACTATTGCAATTCTGTCATTCACAGTTGCGTGTGCTTCAGCCTCGGTTTGAGCTTGAATTTCGGTTTGCTTAGTGCGGCCTGTGAATTGCTGCCCGTTGGTTGGTGTAATAATCTCAAGCTTGGGAGGGTCGCTGTCAAAATTGACAGTAAATGTCTGGGTTTTTGAACTGTCTTGCCCGTCGTTGTTAGTGACGAATGCGGAAACCGTGTTCTCGCCCTTACTTAAGTCGAATGAGCTGGTAAACTCGCCGCTTGCGTTGGCCAAAACCTCGACTTTTTCGTCATTGAAAAAAATTGAGACCGTGAATCCGGGTCTCGTGGTCCCCTCGACTCTTATTGAGCTGTCTTTCGTGAAGGCAGGAAGGCTTTTTATGTTTGGAGGCGGAGGTGGAGGGGAATTTGAATCGTCATCCGAGTTTTCTTGGCCGACCAAATCTGCAATAACCACGGTGAGCTTGGAAAGTGCCGGCAAGCCAAAGTTCAAAAGCACAAAAATTACTATAACCGTGAGAACGATATATTTGACAGTCGAGCTGACAGCCCGCTTTTCCTCAAGTCTTTTTAGCCTAGAAATTCGGTATGCCATGGAGCCAAAGGTGGGAGTCGAACCCACGACCTTTCCCTTACGAAGGGATTGCTCTACCAACTGAGCTACTTTGGCATCTTACAAATTAGCGCAGGTGGCCAAGCTATGCTTACCAACTGAGCTACTTTGGCACAACAAAGTGCGCCTTCCTGTGAGCGGGTAAGGGGAATCGAACCCCTATCCCCACCTTGGGAAGGTGGTGTTGGGCCATTCAACTATACCCGCAAATGCAATGAGCGGATTCAAGGTTATTTTGCGCCAGCAAAATGTTCTTATACCCGCAAGTAGCTTATTATATCAAACTCAAGCGGGTATGGTCAGAACGTTTCCTGCGTGGATTACTTGTGGATTAGCCAAGTGATTTGCGCGAGCTATGTCGACCCACCTGAATCCATCTCCGTATGCCGCAACTGCGATATTCCAAAGATTGTCACCCTTCACAACAGTGTAGCTGCCGCCTGCGTTTGCTTCGGGCATTTGGTTGATAGTTTCAACTGATGCAATTTCACCTTTTGGTGAGGCTGTTGGACTGGGAGTTGGTGAGATAGTCGGCGCCGGTGAGGGTGTACTTGTGACCACCGCTTCAGCAAGCTCAGCACCTTGGTCCTCAAGTTCGGGAATAATAAGAACTTGCCCTTCTTCTACGTCATTCGGGTTTTGAATGTCATTGGCGTCTCTTATATCTACCCAATTGTATCCGGTACCATATACCTTTTCGGATATTGTCCAGAGTGAGTCTCCTGCTGCCACAGTATAGGTTTCTTGATCGTTTCCTTCTTCGGTAGTTGCTGATGTGGGGAAAGTCTCCCCTGAGTCCAGATTTCTAAAGTAATTAACAACAAGAAGACCAACCACTACTATAACTAAAAATCCCAAGACTGTGCTTATGGTAGATTCGTGCAATTTTAAACTTTTAAGTAAATTTTTAATGTTTGCTCACCACCCTTCGGAAATGAACTTTGGAGTAGCAGGCTCTCTAAAGTTAAGCTGAATGAATTTATATTAAGTATGCTCAAAAGTCAAGGGGAATTAAGCTCAATTTTGAGTAAACTTTGCATCCAAGTTAACATTTGAGCGGTGAAAACTAATGTGAAAAATTCAAAACCTGCTTTGAAATATTTCTATTAATGTGTATAATTTACTATGTTGGTTCGGGATGTAATGTTTAAGCGGGTCTTCACTGTAAATGATAGTGCCGATTTTCAGACAATTGTAAAACTCTTAGCTACAAAGAAAATTAGCGGGATTACTGTCGTCAATAAGGAGGGGAAATTAGTTGGTGTAATTTCGGAGAAAGATCTTCTTTACAAGCTTTTCCCAAGTGAGAAAAAATTCTACAAAAATATTGAATATTACAAAAATTTTGAGCGTATTGAGCATGAGGCAGAGAATATTGGTAAGTTGACTGCAAAGCATATTATGACCAAAAATGTAATCACAATTGAGCCTGGCAGGCACGTCCTGGTCGCCTGCTCCCTTATGATTATAAACAACATCCGCCGTCTGCCGGTGGTTGATCACGGCAAGTTAGTAGGCATAGTCACAATGGGCAGCCTTTACAAACACTACCTTTCAAGTTTCTTCAAGAAGTAAGCTACTTGTTAATCCAGCCAAACCTAATAAAATCTTGTCTAGTATAGGTTGCTAAATTTACGTTTTTAAGCTCCTCTTTTTTGAACCATTTAACGGCTGCGTTTTCATCTTTATTTTGAGGTTTAGGCTCGCCGATTAGCTTGCCTTCAAAAATAATTACTTGCCAGTTAGTTCCGCTGTCTGTTTTAAACTTATCCTTATACAAGACATTCTTGATTTCCAGGCCACAGCCCAATTCTTCCCTGACTTCTCTTTTTATGGCTTCCTCTTCGGTTTCGCCTTCGTCAACTGCGCCACCGCAGTTTTCCCATTTACCAAATTCATCTCTGGCAATTCTCCCTCTTTGGGTCAGAAGCACTCTCTCTTTTTTGTCTTTTATTACTACAGCAACTGCACGCCGCATGACGTTTATTATAGCAGCATTGAGTACAATCTCTTTCTGTTATATAATCGCTTAGTCTGGGACCGTAGCTCAATTGGTCAGAGTGCTGCCCTGTCACGGCAGAGGTTGCGGGTTCGAGCCCCGTCGGTCCCGCTACATTCAGCTCGCGAGGCTTGTGAACGTAGCGAGCCTGAATTGTAGCCCGCCACAATGTATTACTTCTATATTCTTCGGAGTTTTAAGAACGACAAATTATATCTTGGATACACTCCCGATTTAAAAGTAAGATTGAAAAGCCATAATAAAGGTGAAAATGCTGCGACAAAACCATATGTTCCTTATGAATTAATATATTATTCGGCTTTTAAGTCTAAAGAAGATGCTCTAGAATGTGAGAAGTATTTTAAAAGTACTGCAGGCTGGAGGAGATTAAAAGCTATGCTTAAGAACTGTCTGCATGAATAGTTTGGTTGCCATAATAACTCAGTGAAAATTCATAAAGATATGACCAATGGTGAGATTGCAGAGCTATTTCGTGCCGTTGCCGCTTCATACCAGATAGAAAACGAGAACAAAAATAAGTTTCGGATAATTGCTTATAACCGCGCGGCGGATGCCATTGAGCACTTGGGAACCGAGGCAAAGGATATTTTTGATGAGGGAGACCTGGATGATGTTTCCGGGATTGGCACAAGTATTGCAGCGCATTTAAACGAGATCTTTAGGAGTGGGAAGTCAAGGCACTTTGAGAAAGTGTTGAGAGGCATTCCCAAGGCCGCGCTGGCTCTATTGGACGTAGAAGGCATTGGGCCAAAAAAAGCTTACCGCCTTGCTGAGGAGCTTCACTTGCCGGACAAAAACACCCTGGAGGTACTCAAAAAACATGCCGGGGCCGGAGACATTGCAAAGCTTCCCGGCTTTGGTGAAGAGTCACAGAGCGATATTTTGACTGCAATTGCGGAATATAAGGAAAAACCGCCAGCCAGGATGCTTCTTTCTACCGCCGAAGAATACGCCGATAAAATCATTGAATGGATGAGTGTGAGTAAGGGTGTTAAGCTAATTGATAAGCTTGGCAGTTTGCGCAGGAGCGCTCCAACTGTTGGTGATGTTGACCTTTCTGTTGCCTCCGAAGATTCCAAAAGTGTTTTAGACAGGTTTACTGGCTATCCAAACAAAATTCGTGTAATAAACCGGGGTGCGAAGTCCGCCTCGCTTCTTTTGCCCGGGAACGTCCGGGCTGACCTTAAAGTTGAGTCACCCGCCACTTATGGGGCCTTGCTGCAGCATTTTACGGGCTCCAAGCACCATAACGTTGCCCTTCGTGAGTATGCACTCAAGCAAGGAATGAGTCTTAGTGAGCACGGTATAAAGGTTAAAGGGAAACTTACCCCGGTTGCCGATGAAGAAAAGTTTTATAAGAAACTTGGGATGGCTTGGATCCCGCCCGAGCTTCGGGAGGGAGCTGGAGAAATCGAGGCGGCTTTAAAAAACAACTTGCCAAAATTGGTTGACCTCAAAGACATAAAAGGGGATCTGCAGATGCACAGTAGTTTTGATATTGAAACCAGCCATGATGTTGGAGCTTCAAGTATGGAGGAGCTTATGCAAAAAGCAAAAGAGCTTAATTATGAATATATCGCTTTTACTGAACACAATCCCAGTCAGAGAGGTCATAATTACCAACAAATACTGGATATTTTGAAAGGAAAGCAGGAGAAAGTTATTCGTGTAAACGAGCGCGTGAAAGAAATAAAAGCGTTTAATAGCTTAGAAATTGATATGCTGCCGGACGGTAGACTCCCCGTTGACGATAAAGGGTTAGAAATGCTTGACTTTGCTTTGGTCTCAATTCATTCGAGTTTTAAAAAATCTCGCGAGGAGATGACCAAAAGAGTACTCGCTGGGCTTGACCATCCCAGGGTTAAAATATTTGCCCACCCGACAGCGAGACTTCTTGAAAAGCGGGAAGGGGTGGAGCTTAATTGGGAGAAAATTTTTGATTTTTGCTTGAAAAATGGCAAATGGATTGAGATAAACGCCGATCCTCACAGGCTGGATTTGCCCGACTTTTTAATCCGGGATGCAGTTAAGCTTGGTGTGAAATTGACCCTGGGAACCGACTCGCATCACAAAGACGGAATGGATAATATGCGCTACGGAGTTGCAATGGCCCGCCGCGGCTGGGCGACAAAGGGGGATATTGTAAATACAAAAAGCTTGCCAGACTTTGAAAAATTGTTGGTTATTAGTTAGTATTTAAACGTTTCAATGCAGTTTGAGCGCAAATTTGAATAACCGCTTCATTTATTCCCCACACGGCAGCCACTTGTTTGTTAGTATAAACCAAAGTACCTCTCCCGTCAGTTTCGGAGAGGAGTTGCAGTACTTCTCTCTGTCTTTTTGTTAAGGCTTTGAACTTTGGATTCCGTTCGTTAAGCTCGTTTCTGATAAGCAGAATCTTCTCACGAATTCCCCCAGTATTAATCATAATTCCACTTTTATAAAAATAAGGTAGAGGTTTTACTATCCTCCCCGTTAGATCCACGAAATCGAAAGTTGGATAGCCACCATAATCTTGAAGGCTTATTGCCTTTATTAAGTATTTTTTAGCTTTTTTTGCATGATCTCTGACAAATTCAATCTTTTGTCCAACCGTAAGATTTTGGGCAAGAGGATGAATCTGATTACACAACCCCTCTTCTGATAGGTCAGTATTTTGATAACCTAGTCTCCATAGGCTGATGTCTATATAAAGCTGGTTGGGCAGACTTGCAATTATGTTTGGTATGTAATTAAGAGGGATTCCTTCAAAAATTGACCTATAAGAATTTTTTGAGAAACCAAGGGAGGTATTTATACTCTCTTCTTCGTTTTCATCATCCTCAAATATATTTTTTTGCATCATCCTTTCCATGCCTTCCGGAAATGCGGTAAACCGGTTATATCGTTGTTCATTTGCAATAATTTTAGGTAACAACTTTTGATATCTAAGAGCTCTGTAAAGTAGACCTGAAACACTCCCGTTCCATCTAAGGTCAATAAAGTCCTCCATTTTTTTAAGTGCTAAGTCATATGAATCGACATCACCCTTAGAAGCATGTTGTGCCCATGGATAAAATTCGAATTTAATTTTTTCTTTTATGCCATACCATATTGAGATATCAGAAATAGGAATTTCACATCTGGATGACAAACGAATTTCAGTTTGAAAGTCATCCATCTGATCAAGTCCAGGTATTATATGGAAAATAGCAGCATAGCGCCTTTGGCTTTCTAAAAGAGTTGAAAGTCCGGTGTTGTTTTTACCAACTAACTTTTCCAATGAGTCTACATCTGGTAAATGTGTGGCTTTAATAATCTGAGCAAACACTTCCGGTCTGTATATGTCATATGAAGGGCGAGAAGTATCAAACTCTATTTTGCGTCCCATTTACTAAAGCAACTTAACAAATTGCAATGTGCTTTGTAAATAAACAAACGGTGTGAATTATGTTAATTCACATGCTCTGCTTGCACCAGTTTACAAAGGTGCTACAATAAGTTGTATGCCATTCTTAGTTCTTGTCCCTCTGGTTTTAATAGTTGTATGGATAATTTCCACTTACAACTTCTTTGTTTCAAGCAAAGCCCGCATTAAGGCTGCAGTTCAGGAAATCGGCAACCAGCTTAAGCGCCAGGCAGACTTGATTCCAAATTTGGAGTCTTCAGTAAAGGGTTACTTAAAGCAGGAGAAGGGGATATTTAAGATGCTGACGGATGCCAGAAGGCAAATAGATTCAGCAGTTAAATCAAATGACGTCCAAAAGATGGCCGATGCCGGGAGCCAGCTGGCAGCAGTTTTGCCAAAGCTTCAGATTATGGTGGAGGATAACCCGGAAATTAAGTCAGATAGCGTTGTGGGTAAACTCATGGATGAGCTTCGCGACACCTCAGATAAAGTGATGTATGCTAGGCGCTTGGTGATTGATTTGACCGCGGATTATAATGTTAAGCGTGCAACTTTTCCCACAAACATTGTAGCCAACATGTTTAAATTTGAAGAGCAAAAGGGGCTCATAACTCCCGAGAGCGGCGAGCATGTTGAAGTTAGTGCTTCGGAAACCAAAACTCCAAAGGTAAACCTAGAGTAGTATAATTAGCTGTGCAAAACATCTATGAGGTGGCTGCTGCCAACAAGCGAAAGTCATTTTTGATAATGGCACTTTTTGTGGCCTTTATTACCGCTGCCACATATTTTATTGCAACTGGGTTGAGTACTTATTGGGGCTATGATGCCGGAGGCTTGGGTATTGTGGGAATTGCTTTTATAATCTCGGGTTTAATGAGTATTGGCAGTTATTATTTTAGCGACAAGATCGTGCTTGGCATTAGTGGGGCTCGGCCTGCGGATAGAAAACGCGAATTTGATTTCTACACAGTGGCCGAGAATTTGGCCATAGCAGCCGGCATCCCTAAGCCCAAGCTTTATGTGATTGATGATACAGCCATGAACGCATTCGCAACAGGCAGAAACCCCGAGCACGCAGTGGTTGTAGCCACTACAGGGCTTATATCGCGGCTTAATCGTACAGAACTTGAGGGTGTAGTTGCCCACGAGCTGATCCATGTCAAAAACTACGATATCTTACTTATGTCTGTTGTTACGGTTTTAGTCGGAACCGTGGCGCTCTTGGCAGATTTTTTACTGCGAGCTAGTTTTTGGGGTGGAGGTAGGCGCGGGCGTAAAGAAGGCGCCGGGGTAATTATGTTAATTGGCTTGGTTTTTGCCATATTATCCCCTTTTATTGGCCAGCTAATTAAACTTGCCATTTCAAGACGGCGTGAGTTTTCGGCGGATGCCGGGTCGGTTGCCATCACGCGTCAGCCTTCGGGGCTTATTTCCGCGTTGAATAAGATCTCTATGGACACTGAGCCACTTGAAGCAGCAAATAAAGCAACGGCACATCTTTATATTGAAAATCCCTTTAAGAATAAAATTGGCGACGCCAGAAGCTCCTTTTCGAGTTTATTTAATACTCACCCTCCAGTTGAGGAGCGAATCAAGGCTCTTGAGCAGATGATGTAGCATTTCTGTAACGTATAAATAGCGAATTACAAGAGCAATATAATTGCGATTAATCTTCTTTTTATAAAATTAGTCAAACAAGAGTCATAAATTGGTTGACATAGTTATATCCCATAATAATATAGCCGATAGTAATATTAGCAATCATTTTGAGCTAAATTTCAGAGACAATAGAATTACACTTTCATACTTTAAGCCGATATATTGGCGTTAGTGATGACTAGGCTCAATCTGGCGTTTAACGTCTTATAATAAATATAGATAATGACAATCATTCGGGAAACTAATGCCATCGATTTTTCTGGCAATCTACATTTCGGAGTGCTATTTGAAGGTTTTTAAGATGAAAACTCTGAGCTCGAATCTAATTTATTCTCTCATTTTAAGGCTAATATTGAATCTTATATAGAGAGATTGATTCTAAAATAAAAGATGCATATAGTATTTATAATTTGTTTGACTTGGAATAATATTTCCCAATTAACGATCTAAAGTCGTTTTTGCCAATGAATAAGAGATTTACTCGGGGCCAATTTGCCGTAACTAAAAGGTTACAAAGTAGAATATAAATTTTCACAAGTTCTAAAAATAGTCAACTTTATTACCCAAAAAGATATAGCCACGCTCGGGTAGACTTATTAGGAGCTGCGGATATGTAATATCTGGTTCAATTTTCTTTCTCAACCTCCAGATATTTATCCTAATCAGACTATTGGCTACAAACTCTTTACCCCACATGTGTTGAGCTATAAGTTGTTTTGTAACAACTTTTATGCTTTTGCCCTTTGTTTCATTCCTGCTAAAAAGCCCAAAAAGTTTATTTTCCTGCTCAGTTAATGTGATAACGACAGTTGTGAGCTCGACAACTCCCTGAATTTCATGGTATTTATAGGGGAATGGGTTGAAATGCTTTCCGATGATTTGAGTTATGGGGACTTTGAGCGAGTCGTAATCAACAAACTGTTCGGTATCAATTTTTTCTTTTAGTACTTTTCCAAGCTCAACCGCGCGCTTGGCTTGGTCGTAATCACCCTCGGTGATTGCTTTTTTGTAGTTTTCGTAAATAACTTCCTCAATTTTTCCCATTGAGTATTATATACTCACGGATAGTAATATTTGAAGCGGAGAGTTGCGCTTTTGAATTTCTGATATTTTTAATATAAAAATCTTTGGCCATTAATTTTTTGTAATCATAGATTTTTTCCGTGAACTCAATACCATCAAGGTGGTCATATTCATGCTGGATTACTCGCGCAAGTATTCCATTACAATGAACCTGAAACTTTTTTTGGTTTTCATCCCGAGCAACAACTTTTATCTCTTCTGGCCTTTTGACGGGACCAAATAATGTTCCATTCAGAACACTGCCACAGCCTTCGTAAATAATATTTTGCTTTTTGGAAAAATAAGTAATTTTTGGGTTTATATAGACCCGGAATTTATCTCCTTTAGGAAGGCGTCTTGCTTTTGTTTTTCTGGGTTGAGTTACAAAGATTTTATAGTTTTCACCAATTTGGGGCGCAGCAAGCCCAATAAGATCGTTTTTAATCATCGTATCTTTTAAGTCTTTGATGACTTTCTTGATTTTTGGGGCCGAAAAATCTTTGGCTTCTTTATTAGGAGCTTTAAGCCTGGGGTCACCGATTTGAATAGTTTTTCTAACAGCCATTGAGGTATTTTATTACTAAAGACAGGCGTACACAACACTTTATCAGTCTTGAAGCTTGCCCAGAATGCCAAATTTAAAAATTAACGGCTTGTGGTATTATACGTTAATGAGCGGGCTCACCACCGACGAGATTCTTCACCTTTCTAGGCTTGCTAACTTAACACTTTCTAAAAAGGAGACCACGACTCTAAAGGATCAGTTGTCAGATGTTATAAATTATTTCAAGGAACTTAAAAAACTCCGTACGGACGATGTTTCACCCACAAGTCAAACAACTGGTTTGGAAGATGTGCTTCGAGAAGACCAAGTAGATGCAACCAGAATTCTGACAAATGACGAGGTGTTATCTGGTACGGATAAAACTCACAATGGAGCGTTTGTTGTACCCCAAGTAATTGACAAGGACCTATGAAAACTCCGCTTACCATAAATGAGCTTTACACTGCATTAAAAAATAAAGAATACTCGTTGGTTGAATTGCTGGATGCCTATTTTGCAAGAATTAATGCGAATCACGATTTAAATGCTTTTATTACGATTACTGATGACTATGCTTATCAAAAGGCGAGGGAAATGCAAGAAGTAATCAACAATAACCCCAACGCTTTCGGGGAATTTCCACTTCTTGGCGTGCCTTTGGCAATGAAGGATCTGTACTTAACAAAAGGCATAAGAACCACTGCCGCGTCACGAGTATTGGAAAATTACGTTCCAGCTTACTCTTCAACGGTTTTTGAGAGGTTAGAGGCAGCTGGCGCGATCTTGGTAGGGAAGACCAATTGTGACGCTTGGGCACACGGGAGCTCCGGGGAGAACTCCGATTTTGGTGTAACCCGCAATCCCTGGAACAAAGACTATGTACCGGGTGGAAGCTCAAGTGGCTCGGCAGTGGCTGTTGCCGCCAATATGGCTTTAATATCCCCCGGCTCAGATACTTGCGGGTCTATTAGATTACCTTCAAACTATTGCGGCGTAACCGGCCTAAAACCTACATACGGCGCGGTCTCGCGCTATGGAGTAGTAGCGATGGCAAGTTCACTTGATACAATGGGCCATATTACCCACTCTGTAGAAGATAGCGAGAAAGTTTTTGCTATAACTTCCGGGCCGGAAGGGAAAGATAGCACATTGATAGATCGTAAATATCAAAAATTAACCGGTGAAAATAAATATAAGGTGGGAATTCCCAAGGAGTTCGTAGAACAGGGGATAAGCGATGAAGTTAAAAGTTCGATCGATAGTTTTGCCAATTGGCTTACAGACAACGGTCATAGTGTAGTTGAAGTTAGTTTGCCAAATACTAAATACGCTATATCGGTTTACTACATAATCCAGCCGGCGGAGGTCAGTTCTAATTTGGGCAGATACGACGGCATCAGGTATGGAAATGATAGAAGCACTTTTGGAATGGAGGCTAAACGAAGGATAATGCTTGGAACTTTTGTATTGTCTTCCGGTTATTATGACGCGTATTACAATAAAGCCATGAAAGTTCGCACAGTTTTAATTGAGGAAGTAAATAAAGTTTTTGAAGACGTGGACGTTTTACTTGCACCCGTTGCTCCTACCCCGCCGTTTAAGTTGGGCGAGAAGGCTGCCGACCCACTGGAAATGTATTTGACGGATATTTTTGCGGCAACAGCCAATTTAACGGGAATTCCATCGCTTGCCATACCCACCGGATTTACTAAGAATAATCTTCCTCTGGGAATTCAGTTGATGGGTAGAAAATTCGAAGAGAATATTTTGTTTTCTTTGGGCAAAAAGTTTCAAAAGCAAACGGATTATCACACAAAAACGCCTCAATCATGAAAGAAATAGTAACACTTTTAGGTAACCGTAAATTCACACATCTTTGGGTTTCACAGATTATTTCCCAGGTTGTAGTAAACACTTTGAGTTTCTTGATGCTCATTTATCTGTTTGAGAAAACCGGTTCGACAATCGCGACTTCTCTGGTCTGGCTGGCATACGCGCTCCCTGCCATAATTTTTGGCCCAATTGCCTCAGTTACCGCAGATTTGGTGGATAAAAGACGGGCACTCGTGGTAACTCTTCTGCTTCAAGCTGTAATTATATCGGTTTATTCGCTTTTATATTCCAGGTTTATTTACTTAGCTTATGGGATAGTTTTTATTTATTCGCTTGCGAACCAGTTTTATATTCCTGCCGAGGCTGCGTCCATCCCAATTCTGGTTAAGAAGAAAATCTTACCCTTTGCAAATAGCCTGTTTTTTGTGACGGTCCAATTATCCCTTGCTTTCGGGTTCCTATTAGCGGGTATTTCCTATGAATATTTAGGGCTTAGAAGCAGTTTGGTGTTAAGCTCTCTTTTACTTCTTGTTGCCGTAAGCTCGGTTAGTTTACTCCCGAAGCTTCCCCCTCTCGAGCACATCCCGCGTGATTTCGCAGGAGGCATCGTCAAGTTTTTCCAAGAACTTTTGGAGGGCTATCAGTTTATCAAGGATACGCGAAGGGTGTTTTTGCCTTTCTTTATTCTAATTGGCCTTCAGGTTGCGCTATCAGTTGTCTTGGTAACAATTCCCGCTTTAGCTGAAAATATTGTACGAGTGCGCCCAAGCCTTGCCGGGATAACCATCGTATTTCCCGGTGCAGTCGGGGCTTTGATTGCCACGATGGTTGTTTCCAAAGCGATATCTCATGGGTTTCCCCGAAGGCGGGTTATTGAAATTTCACTTTTCAGTTTATCTTTGGTATTGGTTTTGCTTGGTGTAGTTGCCCCAATACTCCCCTTTTGGTTAGGCAGAACGCTTTCAGTGGTATGTTTTTTTATAGCCGGTGCTTCTTACGTTGGAAGTCTTATTCCCACGCTTACTCACTTGCAGCTTGCAACACCCAAAGATAAATTAGGGCGCGTCTTCGGGAGCATTTGGTTTATTACAACTGCGGCGACAGTGTTGCCTGTTATATTTTCCGCTACTATTACAGAAGTTTTTGGAGTGGCACTCACGATGACAATGCTGGGAGTTGTTGGATTAATAGCTTTTTTTGTAAGTAGAAAATTATGAACTTTGAACCAATAATTGGGCTTGAGGTCCATATTGAACTCTCGACCAAATCAAAAATGTTTTGTGGCTGCCCGGCTGAGCACTTTGGTGTTTCTCCAAATACTCAGGTGTGCCCGGTATGTTTAGGGCTTCCCGGGGCGCTTCCCGCGGCCAATAAATTGGCGATTGAAAATTGCATAAGGTTTGGCCTGGCCCTGAATTGCGAGGTTTCCGAGTTTAGTAAGTTTGACCGCAAGCACTATTTTTATCCGGATTTGCCAAAGAGTTTTCAGATTAGTCAGTATGATTTGCCGTTTTGCATAAACGGTAAGTATGAGAGTATTCGGATTAAAAGGGTCCATATGGAGGAGGATACTGGAAAGCTGATTCACACCAATTTAAACGGGAAGAAAGTTTCACTGGTGGATTTCAACAGAAGCGGTGTGCCACTGGTGGAGCTTGTTACCGAGCCGGACTTTAGAAGTGTAGATGCGGTTGTTAAATTCTTAAAAGAGATTCAACTAACTGTCCGGTACCTGGGAATTTCAACGGCCGACATGGAAAAGGGCTCCATGAGACTTGAGGCAAATATCTCACTAAGAGTAAAAGAGCAAGAGAGTAAAAGAGTAAACGAATTACCAGACTATAAGGTTGAGCTAAAAAATATCAATTCTTTCAGGTATTTGACTAAAGCGTTAGATGCCGAAATCAAAAGGCAAGCTGAGCTCTTGGAGGATGGCAAAAAAATTAAACAAGAAACGCGCGGTTATGATGAGGACAGGGACCGCACATTTTCTCAAAGAAGCAAAGAAGAAGCTCAGGACTATAGATATTTTCCGGAGCCGGATATTCCACCGATTAGAATTGGCGAATTAAAAATTAAAAATTTAAAATTTAAATTTCCAGAACTACCAAGTCAGAAAAGAGGTAAATACCAAAAGCTTGGGTTATCTGCCAACTACATAGAGGTGCTGGTGCAAGAAAGGGCTCGGGCAGATTATTTTGAGACTGCCCTTGCTTTGGCAAAACAGTACAACATTTCCGAAAAAGAAATAGCGGGTGTAATGGTAAATCAAAACCTCGATGGAAAGTTCGCGGAGCCGGCTGGTCTAGTTAAAAAGTTAGTGGAGTTACAAAATGTAGACTATGCTTCGCAAGCCGATGTTGAAGAGGCAATTAAAAAAGTTGTCTTAGATAATGGCAAGGCGGTAAAAGATTACCAAGCGGGCAAGGAACAAGTCCTGGGTTTCTTGATTGGTATGGTCCAAAAAGAGTTGAAGGGCAAAGGAAAAATAGAACTTATTAAGGAAACCCTGATATCATATATCCATGGCAGGTAAGTTTGTTCATCTTCATTTGCACACCGAATACAGCCTTTTGGATGGCTTAACTAAAACCAAAAAGCTGACAACCCGTATAAAAGAAATGGGCATGGATACGGTTGCCGTTACCGACCATGGGGCAATGTATGGAGCGATTGAATTTTATAAGCAGTGCCACAAAGACGGTGTTAAACCCATTCTGGGAATGGAAGCCTACACTTGCCGGGAGGACCACAAAATCCGGCCGGAAAAGGGAGAAAGGTTTCAGAATTTTCATTTACTTCTTTTGGCTAAAAATGAAGAAGGCTACAAAAATCTGATGAAAATTACCTCAATTGCGCATCTGGAAGGTTACTACTACAGGCCAAGAATAAGTAATGATGCGCTGGCAAAATACTCCAAAGGCCTAATTTGCACTTCTGCATGCCCCGCCGGCGAGCTCGCCTCGCATTTTATTAAGAATGACTATGATGGCGCAAAAAAAACGGCCCAGTGGTTTGTGGATGTGTTTGGTGACGATTATTACCTTGAGGTCCAAAGGCACAAGTATCATGAACACATTAGTACTTCAATATCTGCTGAAATCCGTGAGGAGCAGGAAAAAATGGTAGCTTATGAAAAAAAAATAAACGAAGGAGTTATGAAACTTTCGGGGGAACTTGGAATTGCCGTTGTTGCCACCAATGACGCTCATTATTTGAATAAAGAAGATGCCGATGCCCAGGATGCACTTGTTTGTGTGGCAACCGGCAAAGATGTGGCTGATACAAAAAGAATCCGCTTTATTGATACGCCTGAGTATTACGTTAAGTCTCCTGAAGAAATGGCCGGGCTTTTCCCCGACATTCCCGAGGCCATCAAAAATACAGTCAAGATTGCAAATAAATGCAACCTTGAAATTAGCACTTTGGGCAAATGGTTTTTTCCAAAATATGAAGTCCCTCAAGGTTTAGCTGATGATGAATACTTAAGAAAAACAGCACACGAGAGGCTTAAGGAAAAATTTGGCAAAGCAGGTAAAGAAGAAAAAGAGCGCCTTGAGCATGAGCTTAAAATCATATGTGACAAAGGATACGCGCCCTATTTTCTAATTATGATGGATATGGTCAATTGGGCAAATTCCCAGGGGATTGTAACAAACACCAGAGGTTCGGCCGCGGGCTCTTTGGTCTCTTATGTTTTGGGGATAACGACAGTTGACCCATTAAAATATTATTTGCCTTTTGAGCGCTTTTTAAATCCTTTCAGGCCAAGCCCACCCGACATCGATTTTGATGTCTCTGACAATAGAAGAGATGAAATAATTAATTATATTGGTGAAAAATATGGCCATGACAGGGTTGCCCAGATTTGTACTTTTGGGCGCATGCTCGCGCGGGCCGCAGCACGGGATGTGGCCCGGGTATTAGGATATGAGTATGCTGTGGGGGACCGGATTTCGAAGCTAATTCCTCCGCCGAAACAAGGTTTTCCCATTGACGTGCCTAAAGCCCTGGACACAAGCCCGGAGCTTAAAACATTGTATGAAAGAGACCCTGATACTAAGAAAATTCTTGACTTGGCGCACCAAGTTGAAGGGAGCGCCAGGCACGTATCTGTTCATGCCGCTGGTGTTGTTGTTTCCCCTACAACGTTAACAGATTTCACACCGATTCAAAAGGATCCCAAGGGGGACAAAATTATTACCCAATATGAAATGCATGCCTGCGAGGATGTTGGGCTTATTAAATTTGATGTTTTAGGCATTAGAAACCTGTCAATTTTAGGCTCATGTGTGGATATAGTCGAGGAAGTCCATGGCAAAAGAGTGGATTTAAGGAATATTCCACTTGATGATAGAAAGACTTATGAAATGCTTGGGCGTGGTGAAACTATGGGTGTCTTTCAGCTTGCCAGCTCCGGAATGACCAAGTGGCTCATAGAGCTGAAGCCGGAGCGAGTGGAAGACCTAATGGCCATGGTTGCCCTGTATCGACCTGGTCCTATGCAAACCATTCCAGAATATATTGAACGAAAACATAACCCTTCCAAAGTTAAATTTTTAGATCCAAGAATGGAGAAGTTTTTGGGGGCCTCTTATGGTCTTTTGGTTTACCAGGACGATTTGCTTTTTTGTGCTTTGGATTTGGCCGGTTACTCTTGGGAAGAAGCGGATAAATTCAGGAAAGCGGTTGGAAAGAAAATTCCGGAGGAAATGGCCGCGCAAAAAGAAAAATTTGAAGCGGGGATAGTTGCAAATGGTCAAACCAAGAATTTTGCCGAAATGCTTTGGAAGCTTTTTGAGCCTTTTCAAGCCTACGGCTTTAACAAAGCACATGCCGCGAGTTACGGAATAGTGGCTTACCAAACTGCGTACATGAAGGCGAATTATGCTGTTGAGTATATGGCTGCTTTGATGACCGCCGAGAGCGGAGATGCGGATAAAATTACCTCTGCCATTAGTGAGTGCAGACGAATGGGCATTAAGATCTTGCCGCCGGACATTAACGAAAGCGCTGTAGGGTTTAAAATTGTGGGCGACGAGGAATCTTTGGATAAAAAAGCAATCCGATTTGGGCTTTCGGCAATTAAAAACGTTGGCAAGGCTGCAATTGAGGCAATTCTTGAAGTACGGGATAATGGTAAATTTATGTCTTTAGCGGACTTTTTTGCCCGGGTGGACTCGCGCCGCGTCAACAAAAAAGTTCTCGAGAGCCTTGTTAAAGTTGGAGCAATGTTGCCTTTTGGCCCTCGAGCTTCTGTCATGGAAGTAATGGAGGAAATAAGGGAAAAAGTGAAACCAGGAGTAGACAATGGCCAGCAAGGGCTTTTTGACGGTGACGAGGTGGAGCCTGAAGACTCTATTGAAGTCGCCCAGATTTCTGGAACCAAAGAATTTACTGAAGATGAACTCCAGAACTTTGAAAAGGAGCTCTTGGGGTTTTCACTCTCAGCTCGGCCTATAGAAGAGGTTTTGGGCGAGCTTATTACTTATCGAACCCATCGAGTTGACGATATTAAGGAGGTTGAAGGCGGTGTGGTCAAGATAGCTGGCGTAGTAACGGAGTTCAGAAAAGTAGTAACCCGCAAGTCTGCGGCTGAGATGGCTTTTGTTACAGTTAAAGATGAAACCGGTAGCATTGACGTAGTAATTTTCCCCAAGCTTTATGCCGTGACCCGCGACATTTGGCCAAGATACTCTGGTGTTCTTTTAACAGGGAAAATTGATCAAAGAGATGAGCAATTATCGATTTTGGTGGATGTAGTTGAAACTCAAGCGGCACTTAACGGTAACGGTAATTTTTTTATTACTATTCCCAAAGGAGTTGATAACCAAAAGCTGGTTAAGTTGAAGACAATTTTAAAGGCTCACCCGGGGGAGCAGCATGTGAGTTTGATTTTTGAAGGCAGCTCGGGAGACAAAATTGCAGTACCTTTTGGTGTGGCTTGGGAAGAAAAACTCTCTAGCACAATAAACAAGTTTGTTGCTTCGCAATAAACGAGTTGTTTAGCTGAAGGATTTTGAGTATAATACACCTCATGGCAATAGAAGCAGTACATAAGGAAACCACTTTTGGAGTTGGAGATGTTGTGCGTGTTCATCTTCTTTTGACAAACAAGTCACAAGACGAAAAGGGCAGCCGCAGTCAAGTTTTTGAAGGCACCGTAATAGGCATTCGCGGTAAAGATAACGGCAAAAGTTTTATAGTTCGAAGAGTGGGTGAAGCTGGCATCGGAATTGAGCAGATTTTCCCGCTTTATTCTCCTTTGGTTGAAAAAGTTGATGTTGTAAGGCGTGGCAAGAGCGGGGTCAGGCAAGCAAAGCTTTATTACATCCGCAAAAAGAGTAAGCGCGAAATAGAAAAAATCTATACTCGAGCAAGGCGCCATGAAGAGGCAAAAAAATCGGCGAAAGATACAAAGCCTAAGAAGCCTAAGAAAAAGCCTTCAAAAAGAATTTCTGATAAAAGACGAAGCCCTAAAAATGCAAGAAAAAGGTAAATTTTTTACTGTAACTCCAATTAATCCATTCAATTCTACTCAAGCTGCAATCTTAGAGCTGAGAATAAATGGCTATAGCAATAAAGAAGTGGCTTCAAAATTGGGTTACACATATCAACACGTTAAAAATATGGTTAGCGGGATGTATACTGACGAAGAGTCAGTTCGAAATTTGTCTAAGCGTGAGATTGGAATTTATGGAGTTATTGAAAAACATCTTGGACAAAGGCCAAAAAATATGGTTGATGCAGTCATTATGCTTGAGGGGGACGTGATACTTTTCACAAATCAAGTGAGTATAAAAGAAAACTAACAAACTTGCTTCTTTTAGGATTTCATCTAAGATGAATGTAGCATGATTGTCCTTGGAATTGACCCGGGAACTGCCACTACTGGCTACTCATTACTTGAGGCCAACGGCCGCGGCCTTATACCTCTTGAGTTTGATCTTATTGAGACCAAAAAAAGCTTCACCCACGCTGAGCGGCTGAGTATGATTTATGACCATGTACGGGAAATTATACGGAGTGGCGAGCCCGATGTTATGGCAATTGAGAAAGTCTTTTTTGCGGCGAACGCAAAAACTGCAATAGCCGTAGGGCAGGCTCAGGGAGTGATGTTTTTGGCAGCGGCGGATTTTAAGCTTCCAATAGTTGAGTACGCACCGGGAACTATAAAAAAGGTTGTTTCCGGCAATGGTCGCTCTGACAAAAAGCAGATGCAGCAAGCTTTGCGCTCAATTTTCGGCGCATCAATAAGAAGTCAAGCCAAAAAGAAAACTCACTTTGACAATGCCGCGGACGCGCTTGCTGTGGCTTATTGCCATGTTAAAATGACGTACCATGCGCCGTAGACGAGCCTACAAACCTGTCTCCTGGGAAAAAGCCGAGGACGTAAAGAAAGAATTGACAAATTTAGTTAAAAGCGTTGACTTAAACTGGATTGACTTGGACAAGGTTTATTGTGTGCGCTCCACCTATTCGACTGCAAGGGCATATGCAAGGATCTGGGGCATGGGCAGGATTTGGCAGGAAACTCTTGGCATACCTGCAAGCTATTGTATTGAGGTAATCTCTGAAAAATTCGATCCGCTTCCGAAACACAAACAAGTTGAAGTCCTCTTTCATGAGCTTGCGCATATCCCGAAAAACTTCTCAGGCGCACTACTTCCCCACACCCGGCATCACAAGGGAAGCTTTCATGATAAATTAAGAAGCTTCCTGGCTGCTTATAAACAAAAATGAAGATAGTTGTACTACAAGGGGACGACACTGCCCGAGCTCGTGCCAGATATACACAGATAATTGCTGGGGTGAAGAAAAAAAATTGGGATGTGGTTCCCATTCAGGTTGCTAAACCGCTGCCTGAACAGTTGGTTTCCACAAACCTTTTCACAACTGATATTTTATACTCGATAGATGGCATTAAGAAACTAAAATCGGAGGAATTGAAGTGGTTATCTAAAAACGCAGACAAATACGAAGGCAGTCTTCTTGTTTTTGTCGAAGGGAAGGTGCCGACATTATTTAGAAACGCACTACCCAAGACCGCTAAGTATGAGACTTTTGATTTGCCTGTACTAGTCTGGCAGTTTGTGGACTCTTTTTACCCGGGTAACAGTAAAAAAAGTTTAGTACTTTTTGAAAAAGTGATTGCGACAGAGGCTGTAGAATTTGTGGTTGCAATGTTAGCCCGTCAACTTCGTGATTTGTATTGGGTAGTGAACGGGGCCAAAGGCATGAGTGCCTCAAGTTGGAGGCAGGCAAAACTTGAAAGCCAAGTCCGTAAGTTTACAAAAGCTGGACTTGTCGATACAATTGATTCACTGGCTGAGCTTGATTATAAAAGTAAAACCAGCGACACGGACACAAAATTAATGCTTGAAATGTTAATTATCGAAAAACTGGTATGAGTGAACCGAAAATCGACCCCTCAATATTTCGAGGCTACGACATTCGAGGCCTCGTCGGTGAGCAATTAAACGAAGATGTTTATTACACAATAGGAAAAGCTTACGCGACATTTTTATATGGCAGACAAATTAGGGAGTGTGTAGTTGGCCGGGATATTCGGGAGACTTCTCCTGTCTACCAAAAGGCATTCGTGAGCGCTCTTTTGGAATCAGGAATAGACGTTATAGATATTGGCTTAACGCTTACCCAAATTATGTATTTTGCACAATACCATTATCTTTCCAAGGGTGGAGCAATTGTGACCGCTTCACACAATCCGAAGGAATTTAATGGACTCAAGCTCGGTGTTGGGTTTTCTGACACTCTAATTACCAAAGAAATTCAAGAATTAAAAGTGTTGGTAGAGTCAGGAGAATTTAAAACCTGGGGGGTGAAAGGAAATTATCGCGAGGATGATGTGTTTCCTGCATACAAAGCAGATTTGTTTAAGAGGGCAAGGATACATGATTCGGGACTTAAAGTGGTGGTAGATTCCTTGAATGCCACGACTGGTAAATTTTTGCCCGAAATTTTGAGAGAAGCTGGATGTGATGTAGTCGAGCAAAATACCGAATTAGATCCATCCTTCCCGTTGGGAACCCCAGACCCAACAGAAAAAGATGTTTTGGAGCGTTTAGCTGAAAGAGTAAAAAAAGAAAAAGCCAATTTGGGCCTTGCATATGACTCAGACGGAGACAGAGTTGGTTTTGTGGACGGTGAGGGTAACCCAATCTGGAATGATGTGCTTGTGGCTTTGTTTGCTAAAGATATCCTCCATTATTTGCCCGGCAGCCTAATTATTTTTAATGCACTTTGTTCCAAAACCGCGTCTGATGCAATTACCGAAGCGGGAGGTAAGCCGGTTTTGTGGCTGACCGGCCACAGTTTTATTAAAGCCAAAGTTAAAGAAGAAAGAGCACCATTTGGTGGTGAATTGTCCGGGCATTTCTTTTTTATGGACAATTTTTATGGTCATGATGATGGCGCTTTTGGGACATTAAGACTATTGCAGTATTTAAAGCGAACTGGCAAAACTTTGAAGCAGGCAGTAGACGAGCTTCCAAAATATGTATCAAGTCCTGAAATAAAATTAGGTTTGGCAGACGATATTAAATTTAAACTTATAGACGAAGAGATTTCGAAGGATGTTAAAGCCCTTTTCCCGGACGCAGAATATACTGACATCGACGGCTTTCGTGCGGACTCAAAAGACGAGATGCTTATAATTCGTGCAAGCCAGAACGGACCATATATAACTATAAAGTTTGAAGGAAGAACGCAAGAGCAGTACGATAAGCTAAAGGTGGAAGTTAAAAGAATCTTGGAAAAATATAAACAAATAGATTGGAGCCAGGGGGTAAATATTCATGGATTTGAATAAAGACGTTTTGGATACAGTAAACTTTTTGCCGGATCAGCTTTGGGAGGCGTGGGAGGAGTCACGAAAAGTTACTCTTCCGGTAACCTTCAAGAATTTCAAAAGAGTTTTGGTATGTGGTATGGGTGGTTCCGCCTTGGGCGGGCGGGTTGTCAAAGCGTATGCGTCCGATAAATCTTCCGCTTCGATAGACGTGCTGACCGATTATTCTTTGCCAAGTTATGTTGACAGTCAAACTCTGATAATTGCATCAAGTTATTCCGGAAATACCGAAGAAACAGTATCGTGTTTAAACCAGGCAATCGAGAAAAAGTTGCCCGTTTTTGTCATTGCAGCCGGCGGGAAATTGATCGATTTAGCTAGAGCAAATAATCTCCCGGTTTATATCCTAAACCCCAAGTTTAATCCGTCAAATCAGCCAAGGCTTGCAGTAGGCTACTCAATTGGTGCTATTTTTGGTGCTCTATCAAATTGCGGAGCGATAAACGAAACCGATAACGAAATTCTTGAAGTAGTTGATTTTTTGAAAGTTGAACAGGGGGAGCTTAAAACAAAGGCAGAGGAATTGGCCGGTATAATTCGCGGTAAAACGCCGATTCTGGTTGCCAGCGAGCATCTAACAGGAGCCGTACATGTGGTTAAAAACCAGCTTAATGAGTCTGCTAAAAGTTTTTCTGCTAGCTTTGATATCCCCGAGCTTAATCATCACTTGATGGAAGGTCTGAAGAATCCTAATGACGTTACTTCAAAATTGCTGTTTATATTTTTTAGCTCCGGGCTTTACCATGAGAGAATTCAAAAGAGGTACCCCTTAACAAAAGAGGTTGTTGAAAAAAATAATGTCGCCACTTACGAATATAAAATGGTCGGAGATAATAAATTAAAGCAGGTATTCGAAGTGATTCAGCTTGGGAGCTACGTCCAAATGTATCTTGGCGCGCTTTACCAGGAAGATCCTCTTGCCATCCCCTGGGTGGATTATTTTAAGGAAAAGTTGGTCTAAACACTTCTTGGCCCGTCAGACGGGCCTTGTCATAAGAGTTAATCCTAAGTAATATGAATGTGTATGGCAGCTGTCCGGCCTATCATAGTTTTTTTTAAGGAAATTGATAAACACGATATCCCCATTGTAGGCGGAAAAGGTGCCAACCTCGGAGAAATGACTCAGGCCGGGTTTCCTGTCCCCAACGGATTTGCGATTACGGTTGAGGGTTATGACCGATTCATTGAGGAAAATGAGCTTCAAAAATATCTGTATGATGTTTTGGCCGATACTGATGTAAAAAACCCTGAAAGCCTTGAGAATGCTTCGCGAAAAATTCAGAAGAAAATTGTGTCCTGCCGAATGCCTGAGCTTGTTGCCCATGAGACTATAAAAGGTTACAAGAAGCTCTCCGGGAGATTTAAAAGAGCGCTTGTTGCAGTTCGCTCAAGCGCTACCGCGGAGGACTTGCCAGGAGCCTCGTTTGCAGGTCAGCAGGCAACTTACCTGAACGTCCGTGGGGATGCAAACCTTTTGGAAAACGTAAAAGCCTGTTGGGCTTCGTTATTTACGGCCCGTGCTATTTTTTACCGCGAAGAGAATAAAATCAAGCACGAGCGGGTAAAAATATCAGTAATAGTTCAGGAGATGGTTCCTGCTGAAGTTTCGGGAGTTATGTTTTCAATTGACCCGGTAACGAACGACAAAGACAAAATCATAGTAGAGGCAGTGTGGGGACTGGGTGAAATGATAGTTCAAGGCTCGGTAGTCCCGGACACTTATGTTGTTCAAAAGGAAACCTTTATGATTTTATCCAAGGAAATCTCCGACCAACGGGTTCAGTTAATTCGTACCGGTGAAAAGACCGAGGAAAGGGAGGTCCCCCAACGCCTCCGCGACAAACAAAAGATCTCAAATGAAGAGGTGGTGGCTCTTGCCAAGTTAGCCGCCAAGCTTCAGGCTCATTATTATTTCCCTCAGGATATTGAATGGGCAAAGAACGGTAAGAAAATCTTTATTACCCAAACCCGTCCGGTTACAACTATTGGAAGAACCACAAAATCTATGGCTGAAGGAGGCATGAAAATGGCAGATGCCCCGATTCTTCGAGGGGCAGCGGCAAGCCCGGGGATTGGAAGCGGTACTGTAAAAGTTCTTAAGTCTCCTAAAGAAATTGGAAAGGTTACCGAGGGGGATGTTTTAGTAGCCCCAATGACCTCACCTGATTATGTGCCTGCAATGAAGCGAGCCGTGGCAATTGTTACAAACGAAGGTGGCTTAACTTCGCACGCTGCAATAGTCTCACGCGAGCTTGGAGTCCCTTGTGTGGTTGGGACCAAAGAAGCCACAACCAAGCTTTCAGACGGCGACAAAGTAACCGTTGATGGTGGCAAAGGAGTAGTTTACATGGGTGCGAAAGTTGTTAAAGAGGAAGTTAATCCGCCAGCCGGCGGAAAAAAGAAATATAAAAAGGTAAGAACTGCGACACGGGTTTATGTTAATTTGGGTGAGCCGGACCGCGTCCGTGAAATTGCCAAAAGACACGTAGATGGCGTAGGACTTCTTCGCGCCGAGTTTATGATTGCCAACATCGGTATTCACCCCAAAGAGGCCATAAAGCAAAAAAAACAGCAGGATTTTATCGATAAACTTGCCCGGGACTTAACCAAGTTTTGTGAGGCTTTCAAAAATAAACCGGTTGTTTATCGGGCAACTGACTTCAAAACCAATGAATACCGTGCACTTCCCGGCGGCAAAGCTTGGGAGCCGGAGGAAAGCAACCCCCTAATGGGTTTTCGAGGAGCATTTCGCTATGTAACGCACCCCGATGTTTTCAACCTGGAGCTTCAGGCCATCAAAAAGGTCCGCGAAAATTACGACAACCTGTGGATGATGATTCCGTATGTCCGCTCGCCTGAGGAGCTTGCGAAAGTTCGCAGGCTTATTGCCGCTGAGGGATTTTTTGAGAGTTCTACGTTTAAACTGTGGATGATGGTTGAGCTGCCGGTTAATGTGATTCAGCTAGTGGACTTCATAAAAGTAGGTATTGACGGGGTTTCAATCGGCAGTAATGACTTGACAATGCTTATATTGGGGACGGACCGCGACAACGCTGAAGTGGCTGAAGCTTTTGATGAGCGCGCAAAGGCTGTTCGTTGGGCCTTGCGAAGGACTATAAGGATATGCAATAAATATAAGATTAGTAGTTCAATTTGCGGCCAGGCACCGTCGACCTATGAGGACTTGGTTGAGCGGCTTGTACGCTATGGAATTACAAGTATTTCGGTGAACCCCGATGCGATTGAACGAGTTCGGGATGTAATTGCCAGAACTGAAGCAGATATAATCAAATAATATGCCAAGAATACAACGAGTTTGGGCCAGAGAAATATTAGACTCAAGAGCAACGCCGACGGTTGAGGCTGCCTGCCAGCTGGATAGCGGAATCGTGGCCGTGGCTTCAGTGCCCTCAGGAGCATCTACCGGCTCGCATGAAGCCTTGGAGCTGCGTGACAAAGACACCTCACGCTATCGCGGTAAAGGCGTCTTAAAAGCTGTTAATAACGTTAACCAGATAATTAGCCCTACGCTTTCGACTGCAGGTTTTGATGCCACTGACCAGCTGGGGATTGATAAAAAATTGATTGAACTTGACGGAACGGAAAACAAGTCAAGGCTTGGAGCTAATAGCATTCTGGCGGTATCGATGGCGGTCTGTAAAGCCGGTGCCATGGCTCAAAAGCTTCACTTGTATCAATGGATTAATAAACTTGCGGTAGCTCATGGCATTGAGGCGCGAATGCACGCTCCAACCCCGCTTTTTAACATGATAAACGGAGGGCTTCATGGGGCGGGCAACCTTGATTTTCAGGAATTTTTCGTTATTCCGGCTTCATCTAAACAATTTTCAGAAGGGCTCAGGATGGGAGTCGAGGTTTATCTTTTGATTGGTGAAAATTTAGCTCACCGCGGCGCCATTCACTCGGTTGGTGATGAGGGAGGCTATGCACCCAACTTATTTACAAACGCAGATGCTCTCGAGGTTTTGGTGGAGGCAATTCGCCAGACCAGTTACCAATTGGGACGGGATGTATTTTTGGGGTTGGATGTGGCGGCTGATTCTTTTTATGAAAATAACGTCTACACAATTCGCGACAAGTCTGCTCCCTTGAATGAGGACTTATTAATTGAGTACTACAAAGAAATAAATAGCATGTATCACCTGGCAGTTTTAGAGGATCCGCTTTACGAGGATGGCTGGGAAGGGTGGAAGAAGATAAAGCAGGTTTTAGGGAATCAGGTAACAATAGTGGGGGATGACATTTTAGCTACAAATCCTAAACGTGTGCAAAAAGCGATAACGGAGGGCGCATGTAATGGCATTTTAGTAAAACCTAATCAGATCGGAACGGTTTCGGAAACCCTGGATGTAGTTAAGATGTCCCGCTCGGCTGGGTGGAAAGTAATAGTATCTCACCGCTCGGGAGAGACCAACGACACCTTTATTGCGGAGTTTGCAGTGGGAATTGGTGCGGACTATGTAAAATTTGGAGCTCCGGCACGCGGAGAGAGAGTTGTAAAATACAATAGACTCAGCTCCATCGAAATTGAGCTAACTTTAAGTTAAATGACCGTAATTTCAAAGCCCTTTGTACTCCTTACGGTTTTGGATGGCTGGGGGATGGCTCCCGCAGGGCCGGGTAACGCAATCAGCCAGGCAAAGACTCCAAACATCAATCGTTTTTGGGTGGCTTATCCGCATACCCAGCTTAGAGCCTCCGGAGAAGCGGTCGGGCTACCTCGTGGTGAAGTGGGAAACACAGAAACGGGGCACTTGAACTTGGGAGCGGGAAGGATAGTTTATCAGGATTTGGCTCGCATTAACATGTCCATAGCGGATAGCGCGTTTTTTGAGAATGAAACACTACTTGCCGCTTGCAGGTATAGTACAAAAAACAACACCAAGCTTCATTTTATGGGTCTTCTAGGACCAGGGGGAGTGCATTCAAGCATCGAGCATCTTTTTGCTCTTATTCATCTTGCCCATACCCAGAGAGTCAAAAACCTTTTTATTCATATATTCACCGACGGAAGAGATTCCCCGCCCAACGCAAGCATGGCTTATGTTTCCCAGCTTAAAGAGGTTCTCGCAAAAGAAGGCATCGGAGAAATTGCATCCATTATGGGGCGCTATTGGGCGATGGATAGAGATCTTCGGTGGGACAGAACCCAAAAAGCCTATTTCGCGCTTACAAAAGGTGAAGGCAAAAAATCTGCCAGCGTGGAGGAAGCCATTAGACTTTCGTATGAGAACTCGATTTCTGATGAGTTTATAGAGCCCACGCTAATAGTTAATTCCAGTGGTAAGCCTAAAGCGGTGATTGGAGCAAGCGACTCAGTTATTTTTTTTAACTTCAGAATTGATAGACCTCGGCAGCTTACGCGAGCTTTTGTAATGGATAATTTTGAGAAAGCCAGTCAAGCACGCGAATTTGACCCATACGCCGTGGAATATGAGCATAAGCACGAGCCTCCCAAAAAAGACACCATTGTGTTTAAGCGCGGGCCAAAAATCTCCAATCTTTTTTTTGTAATGATGACAGAGTATAGCCGTGAGCTTAGCGGGCTTGGAGCAAAAGTTGCTTTTCCGCCTGAAAATGTAAAAATGCCGCTAGGTAGAGTGGTTGCCTTAAATAACATGAGGCAGCTTCGGGCCGCAGAGAGCGAAAAGGAAAGATTTGTAACCTACTATTTTAATGGTCAAAACGAGCGAGCTGATATGGGTGAAGATAGGATTATAGTTCCCTCCCCGAAAGTGGCAACGTATGATTTAAAGCCAGAAATGTCTGCCTACGAATTAACTCGCGCGGTATACACAAGACTTGTTAAAGATCATGTTTATTCCTTTGCCCTGGTAAATTTCGCCAATGCCGACATGGTTGGGCACACCGGAAACCTCTCTGCAGCAATAAAGTCGGTGGAAGCGGTTGACGCATGCATTGGGGAGCTGTCCCGCTTTATTCTGGCTTACGGAGGAGTCATGCTTGTTACTGCCGACCACGGCAATGCCGAGGAAATGATTATGCATAACGGGGAAGTGAGCACTGAGCACAGCAATAACCCGGTTCCCTTTATCGCGGTTTCGAAGGATTTTGTTGGTAAGGCTCAAATGCTTCCTTTTGGGATATTGGCCGATATTGCGCCAACCATCTGCGCGCTATTGGGTGTTTCTCCGGCAACGGCAATGACTGGTAGAAATTTACTGGCTCCACTTATGAGAACCAGAAGAAGATAGTCTAGGTTGAGTGGTATTTTCGGATAAGCCCGACGACTTTACCTTGAATGGTGACGTTTTTGACGAAAATCGGGGCCATTGTAGCGTTTGCTGGCTCAAGGCGGATTCTGGTGGCTTCTTTGAAAAAGCGCTTTAAGGTTGCCATGCCGTTATCTAAAAGCGCCACCACTATCTGGCCGTTTCTGGCTTCCTCGGTTTCTTCAACAACAACATAATCCCCGTCGCGGATTTGCTCCTCGATCATACTTTCCCCGCGGACTTGAAGTACATAAACACGTTTTTTACTCGATATAAATGCCGGGCCAATAAATATTTTTGCATGCGGGTCTGTGTATGGCTCAATTGGTTTACCTGCGGCAATGAAGCCAAGAATTGGAACCTCTACTGCCTTTTCCATATGAAAGTCGAGAGTTTTGTCTACCAATTCAATGGATCGGTTTTTCCCGGATTTTCGCTTGATTATGCCTTTATATTGCAAAGATGCAAGGTGCTCATGGACTGTGGCGAGTGAAGATACTCCGATGGCATCGGCGATTTGGCGAAGTGTTGGGGCTGTACTATTTGCTTGAATATATTGCTGTATAAAATCAACAATTTGTCTCTGACGTCTGTAAAGTATGGGTGCCATGTTTGTATTTTGTTTGTAAAATCATACTACTAACATTACCCGAACGTGTCAAGTAGCAAATATTGTATAATGATGCTTCATGGGGAAATTCAAGATTAAATCAAGATTCTCGCCGGTGCGTGATCAGAAGAAAGCTGTTGATGCACTTGTTGAGCGAGTAAAAAATAACGAGAAGTATCAAGTTCTTCTTGGTGTAACCGGTTCTGGAAAAACTTTTACGGTTGCCAATACTATCGAGAAGCTTCAGATGCCGACTTTAATAATTTCTCACAACAAAACTCTGGCCGCCCAGCTTTATCAGGAGTTCAGGGATTTTTTCCCGGAAAATGCTGTGAGCTATTTCGTGAGCTACTATGATTACTATCAACCAGAAGCCTACATTCCCTCAACAGACACGTATATTGAAAAAGATTCAGATATAAATGAGCTAATAGATAAGCTCAGGCTTGAGGCAACGGCAAATATTTTAACCAGAAAAGATGTGATAGTTGTAGCCTCGGTCAGCTGTATTTATAATATCGGTTCACCAAAAGAGTACGGCAAATTCGTTTTTGAGTTTGCCCCCGGAATGCGCATCACCCGTGAGCAAATAATTGACAGGCTCGTTGACCTTCAATATGAGCGCGGTGAGTTTGGCTTCCATAGAGGCACTTTTCGCGTCCGTGGTGACACTATTTCAATTTTCCCTTCCTATCAGGATCAAGGTGTGGACTTAGAGATTGCAGAAGGCAAAATTAAGACTGTGAATATAATTGATCCGATTTCGGGCAAGCTTCTTGAAAAGCTGTCCACCGCCTTTATGCTTTTTCCCTCTAAGCACTTTATTACAGATCCAACAAACAACAAGCAGGTTTTTGAAAAAATCCGTTCTGACCTCACGGAGCGAGTTGGGTTTTTTGAGAGCCAGGGCAAGATTCTTGAGGCCAATAGAATAAAGCAAAAAGTTACTTATGACCTTGAGATGATTGAGGAAATCGGCTATGTCAAAGGTATTGAAAATTACTCCAGATACTTTGACGGCCGTGCTCCCGGAGATGCCCCCCACAGCCTCTTGGACTACTTTCAGGAGGCTTATGGAAATAAATGGCTCGTCATAGCCGATGAGTCGCACATTTCTTTCCCCCAAGTTCGTGGCATGTATGCGGGGGATTTGTCACGGAAGAAAACTTTAATTGATTATGGCTTTAGGCTTCCTGCTGCCTACGACAACCGTCCATTAACTTTTGAAGAATTTATGCGTAGAATCCCGAGATTTATTGCGACTTCGGCAACACCGGCAGAGTGGGAAAAGACTATGTCCGGGAAGAAAAATATTGTTGAGCAGCTTGTACGGCCAACTGGGATTCCCGACCCGGAGGTGGAAGTGCGCCCGATTAAAACTCAAGTTTCTGATGTAATTGAAGAAATTAAACTCAAAAAATTAAAAGGCCAGCGAACTTTAGTGACTACTTTGACCAAGCGCACTGCCGAGGACCTGGCGGAATACCTGAAAGAGCAGGGTATTGATGTAGCCTATCTGCACTCGGATGTGCACACTCTTGATAGAACTGACATTCTGGATGACTTAAGAAGCGGCAAATATGACTGTTTGGTGGGGATAAATTTGCTTCGTGAAGGCCTTGATTTGCCAGAGGTTTCTTTGGTCGCGATTTTGGATGCCGACAAAGAGGGTTTTTTGCGAAGCGATGTCACCTTGATTCAGACAATGGGCCGTGCCGCGCGCCACATTGAAGGTAAAGTGATTTTGTATGCCGACAGTATCACAGGCTCCATGAAGAGGGCTTTAGACGAAGTTGATCGCAGGCGAGAGTATCAGCTTGCTATGAATAAAAAACTTGGCATCGTTCCAACGCCGATTGAAAAGCCAATCCGCGAAAAACTTGTTGACCGCGATGTAGAAGCTGCCAGTTTGGCCCTTGAGGACCGGGATATTACTTATGCAAGGCTTCCCGATATTGAACTTGATGCTCTTACCCCGATGGACAAAAAAAGGCTGGCGAGAAAGTTAAGGCGGGAGATGAAACTCGCCGCCGAGGCTCTTAACTTCGAGTTGGCAATTGAAATTAGGGATAAAGTACGAGAATTAGAATGACATCGACTGAACGCAACTTAAACTATCAATTACCTGAATCTGAGTTTTACCAAAATCTTTGCAGGGTTTTGGAACCGGAACTTGGCGATGAGGCAAATGACATTATGTTAAAAGCAGTTAGAGGAGTCTATGATTTTGTGACTTCGGATGGGTCAATTAAAGCATTTTGGGATGAACTTGACCAAGACCAAAAATTGTCTGACTTATTGACAACTCCTCAAAAAGACTTAGGAGACAATACGATATTGGCATTTGTTAGAAAACAAGTTCAAACTAATAAACGTGAGGTTGAGAACTTACTTGGCATCGAACACGCAGAAGAATCGCAAGAAGATTTCGGTCCCACTCATAGTCAGCCACGACGTCGTAGCAGGCTTAAAATTGACAAAAGTGACAAACCTGATGATAGATATCTTGCAAGCAAGGGGTATTTACAGGTATCAGAGCTTGAAGATTTGGCCGCAATAAACAGGAAGACAAGGATACTTCATATTTCAAAACCACCACTTCTCAGTCAGTCAAGTTTAGAGCGTATACTTGACCAGGCTCCAGAATTAGAGGTTATTCAGGTCCCCCCTTCTATTATGACGACGCATGTTTCTCAAGCTGCAAAAAAAATATTGTCTGAAAAGGGTATCGAAATAAGAGTTCAAAGAGACAGAAACAGTGTGTACTATGACGAAGGGATAATAACTGAAGAGCATGAAAACAAAAGAAAGTTTGTTGTTGAGGCTTTAAAAGATCCAGAAAAAAAGCTGTTTCTAGCAGAACTAAGAAAATATGAATTCCCAGAAATCGATGTTGCCGACGCTATGTTTCTCTCGTCTAAATCTAATTCAATGGTTAAGATAGCAGAAGAACTTGGTATTTCTTATCATTCAGTTCAGAATGGCTCAAACGCAGTATTGTTGAATCTTGGATTCACAGACATAGTTGCCAGCAGATATGTCGATCGGGCTAAAGCACTTCGGAATAAATTAGAGAGGGTAAAACGAGCTGAGACAGATAGAATACAATGGGATGAATTCAGGAATGGATTTATAGTGGGTGAAAAGTTACCTCCCGAGGATTTGCCAATTGGGCGCTGGGAAATGTGGCGAAGATTGGTTAGTTATCTTGCTGATAATGATAACGCCCTTGAAAATCTTAGAGCAACTGACGAAAGAAGTTACAATGTTATTGTGGAATATTATGAATTATCTGCCGCGTCCAGCAAAACAACTTTAAAAGAAATTGGCCAGAGATATGGGATAGGTCACGAGAGAGTTAGGCAGCTTAAGAATGAAGTTCTGAGCAGATGGGGCCTCCTGGATGAAGAATAAAAATTGTTATGAGTTTTTGAGCTGGCAATTGAGATTAGGGATAAAGTTAGGGAGTTGGAATTATGATATACTGATTTTCAAATGCCAAAAGGAAATGGAGACTCTAAGTTAGTTAATGAAGTTATGCTAATGGAAGCCGTAGACACAATACTTTCCGGTATGCAAAAAATGTTTGATGAAAGCAATGCCAGGCTTGATAAACTAGAAAAGAAAGTGGATGGTTTAAGCGATCAGGTGAAAGATTTAGATGAAAAGATTACTGTTAACGACAGAATTGTTAATGGAAAAATAAAGCTGATAAAGTCTACATCAGTCTCAAGGGAGGAGTTTGAAGAATTGCGGGAAAAAGTGAATAAACTCGAAAAATCCTTTGCTTCAAGTTAGATTATTCGAATCAACCTACTTACAAAACCCGAACAAATATCTGGTATAATGATAGGTCGTATGGATTATATTAAAGTCCGGGGGGCTAGACAGCATAACCTCAAAAATATTGATATTGATATTCCCAAAAACAAGCTGGTTGTTTTTACTGGAGTCTCGGGTAGTGGCAAAAGTTCCTTAGCTTTTGACACGATTTACGCCGAAGGGCAAAGACGCTACGTTGAGTCCCTGTCCACTTATGCCAGGCAATTTTTGGGGATTATGGGCAAACCTGATGTTGACTTGATTGAAGGGCTCTCGCCCGCCATCTCCATTGACCAAAAAACTACTTCTCACAATCCGCGCTCGACAGTTGGAACGGTTACTGAGATTTATGACTATCTGCGGCTACTCTGGGCGCGAGCGGGTCACCCGCATTGCCCGATTTGTGGCCGTGAAATTTCAAGCCAGACTACTGAGCAAATAGCAGGTGCTGTGATGGATTTAATTATGGGAGGGGCAGGAAAACAAGCCAGGTTTATGATCTTTGCTCCCATTATCAAAGACAGAAAAGGGGAATTCAGTGCGCTTTTTGCAAACTTGAAGTCCAAAGGTTACAGGCGTGTCCGGTTAGATGGAGAAATTCACGATTTGGATGAAGATTTCGTGTTAATCAAAACCAATAAGCACTCGATAGATGTGGTGATCGACAGAATTTCAGCTTCGACAAATGACTTAAAAGATGAGCTATTTGTCAAAAGCCTTAGCACTCGTGTTAATGACGGCATCGAGCAGGCTCTCAAGCTTTCGGATGGCTCGGCGGTCGTGAGTAAGATATTTGATAGCGGCTTCGAAATGCCGGAATACCCAAAAGTTTTTGAGGACCACCTTTTTTCAGAAAAATTTGCTTGTCCAGTTGATAACATCAGCCTTCCCGAGCTTGAGCCAAGAACTTTCTCTTTCAACTCTCCCCATGGAGCTTGCCCAACTTGCGCAGGGCTGGGGAGAATCTTGAAAGTGGATCCAGCTCGCGTACTTGCGCCTGAGCTTTCTGTGCTTGAAGGCGGTGTAATTCCGTATGCTTCCACTTTTGAACACGATACTTGGCTTTCGAGACTCATTTTGGCGGCACTACAGGAAAACGGCATTGACCCGGATATGGCAATTAAAAAATATACTCCAGATCAGAAAAAGATTTTGTTGGAAGGAACGAGTGGCAAGACTTACCGGGTAGAGGGCACAAATCGTTTTGGCAGGATGACTTATATAACTGAAGCCTGGCCGGGGGTTTTGACTGAGCTTGAGCGGCGCTACCACACAAGTGACTCGGACTACATTAAAAGTGGCATTGAAAAATACATGACCGAGGTAGTTTGTGAGGACTGCCACGGAGCGAGGCTTAAAAAAGAAGCTTTGAGTATCACAATCAATGGCCAGAATATAAGTGAGGTTACTGATATAGCTGTGAAAGACACATTGGTTTGGGCAAAGGAGCTAAAAGACGGAAAAATCCTGTCAAATCGTGAGAGTGAGATTGCAGGCCTGGTACTCAAAGAAATTATCGCCAGACTTAATTTTCTCATTAACGTCGGGCTTGACTATTTGACTGTCTCTCGCGCGGCTAATACGCTTTCTGGAGGGGAGGCTGCTCGCATACGCCTGGCCAGCCAAATTGGCTCAGGCCTTACGGGAGTTTTGTATGTCTTGGATGAGCCCACTATTGGCCTTCATCCCCGGGATAACGAACTTTTGATTGCTACATTAAAAAAGCTCAGAGATTTGGGGAATACCGTTGTGGTGGTGGAGCATGACCGTGATGTAATAAGCTCTGCCGACTATGTTTTTGACTTTGGCCCGGGAGCTGGTAAACACGGTGGTGGTGTGGTTGCCCAAGGGACTCTGGAGGAGATTAAAGGCGGTGAGTCTCTCACCGGCAAGTATTTATCTGGAAGGCGCGTAATTCGCTTTCCTAAAGTTTCCCAAAACGGAGGCGGAAACTTAGGTCTTTTTGGTGCAAGTCAGTTTAATCTTAAAAATATAGATGTACATTTCCCCTTGGGCAAGTTCATAGCGGTGACTGGAGTTTCTGGATCCGGCAAGTCAACCCTTGTGGTTGAGACCCTTTACCACGCCCTCGCTAAATCTCTTAATAAATATCACAGGGAGCAGGCGGGTGAATTTACACGAATTGAAGGGGATGAATTAATAGATAAAGTGGTCCTTATTGATCAGGCGCCAATTGGGCGAACCCCGAGAAGTAACCCCGCGACTTATACAAAAGTGTTTGATTTAATTCGCGATGTATTTGCGCTTACTCGTGAAGCCAAAACCTTGGGCTTTAAAAAAGGCAGATTCAGCTTTAACGTCAAAGGTGGGCGCTGCGAAGTCTGTGAAGGCCAGGGCAAAATCAAAATTGAGATGCAGTTTATGCCGGACATTTGGGTTGATTGTGAAGTTTGCCACGGTGCGCGCTACGGTAGTCAGACCTTGGAAGTGACATATAAAGGAAAAAGTATAGCCGAGGTTCTTGCAATGACTGTTGAGGAAGCACTTGAGTTTTTCCATGTTTATAAAAATATAGTTGCAAAGCTTGAGACCTTGAAGGCCGTCGGGCTTGACTACATGGAGCTTGGGCAAGCAGCAACGACTCTCTCGGGAGGCGAGGCCCAGCGAGTTAAACTTGCGACTGAGTTATCTAAAAAAGCTACAGGAAAAACGGTTTATATTTTGGACGAGCCAACGACCGGTCTTCATTTTGCAGATCTGGAAAAGTTGGTTGCGGTCTTGAAGATTCTGGTCGAGCGTGGCAACACGGTAATTGTCATAGAGCACAACTTAGATGTCATTAAAAATGCTGATTGGCTAATTGAACTGGGCCCCGAAGGTGGGGAGCTTGGCGGGCGAGTAGTCGCTGAGGGGGAGCCAAATGAAATTAAAAATGCAAAAACACACACCGGAAAGTTTCTCGAGCACACTTTGTAGTAAACTAGGCCATGAAGAAATTTATTGCTGTATTTTTTTTACTGATACTATCCCCAAAAATTGCATATGCCACTGATGACTTTTTGGTTTCGGGTGAGGCCACTTATGAAGTTGACGGAAGTGCAACCAAAGTCACTCAGGAAATTTCCATTACCAATGCAACAACCGAGGTCCATGCTACAGATTTCACTCTTTCTTTGAAGGGCGCCGAAGTTAGTCAGGCGCGTGCCTTTACCGAAGATGGGGAACTCGAGGTCGAGCTCACTAAAGGTGATGTAGTAAAACTTAAAGTTCTTTTTGACGAGTCTATTGTGGGAGAGGGTAATTCGCAAAATTTTACGATAGAGTATTTGGATGCGTCTGTGGTCAGAGTTTCCGGAGATGTAACTGAAGTTTCAATACCCAAGCTCGCGACAGAAACATTCGATACTTACTTAATCAGGCTTAAGGTTCCGAACAGTTTTGGTGCGCATTCATACATGTCGCCGCCTCCTGACAATGAACTTGGTACGGGGGGATTTACGACTTATTATTTTGATAAGGCAGTTGTTACTTTGGGCGTAAGTGCTGCGTTTGGTAAATTTCAGGTATTCTCTTTTGATCTTACCTACCATCTTCAAAACCCCCTGGCACTTCCGACTGAAATGGAAGTTGCGCTCCCTCCGGATACTTCTTTTCAAAAAATTTTCTATCAGTCTGTTAGCCCCAAACCGGATAACATATTAGTGGACCCTGACGGCAATTGGCTCGCGGTTTATAATCTTCACGCACGCGAGAGACTCGACGTTCGCGCAATCGGTGTAGTACAGGTTTTCGCGTCTCCATGGAGGCAATTTGCATCAAACAGCCCTCTTGAAGGAAGTGTATATTGGCAAGTAGAAGATCCAAAGGTTGTAGAAATTGCCAATGGCTTGGCTAGTCCGAAAGAAATTTATGATTACGTCGTCAATACCTTGAATTATAACTATGAGAAAGTCACTACGGGGAGCAAAAGGTTAGGGGCTCTGTCGGCGCTCGAAAACCCTGCCGAATCGATTTGCACCGAATTCACTGACCTTTTTATTGCTCTTGCGCGCGCGAAGGGAATACCGGCCCGCGAAGTGAATGGTTATGCATATACAGACAACACGAGTTTAAGACCTTTAGCCCTTGTTGCCGATGTGCTTCATGCGTGGCCCGAATATTGGGATAGCGAGCGTGACCTCTGGGTACCGGTAGACCCGACTTGGGGCAAGACAACCGGCGGAGTTGACTATTTCACAAAGCTCGACATGCGGCACATAAACTTTGTTATGCATGGCGTGAGCCCCGAGCTCCCCATCCCCCCCGGCTCGTACAAATTGGGAGCTAACCCTCAAAAGGATGTATTCGTTGCTCTGGGAGAGTTGCCTCAAAATACAAGCTCGATTCCGGCAATCTCAATCTCACAGCGGGGGAGCCTACCTTTTCAAGGACTGGTGCTTGTGGCTGAAATTGAAAATCCCGGGCCCGCGGCCTTGTATGACCAGAAGGTGGAACTTTTTTTTGACAGTGCAAAAAAATATGAAAGCAATCTCACAACTCTTTTACCTTATGAAAAAAGAATTCTTGAGTTTACTGTCCCCTATGGCTTTTTGGGAAGTTCGATGCCAGAAACGGCCGAGCTTTACGTCGGAAATGCACGCGAGGAGTTTGCCACCAACAAAAACCCTGCTCTAGCTAGGGACGTTATTGCAATCAGCTTAACTGTTGTTTTTTGTGTAGCGGGTGTCGTTATTTATATAAGGAGAAGAAAATGAAGCTACCTCCGGAGCTGTCCGGTGTTTATCTTTTTCGCGATGCCCACAGGCGGGTAATTTATGTAGGCAAGGCCAAAAACCTGAAAAACCGTGTTCGTTCTTATTTTGCTGGCGGACTAGCACCGAAAACCGCCAAGATGGTGAGCACGGCAAAATTCCTAAATTACATTCCTGTTTCCTCCGAATTTGAGGCGCTTTTACTTGAAGCTAAGTTAGTCCGTAAATATGAGCCGAAATATAATTTTGCTCTGAGGGATGACAAAAGCTCGCTCTATATTGGAATTACTCCTGATGAGTTACCACGCATAATACTTTTGCGCCAAAGGGAGTTAACTAAGCAAAAGCTAAAACATGTTTATGGGCCTTTTATAAACGGTAATGCACCCAAGCGGGTATTAAAACTTGTGCGAAGAATTTTTCCGTTCAGTACTCACAAGCCCGGCAAACGCCCGTGTGTCTACAGTCAAATCGGGCTTTGCAATCCATGCCCAAGCGAGGTTGTTAAAAATCCGGAACTAAGAAAAGACTATTTGCTCAATGTGCGAAGGGTTAACGCAATTTTAGCCGGTAAATCCAAGTTAATAATGAATCAGTTAGAGCTTGAAATGACAAATTATTCAAAACTCGAAAAATTTGAAGAGGCTGCTCATGTCAAAAGAAAACTTGAAGCCCTAAGCTACACGACCACCCGTGAGGAGCTTGACGATGGCTATATTGAAAACCCGAACCTATTGGAGGATATTAGAGAGAACGAGCTCATAAGTTTAAAAAAGATTTTGGTACAATTTTTCGAAATAAAAAACCTAAACAGAATCGAATGTTTTGACGTGGCCCACTTGGCAGGCACTTATCCCACGGCATCCATGGTGACTTTTATTGACGGGGAGCCGGATAAGACTCTTTACAGGCACTATAAAGTTTCAGACAAAAAGAAAAGTGATGATGTAGGGTCTTTAAAATCTGTACTAATTAAAAGGAAACACAGGTTTGAAACATGGGGAAAACCGGATTTAATAATAGTCGACGGTGGTAAAGGTCAGCTCTCGGCGGCACTTGAGGTGATCAACGAAGTGCCGGTAGTTGGCTTAGCCAAGCGTGAGGAGACTTTAATTTTGAAAACCCAAGGCGAATTTCATGAGTTTGAGCTCCCTGAAAGTCCGGCAAAAAAACTGGTTCAAAGACTGCGCGATGAAGCCCACCGCTTTGCGAGAAGCTACCATCATAAACTTGTAAGTAAAGCGATTAGGGAAGCCTAACTTTTCAACTTATTATTGAACAAATCAAGTTGATTTTTAGAAGTTTTTTGAGACATCTTATCTACGACCTTTTTGTTCTCTAACTTAAATATATTAGTTTTCCCTTTCGACTTCATATACTCTTCTGTTAAAGCACCAAAGTATATAACTTTCCAACTGTCGTTTTGAAAGCGTTCGATAAACATCGGAGATTTCATTTTTTGAAATAATTGCGACTCTCTTTCTTCAGGCATTACTAGAAATTTTGGTACAGAACTATCAATATTTGACCCTCTTTGCAATCCACTTGTCATAGAAGTAGTAGATTCAATTTCGAATGCACAAACGATTTGGTCATCTTTTATCCAAAGTAAGTCAATATCTTCTACTGTATCAGGGTTTTGTATGTTTGTAAGTGATCTAATATTTTTGTATGTTACAAGTTCTCCTAACTTTTTCCCTCCGTTCATAGACTCAGGAATTATGTGAGACTGCTCAACTTTTCCAATCCATATATCATATCCTTGAGATTTTCCAATTTTGGCAAGTGTGGCAATAATAATTGTGTGGTCTCGCTCTATCTCTCCTTGTTTGGAATTTGGTTTGATGAGCCAGTTGCCTCCAGAGATAGGCTTCGCGTAAGCTTTGAGTGCATCTTTAATGCTCATTTGGTCTGAAGTGAGTGAGTTAGGAAACTCTCTACTAACAGCATCCCACACTTCAGTAAAAGTAGACCTTCCCTGCTTTTGAAGAAATCGCAAAACTGTTTGTTCAACGCGCTCGCTTAGGGGTATTTTTTCAAGATGAGAAATATTTGACGGATTACTAAACCACCAAAGGTCACCCTCAGCTCCACCTAATTTTGCTTTAACTAGAGTGAATTCGTTGTTTAAACGCGACTCAAGAACAGTATTAATGTTTAATCCTGTTTTTAGCTCAGAGAAAAATCCTCTTTTAGCAAGTTCCGGGTCAATCGCATTAATGAGAATTGTATACGGTGTGGGCTCGCCGCGCTCAGCAATAATTTGAGTTGCTGTGTCTATTACTATTTTTTCAAATCTAGCTTCATCTATTGCTTCAGGCTCTATCGATTTTTCGTCCTGTGGAGGCTTGAAAAATCGCAAGTAAAAGTCACCTTGCGCGGAACCAAATGGTTGTAAAAGCGATTTTGCAGAGGCTCGTGCCAATTCCTGATGGTGGATTTTTTGCAGTTCAAAGCCTGCAATAACCCCTGCCCGAATTGTCGCGTTTCTGACTTTAAATGTAGGGTTATGAAATGTGACAGTCAAATAGGCATCTGGTTTCAAAACTGAATACATTTCTTCAAAGCTCCTAGAAAGTAAGGAATGGTAGGTGTCGAAACTTTTTTCTTGCTGTTTGTTGTGTATAACTTCATCTGTCGCTATCTTTTCAAGGTACCCTTCATCTTTTTTAAGCCAGGAAATCCACATGTAGGCAAGTTCCCCATATTGGATTGAAGAATCGTATGGTGGGTCAGTAAAAATATAATCCGCGCATCCAGAATTGCCAGATACATTACGCATTTGCTTAATAAGATCAAAAGACGAACCAGTGTAGATAAAAATGTCAGCTTCACCATTCACAACTTCTTCAAAAGATTGAGCGAATTTTACATCTTTAAAGTACTTATTACTCTCATTCTTTCCGTTGAGCAAACCTTGATTGCCAATCATTGAACCTTCAAATTTAAGCCAAACATTTTGTTCCATGAACGGCCCGGATGGGAACCAATAACTTTGTTGGGTCCAGGCCGAACTATAAGGAGTGAAATGACCCCCCTCAGATATTGGGCACATGGTCGTACATAAATGGACCATTGAAGTAAAAGCAATCTTCAAAAAGTCTCTTAAATCTCTATTTGTTTCCTCCTCTATGGCTTCCATCAGCCACGCAAGAGCCTGAAGATTTCTTTTAGTAAATAATTCATCTACAGATTCGTATTTTTCTTTTTTCATGAATGGTTTACCGTTAATGTGATATAGCCTGTTTTTTGGGTACCATTCTTTTATTTCCATCTCGTCAATCTGTTTTAGTTTTTCAAAGTCAAAGGAATTTGGAGGATTGTCTTTTTCCTTTCTATCACCACATTTAGGGCATGCTTTATACCGGATATCTATACACTCTCGCGAGATGGGCTTGTCAGAAGACTGCCTTTTTTGTTTCCATATAGCACAAGTCAACGGGAATTCATTGCCACATTTTCTACACTTTGTTTTGTATAAATCTAGAATCTTGTCTTTTACTTTGCCTTCTACTGTTTTATAAACTTCGTGGAGCTTTTCAACCGAAACAGGCTTGATGGTAAGCCTTGTAATTTCTGTAGCAATTGGGGAAATATCTGCGACTATTGCCCGTCTTTTATTTTTTAAAGCTTCCATTGCAACTATCCCACTACCAGCAAAGGGATCAAAAACGATTCCATTTTCAGGGCAATATGTTTTTACAAATTCAGCAATGACATTCCAGGTTTTTCTGGACCAATACTTATGCCAGATGTACATTGGAGTGTGTGCTGCAGGAGGGACTTGGCGATTAAGCTGCTTTTGGGCAGAGATTTTATAGACTGGTATTTTTGATTCGAACTCGTCAGGTGTCATTTTCGATGTGTTTTAATATTCTTCTGCTAGCTTCGTACATGGCGGCAATTTTGGTTGCTTTAACTTCCTTTAGGCCTTTAATTTTCATTAACTCTTTGAGAGGCACTCCCATAAGCCCTCGTAAGTTAGCATATGTATCCAGTATCTCATCTGAAATTTTAAGAGCCGATTTGCCGTTTGTACCAGATCCCAGGATTATTGCCAGCAATTCTCTCTCTGAGAGTGCAGAAGGGCCCATACGCCTTAATTTTCCACCAGGGTGCTTCCATCTGGATGCTTTCTGGTCTGCCATACTTTTCATATAGAGTATTTTAACACTTTTGTTGATTTTAATATTGCAGTCGTTATAGTTATAATGAACTATGAAGAGAATTTTAAGGGTAATTTTAGTTGAGCTGGCAGGGCTTTATATTGCGGCGCAAGTTGCCGGCGGGCTCACTTTCCAAAACCAGGCAGAAGGCTTTATCATTACGGGAATTGTGCTTGGGGTTGCCATGTTTTCCGTTCGCCCTCTGATTAATATTCTTCTTCTACCCCTAAATCTGGCTACCCTTGGACTGTTTAGAATTGTTGGCCATACACTTACGTTGTTTATAGTGGACGTGGCCCTCTCCGAGTTTGAAGTAACGGGCTTTCATTTTTCGGGCTTTAGTACAACATTTTTCGATTTCCCTGCCATCGATTTTGAGCGGGGAGCCTGGGCATATTTGGCTTTCTCAATACTTATTTGGTTCTTTACCGCGCTTATAAATTGGATTCGCAAATAGCGGTGTTATATAATACCCTGATGGCGATACTTCTTGTTTTTCAAATCGTAATATCTGTTCTGTTGGTTATAGTAGTCCTTCTTCAAGTTAAAGGGACCGGGTTTGGCAGAGTTTGGGGTGGCTTGTCCATAAGCTCAACCAGGCGCGGCTTGGAAGGAGTGATTTTTAAATTTACTTTTGTTCTCACCTTTCTGTTCATATCGGTTTCGCTTGCATCGCTGATTTTTTGAAAGCTTTATGCAAACCCGTCTTCGCTATTGGTTTCGATTCCTATCCGCTTTTTTGATAAGGTTTAGAGTAATTCTTTTTGTGGGGATCGTGTTCGGACTCTTGTTTTTTTCGCTTGCCAGTTTTATGCTGCCACGGCTATTGGTGAATAAAACCGAATATATCGGCATTACAGGCAGATACAATACACAGGAACTTCCGCTTTCGGTTCTTTCAATGTTGGGCGAAGGTCTTACTAAAACAGAGACGAACGGTGTGGTAGTACCCGCGCTAGCCGAAAAATGGGAGGTGGTGGGGAACGGGCGAGAGTGGACCTTTTATCTTAAAAAAGGGCTGGTTTGGCACGATGGCTCTGAGGTAACAGCCAATTCCATTCAATATTCTTTTGAAGACACAACAATTGAGCGTCCGGATGCCTATACTATTAAGTTTAAGTTAAGCTCACCGTTCTCGCCTTTTCCCACAATAGTCTCAAGGCCTACTTTCAAAAAAGGCTTACTTGGGACAGGCGAGTGGAAAGTGGTCAATTTGTATCTTAACGGGACTTTCGTTGAGGAGCTTGTGCTCGCAAACGGCTCGGGAGAAAAAAAGATTATAAGGTTCTATCCTTCGGAAGACGGAACGAAAATTGCCTATCAGTTGGGGCAAATTGATTCAATCGTTGATGCCTTGGACCCAAAACCTTTTGATTCATGGAGTAATTCGGAGGTTGAAAGTACCGTTAGGAAAGACCGCATAGTGGCAGTGTTTTTTAATAACGAGAGCCAGGTCTTTAAGGGACCGGAAAATAAGCCCTTGCGGCAAGCTTTAAGCTACGCAATTGATAAAGACTCCTTCGGCGGCCCGCGCGCCCTTGGCCCGATATCGCCCGAATCCTGGGCATATAATCCCCTCATCAAAGATTATTCTTATGATCTTGAGCGCGCCAAGGAGCTTATCGAGGAGCTCAATGGCGAGCTTAAAATAAACCTGAGTACTAGCCCGACGCTTTTGCCTATAGCCGAAAAAATAGTTAACTTTTGGAATGAGCTTGAAGTCAAGACTGACTTGCACGTAACTTCTATTTTGCCCGAGCAGTACGACGCTTTTTTAGCTATTTACGACGTTCCACGCGACCCCGACCAGTATGCAGTTTGGCACACCACTCAAACGAGTACTAATGTTGCTAAATATTCAAATCCCAGAAACGATAAACTTCTTGAAGATGGAAGGGTTGAGCTTAATCATGAGGAGAGAAAGAAAATTTATCTTGACTTCCAAAGATTTTTGTTGGAAGATGCTCCTGCGGTGTTTTTATATCATCCCGTAAGCTATACAATAACAAGAAAATAATAAGTAATTAATGTTAATATGAATAGAATGATATATGCACTAGTCGCGGTAGGAGTTGTTGTTCTGGTGGCTTTTACGATGTTTAGGCAAAAGCCTAAAGAAGAGGCCGGGAAGCCGGCAGAGCCAACTCCACAGCCGACTGCGGAGCTAGAAACAAATATGAATAGCGAAACAAGCTTGCAAAAGCCTGAAATGACAATCGACACGGCGAAAAAATATAAAGCTGTGCTGCACACAACCGAGGGTGATATTACCGTTGAATTAAATGCCTTGACGACACCAATTACGGTGAATAATTTTGTTTATCTTGCAAGAAACAATTTTTATGCCAACACAATTTTTCATAGAGTGATTGATGGCTTCATGATTCAAGGTGGGGACCCGACGGGCAACGGAGACGGGAGCCCGGGATATCGCTTTGACGATGAACCGTTCACGGGTGAGTACACTCGCGGGACCATTGCCATGGCAAACTCAGGCCCCAATACCAATGGTAGTCAGTTTTTTCTTATGCATGCTGACTACCCTTTGCCCAAAAATTACATTATTTTTGGTAAAGCCACCGAAGGCTTGGAGGTGATTGATAAAATCGCAACAGCTGAAACCACAGTAAGTGTGGGTGGAGAGAAGTCCAAACCCGTCAATCCCGTAAAAATTAATTTTGTTGACATCATTGAGGAATAACTACTACATCTTCCGCCACGGCGAAACTATAAACAGCAAAAATGACGTTGACTATGGCGACAAAGAATATGTCAGAAAAATTCTCCCCGAAGGAATTCCTGCAATAAAAAAACTGGGGGAGTACTTAAAAAATGTGCAAACGAACCGGAACCTCACCTCCGAGCTTCTAAGATGTGTTCAAACTTCAGATATTGTCTCGGGTATTACAGGGAAGAAATTTGAGAAATACCCGCTCCTTATTGAATATATGGATAATTCTTTTGCCGGGTTTAAGCTTCGCATGAAAAAGCTTGTAGCTGAGCTTGAGTCAAAAGAAGACCTAACATATTTGATCTGCACTCATGGAGCAGTCATTTCTGCGCTTAAGTATCTTTTGACTACAGGTAAGTATGAAGAGCAAAACCTGATGGATTACCCCAAAACAGGAACCTTGATGATTATTGAAAATGGTAAGGTTGACCTTTTGGATTTTAACACTCCATAATAGACCATGAAGTCTTTCAGGCAGCTTACGCGCTGGCGGGAGCATTTGCCCTTTACCGTTCCCTTAACCGTCCTTGGCGCCATTATTGCCTCTGCCAATGGCGCGGTACTCGATAGCAAGTTAATTTTTGTTGTCCTCGCCAACATGGCAACAGTGAGCTATGCCTTCATGGTAAATGACATTGAAGACGCGGAGGATGATGCAATAGATGCCAAAAAGGCAAAACGAAACCCCATTTCTGCGGGTCGCATAAGCCGAGACCAAGCATACACAGTGGCCAGAGCCCTTGCTTTAGTAGCCCTATTTCTATTTGCTCTCACCAATAAAATTACTTTTGGAGTAGGCTTAACTACACTTCTCTTGTCGCACCTATATTCCTGGCGCAAAGTTCGCCTTAAAGCTTACCCGGTTACCGATATCGTTTCCCATTCTTTGATGCTTTCCGGGCTTCTTCTTGTTTCGGGTTTTACCGCTTTCAGCTATGAGGTAAAAGAGATTTGGATTTTGACTGCAGGCGTAATTCTCTTTTCAATTTACGGTCAATTGTACAATCAATTAAGAGATTATATGGCTGATGCCAAAGCCGGGCTCAAAAATACTACGCTTTTGGTTGGTAAAAAAAGGGCAGAGTGGCTTAAAAATATTTCTATTGTGTTTGGGGCCGTTGCCTTTTTGACGGCAATTTATTACAAAACCTTTCCTGTGTGGTTAATTTTTCCTGTGCTTGTTGCAATGCCTTTAGTTTTTTCTCTGAAAATGAAAACCGACACAAGCGGTATTGCAGCTATCGACATCAGTGGAAAAATTCAACTTCAGGTTCATCTGATTGTTAACATAGTTATTCTTGTTTGGCTTGCTCAAGTTTTTATTAGTAGTTTAATATGATAGCGGCCCTAATTGTTCTTTTTATAATAATTAACTACTTATTTATTGACTCCACGTTTTTCAAAAATAAAGCCGGATTTTCGCTTCAAACTATACAATTAATTTTTACAGCCTTAATTACAATGAGTTTTCTCCGCTCAAATATTGGTTTGGTTACCTCAGTTGTTTGGGCATCTTTAATAATTATTTACGTTTTTAGAGTTGCATCAGCTTTGTTAAAGAAATTGCCAGCGCTTGTACTAATTAAGCACTCATATAAGCCTTATTATTACCTGAGTTTATATTGGCTCCACTTTGCTAAACCTGCAATTATTATTTATCTGGCACTAATCCCGGCTTTTGTGTTGCTTTTTGTATTCTCAAGGGTATAAAATATCCGCTGTGAGTAAAGAAAATCATGAAATAAGTGCAGCAGTTGCTACCTGTATGGACTTTAGGTTCCAGAAGCTGATTGCTGATTGGATAGAGGAGCGGAGTTTGTACGGAGACCACGATAGAATTGCTGTTGCCGGTGCCGCAGGGGACAGAGATGCGTTACTCTCTCAAATAAAATTATCGATTAAACTTCACGGGACAAAGGGAGTGCACATAATAAATCATCAAAATTGCGGTAAGTACGGCAATAGTTTAGTGTCTGGGAGTCGAGCAGAGCTGGAAAAACACACATCTGATATTTCTGAGATTAAAGAAATAATTACACATGAGTACCCGGAGGTAACGGTACTCGGTTATTTTGCGACACTGGACGAGGATGGGAAAGCAAACTCTATCAATCCGGTTGAAATATAAGCTAGTTTAACTTAAAATAGCTTAATAACTTCGAATTACTTTCAGGTATTTATGAAAAGCACAGAAATACGAGATTTAGCGCGAGCATTTGAAGAAGCTACAAGTATCACCTTTACCCTTGTAGCTTTACCTGTTGTTTTGCTTATTGTGGGAGTGTTTATTGATAAAACACTTTCCACTACCCCGCTTTTTATAATTATTGGTATAATTATGGGTGTACCGATTGGTATCTGGCGCGCGCAAAAAATAGGAAGAAGAATCAAAAAATGAAAGAATTACACATCTCAGTTGCCGCTGAGCCAATTGCCAATATTGGCGGTTTTCCAATAACAAACTCACTTTTTACCACACTTTTTGTGACTTTAATTTTGCTCCTCATGGCTCTTTGGGTAAGCTCCTCGAAGAAAATTCCCACAATTATTTATATGGCAACTGAAGCTTTTTACAATTTCATTCATGGCATTTTGGGCAAATACACTGAAAAGTTATTTCCTCTTACTTTTACTTTTTTTCTCCTGATTCTTATCGGTAACTGGATAGGCCTTTTGCCTGTAGTCGGGCCGATTACGGTTAATCACGCCCCGCTTTTTAGGGGACCCAATGCAGACCTTTCTACAACTCTTGCCTTTGCTCTTATTTCAGTCGGGGCAACCCAGTATTTCGGAATCAAAGAACTGGGGGCAAAAGGTTATCTGTCAAAATTTTTCAATTTCAAAAACCCAATGAACGCGGTTTTGGGAATCTTGGAAACAATTCAGGAGTTTTCAAAAATAATTTCATTTTCATTCAGGCTTTTTGGCAATATATTCGCAGGTGAGGTCTTACTCGTGGTCATCGCATTTTTAGTGCCGCTACTTCTTCCTGTTCCCTTTTTGGCCTTGGAGGTTTTTGTCGGCTTTATTCAGGCTCTGGTGTTTACGGTTCTGACAGCAATATTTATATCGGTAGCAACGGAAAAAGCACATTGAGGTCCCAGTCCCATTAGATATGAAATTATCAAACGGGACGGGACCCCGTGAGATGCTCCAAAAGAGCTATCTCACTGGGGGGGAGGTGAGTCTCACGGAAGAACTAAAAGACATAGCAACAGCATTGGCAATCGGGCTCGGGGCAATCGGCCCGGGGATTGGCATTGGGCTCATTGGCAAAGGTGCCTTGGAAGCAATCGGTAGAAATCCGGAAGCCGGAAACGAAATCCGCACAATACTAATTCTTTCTGTCGCATTCGCCGAAGCTGTGGCCATTTATGCGCTAGTCATTGCGCTAATAGTTAAATTTGTCTAGTTAGAGAGGTACAAATGGAAAAACTAGGAATTGACCCAAGAGTGATGATTTTTCAGGTAGTGAACTTTGGCATTTTGGTATTTTTATTGAATCGTTATCTATACAAGCCGGTTTTAAAGGCAATTCATGCCAAAAAGGCTGATCTGGCAAGGATTGATGATGCTACAGCCCAAATAAGCTCTCAAAAAGAAAGTGTTGAAAGAGAGCGCGCCCAGATGCTTAAAAAACTGCAGGAGGAAAAAACACAAAACCTGCGCGCAAGTAGACTTGAGGCTGCAAAACTGAAGAAAGAAACACTTGCTAGTGTACAGAATGATGTCAAAAGACTGCTTGAAAAGGCAAAGAGTGAAATTGCGGCTGAGCGCACTAAGTTGGTTAAAGACTACGAGAAGGATGTTCTTGCAACTTCACTTGTAGTTATTGAAAAAGCGCTTGGCGAAAAAGCAGACAAAAAACTGGAATCTAAACTTGCGCAAATCGCAAGCCAGGTGCATAGGAGTTAACGGTGATAAGCCTTACACAAAAAATAAAGAATGCTAAGGTAAATGACGAAGCCGCGGGAGAAGTTAGCGCGGCCGGGGATGGTGTGGTTTGGATTAAGGGGCTGCCCGAGGCTATGTTTGGTGAAGTTGTTAGTATAGGCGCAAGCAGGGCACTTATCATGAACCTTGAGGAAGACAAAATCGGCGCGGTTATTTTGGGCGGCTACGAAGAAGTTTCTCGTGGAAACATGGTGAACCTCACAAGGGACACTTTGAAAATCGGTGCCGGGAAAGATCTTCTTGGCCGGGTCATAAACCCGCTTGGCGAGTATCTCGATGGCAAGGGGGATTATAAAGTTGACAAATTAATGCCGGTTGAGAGAACCGCCCCTGGGATTGTTGACAGGCAATCGGTTGACACATCTCTTCTTACCGGGATCTTGGCGGTGGACGCCATGATTCCCATTGGCCGAGGCCAGCGCCAACTTATTATTGGAGACCGGGGGACCGGTAAAAGCGCACTTGCGGTGGACACGATAATTAACCAGAAAGACCAGAGTGTCATAAGTATTTATGTGGCAATTGGCCAAAAACGGGGGAAAGTTGCCGCGGTTATTGAAAAGTTTGAAGAATTCGATGCTCTGAAAAATACAATTGTTGTTGCAGCCACCGCCTCCGACTCGGCCAGCCTTCGCTACATAGCGCCATATGTGGGAACTGCAATCGGCGAGTATTTTATGGAAAAAGGGCAAGACGTCTTGATTGTTTATGATGACTTAACAAAACATGCATGGAGTTATCGTGAGTTGTCTTTGCTCCTGAGGCGACCTTCCGGCCGTGAGGCATACCCTGGAGATGTCTTTTACCTTCACTCAAGGCTTTTGGAGCGCGCATGCAGACTGAATAAGAAAAACGGCGGCGGTTCTTTGACTGCCCTTCCTATCATTGAAACTCAAGCGGGAGATGTCTCCGCATATATTCCAACAAATGTTATTTCCATAACCGATGGCCAGATTTATCTGGAGCCTGATTTGTTTTTTGCGGGCGTGAAACCTGCACTTAACGTTGGCCTGTCCGTCTCGCGTGTCGGTGGAGCCGCACAAAGCAAACCCATGAAGCGCGTTGCAGGAAAACTCAGGCTTGAACTGTCCCAGTATTGGGAGCTTGCGACATTTGCGCAGTTTGCCGCAGACACAGACGCCGCAACAAAGGATAAAATCGAGCGAGGAAAGCGGGTAGTTGAGATCCTAAAACAGCCGCAATACAGCCCAATTGGTATGGCCGAGCAGGTAGTAACAATATTTCTTGCAAACTCGGGTGTTTTTGATGATATAGAAGTTCAACTGGTTACAGAGTTTAGAGCGGAACTCATGAATAAGATTAAAAATAAATTTAAGAAAACTTTGACGGATATTGCCAGAAAAGAAGATTTTTCAGAAGAAGATCAAAATGAGATTCTAGCCGAAGCGAACAAACTCAAAGAAAATTTTGTAAAGACAAGGGGCACAAATGAATCAGAAACAAATTAAAAAACGGGTAAGTTCAATTAAAAATATCGGCAAAATCACCTCGGCACTCGAAATGGTGGCCGCAAGCCGTGTTCAGCGCGCGCAGGACTTGGCCTTGGCAGCTCGCCCGTATGCAGATAAAATTTATGAGTTGGTTTCTGCAATGTCTCAAGAGAAAGTCCATACAGTGCCCTTAATGAGGCAGCCGGCAGATTTTAATCGTGACTTATATGTTGTAATTTCCACCAATAAGGGGCTTGCGGGAAGCTTAAATACGAACCTTTTGTCCAGCCTTGCTAAGCACCTCGCTAAAACAAATATTCCCCACCAATTTGTGACTTTAGGGCGTAAAGCCCGCCCGTTTGCGCTCAAAAATGGGAAGCTGGTTAGTGATTTTTCAGATATAGAACCATTTGAGAAAAACATTCCGGCTATAGCATCAACGATAGTGGAGCTATTCACACAAGAAAAAATTGACAGAGTTTGTCTCGTGTATTCCTCATTCGTAAATATAATGACACAAGAACCCGTCGTTAAAGAGTTGCTGCCGATATCGAGAAGTGAAGAGAGTCAGGAAAAGACTGTGCCTTATACTTTTGAGCCCTCGACTGAGGAAGTTTTGGAAAGTCTTTTGGTTTTTTACATTGAAAATCAACTTAGAGAAGCCATTACTTCTGCCTCGGCAAGTGAACATGCATCCCGAATGTTGGCTATGAAAAACGCCTCCGATAACGCCAAAGAGCTTGGAAGTGTATTGGGCCTTGAATACAATAAAGCAAGGCAGACCGCCATTACCACTGAAATCGCGGATGTAGTAACAAGCACCGAATCATTATCAATATGACAAACTTAGGAAAAATCACAAGAATTGTAGGGCCAGTCATTGATGCCGAGTTTGAAGGTAAATTGCCGATGCTTGGGAACGCGCTCAAAATCCCTAAATACAATATGGTTGCAGAAGTTGAGCAGCACCTTGAAAACGGTCGCGCTCGCGCATTGGTTTTTGGCGCAACTGAAGGATTGGTCAGAGGAACAGAAGTGGAAGACACCGGAAAGCCAATTACTGTCCCGGTCGGGAAAGAAGTCTTGGGGAGAATATTTAACGTTCTCGGCGAGACAATTGATAATGACAAAAAATTAAACACAAAAGAAAAACTTCCCATTTTTCGTGAAGCTCCACCATTGATTAGCCAAAAAACCACGCCTGAAATCTTTGAAACCGGAATTAAAGTTATTGACTTAATCTGCCCGTTTGTTAAGGGTGGAAAAGTAGCAGCCTTCGGAGGAGCAGGGGTGGGCAAGACAGTTGTAATTCAGGAGCTTATTCATAATGTCGCAAGCAAGCACGGCGGCTACTCAGTTTTTGCCGGAGTCGGTGAGCGCTCACGCGAGGGCAATGACCTTTGGAATGAAATGAAGGAAACCGGGGTGCTTAAAAACACGGCCCTTGTATATGGACAGATGAACGAGCCGCCCACGAACCGCTTGCGAGTGGCACTCACGGCTCTCACTATGGCTGAGTATTTTAGAGACGCGGAGGGCTCGGACGTGCTTTTCTTTATAGACAATATCTTCCGCTTTGCCCAGGCGGGAAGTGAAGTTTCGGCACTTTTAGGGCGCATTCCGTCAGCTGTCGGGTACCAGCCAACTCTCGCCTCTGAAATGGCACAGCTTCAAGAGCGCATAAGCTCAACAAGCACGGGGTCTATTACTTCTGTGCAAGCTGTTTACGTGCCGGCGGACGACTATACGGATCCGGCCCCGGTCGCAACATTCTCACATCTTGACTCCTCGGTGTCCTTGGAGCGCACACTGGCAGAACAAGGGCTCTACCCGGCTGTTGACCCATTGGCGTCCACATCCACGGCCTTGGACCCTGCCGTTGTTGGCGAAGAGCATTATCGCGTCGCGAGGGGCGTCCAGGAAGTTCTTCAGCGCTATAAAGAGCTCCAGGACATTATCGCAATCCTCGGGGTCGAGGAGCTCTCGGATGCGGACAAGCTCATTGTAACCCGCGCCAGGAAAATTCAGAGATTTCTTACTCAACCGTTTTCCGTTGCAGAGTCCTTCACTGGACGAGCCGGAAAATACGTAACTACCGAAGAAACAATATCGGGATTTTTGGAAATATTGGCCGGCAAACACGACGAAGTGCATGAGCAGAATTTTTACATGATTGGAGCCATAAATGAACTTTCAGCTTGACATTGTCGATAGTAAAAGAAATATCTACTCCGGTGAAGCACTAAAGCTCACAATTCCGGCCATTGACGGTGAGATGACAGTGGAAGCCCAGCATATGCCCGTGGTAACGCCTGTTTCTTTGGGAATGGTAGTGGCCCAAACGCCCGAAAAAGAGTTGGCGCTCACCATAGGCAAAGGAATATTTTCATTCGAAGGCAATCACGCAACACTTTTAATTGAAGATACCAGCTTCAGCGAAGAAATCTCAGAAGAAAAAGCCAATGAAGCGCAAAAGCGGGCGGAAGAAATAATCCAAAAAGGCATAGAAGGGCCGGATTTGGAGGCGGCCTTGGCAACTATTAGAAGAAGCACTTTGGACCTGAAAGTGGTACGAAGAAGAAAACATGTGGTAGTATAAAAAAAGCCATGAAATATGCTGCCATCATAATCATAGGCCTTGCCGTTTTATTAACTACTCTTTTGCTTGTCTCAAGCCAAAAGCCGACAGGTGTAACTCCTGTTCAGCCAACCGCTTCGGCCGCACCTACTGCAACTTCACCGGGTTCTGCCGGGATAAATGGAACAATTACCGGCAAGCTTTGCTATCCATCGGAATTCTTACCGGCAGGTGCAATTGAAGCCAAGAATATTACTTCTAATGCTATAGTTTCAGAAGAATATTTTGGAACCGGAGGTGGAGAGGGCGCAACATACTCAATTGGAGTGTTAACAGGTACTTATATTCTTCGCTACAAGGCCATGCCGGATCCAAATGGTGAACCTCTATATGGCTATCACACCACAACTTGTCCAACCGGTTTGGAAACTACATGCGCCGCAGAAAACGCCCGTGAACATATCGAAGTTGCAGTCATGGCCGGCGAGACCGTAGAAAACATTGACCTTTGTGACTTTTATTATAATTCTTCAAATCCTCCTGAATTTTAATGGGTTAACCTACCGAACGGAGCAGCCAATTGTTTGATACATAGGGCTCGGAACAGAGGTTACGGTTGAAACAGCACGGCCTTCTAATCCCTTTGTTAAGTTTAGATAGCGCAACTTCAATATGTTTTTGGCGAGTTTCCTTAAGCTTGACAGCGCGTATCCAGCGAATCCAATCCCATTGAGCGTTTGGCGTGATTTCCATCCATAGTGAGTGTGCCTTTGGCGCACCCGAGAGAGCTTTCCTAAAGTCCGCCGGCACCTCTGGTCTCGTCCATTCATTTGAAGGTTCAATTGCGAGCTTTACTGTGTCTCCTGCCTGCCCCAAAGTTTTGTCTACCCTGAACCAATGGCTTCCACGGCCATCTGGTTCGAGCACAGATTGGAAAGGTAAACCATTTACAGTTCCCTTAACCATTGTCATGCCTCGTGATGGAAGTTTCGCACTTGCGCTTTTGGGCAGCTGGAGTATAGTCCACGAGCCGATTTTAATAAGTTTAGCATTAAAGCGGATTATCGATATAATGTTAATTATATCAAAGGTTTTAACTTGGTCTTGGGGTGTAATAATTTGGGGTGGCTGAAGGGTCTCGAACCCTCGACCTGTCGCTCCACAAGCGACCGCTCTAACCAACTGAGCTACAGCCACCAAGAAAACTAAACTATTATACCAAAATTGAAGTTATTCTTCAGAATCCTTGTCCTCTACTGGGTCATCTGAATGGGGCTGGTCTTTTTCATCTTCAGTATCTTTATCTATTTCTTCTGCTATTGAGAAGGGCTTGCCTTCTTCAGGCTCATTTCCGGCTACATCTTTGACCATTTCCTTTGTATTATCAAACACTTCATGGTCTCCTTCAGTATAACCAGTACCATAATTTATAGCTTCCTGTTCGTCTACTTCTTCTTGAACTTTATCTGGGGGAGGCTTAGGCATATCTACAAATGTAGCAAATGACGGGTATTTTGCAACCCTCAAATTTGATTATATGCCCCTACGGCTTCGGAGTTATTTTTGTAGCCGTCTTCATGGAGGAGCCTGACCAAATCCTTATTGATTCTGCCAATAAGCTGTGGACCTTCATATATCATACCGGTTATCATCATCACCAAGGATGCCCCGAGTTTAATTTTTTCATACGCATCCCGGGCATCAAAAACTCCTCCGCAACCGACTATTACTAGTTTTTTGCCGTATTTTTTATAGGCGAGCGCAATTAGTTCATTAGAGCGGGCACGGCAGGGGACCCCACTGAAATTTCCCGCCGTAGCAGCTGCCACTTCGGCTTTATCTAAAGTCGGGTTTGTCCGGTCTTTTTGTAAATTACCGAATATAACGCCCGAAACTTTATATTTAACAATTGTGTCAAGCATCTTTTCTGTGGCCAAGTTCGGCTCAGTTATAGGCATTTTTATAAAAAGTGGCTTTTTTAGGTTCAATTTATCAATTTTTGCAAGCAATTTTTCAAGGTTCTTGGGCGGATAAAACGTTATATTTTTCCCGCCATGGATTAAATTCGGGCAACTTATATTTAGCTCATAATAAGCGGTAGCCAATTTTGCAGCCTCAAATTTTTTAAATGACTCTATGATGTCACCAATGCTTTCCTCAATAGTTTTCAGAGTCGCGGAGTTACTCCTGCCTACACTGAGCCCAATCGGAATTTCAAACCTTAATCTCTTCAATTTCTTGATAACTTCGTCTACTCCCTCGCTCTTAAACCCCTTATTTACAAGAAGTGACTTGGATTTCGGCAGCCTCCCGAGCCTCGGCTTGGGGTTGCCCTCATATGGGATATTGGTAATCGTTCCAACAGTTTCAAAACCAAAGCCAACAGAAGGAAGTATTTGAGTTAACTCCGCGTTGTAGTCAAAACCGGCCGAAAGGCCAATCGGATTATCAAACTTGATTCCAGCAATTTTTTGTTCTAATTTTTTGTCACTAAAATATAATAAATTTTTGGTAAAGTCCTTAGTGAATGAAAATGAGCCCAATAATTTACCGGCAAAAGTAATGCTGTTGTGAACAAATTCGGCATCCAGTATAAAAAACACCGGTTTAATGAGAAATTTGTAAAACATAATGTTAATATAGCATATGCTCGGCATTTCTGTATTAAGCTCGCTACTTCTTGGTTCGGCACTCGGGAAAGCAATTGCGAGTTTTCTGGTCTATAGACTTGGCATCAACTTTTATTCTGCGAGCTTAGGTATTCCAACTTTCTCACAGGACCTGGCTCTTGCCAAGAGTTTTGATTTACTAGACTTCGCTTTAACCCTAATTTTTACGATCACCAACTTTATTTTTCTTCATTATTTTTTAAAGTCAAAAAACAAGTTTGTTAACATTGCATCACTTATCTTTAACTTCATTTTATTCCTCCAAGTTCATTTCGCGGCATATAATCTTTTGCACATTTTGATATTTTTATCGTGTTTTCACTTCTTGCTGATTATTACCACAAAAACCCGCCTTAAACTAAAAGACATCTCTAACTTAACTTCAGAGAACCTTATACTAATCACAAACGGAATTCTATGCGGCTTTTATCTCCTTCTTGTAATTAATCAATTTACAACTACAATTCTGCCTCTTACAGCACTTGTATTGACCCCAATTTTATATCTCCTTTTTCAACACAAACTTCTAAGAAGTCAAACACACTTAATATTGATATTTTCAGCAGTTTTACCAACCAATATGGTTTGGCTTGTTGTTGTTGGCGCAATAGCAATACTGCTTACTTTTATTTTTAAGCAAAATCGGGATTTTGTATTTAAATTCCTGTATCCCTCAACCTTTATCGTACTTGCTGTTTATAACCCGCTTTACGCGCTTGGGCACTTTGACTCAGTGGAGGAAGGCTTTTGGCTGGGCTGGCTTGCGGGCTTGAAAGATGGCAAAGCGCTTTATCGTGACATCGCTGCATATCACCCGCCACTCATTATCTGGATACTAAGTATTTTTAATAACACCAGGCTGTTACTGCATTTACTTCAAATACTTGGTGTAATTTTTTATTTCTTTCTAGTTAAAAAGCTACTAAAAAATAAGTCAGGCATATTTATTGTGATGCTTGTGGCCATTGCCATGACTACCATAATGGTCCGGAATAACGTCGAAATCCGCTTAGGAGTGGGCCTCTTGAGCCTTGCGCTTTTATCTCGGCCCAAACTCGCCGGGGCAGTTGCAGCTCTTGCTCTTTTTACCAGTATTGAAGTGGGTGTCGCTGCGATTATTGCCGGAGTTCTTGGCACAATCCTATTTAAGAAACGAAACATAATTAAATATCTTTGCGGTTTTTTTGTGACGTCTTCACCGATTTTTATAGTACTGGTAGTTCAAGAAAGCCTATTGCCAATGCTTACACAGATCAGCTTTTATGCCCAAGCTTTCTCTGGTGGCTATTTGAACCTGCCAATTGAGCGCTCGGTGAATTCAGCCTTTATCCACTGGCACATAGTAAATCAATACATCAGCAACTACCCGTTTTTCTGGGAACTGGCACGAGCAGGGCTTATCGCAGGGATATTAATTGCCATCATTAAAAAAGAGAAATTAGCCGCAACTTTGGGAATTTTTGGCCTGATACTTTTTCGCTCGGCCCTTGGGCGTTCTGATTTTTATCACTTATTATTCCCGCTTCTTGTTGCAGTACCATTGATATTCTTTGCTCTTGAGAGGCTTAAACATAAACATCTTGTCCCAGTATTTTCGCTTCTGTTAGTTTTTGTTTTTGCAAGAAATATAGTAAACGCAAGCTTTATTGAAGCCAAACTTTACTCTCTTCAAACATATGGAAAAGCAGTGGGGGAGCAAGAACAGCTATTTACGGATGATCAAACCAAACTGGTTCAATATATCAAGGAGCACACTGGTATAAATGATAAAATATTTGCATATCCATGGCAGCCTGAAATTTATTACTTGACTGAAAAAAGCAACCCTACAAAATACTACACTCCATATGCGTTTTTCACCGAAGAGCACCAAAAGGAAATGATTCAGGAGTTACAGTTGGGCAAACCCGCTCTGGTGATTTATAATCCGGAAATGAAATTTGCCAATCAAGTTCCAGATTCTTTACCTTTGATTAATAAGTATATTTTGGAAAATTTTGAAGAGGTGGAGAGCATCGGTAATTATAAGGTAATGGTTGAAAAAACATCTTTTTGATATAATACCTGAGTTGCGGGTATAAGCAAAGCTTGAATCCTGCGGGTATAGTTTAATGGCAGAACGAGAGATTTCCAATCTTTCGGCGAGGGTTCGATTCCCTCTACCCGCTCCAAAGGGGTGCTTTACAATTGTGGGGTGATTTCGCCCTCGGGAGAACTTTCGTCAGATGCTTCCACGCTTTCGTCTTCAGGTTTACTTTCATCAATAATTTGCTGAATTATTTGTTTGAACTCACCCCTGCTTGTCGGGTTTTCGATTTTCTCTCCATTTAAGAAGAATGTAGGTGTTGAATCAATCCCTGCCGCTATTCCGGAATTATAATCAGCATCCACCTTTGCTTTTGCCGCGTCTGAATTCATATAAGTTTCAAATTGCTCAACGTTCATGGTCAGCTCGTCTGCATATTCTTTGAACAAACTCCTGGGGTCGCGTGCTTCCGACCAATCTTTTTGTTTTTCGTACAAAACCTTGTACATTTCCCAAAAAAAGCCTTGGTCAGCCGCAGCTTCTGAAGCCTGTGCAGAAATCTGAGCATGCCTGTGAATACTTCTTAGTGGAAAGTGCCTATAAACAACTCTTAAATCATTTGGAAAGTCGTCAGCAAGCTGGTCCACCACCGGCGCATAAGAAGCACAAGCAGGGCACTGGAAGTCGCCATATTCAACCAGCGTGACCATTGCGTTTTCCGGGCCTTTGGTGTGATCCAGCGAAGAAACTTCAGAAGGCGAGCCTATTTGGGGAGTTTCTACGGGCTCGGCATTATTGCCATTGCTACCGCGGTACATCAGCCAAAAGGCACCAACCGCCAAGGCAACTATTGCACCAACAACTGGAAGTTTACTTGTTATTGAAGGCTTAGTTTCCCCTTCACCTTTTTCACGATTTAATTTTTTTCGCTCTCTTTTACTAAGCTCTTGGTCTTCTTCCATGCCAGCCAGTTTACAATAAAAACCACAAAAAGCAAAGTGGAACTCATGGCACTAATCAGGCAATAAAAACATACTGCACCAAGAACGAAAAACATCAAATAAACCAGATAAACGCTGCACAAAAGGCCAACAGGCGTAAAGTAGCCAGCTAAATGCAGAGCCTTTCTGTTGTTAGTAAGGTACGAATAAAGCGAAAGCAAAAAGATGAGTCCATAATACAAAGCTCCCAAAAGGGCTACTGGAATACCAAAGACCTCAGAATAAATACTTGAAGTTACTTCTTCACAGCCGCCAAACAAGGGACAAGTCAAGGGGTCGCGGCTATAGTGCTGAATCGTCAAAAATGCCGAATCAAGAAATCCAAGTGCTGAAAGAAAGAGAAAAAGGTATGTCGTCTTCATTTTTACATTGCAATATAGGAGCGAAGGTTAATTTTCGCAAGATCTAGAACTATAATAACACCGTTATATTCTCTTTCTTCCCCATCAATAATCGCTTTATCATGCAAATTTTTTGCCAGGTAGTTAGCGTCGATATTATACTTGGGTTTTATAGTCCAACGGGTCTCTTTTTTGTCGGGAATATTCGGAACAACATTACCTCGTGCGTCATAGAACCTTTCGGCGCGAGATGTATCAATCATAGTAAAAGTATCAGTTGAAGGGTTGTAACCCACCGCCAAAGACCAATGGCCACCTTCAGGAGTACCCTGTCTATCTGGAATCTCTTCGTTCCACAAAACAGCCACGGGCTTTTTTTCAATACCGACGATCTTCTTGATATCATCAATTTCCAAGTTTTCCATAAAAATTGCTCCGTTTCCTAAAAACCTAGCCATATCCTCTGGCAAACAGTACGATTTAGTTCCACTAGTTTTATAAAATTCGTAATCTTTCGGTAAAACATATTGTTTAGCTTTCAGCCAAAATTCTTGATCAATAGGCCCGCTGAAAATTTCACTCGCAATAACCCTTTGATCAGGGATCACCATGCTAGCAGTTTCGTGTTCTGAGATAACACCAAGGCGACGTTGATAATCCTTTGCAGTTTTCAGGACTACCTTAATTAAAGCCGGCCCGCAGAGGCCGTACATTTGATATTCATGGTTTTTTCTAAACAGCTGAATTAAGCCCATATTTTTATTAGGCAGTTCTTCTGATGGCTCATTTGATATTTTTAACACATCTGTACTGTCGGGCATTAAGATACTCCTTGTCGGGGTGGCGAGATTCGAACTCACGACCTCTCGCTCCCAAAGCGAGCGCTCTACCAACTGAGCCACACCCCGTATTTTGTGTGTGCCGAGGGCGGGGCTCGAACCCGCACAAGATATAATCTCATACGCTCTTAAGGCGTACGCGTATACCAATTCCGCCACCTCGGCCCACAAGCGTATTATACCAGCTAGGCTTTTGAAGCTAAAGTAGCCTTCACAAAACCCAGAAAAACCGGGTGGGGAGTGAGGGGCCGGGAAACATATTCCGGGTGAAACTGGGTCCCCACAAAAAAAGGATGAGAGGGAATTTCTATTGCTTCTACTAGTTTTCCGTCTGGAGAGGTACCTGAAATCTTCATCCCGGCTTTAATAAATTTTTCCTTATACTCGTTATTGAATTCATATCTATGCCTATGTCGCTCAAATATTAAGTTCCCATTTTTTGACTTAATCTTCGACTTTAACCCATCAGGCTGATTCCAAGGAACAGCTTTATCGTTTCCATATTCTTTATATAAATTGCTTAATCTCGAGCCGGGAGTTAAAGAACAAGGCCAGGCGCCTAATCTGATTGTTCCTCCATATTGCTGTTTCGCAAGATACTCTTTCTGTTTGGGCATAATGTGAATCACGGGGTAGGCAGTTGCGGGGTCAGCCTCTGTGGTATTCGCTTTTTTGAGCTTTAAAACATGCCGGGCAAACTCGATAACCGCCATTTGCATCCCAAAACAAAGTCCTAGGTATGGAATTTTGTTCTCGCGCGCAAATTGTATAGCCGCAATTTTACCCTCGGTGCCCCTTGAGCCCCAGCCTTGAGGAACAACTATCCCATCAAACCCCTCGAGCTGTTTTGTGCCCGACCTTTCGACTTTCTCGGCATCTATCCAAGTAAGCTCCGGGGTCACTCCCTCCCTCCATGAAGCATGGCGTATGGCCTCAACCACTGAAACATATGAATCAACCAAATCATAATCTCCAGTCACAAAATACTTGCCAACCATTGCAATGCGAACTTTTTTGTTCCACTTTTTAGTGGCACGTCTGGTCATCTCCCGCCACTCGGAAATCTTCTTGTGGCTTCGAGTTGGTAGCCCCAGAAGCTTGAGACATGTGGAGGCCAGGTGATGGTCTTGCTTATGAAACAAAAGTGGGACCTCGTAAATCGTGTTTAAGTCGGGTGCCGCAAAAACTCGGTCAACCGAAATGTTGCAAAAGAGCGCCAATTTGTCCATTCTCTTTTTGTCAATTTTAATTTCGGATCTTGCGACCAGAATGTCCGGCTGAATGCCCATACCGTTTAAGATATGAACCGAAGTTTGGGCGGGTTTGCTTTTAAGCTCCCCTACATTGGCCAGATAGGGAAGGTAAGTAACATGAAGCTGGACCACGTCCCTAGGGTGCTTAAGCTTAAGTATCCTGCTCGCTTCAAAAAATATCCCGTTTTTGTACTCTCCTGCGGTTCCGCCAAACTCAACAATTACAATTTCTGCATCATTAACGCGCCCTGCTAGCTCAATTCTCCGGATTATCTCATCTGTCACATGCGGGATTACGTCAACAGTTTCACCGCCGTACTCAAAAGCCCGCTCCCGTCTTATCACTTCCTGATAAATTTGCCCTGCGGTAATGTAGTTTTCCTTATATAAATTTCTGTGAATAAAGCGCTCGTAGTGGCCGAGGTCCTCATCTGTTTCCATCCCATCGTGGGTCACAAAAACTTCACCGTGCTCCTGCGGGCGCAAGGTCCCCGCATCCACATTAAAATACATATCCACCTTGGCGGGAGTAACTTTAAATCCCCGGGACTGAAGTAAAAAAGAAAGGGAGGCAACAGTCACACCTTTCCCAAGGCCGCTGACTACGCCGCCGGAGACAAAAATATATTTCACAGTTTAACAGTTTTCAAGGTATCAACTTACAGGAGTGGATGTCAAGTATCCAGATTACAAAGGGAAGGCAAGAATGGGTGCAGTATTCTTGAATTAGTCCGAACGCATTTTTCCGAAAAACCCCCCCCGCGAATCCGCCGGCTGGCGGACGGAAAGGCGGCGGAGCCACACCGCTGACAATTTCAAGTTTTTCTTTGGCGGCGATTCATTTTATCAGATTCAAGAAATTATGAAATATCTCATCACCACAAGTTTTATCAATAAACATTTCGGGGTGGAATTGTACCGCGTATATTGGTCGAGTTTTGTGCTTGATTGCCTCAACTCCATCTTTCGATTTTGCAAGAGTAATAAATTGTTCGCCGGGTTCTCGAACAACCCATCTATGACTTTCGTAAACGCTAAAGTTTGGGGTGTTCAAAAATATGTCGTCTGGCTCTATCACCTCAATATTGAGAACACCATGTTCTTTTCTTTCCATTTGTTCAAGTTTTGCACCGAAAATCGAAGCAATCAATTCAAAGCCGAAACAAATGCCGAAAATTGGCTTTTTGTAATTGCTAACAAAATCGATCTCTTTTTCCAAGCGATTTTCATTTCCAGCTACAGGAAAACTATGTCCGCCCGAGAGAATAGCCACATCAAAATTTTCGGCGGTATCTTTGTCAATCTCGGAAAAATCTATTGTTGTATGAGAAGCCTCGGGCGGGAGAAGGCTTTGTAACTGATTTAAATAACTTGTGCTATTATCTATGATTAAAACTTTCATAAAAATTTTCTTCCCCCAAAATTGAATACCAATTAGTCGCCGACCTTGCCTGCCGGCAGGCAGGGCGAAGCGAGGCGAAACCTTCAAACTTGCAATTTCCTATGTGGTGCACCCGGGAGGAGTCGAACCCCCACCAGATGGTCCGAAGCCACCTACTCTATCCATTAAGCTACGGGTGCCGGTTTCTGGTACAATTATACCCCATGAACCCGGAATTCGGAAAAGATAGGCCCTATTCAGATATACGCTACAAAAAGGCAAAACTACTGCATGTTGGTGATCAGTTTGGAGATTTTTGGTTACTTCCTAACACGAATAGTATCCTAGCAAGAAGAAGCATTATAAATAGAAATCGGCCAACAGAAATGAGCCAAGTCCACTATCATTTTCCGGGCTCAAGCTTCGATGCTTCACTACAGTCAGATTTAATGAGTAAAATTGATAACGACAAAGTTGAATACCAGTTAAGTATAAACGGAAATGCAAAAAGCGATCGGTTAATACCCTGGGCTTTCGTCACCGGGGATTACAACGGAAGAACTGGGGTTCTTCGTAAAGTTAGTGCCTCCGTTTCACCATATGGCGGAACTAAATTGGTTGTCGCAAGTTCGCCCTATGTGAGCTTTGACTTAGACTCATCGAGACTTTCACTTCAAGACATATTGGATGGTACGGTGGACCCGTGGTCATACCAAGCTAAGGACGTCGAAAAACCCGTTTTCAGTGAGGGCTATCTAGAGTTTGGCTTCCGATACGAACAGGTCACAGATGACTCCTACATTATTTTTAAAATGAAAGGCCCAAGTTTCAATCTAAAATCTAAACTGCCAATGGAGTTATGGCCAAATGTTCACCAGGACATGTTTAGCTACACCACCTTTGCATGGGCTGAAAAAATTGAATTACTCGAAAGTGGATCTTCAATTCAGTTAAACTATCAATAATACCATGGCCCAACTTACCAAATTGCAAGTTACTCACATGCAGATAAAGCGAATCGAGAAAGAGATTCGCGATACCCCGTATCACAAGGGGACTGAGCGGCACATTGGCATACTTCGCGCGAGGCTCGCCAAGCTGAAAGATACTCTCGAACAAACCCCCCTCCGCCAAGGCTCCGGTGGGGGTCAAGGCTATGCCTTGAAAAAACAGGGTGATGCCACAGTGGTACTCGTCGGCCCGCCTTCCGCAGGCAAATCCACACTCCTAAACGCCCTGACCAACGCCGAAAGCAAAGTTGCACCATACGCTTTTACCACGGTCTCGGTTATTCCAGGAATGATGAAATATAACGACGCCTATATCCAGATTCTTGATGTCCCCGGACTCATCGAGGGAGCCGAAGAAGGCAAGGGGAGAGGCCGCGAGGTTCTTTCGGTTGCGCGTGGTGCGGACCTGTTGGTTTTAATCTCAGACGTCAAGCGCCCCGAGGCAATTGCGCGCATAACCGCGGCTCTGGAGCGAAACGGTATCCGAATAGACAAAACCCCGCCTGAGGTTAAAATCGAGAAAAAACTCAAAGGAGGGCTCTTAATCAAAAGCAATATTAAACAAGAATTGGATAAAGAAACAGTAAAAGAAGTCGCGGCCGAGATGGGAGTAAAAAATGCTGAAATCCAAATCAGGCAAAAAGTGTCTTTGGATGAGCTTATAGATGTCTTTGCAAAAAACCGGGTTTACGTTCCGGCAATTTCAGTTCTTAATAAAGCAGACACAACTAATTTTCAATTTACAATTTTCAATTTTCAAAATAATACAATAAATATTAGTGCGGAGACAGGCAGAGGATTAAGTGAACTTAAAAAAGCTGTTTGGGACAAGCTTAATCTGGTAAAAATTTATTTGATTGATAAACCAATGATAGTTAAGTCAGGAATTAGTTTGAGAGACGTAGCTGAGTTAATCGGCCCGGACTTCGCCCAAACTCACGATAGAGCCAAAATCTGGGGACCTACTGCCAAGTTTGAGGGCCAAGAAGTCAGCCTCTCTACTAAAGTGGCTGAAAGTTTAAAGGTTAAGTTTCTTTGATTCTTTCCCCAAGCCAAACCATAGCTTTAATATATTCTCTGCTTTGCGGGGCATGTGCATCATATTTTTGGGTCATGTGATTTTGAAAATCTCTTGAAATCATAGCGCTATCGTGCATTTCTTGAATTACTTCCGTTTTGCCCTTCTCATGAACAGTATCAAGAAATACTTGGGCTATTTCAGGGTCAAATTCTCCTACTCGTCGTTCTTCGTCAATAAAAAATATATTTTTCATCAATAAATTAAAATTCTTGTTGGGGTCTTTTATTCCCGTCTTTAAGTTGTGTAAATTTTCTAAAAAGTTAACATATAGTTCGTGCAACTCAAAGTCTGAAATACGGTCATCGCCTGCGTGCTCCTCTCGAACTCTATCTAGAATATCCCTCAGGATTAGAGGTTTATGGCCAGCAACAACTGCCACAGACTCCTTCTTGAAAATTGTACTCCGGCTCCGTCTGTCTTGTGCATCCTGAAGCCTGCGAAGATAAGGATGTTGTGGTTTTTCCATATTGAATGGATGAAGGTGAGATTTATTTAACTCCACTGCGGCCTGTAACCGGGTCTACTTCTCTTCCTGTTGCTCCCTTTCCCCAAGGCTGGTTACCGGTCAAACCACCTTCTGGCCTTTGCTCTATGTTATCAACAACCTTGGATCTATCTCCCAATCTAGCCTCGCGTCCAGGAGGTGCTGCCATAGGAGTTACTCTCCTCGATTCTACAGATGTCCGGAGCTGAATCGGCACATCAACTTGGGGTACTTGGTACTCGTCCCCCTCCTGCTCCATCTCCTCACCCATACCAAGAATTTTTCTGAGCCTGCTTGTTAAGTCCAATGCCATAGCCCCATGTTACTCATATCACATTCATATGTCAAGTCAGTTGGTGTATACTGAAAACATATGGAGGAAGTCCATAAATTTCCGGGTTTTATAGATTTACTGAAAGAATCCTGGGAAGTTTATGCGCAAAATTTTAAGCTCTTTTTCAAGCTCATCCTTCTAAGCCTCGCCTTTTTATTGGTCTTTGTACTCGTGGGGGCGGTGGCCTTGGCCGTTTTCTCCTTTACCGGGTTCTCGTTAATCCTAATTGTGATAGGCGTCATTTCTGTACTGGCAATTATCGCGACGCAGCTTTGGTTTCAGATTGCTATAATGCTTGCAGTCAAGACCCTTCTTGATGGCAAAACTGTAAGCTCAATAAAAAACCTACTTGAGCTTGCAAAGCCCTTAATTTTGCCTTATTTGGGGCTTTCACTTGTTTCAATGTTTCTCGTAGTCGGTGGCTACATGCTCTTTCTCATTCCCGGGTTTATCCTTTCAATCTGGTTTTGGTTTGGCATGTTTGTATTGATTGATGAGAATAAGCGGGGGATGAACGCGCTTTTGGTGAGCCGCGATTACATCAAAGGTTTTATTGTTAAAGTATTTACTCGCTGGTTTCTGTTTGGAATTCTTACTGCAGTCGTTTCATCTCTGCCTTCACTTTTACTGAAAGATACGAGCTATGAAGGATTAAGTTCAATTTACTCAACCGTCATTAGTTTTATAATTACGCCGCTTTCATTAATTTACGGCTATTTGCTTTATAAGTCTCTCAAAGCTCAAAAGCCGGATCTTAAACCGGATTTATCCAAAAACAGGAAGCTTAAGTATGTGACGGTTGCGGCTCTGGGCTATCTGTTGGTTATTGGAGTAATAATTTATTTGGCTTCAAATTTTGGTGGTCGCTAGTGTGGACGTGGAGGGACTCGAACCCCCGACACCTGCGATGTAAACGCAGTGCTCTAACCGACTGAGCTACACGTCCAAAATCTGGTGCCGGGGACAGGACTTGAACCTGCACGCCTTACGGCATACGCACCTCAAGCGTACGTGTATACCAAATTTCACCACCCCGGCGAGTAACGTATTATAACACTGAAAGTGTTTCAAGCTCTGCTTATACCAAAAATGTGCTGGAGAGAGGATTCGAACCTCCACGCTCGTAACGAGCACACCGTTCTGAACGGTGCTTGTCTGCCAGTTTCAACACTCCAGCGTAGCCGTATTATACCGCATTGCATTTCTTTAGCGAAGCTAAACCTGCTCAAAGCGATATAATACGTGATTAGCGGATTATATTTGGTATAATAGATTCGCATGCCGGGATAACAACCTGCTAACGCAGAACGTTGTCTCGTCTTGAGTACAAGCTGAGATAGCCAAGGTGGTCACGGCGGGCCTCTGAAGAAGGTCAGATGCGGGTTCGACTCCTGCTCTCAGCACCAGCCTTCGCCAAGGCTTCGGCCGGCACAGCCCAAGCGGGCCTGCCCGCCAAAGCACGAAGTGCGTAGGCGGGAGTAGTACAGTGGTAGTACGCTTCCTTGCCAAGGAAGAGGTCGCGGGTTCGAATCCCGTCTCCCGCTCAAAATGCCCCTTAACATCACAAAACTTCGTGCACTTGCCCTCGCCCAAACTTTCTTTCAACCAGCAACCTTAAAGGAAACACTAAACAGACTTCAGTTTGTGCAAGCGGACCCGATTCGCGCGCCAGCCAGGGCTCAAGACCTCATACTCCGACACAGAGTTAATAATTATAAAGTTAACGATTTAGGCAAAAACATAGCATCACTTGGTTTAGAAGAGGATTATCTTTACGCATATGGTTTTCTTACCAAAAACCTAAGTGATTTACTGCTGCCAAAGAAAGTAGGCAGGCTATCAAAATTCGATAAAATAGTATTAGACGCGGTTGATAAACTCAAACTGGCAAATTCTAAAGATCTGGAAAAAGTACTTGGGCGTGAGTCTGTTAAAAACTGGTGGGGCGGGAGTTCGCGAGCCGCGAAACACTCACTCGATATTCTTAACTATTATGGACTGGTTCGTGTTTTAAGGCGAGAAAATGGCAATAAAATTTACGAAGTCAGAAAACAATATGCTAATCCAAAAACTCAATCTGAGCGTAAAAAAGAGATTATTCTCTCCATAGTCAACATTCTTAACCCGGTGACTGAAAAAAAGTTGACCGAAGCGCTGCACTTTACAAAAAGACTTCTAGGCGACACTAAAAAAGAGTTCAATAAGCTGGTTAAAGACGGTGTTTTAACACGAGAAAAAATAGATGGGGTTACTTACATTCTGGAGCCATATAAAAAATTTGAAGCTGGAAAACCGAATGTAGCGTTTTTGGCTCCATTTGATCCTATGGTTTGGGACAGAAACCGCTTCGAACACCTCTGGGGCTGGCAGTACCGCTTTGAAGCTTATACGCCAAAGCACAAACGAATAAGAGGCTACTACGCAATGCCATTGCTTTGGAACGAAGATATTATCGGCTGGGCGAATATAAAGGTAGTAAATAAAAAATTGGATATTGAGCTTGGATTTGCAAAAGGCCGGCCAAAAAGTAAAGTATTTGAGAAAGAATTGGCAAAAGAAGTGGAAAAAATGAAAATATTTCTAGGTTTGTGATCCCGGGAGGGCTCGAACCTCCAACCATCGCCTTAAGAGGGCGCTGCTCTACCATTGAGCTACGGGACCCCGTAAAACTCGCTCCGCTCGTCACGGGGCAAGCCTTAGTGACCCAGGCAGGAATCGAACCTGCAACCTCTTCCTTAGAAGGGAATTGCTCTATCCGTTGAGCTACTGGGCCGTACTCGGTACAGTTGCCAAGGGACAAGCTTTGCTTATCCGTTGAGCTACTGGGCCAGAACTCCTGTATTTTACTACAAATTGACTCTAAAGCCCATCTGTGTCATCCTTTAGAAGATGAATGGGTTTCATTACTCTTTTACCAAAAGTATTACGCTTTTGGCTATTTTTATCTTGTTCACCCCAATTGCTTTAACTGTAAGCATTTTTTCCCTTTTTTTAGCGACAGCTAAGACCCAGCCCCAACCTCAGGTCCTTGCTGCTGAGACAAAGGCAGGCGCCAATATTTTTGCTGCTTTACCCGGAGAACTCGCGACTATTGACGCTCAAGTAGGAAGCTCAGACGCCCGCGCCGAGATACTACGAAAATACCTCACAAGATATGATTCCCCGTTGATGCCATATGCTGACTACATCGTGGCCATGGCAGACAAATACGAAATGGACTTCAGGCTCACCACAGCCATTGCTCAGCAGGAAAGTAATCTCTGTAAAGTTATCCCGGAGGGGACATCCAACTGCTGGGGCTGGGGAATCCACAGTCAGGGAACTTTGGGCTTTGAGTCCTACGAAGAAGGCATTAAGATAGTTACCGAGGGCCTTAAAAGAGAATACATAAATAAAGGGCTTTTGATCCCTGAAAACATAATGCAAAAGTATACGCCACTTTCAGACGGCTCTTGGGCCTATGGGGTGCGGCTTTTTATGGAGGAAATGCGTTAAATGGCTGCCGCGTATGACGACTATGATTATCCACGGTATTGGGAAAAACGCGCGTATGAGCACCAAAGCGAAGTAATTGTACTAAAAGATTTCTTCAAACGCTTGGGCGGGAATAAAAAAATACTAGAAATTGGTGCGGGTTACGGCAGACTCGCGAAAGTTTATAACAAGTACTGCTCGGAAGCTACCTTGGTCGACCCTTCACTAGGGATTTTACAAAAAGCCAAAACATACTTAAACGGCGAAGCAAAGAAGGTCACTTTTGTTCGCTCAACACTTAAAAATCTACCCGCTAAACTCACCAAAAAATTTGACGTAGTGGTCCTGGTGCGAGTGATGCACCACATTAAAGATCCTGAACTTGCCATCAAAACTGCCTCCAGATATCTGCCTCACGGCGGCTACCTGATACTCGAGTTTGCAAATAAGCTTCACGGCAAAGCAATTCTTAAAAATCTTCTGAGCGGCAATTTTACTTTTCCTATCGATATTTTCCCACAAGATAAGCGAAGCACAGGTAACATCAAGAAACGCTCTATTTTATTTCTTAATCACCATCCTGACATTGTTGAAGCCACACTTCGCGATAACGGATTTAAAATAATTGACAAGCGTTCGGTTTCAAATATAAGAAACTCCTCTGTAAAAAAAATTTTCTCTCTGAAGTATTTAACACGCTTGGAAGAGCTAATTCAAAAGCCACTGGCAAAATTTAATTTCGGGCCTTCAATTTTTATTCTGGCTAAAAAGAAGTAAATTAACTTGACTAGCCTGTAGTTATATGCTATATTAGCACCACGTTTCAAGGCAAATCACGCATCGCGTGAGGAGCGTTGGAATTTAGACTCAAAAGACTCCGATGCAAATCGGAGTTTTTTGTTGGTTTAATTACGGAATTTTAGTTCATCAAACTCCAAATAACAATATAACAAACTGTGTCAAAAACACTTTTGGTATAAGCAGAGCTTGAAACACTTTCAGTGTTATAATACGTTACTCGCCGGGGTGGCGGAATTGGTAGACGCGCATGGTTTAGGACCATGTCCCGCTTAGCGGGATGCAGGTTCGAGTCCTGTCCCCGGCACACCAGTTACCAAATCTCCCAAAATGCGCTAGAATAAAAGTGTGAGTAGCGAACATATACACATATACAAAGAGGGCTGGCGCGCACACTTAAGGCTTGTGCTTTTTATGCTCCCAGGAGTGGTGTTTATTTTAGTCCTACTTCTATTTTTATCTTTCTCCTCATACCAAACCCAAAAAGCCGCAAATAGCGCTAACCCCGTTCAGGTGTTGGGGACCAACAGATGACAAAAAAATTCCTGCCAGTGATTTTAATCGCTTTTTTTTTGGCCGCACTTGCCTTTCTTTTTCTTCCACGCCAAAATGACTCAAAGCTTTTGTCTTTAATGTCAACTCCAACCCTCAAGCTCACTTTAGCAATTGCGGAAACAAAAATTATGGTCGAGCTTGCCGACTCAACGGAGGCAATGAGGCTCGGGCTTGGCGAGCGGGACAGCCTGCCCGAAAACGAAGGTATGCTCTTTGACTACGGCACCAAACGGCCAGCCGTTTTTTGGATGAAAGGAATGAGGTTTCCCCTGGATATCATCTGGATTGCCGACGGGGTAGTCGTCCAAATTGATGAAAAAATTCCTCACGAGCCGGGGGTAGCCGAACAAAACCTTAAAATGTACCCTTCAAATCAGGAAGTGGACTCCGTCCTTGAAGTAAACGCGGGTTTCACGAAAAAAAACAATATAAAAGTTGGAGATCTAATTACTATAGCTAACTAATTCCTCCCTGACCAAAAGCAATCCTATCCTTCACGGCGTCCTTTGCAGCAAGCATATTGCCGGTCATTAAGACAAAACTACCAAAACGATTATTGACCCGGTCCATAGCTTGAGCCAAAAACTGCCTTTTCTCTTCATTCTCAAACATCGAAAGCTGTAAAGGCGGTTTCTCAACCAAATCGTAGCAAGAAACCGAGAGCGTATGAACCGGACGGTTAATTCTCACTCTTTTCAAAACAGCATAGGCTGCCTTAAAAATATCGCTCGTGTAAAAAACCGGTTGGGGGAGCCGCTCGCCATGGTGCCAGAAACCTCCACCTTTAAACGAGACGGCAACATGAACGCCGTACGCCGCATACTTGGCCTTACGAAGCCGTGTCGCGGTTTTGTTGACCAGCTTAGCCAAAATAGGGGATAGCTCCCGCACTAAACTCAGGTTTTGAGGAATTGAATAAGAATTCCCAAAAGATTTCCTTCCAAACTCAATGCCATCAACTTCATAACCTCGAAGACGCAAATACCAGTAAAAAGCATTTACTGACCTAAAGGCAGCTTCGATATTCGAAAGAGTACTTTCGTAAAACTCGGGCACCGTGTGAATTCCCACGGCGTTCAGCCGCACCGCGTACCTTGTGTTAATACCATGCATATCTGTAAGCTTCAAACTCTTGTAAACCTGCCTGAAATTGCTCCCATTGATCTCAACTAAGCCGTCGGGCTTAACCATCCCAGCTGCCACTTTGGCCAATTGTCTGTTTGTAGAAATCCCTATCGATACTGTAATCCACTCTCCGATTTCTTCTTCAATTCTTCGCTTTATATCCCGTGCTACATGCTGCATGCTACCTGCCTGCGCAGGCAGACTTTCTACGCGATGACTTTGAAAGTCTAAGACAAACTCATCTATGGACTTTGGATATATTTCGCTACAAAACTTGCTCAAAAGTTTATTCAATTTCTTGTGGACAAAGCGGTACTTATCCGGATCCGGAAGAACTACTGTGAGCTCCGGCACCAATTGCCTGCCGTCCATAAGCCGCATGCCGGTTTTGACTCCAAACCTCTTGGCTTCTATCGAGGCGGCCAGAATCACCCCTCGCGGTGAGTCATAGGCCACAACTGCAATGGGAAGCCCGCGCAAGAGAGGATTGGCCTGCTGCTCAATTGTGGCAAAGCAGGAATTGATGTCTATATGCATCACCGTCGGTGCGGAGGGGTTAAAGTCCATAAAATATGTTATATTGGAACATGGCTATTAAGTCCGTCAGAGATCAACTTCGAGATGTACTTATCGAAATGGACATTCCTACTAAAAAGGATGTGAGGGGAATGATTCGGGACACCTTCATAGAACTTGATGTTGCTTCCAAAAAGGACATTCCTTCTAAAAAAGATATTAGAGACATAGTGAAAGATGTTTTTCACGAACAAATTACCCAATATCATCATGATATGGTTAGACCAGAAATTTCCATAATTAAAAAGGCAATAAATTTACTAAGCAAACAAATACTAGGGTTGAAAAACAACATTTCTTTCATAAAGTCAGACATCCGAGATTTAAAAGCTGACTTGTCTCTTACAATAAGCCGTCACGAATTTGAGAAATTTAAATCTCAAATCCTAAGAAACTAGTTCGTCTTGAATCTCGGTTAGCTTCCAATGAAGATTACTGGTGTCAAAAACAAGTCTGAAAAACAGGCTGCCCGCGACTACAGAAAAAACATGTAGAAGCTTGTCGCCATCTTTATAAGTGTGATGAAGCCCAAGCTTGGTAACCCTATAAATTCTATTCTTCCAAACAATACTTCTTGGTATACTTTTTTTTGTCTTCCCGTCGTAAACTAAAGAGACAGAGATTGTTTCATTCACAGTTCACTCTAATGCAAACAAAACCCGAAGTCAAGAACCAAAAGCCACGTTATAAAACCTTACTTAGTCTAGGGACTGTTGCTATTGTAATATTAATAGTTATTCTTCTACCAAAAAAACAGGATACTACGCGAGTGGAACCTCCAAGGACAAATGTGCGCTATATTCCAGCTCCAACACCAACACCGGTTGAAACTTTCATGATGATTGACCCAAGCCGCGAGCTCCCCGAAGTTATCCTGCCAAGGGATTTACAATAGTTATTTTTTGAGAGGATAAACCCTCTGAAATACTTTAACTAAGTTTTGCCTATCGTGCGGAGTGGGCAAGTCTCCGCTCATCATGGTTCTTTCGTGAACCATTCGTACATGTAATAAATGTAAACCAGTCGGGGCGAGAAATACCCAAAATCCCACATCTCTCAAATCCGAAATTTTTGCCTGAAACATTCCATCGTGCCTATCCATCTCTTTCCCAAAACAATGTCGTACCACTTCACTAACGTGGTCCTTGCAAATTAGAGAATTTTCTCCAATCTCGGAGGTTATATAATCCAAATGAGCCGACCTTCCAGGATAAGTAACACCAGCTAAGGGGTTAGAGTCCCTACCCCTCATCTCAAAATGACTTGATTTCAAATTTCTGTTTGCGACAAGAATAATATTTTTTAAATCTAGCTCATTCTCAATTTTGGGAACGATAACCTCCCCCGGCCTTAAATGAGTATAAACAACCTTAGCCATATTTTTGTACGACTCACAAGGACAAGAGCCGAAGTTTAGCACCTTCGACTTATCGTCGGGTATTGTGCACTGGTACGAAAATTCTGGACTCATTTTTAGGTAACAAAAATCACGCCCAAAAGCGTGATAGTTTGAGAATTATACCAATTATGGACTTAATTATCAAAATATGTATAAATAAGCTATGACTGGCCTTGCTCCACTCAAAAAAGCAGACATGCCTCCTGCTTTGCGCCTTCGAGATTTAATCGGCCCCAGTTTCATTATTCTCGGAGTTGGATTGGGGAGCGGGGAGCTTATTCTCTGGCCATATTTAGCCTCAAATTTTGGCATGGGCATCATTTGGGCGGCAGTTTTGGGCATTACTTTTCAGTTTTTTATAAACATGGAGATAGAACGCTATACGCTCGTCACAGGTGAGAGCATTTTTGTTGGTCTAACTCGTAAATACGGCAGATTTACCCCCATCTGGTTCATACTCACAACCCTTGTGCCCTGGATGTGGCCCGGCATTGCCGCGGCCTCAGCAACTGTACTTGCCCACGCCTTCGGAATTGCTTATTCCGGCCTAATCGGAACAGCACTTTTGCTCCTCATGGGGGCTCTTTTTAGTCTTGGAACAATTGTCTATAAAACCCAGGAACAGATACAAAAGACGATCATTTTAATTGGAATCCCTTTTATTTTTATCATCACCTTGCTTTTTGCCAAACCTATTCACTGGGAGGCTCTTGCCCGGGGGCTTGTGGGTTCAGGGGAGGGTTTTTGGTTTTTACCAATTGGGCTTCCCATCGCGACTTTCCTGGGAGCCTTAGCCTACGCAGGAGCAGGTGGGAACCTCAACCTCGCTCAATCTTTGTATATAAAAGAAAAAGGCTATGGCATGGGCAAGTTTTCGGGCAGGATTACGAGTATCTTTAGCGGCAAAAAGGAAAATATTAACCTCGAGGGGACGACATTTGAACCAACTATCCAAAACGTTAAAAACTTTAAACTTTGGTGGAAGCGAATTAACGTTGAGCACGCTGTGGTTTTCTGGATTACCGGGGCATTTACCATGGTCTTGTTGAGTCTTCTGGCTTTTTCCACGGTATCAGGCAACCCCGATATAGTTACAAGTATTAACTTTGTGGTATTAGAGGGCAAAGTGATAGCTGAGCGGACGCTGCCGGCGCTTGGGACTTTCTTTTTGGTAATGGCCGGAGTCATGCTTTTTGGGACGCAATTTTCCGTGCTTGGCAGTAACTCCCGAATAGCCTCAGAAAACCTGGTCATTACAGACCAAAACAGGTTTAAAATAAACAACCTCCCGAAATATTTCTATATTTTTCTGTGGCTACAGATTTTGGCGGGGGTCGTAATTTTTGCCTCAGGGTTCACTGAGCCCTTAGCACTGGTTGTGACAGGTGCAGTGCTTAACGCTTTTTCAATGTTTATTTATACCGGTTTGGTTTTGTATTTGAATAAGACCTCGCTAGTGAAACAGACAAGGCCATCGTTATTTAGAACAATTGCGGTATTTAGCGCCTTTCTATTCTATGGAGGGTTTAGTATTTATACTATCCTTCAACGACTAAGCCTTCTCTGACAGCAGGAGTTATATACTGCTTGCCTTTTTCTGTAATAGAAGTCGACCTAGCAATGCTTGGTTCAGTTTCAACCAAACCCATTTCCGCCATATGATCAATGTTGTATTCTACAACACTGGTAGAAGTAGTATCAGAGGCATCACCCAGCTCTCTAACGCTCAGGCCTGTTTTACGAAGACTCTCGTTTTCGTTCAAAGCACTAAGAATATTCTGCTGTCTTATTGAAATATCTCTCTCAGAACTCATCTAGATAATTATACCAGTGCAGTCAAATGGTAAACTATGTCATGAGTAGGTATGTAATTATTCTCACAATTCTGGTTTCGGCTGTTGTCTCCGGAATTGTTGGCTATGGGTTTGCCAGTTTACCCCGCGAGGGCATTACTATTTTTGAACCTGAACCAACACCCATTCCAACCCCACTAGCCATATATGAAATTGATAACTTGGCCGAAACACAAATTCCAAAAGGAGAGATAGAAATAAAGGATATAATTTCCGAGGAAGATAGATACATAAGTTATCTTTTCGAGCACAAATTCAGCCCAAATCTTAACACAGATAAAATTAAGACCGTAACCGGCCAAATAAATATTCCAAATGAACCAGGAAGTTATCCATTAGTTTTCATGATACGCGGGTACGTAGACCAAAACATTTTCGAAACCGGAATGGGGACCAAAAACGCCGCAGCGTATTTTGCCGAAAACGGCTTTATCACGGTCGCACCCGATTTTTTGGGCTACGGAGGCTCAAGCCCGGAAGCAGGTAATATCTACGAAACGCGTTTTCAAACTTACACTACAGCGCTTAGTATCTTAAGCTCGCTTTCAACAATTAAACAGTGGAACAATAAAGATTTGTTTATCTGGGCACACAGCAATGGCGGGCAAATTGCCTTAACTGTACTTGCTATTACCGGGCGAGAAATTCCAACTACTCTATGGGCACCTGTTACAAAGCCATTTCCATACTCGGTACTCTATTACACCGATGAGTCTCACGACGGGGGAAAATATATTAGGCGGGAGCTTGCCAAATTTGAAGAGCTTTATGATGTAGACAAATACACTTTTTCAAACTATTTAAAGCGAATCAAAGCTCTGCTTTTGGTACATCAGGGTGGCGCAGACGACGCAATTCCAACCGAGTGGAGCGACAGTTTTGTAGCCAAAATGCGATCTCTTGACAACGAGGTAGAATATTACAAATACCCAAACGCCGACCACAACATGCGGCCAGACTGGGATACCGTCGTTGCCCGAGATGTTGACTTTTTTAAGGAAAATGTTCAAAATTAAGCTATGCTAAACCTACTTGGCAAAATAATTATTTATGTAGCTGCGCTATTAATTGTTGATTACTTAATACCAGGCTTTAAACTCGTGGGTTTGGAGGCAACAATAGTCGCAGCAGTAGTTATTGGAATAATTAACACTTTCATCCGTCCAATAATTCAAATCTTGGCACTACCATTCAGTATTGTCACCTTGGGCATAACGGCGTTTCTCATAAACGTTGGCCTACTCATGCTTGCGGCCGCAATTGTGCCCGGTTTTGACATTGATAGCTTTTTAACCGCAGCGGTGTCATCAATAGTGCTGACTTTGGTTAACGCATTTCTCAATAAATTGACTAAATGACCGATTCAAACACACCAAAGAGCTATATAAAAAGTAAGGACAAACCGGAAGCAGTCGTGGGCTACCGAACAAGTAACTTTTTCCGTGGGCAAATGTTTAAGCCCGGCGGACTGAAACCCGGAAAGGCAAGCTTTAATCCCAGCAGCTTCAGAACTCAGCACAAGGGCTGATATGCTATAATTGCCCATGACTACGCCAGCTATTGCCAGACAAGACGATGGAACTGTCCAAATAACCTTTACCATTCCGTGGGCAAAAATCGCCAGTGTCCGCGAGGAAACCATCAAGGAGCTTGCTGTAAACGTTGAGGTGCCGGGCTTTAGAAAAGGTAAAGCTCCATTGGACAAGGCTGAAGCTAAACTTGATAAGCAATATGTGCTTGAGCACACTCTGTCTCATATATTGCCCAAGCTATTTTCCGACTTCATCCGGGATGAGAAGCTCCGTCCTGCAATCTACCCCAAGTTTGAGCTTCTGGAAGCAAAAGAAGGTGAAGACTGGCAAGTTCGCGCAAAAACGGCTGAGCTCCCAGATTTTAAGCTCGATGATTACGCAGGTGTCATAAAAAAAGTTGCTAAAAAGTCCGAAAAGTTAACACTTGAACAAAAAGAAAATATGGCAATTGCGACATTAATCGGCCACTTTAAATTCCCGATTCCAAAGCTTCTTATTGAAGAAGAGGTCAATTCAAGGCTTTCTTCCTTGCTTGAGCGAATCGAGAAGCTCGGACTGTCACTTGAAAGCTACCTCGCATCAGTCAAAAAAACTGCTGAGGAACTTAGAGTCGAATACGGAGCTGCGGCCGAGCGCGCAATAAGAATTGACATAGTTCTTGCAAGAATTGCAGAAAAAGAAAAAGTAACAGTCGCGGAAGATGAAGTGTCAGCGTTTATTGGCGCGGCCAATGCAAGCGGGCAGGAAGTCACAAATGACCAAAAAAGCACTATCAGTTCCTTTCTAATAAAAAGAAAGGTACTTGAAAAGCTCACCGCATTACTATAGAAATAAGCTAGTATGAACAACAAAACCTCGGGAAACAAAAAGGTGCCGGTTGCAAACCCTCTTGAGCTTTTGCGCGACACGCGGGAGGTCTTGAAAAAAGATTTACTTCAGCCAATGCCTGCCGAAGTAATGCGCCAGATTTTCGGCAAAGCACCTACTCTGAACCGCAAATTCTCGGGTGAAATTTTGCCCGGCCAGGCAGTGGAAATAAATGAAGTTTACTCGGGCAAAGCAACCGACAACGAAAAACTTCAGAAAATGTATTTTCTGGAAAAGCGCCTCCGCCAAGAAGACCAAATGCTCGTGGAGCGAAGGACCAACGAACTGAGGGTTCAAATCAAGGCCATCCACGAAGAAGTGCAAAAGGCTGCAAAAGTTACAATTCAACTCTCACAAGAAGTGCAAATTGCTGCCTTCCAGGCTCCGTCCTCTACATCCATTTACGAGCTTTACTTTCTGGAGCGTATTTTTGATTTTATCAAGTCTTTCAGAAAGAAAATCGAAAGCGCGGGCGTGTGGCTGGGCTCCATGAACCGCCGAGCTGCCAAGAAAAATATGTGGGGCGCAAATTATAAAAAACACGGAGCAAAATATCTACTTTCCGGTGAGCACTACCTCCAACGCTCAGCAGGGTAAACCTCAGAAATGCAAAAAATTGCTTACCAGGGAGTGCCGGGCGCCTATAGCCACATTGCTGCGAGCTACTTATTTCCAAGTCCAAAGCTGACTGGTTTTGACAATTTCGAAGCGGTATTTGAGTCCGTAAAGGTGGGGAAAGCGGCATTCGCGGTATTGCCATTTGAAAACACACTAGTCGGGTCAATTTACGACGTCTTTGATTTACTTTATAAATATGACTTTAAAATCCGCGGCGAGATATCACTTAGGATTGATCATAATCTACTTGGCATCGGGAAGCTAAACCAGGTAAAACAAGTCTACTCTCACCAAAAGGCGCTCGAGCAGTGCAAAGACTTTATTAAAGCCAGAAAGCTAAAATCTGTTGTTTTTGAAGATACCGCAGCGGGTGCTGAGTTTGTAGCTAGAAAGAAAAACCCGAAAGCAGGAGCAATTGCAAGCTTACACGCGGCCCACCTTTATAAACTCAATATTCTTAAAGCTCAAATACAATCAAACCAGGAAAACTTTACTCGATTTGTAATAATCGGCAAAAGAAACCACGTCAAGCGTGCAAATAAAACCTCGATAGTTTTTGCCGCGGCACATAAGCCCGGTTCACTTCTAGAGTGCCTGAAACCGTTTGCACAGGCTTATCTTAACTTAACCAAAATTCAATCCAGGCCGTTGATAGGAAGCCCCTGGAGTTACTTGTTTTACCTTGACTTTGAGCACCCGGTGGACAATAAAACAGTCACGGAAGTTTTGAGCCAAGTAAAGCCGCACACTCAAATGCTTCGGAAGCTCGGCACTTATCAAAACGGGCCGACTTTAATAGAAATTATGGTGGGCTTGACACCGGGTATAACTGTTTTGTAAACTACGTTTTATAACATGAACTTAAGCACAATCATTCTTACCCGCGAAAGCGGGAACCTACACCTCATTATTCTCCTCTAGGGGAGAGAGGTTAGTGGAAAAGTTAACCTCTCAAACCGAGAGGTTTTTTATTGACTTAGAAATATGAAAGGAGGTGTAAACATTATATGATAGAGATTGAAAATGACGATAAATACATAAGCGATTTAATTTGTGAATATTATGGTGGTGACCCTAGAATTGTAGCATCTTTGCCTTTGGGTGAATTAAGAAGAACTCAAGAGTTGGTTAAAGTTCAAGGCCACGATCCGAAGGCCAGGGTAGAACCACCGATGCCGCCTACGAGTAGCACAAATCAGACTCATAATATATAATAATTCTACTCATGGACGCTTAGCTCAGTTGGTTAGAGCGCTTTCTTGACGTGAAAGAGGCCAGGGGTTCGAGTCCCTTAGCGTCCACAAACTTCAAAACGTTCGTGGGCCCGTAGTTCACCGGTAGAATGCATCCATGGCATGGATGAGAAAGGGGTTCAATTCCCCTCGGGTCCACCTCGCAAATTTCATGCTATGCTTGCATTTTGCATGAAAGCGAGGTTAGGCCCGCTTACGAAGCAATTTGCGGGCCACTTCCCACTTATGCTAAATATTTTGCGTGTTTACTATCGCTATCTGGCTCGCCGAAGATTTATCTTCGGATTGGTTTTATTGCTCATTGTTGTAAGTGCAATCCTTCACAGCTTAACTCCATATTTCTATAAACTTTTCGTTGACAAACTCCCAGACTTGAATGAACAAGTGCTCATAAACATACTGGTGGTCTATGTAATCGTGCGTTTAGTGGCGACAGGTTTAAGTGCGCTTACTTTCCAACTCGGAGACTTGCTTTTAATAGACGCGGCCTCAGACACCAGAATTGACGTATTTAAGAAAGTTCACGACTTAGACTTTGCCTTCCATGCCTCCAAAAGTACCGGTTCTCTAATTAGTGCAGTCAAACGCGGAGACGGAAGCTACTTTAACTTATTCCATGCAATTCATTTTAGAATTTTTTGGGTTGTAATTGAGTTTTTCGTAATGTTTTTCTTTTTATCTGCGCTTGACATTAGAATTGGCCTGTCTATCGGTACTTCAGTTTTTGCACTCCTTTTGACAATTAAATTTATAATTGGAAAAAACATCAGGATCAGAACACTTTTCAACCGCGCTGAAGACGATGTTTCAGATGTAATTGTCGACAATTTTGTTAATTTTGAGACTGTTAAGCTTTTTGCCAAGGAAAACTGGGAAAGAGCCCGCCTTCAAAATGTATTTGGCCCTTGGAAGAAACATCTGTGGGACTATGGCATCAGTTTTCGTTATTTTGACCTAAGTGTCGGCGGGATAATGACAGTGGGAATTTTTATAACTTTATTCTTGTCCCTTAGACTGGCATTAAACAATGAAATTACAATAGGCGACTTTGTGCTGGTTGCAGGCTTCACCGCATCATTTTATCCCCAGATATTTGATTTAGTATTTGCACTCCGGGATATAGCCAAAAACTTTGTCGACATGGAGCGCTACTTCGGTCTCCTGGATGAAAATATCCTGGTCAAGGACTCCGAGAATCCACTTAATTTTACACAGGTGAAAGGAGAAATAATTTTTGACAACGTTTATTTTTCCTACAAAGGTGGGCAAAAGAACGCATTAAAGGGCGTAAGTCTTACCATAAGACAGGGCCAATCAATCGCTTTAGTTGGCCGAAGTGGTGGCGGTAAAACCACCATGGTCAAAGCCTTGATGCGCTTTTACGACCTTGACTCTGGCAAGATCGAAATAGATGATATTGATATTTCAAAAGTTACCAAGCAAGAACTCAGATCTCACATGGGAGTAGTTCCTCAAGAGCCGATTCTTTTTAATAACACAATTGGCTACAACATCAAATACGGCAGTCCCGAAGCAACTAATAAAGAGCTTATTGCAGCTGCTAAAATGGCCAATATTCACGACTTTATAGAGACAATGCCCAAAGGCTACAATACCAATGTTGGCGAGCGGGGAATTAAGCTTTCAGGCGGGCAGAAGCAGCGCGTAGCCATTGCCCGAATGATTCTTGCGGACCCGGACATAATAATTTTCGACGAAGCCACGAGCCACTTGGATAGTGAGTCTGAAAAGCTCATCCAAGATGCATTCTGGCGCGCTTCCAAAAATAAAACCACAATAATTATTGCCCACAGGCTTTCAACTGTCATGAAGGCGGATAAAATTGTTGTCATGAGCAAGGGAAAAATAAAAGAAATTGGCACTCATGGCGAGCTTTTGGATAAAGAGGGAAGTTTGTATAAGTATCTATGGGACTTGCAGACTAAAGCGCACTAATGGAGTGTCGTCTTCTAAGTATGCCACGCTTGATCCAATTTTATTGATTCTGTCTGTTAATCTTTTTTCGACAGTTTCTATTTTCTTCCCGAGTCTAAGCTCAACTTGTTTAACTTCATCCTTGAGATTCTGAATATCTGTACGTACGGCCGATACACTATCAACTATTGCCTGAAGTAATTTAGTGTCCCTTGTCATAAGCCATTATGGCATAGAGCAAGTAAATCGTCTACAATAATTTATGACCAAAAAGGAGCTTGCGGAGCATGCCAAAAAGGGGATTCTTGGCGGAATTTTCTGGTCAATTGGCGTCACCATCGGCTTTGCAGTTGTTTCCACTTTCGCAATTGCATTTTTATCCCAAGTTGACACAGTGCCAATTATCGGAAACTTTATGGCAGATGTGGTGGAGCAAACACAGAGGAGTTTAGAGAGCAGATAATTCATACATAGTGGAAGACCCAAACAGTAAACCGGAAATTGAGCAAAACGATGAAGTTGCTAAAAAACTAGCAGATTTTGCAGAATCAGAAGTTTTACCGGAATGGAAATGGCCCCCAAAGACACGAATGCATAAAGATATCGGGGGATGGTACCCTACATGGAAGGAAAATCCAGGGGCTGCTTTTGGATTTCTGCGACGGACTTTTGAAACTGTTGCCAGAAATTTTCAAGAAAGAGGCAATAGAAAACCTATATTTTTAGATCTAGGTTCTGGCGATGGAATGATTCCAACTAGCGCAGCTTCTACTGAAGCCTTTTCCAACTGCTATGGAGTGGAGTATAAACCCCAACTAAATAGTTGGTCAGAGGAAAATATAAGAAAGCTGGAAGAGGCGGGCACTCTCATAGAAGGCTCCGTAAAACTTATTCCCGGCTCCTATTATACGAGCAAGCACTGGCCAGCGGTTCAACAGAAATATAAAGAAAGGCAGGTTTTTCTCGGGACACCTCAAGAAGAGATAGATGAAGTTATAGAAAAAAACAAAGATGTAGTTCACGCTTTAAACAAAGGCTTATTGGATGAAAATGGGAAACTAATTGCCGATGTCATATATTGGTTCCCTTCAGACCGATTCTTGGTTGATTCGCAAGAACAGTGGAATGAAATAATCAGACCAGGAACCTTTTTGATACTTGGGCCTAGTGGGCAGATTTTAGATATGGAGAAAACGGGATTTCTCAACAACTTTGAACATATAAAAGATTATCACTTAAAAGGGGCAGAACACGGACAATTTGGAGACTTAAGCGTCTATATTAAAAAATGATTGTATATTCCAAAAACCTGGGTATAATATGAATATCAATATGGCCACAGAACAAGTTGACCAAAGAGATAGCAAACAAGTTTACGACAAGGCTGCAAAAGATTTTCGCAGCAAAGCTCCGGAATTGCTCACCTATAAATATATTGTCCGTCCGTCCCTAGAAAAAGCAATGGACGAGCATTTTACTGGCGACAGGGGCGCTCTCAGTGTTCTTGATATAGGGAGCGCAAGTGGCCGAAATGTAAACACACTCATTGAAGAAGGTTTTAAAGCTGAAAACATCCTTGGTGTTGAAATATCCCCGGAACAGGTAAAGATCGCAAAAAGCGAAATACCCGAAGCAAGTTTCGAAGTTGGAGACATAAGTGCCCATAAGCTAGCCCCAGAGCGAAATGATTTGGCAATTATGGTAATGGTGGCCGAATTTTTAGATAAAGATAAATATCCCCAAGCACTTGACAACATTTTATCTTCAATGAAACCAGGCGGAGTTTTTGTCTGTGTCACTACTCACCCGAAAAGATACGAAGCTAAATACGGCGCTAAAGAAGGAAGCGCTGAAGTTACTACCCGCGGTCCTTGGAGTGAAGATAAATTTAGTAACTACGTAAGAAGTGTTGATGAACAGAAAAAGGCATTTAAAGAAGCAGGGTTTGTTGTCGAAGAAGTTGAAGAACTTCGTATTCCCGACGAAGTAGACGAAGAGGACCGTCAAAGAAGGGCCGAGTTTACACTTCCAGAACCATATGCAAGGCTAACTATAATTGCAAAAAGGCCTGAGACTACCACAACTACTGCCGCCTAGGGTGGGAGTTGTTATTTATTTCTCCTGAATAGCTCCCCAAAAGGGATTTTTTTAGTTATAATAGAAACATGGCTGACCAATCATACTTAGACAACCTTCGCCACTCAGCCGCGCACTTACTGGCTGCGGCTGTCCTTGAGCTTTATCCTGATGCCAAGCCAACTATCGGGCCTTCTATTGAAAACGGCTTTTATTATGACTTTGACAACCTCAAAATTTCTGAAGAGGACTTGCCCCGCATTGAAGAGAAAATGCACGAATTGGTGAAAAGCTGGGCCAGCTTTGAACGCATTGAGGTTTCCAGCAATGAAGCAATTGAACAATTCAGCAATAATAAATATAAAAAAGAACTGATTGAAGAATATGCCAAAGACGGGCTCACTATCTTTCAGTCCGGAAATTTCCGGGACCTGTGCCGCGGTGGACATATTGATAACCCCAAAGAAGAGCTAAAACACTTTAAACTTCTTTCCATTGCCGGTGCTTACTGGCGAGGAAGCGAGAAAAACCCAATGCTCACACGCATTTATGGAACTGCCTTCCCAACTCAAAAAGAATTAGATGATTATCTTCTCGAAGTAGAAAAAGCTAAAGAAAATGATCACCGCGTTCTTGGCAAGAAACTGGATCTCTTTGCATTTTCCGACTTAGTTGGCAAAGGCTTTGTTATGTACACGCCAAAAGGAACAATTATAATAAATGAGCTCAAAAAGGCTTTAATGGAAATATGCAAAGAGTTCGGAGCACAAGAGGTAGACATCCCTCATTTAGCCAAGCTTGATCTTTATAAACTCTCAGGGCACGCAGAAAAGTTTAAAGACGAGCTATTTGTCGTCAAAAGCCATTATAAAGAAGAATTTGTCCTAAAACCGGTTAATTGCCCTCATCACACCCAAATTTACGCCTCACGCCCGCGAAGCTACAGAGACTTACCAATAAGCTATATCGAGTCCACCCAGCAGCATCGTGATGAAAAACCGGGGGTCATCGGCGGACTGAACCGTACAAGGTCGTTTGAAATAGACGATGGCCACACTTTTTGTACAGTTGAGCAGATCCATTCCGAGGCAACAAATTTGGTCAAAGCAGTAGAAAAGTTTTATACAATGCTTAACATGTGGGGCAAGCACTGGGTATCTCTATCATTTAGAGATAAAAATACTCCTGAAAAATACATAGGTGAAGAATCCGATTGGGATGAAGCTGAAAATATTCTCACAAAAATTAACGAAGAAATGAGCCTCAATGGTAAGGTTATGGTGGGCGAGGCGGCACTTTACGGACCTAAAATTGATGTTATGCTCAAAGATACACTAGGGAATGACAGGCAATTGGGAACTGTGCAGCTTGATTTCGCAATGCCCAAGCGTTTTGGTTTGACCTACACAGACCGTGATGGGACAGAAAAAACTCCTGTCATGATTCATAGGGCAATATTGGGCTCATACGGAAGGTTTATTGCAAATTTGCTGGAGTCTACCGGTGGTGCATTCCCAACATGGCTATCACCAGTTCAAGTCAAAGTTTTGCCAATTACTGAGCGTAATTTGAGCTACGCTCAAAAAGTTTATGAGAAGCTTAGAACTGAGTTAATTAGAACTGAAGTAGATGACAGGAATGAAACCTTAAACGCCAAAATACGCGATGCTCAAAATGAAAAAGTGCCGTACATGCTTATAATTGGTGATAAAGAGGAAAAAGAAAACAAAGTCGCAGAACGGGGAAGGTCTGGGAAGGACTATGGAATGCAAGACGTAGATGAATTTATCAAAAATATTAAAGAGGAAATTGATAAGAGGGTTATTAACTAATTTGTGATTAAACCCCAATTTTGTTACAATATTTCAGTTCACGCAGCAAAAGCGTGTGAGGTTAGCTTAAGTTGAATAAAAAGAGACACTGGAAAGTAAATAAGGAAATCAGGCCCGTAGAGCTTCGAGTTATCGATTCCGAAGGAAAAATGATGGGGCTTATGTCCCGTGATGAGGCTATTGCGATAGCCGAGAAGTCAGGGATTGATCTTGTTGAGATAGCGCCAAACGCAAATCCACCCGTGGCCAAGATAATTGAGATCGGTAAGTTTCTTTATATTGAGGAGAAAAAATCCCGTGAGCAGAAGAAAAAGGCCAAAGCAGCGGAGCTCAAGGAAGTGAGATTCAGCCCCTTTATAGCCGAGGGGGACTACAACACAAGAATAAGGAAAATTGACGATTACTTGGAGCACAAACACAAAGTGCGTGTTGTGGTTGTCTTTAAAGGCAGACATATGGACAGCCGAGGGCGAGGCTATGAGCTTTTACGAGAGATAATTGAGAGCCTTAAGCACAATGTTAATATCGATATGGAGCCAAAATTTCTGGGGCGGCATCTGGCAATGGTGGTCTCGCCCTTGAAAAAAAAGCCGGAAACAAGTACAATTCCTGCAGTAAAGTAACTAAAATGCCAAAGCAAAAAACCAGAAAATCTGCTGCCAAAAGATTTAAGGTTACCAAGCGTGGAAAAATCTTGCGCGGCCGGGCTTTTACAAGCCACCTGAACGTCAAGCGTTCAAGTAAAAAGAGACGCGCTCAAGGGCGCCCTGTAGAAGTTAAAGGTTTTTACGCCAAGAAATTAAGAAAAGGAATGGGTTTAAGAAAGGCAAGCAGTGGCAAGAGTTAAATCAATCGCCGCAAGACGGCACCGAAAAGTTCGAAGCGCGGCTCGCGGCTTTAAGCAAGCGCGCCAAACACGAATAAAAGCTGCCAAAGAGGCATTAATGCACGCAGGGCAATATGCTTATTCGGGCAGGAAACTCAGAAAACGCGATTTGCGTTCGCTTTGGATAGTGCGCCTCAATGCCGCGGCACGCGAGCACGACATGAGCTACAGCAAACTAATAAATGGTCTTAAGAATGCAAAAATTGAATTGGACCGAAAAATTCTAAGCGATATTGCAATAACCGACCCCGAGGCTTTCAAAGAGATTATTTCTAAGGTAAAATAAGCCTGCACTCCTATGCAGGACGAAATCAGAAACATTCGAAACGAATTTGTAGCTTTGGTGTCTGACGTGGAGTCGCCGGAGGAGCTGGAAGAGCTGCGTGTAAGTTATCTTGGAAGAAGCGGTAAACTCACAAGCCTCATTAAAAAAATTAAAGATGCACCGGCCCACGAGCGCGCAAGTTTGGGCCAGCTTATAAATGAAACAAAGCAGTCAATCGAAGCCCAAATTATTGAAGCAGCAGCTAAATTGAGCGATGAAAAAGTGGGTTTTGACCCGACTATCCCCGGAGTCAAACCTCCAATGGGGCACACGCATTTGGTGTCTCAAGCTATAGCCGAAATTAGTGAAATTTTTTCGAGGATTGGCTTTGTGCGCGTCCGTTATCCGGAAGTGGACTGGGACTGGTATGCTTTTGAAGCCTTAAATTTTGAACCCGACCACCCGGCTCGGGACAATTGGGAGACCTTCTGGGTTGACGCCAAAGCCCATCCAAAATATGGGCCAATGGTTTTGACTCCTCACACTTCATCGGGGCAAGTCAGAGAAATGACCAGGACCAAGCCTCCTATTCGTATGGTTAATATAGCTAAGTGCTACAGGCGCCAGTCAGACGTCTCCCACACCCCAATGTTTCATCAGTTTGAAGGGTTGGTTATAGACAAAAATATCTCTATAACTCACTTGAAGGGCACGCTCGATTATTTTGCCAAAACCTACTTTGGCAAAGACAGAGTAACGAGACTCAGGCCATACAACTTTCCATTTACAGAGCCATCTTTTGAAGTGGATATCAGCTGTGACATTTGTGGCGGAACGGGCTGCAAACTCTGTAAAGGCGGTTGGCTTGAGATTGGCGGAGCCGGAATGGTTCACCCTAATGTTCTTAAAAACGGAGGGATTAGCCCAGAGGAGTATACCGGCTTTGCCTTCGGCTGGGGAGTCGAGCGGGTTTTAATGATGAAGTCCGGCCTTAAAATTGACGACTTAAGAACTCTTTACAGCACAGACTTGCGTTTTCTGTATCAGTTTTGAAAATTGTAAATTGTAAATTAAAAATTAATTAGATGGACATAAAAATACTTGATTCACATTTACGCGAATTTCTGGATACTAAAGCAACAGCGAATGATATTGCCAAATATCTTTCTCTGTGTGGACCTTCGGTTGAGAAGCTTGCAAAAACAGAGAATGATTATATTTACCACATTGAAGTGACCACAAACCGGGTGGATGCGGCGTGCGTTTTAGGCATAGCCCGCGAAGCCACAGCCATATTGCCGCAGTTTGGGTTTTCAGCAAAGCTGAAAAAGTTAAAAGTTAACAGTGAAAAATTAATAGTTAAGAAATCATTACCTTTAAAACTTGTTTCCAGCCCTAAATTAGAAAATAGATTAACTGGTGTTGTTATTGATGAAATTCAAAACTGGAAGTCACCAAAATGGATGATAGATAGGCTGGAGGCTTCAAGCATGCGCTCCCTTAATGCCGTGGTGGATATAACTAATTATGTAATGATTACAGTGGGCCACCCATGCCACGCATTTGACTATGACAAAATTAAAAATCATACGATAATCGTGCGTGAAAGCAAAAAGGGCGAGAAGATTACTTCCTTCGACAATAAAACTTTCGCTCTTCCCGGAGGGGATATTGTTTTTGAAAATGTTGACGGCGAAATTATTGACTTACCTGGAATAATCGGCACTAAAAACAGCGTTGTAAACGAAAATACGAAAAGAGTTTTGTTCTTCTTTGATAACAACAACGCTGTCAAAATCCGGAGAACCTCAATGAGCCTTGGAATCCGGACGATTGCCGCGACACTTAATGAAAAAGTGGTTGACCCGGAACTTGTGCCCGCCGCGATGGCCCTAGGGGTAGATCTTTTTAGAAAGATTTGTAAAGCCGAGCCTGCAAGTAAAATTTATGACATTTACCCGAGGCCTTACAAACCAAAAGTTGTCGCCACCTCAAAAGAGTTTATCGAGAAAACTCTTGGAATAACATTAGAGAAAAACAAAGTTACACAGATACTTAAAGCACTTCAATTTGATCCAAAATGGTCTGGACGAAATTTGATTGTTAAAGTCCCTTCTTTTAGGGCAAACGATATCGCAATTCCCGAAGACCTGGCCGAAGAAATTGCCAGAATTTACGGCTATCATAATCTGCCAAGTGAACTTGTGAAAGGGGAACTCCCGGAACCAGTTTTTAATACTCCTTTTAAGTTTGAAGAAGCTCTCCGTCAAACACTTAAGGGATTTGGAGGAACAGAAGTATTAACTTACTCTTTAGTCGGGCAAGCCGGCCCCCTTAGGCTCAAAAACCCTCTAGGAGAGGACACGGAATACCTCAGAACCAGTCTCAAACCATCGCTTGTAAATGCTGTTCAGGAAAACGCAGGACTTGAAAAACCTTATCATATATTTGAAATTGCAAATACATATAAGCCAATGAAAAATAATCTGCCGCTGGAGAAGATGATGCTGGCAGGGCTATTTGTTAACTATGATTATCGAGTCGCCAAAGGGGTATTAGAGGCTTTATTTGAGAGTCTCAACATAAATCATGAAATGGTCTTAGAACCAGTAAATAATGCTTTTTATTATGAATCTAAGGTTGAAAAGCTTCAAAATTCAGTTAAGACAAAAACATATGTTCCTGTGCCGAAGTATCCACCGCAGATAGAAGACATAACTATTGAGATTCCGGAAGGGAAATTAGTGGGGGATGTAATTCAGTCGGCTAAACTGGCAAGTAAGCTTGTTCAGTCTATTGAACTGGTTGATAT
>MGHM01000003.1:13676-52002 GCA_001793235.1 Candidatus Woesebacteria bacterium RIFCSPLOWO2_01_FULL_44_24b | reverse complement strand
GGGAGGAGTGGACTCAAGTGCGGTGGTTGCAATGATGTCTCGTATGAGCAAGAACCCTGTCAAGACTTTTACTATCGGATTCAAGGAAAAAAGCCACGATGAAACAGCGCACGCGCAAAGGATTGTTAACTTATTTAAGACTGACCACACAACCCTGGAAGTCACTCCCGAGTCAGCAGAAATCTTGCCGGAAGTAGTCCGACAGTATGAAGAGCCGTATGCGGACAACAGTGCCATTATTACTTATTTGGTAAGTAAACTTGCTTCGAAGCATGTTACTGTTGCTTTAAATGGTGACGGTGGGGATGAGCTTTTTGCAGGCTATGACAGGTATTTCAGGGTTAAAAGGGATGTTATGCTTGGGCCATGGCGGGCCCTTGCTCTGTTGGGCCAGCTTGTCTCGCAGTCGCTAGGCTACCCAAGGGGTGAGAGATTTTTTAAGAAACTTAAACTCCCGATTAGTGATAGATATTTAAGTTATATTCATTTCTTTAGCGAGGCAGACAAAGCGAAGCTTTATTCCGACAGTTTTAAAGCGCTGGTTAAGTTTTCAGACTCTTCTTCAGTTATTAAAGAGAGGCTTGCGGAAGCCGGAGACGTTGACTTCCCCGACCGCGTGCTTTATGCCGATATCACAGGATTTTTGCCGGAGGACTTGCTCACTAAAGTTGACTTGGCAAGTATGGCTTTTGGGCTTGAAGGCCGCTCGCCTTTTATTGATCACAAAATGGTTGAGCTAACTTGCCAGATTCCTTTCTCTCTCAAAGTCAAAGGTTTCTCCATAGCAAAATATATCCTCAAAAAATCTCTTGAAGGACTGGTGCCGGAGCAGAATCTTTATAGAAAAAAATTCGGCTTCACAATTCCATTGGGTAAGTGGCTCGCGGGGGACTTGAAAAAATATGCAAAGGCTTTTCTTTTAGCCCCCGATGCTAGAACTAAAAATCTGTTTGATGAAAATTATGTCAAAACGCTAATCAATACCCACAGTGAGTCTCAGGACTTTGGAACAAAACTTTGGGCGCTTTTAACACTGGAGTTGTGGTTTAGAGAGTACTTTGACTAAGCAAACTTACAACCTCCTCGTCATTCACTTGGTCAAAGTGATTATAATAAGCTCCGATTGAACCCAGATTTTCAGGTTCGTCTAAACAAATTATTTCGTCCACATAGTTTGCAAGCTCCACCATACTTTGTTTTGCACAAACCGGGGCCACAAAAGTTATTTTTTTAGCTCCTAGATTTTTGGCGGCCAGAGCGGCTGCCCTTGCAGTTACGCCGGTTGCCAGCCCGTCATCAACCAAAATTACATCTTTGTTTTTTATGCTTAAAATTTTACCTTTTCTGTATAATCCGACTCGTCTTTCAAGTTCTTTTCTTTCCATGGCAACAATCTCTTTAATATCTTTTTCTGTTATCTGCGCGGTTGCCATTCTGTCGTGGTCAAGAACTACCGCACCACTTTCCGAAATTGCTCCAAGTCCGTATTCCGGCTGCATTGGGCTACCGATTTTTCTGACTACTAATACATCAAGCGGCGCTTTTAAGTGTTTTGCAACCTCACAGCCAACGGGCACTCCTCCGCGGGGAAGAGCGAAAACAGTGGCCTTTTTGTATATTTTTTTATTTAGCTTGCGCGAGAGTTTTCTGCCGGCATCAGCCCGATCGGTAAAGTACATTATTTTAATTATACCGAATCTTGCAATCTGCAACTAAGTTGCATATAATTTTTCGTATGAGCGAAGTCTTGCAGCTTTTTTTGCTGGCACTTCTGGGAAGCATAGTGGCGCTTTTGGGTGGAGTGGTATTTTTATATGACAGAAAACTCTCAAGTACCTTGGAGCGTCATTCAATTCCCTTTGCCGCCGGAGTCTTGGTGACTGTTGCCCTTCTGGCCTTAATCCCGGAAGCTTTTGAACTCATTGGAGAATCAGCTCTCGTAATTGTGTTGTTTTCCTTTTTTGGGGCATACTTGCTTGAGCACTTTTTAGTAAGCATCCACCACCACGAGAGGCATCACCACCATGGTAGGGTACAGGAAAGCTCGGTTGCCCTAGTGGTTATGGGGGATACAATTCATAACTTTATTGACGGGATTGCAATTGCCGTAAGTTTTTTTGTAAACCCCGGTCTAGGTTTAGCAACTGCCTTCTCTACGTTCTTACACGAGGTTCCTCATGAAATTGGAGACTTTGGGATACTCCTTTCGGCAGGATGGAAACGCCGCAAAATTCTTTTGATAAATGTTATTTCTGCCTCTTTTACTATAGTTGGGGCGTTTTTAACTTTTTTCGTGGCAGAGAGCAACTCTTTTGTAGGTGGGATGATGGCGGTCTCCGCTGGGATATTTTTATATTTGGGTACAATCGACTTTTTGCCGCGCATAAGCCATGGATATACTAGCAGGGTAAAGTCGCTGTTTCCTCTGGTCTTGGGGGTGGCAATTATGATTGCGGTTCTAATGCTCGTGCCGCACGCCAAATAAAACAAATATTTAACCGTACCGTGCTTTGATTGCCGGAATTAAATATTCTTCAAAGGCTTTGGTTTTATCGCATGAAGGTTTCCAACCCCAGTCTGCTCTCGCTTCAGAGTCATCAACGTCCTCTGGCCAGCTATCTACTATTGCCTGCCTTTTTTGGTGAGGTTTATATGTGATTTTGATTTTGTTAATTTCGTGAGCATATTTGGCAATTTCTCCTGCAGAAATACTGAAGCTTCCGACATTATAAACATGATGTTTAACCGAGCTGCTGGGAGCCTTGGCCAGTTTGAGCAAAACCTTAACAGCATCAGGCATGACCATAAACGGGATTTTAGAGTCCGCGCGGACGAAGCAGGCATATGGTTTGTTTTGCGCTGCCGCGTGGAGCATTTCCGGCCCAAAGTCACTTGTGCCACCCGTTGGGAGAGTATCCGCACTGATTATTCCGGGAAAACGAATCGCCCTAAAGTCGAGATACTGTTCCGACTTTTTGTGTTTTTCATAGTATCTTGCATAGTAATTGCCCAAAAGCTCGATGTAAAGTTTGTTGCAGCCATACATGGTTGCGGGCAGATTGTATTGCTCTTCTTTTATTTTACCTACTCTTTTTTTGACTTCTAAGTTGGGAAGGCCATAGATGGCAATTGAACTTGGAAAAATAAATTTCACCTTTTTTGTGTTGGCCCGGGCGAATTTTTCTGCAATAGCTAAAATATTTATTGCCCCGTCGGTATTTACATGGTGTGCCTTAACCGGGTCTCGCTCGGAGCTCGTAGACAAAAGTGCCGCTAAATGAAATATTGTGTCAAAGTGGTATTTTTTAAAGAGTTCGTCCAATAGTCTGTTATCCAAAATATCTGCTTTGACAAACTGAAGAGTTAGTTTCGATAGGTCAGGATCCAGAGAATTTATATCGAGTGCAACTATTTTATTTTGAGAGTCTTCTGCGAGTTTTTTAATAAGTCCGTGGCCGATTTCGCCGTTGGCACCGGTTATTAATATGGTTTTTGTCACTGTATAATTTTTAGTTCTTTGCCAACGTGAGCGAAGGCCTCAGCGGTATGGTCAAGATCTTCTTTTGAATGTATAGCCGAGTTCATAAGCCTAATGCGGGCTCTGCCCAAGGCGACAGTGGGGTAAGTTATGGGCATTGCAAAAATGGCATGCTCGCGGAGGCGGCGCGCAAATTCGCGGGTGGTCTTTTCCTCGCCGATAATAACAGGTACTATGGGCGTCTCACTTTTACCCAAGTCAAAGCCAAGAATTGAGAGCTGGTCTTTTAGGTATCCCGCATTTTCCCACAATTTTTTGACCCGATTATCAGACTTAGTCAGAATTTTGACAGCTTCCAAGCATGCTGCCACATCAGGAATAGTCATTGCGCTTGAGAACAAAAACGGTCTGGCACGCTGGGATAACCACTCAATAATCACCTTTTTGCCGGCAACTAGTCCGCCAACAACTCCGAATGCTTTACTCATGGTGCCTACTTCAATGTCTACTTTTCCGTGGAGGTCAAAATGATCAACGATGCCACGGCCACCCTTTCCAAGCACTCCTTCGCCGTGAGCGTCATCGACCATCAAAAGTATTTTGTGTTTATCGGCGATTTTAACCAACCCCGGCAAGTCAGCAATATCGCCGTCCATGCTAAAGACCCCGTCTGTGATACTCAGTGCTCGTCGGTATCCCTTCTCCGCTTTTATTTGTTTTTCAAGATCCCTCGCATTGTTGTGTTGGTATCGAACAACCTTTGCCTTACTTAGCCTGCAGCCGTCAATTATGCTTGCATGATTAAGCTCATCCGAGAAGATTACATCTTCTTCGCCAACAAGTGCAGGGATGGTTGCAAGGTTTGCAGCAAAGCCTGACTGGAAAGTGAGTACCTTTTCGGCTTTTTTAAACTTGGCCAACTCTTTCTCCAGTTTTTTGTGAAGAACACTTGTTCCTGCAATGCTTCGGACAGCCGCAGGGCCCACTCCATACTTTTTCATGGCGGCACACGCAGCATTTATAATTCTCTTGTCGCTTGCAAGCCCAAGGTAATTATTCGAAGCGAAGTTAACAAGTGGCTTGCCGTTTAGTTTGACGTGAGCGGAAACCGGGCTTTTGAGAGTTGGAGCTTCGTTATAAAGGCCAGCGCTTTTGAGTTTGGCAATTTCTTTCTCTATCCAGTCGGTTTTGTTGCTCACCATGGGCCGATTGTATCACAAAATTTAGCAACTGCGATATACTTATAGTGTGAACGTTTTCTTAATTTTGCTTTCAATATTCGGCAACATTTGGGTTTATAAAATTTCTCAGGAATCTTTAGTTTATTTTGTTATCTGTGCAACTGCCGCGGTTGCTTTTATTTTTTATTTATCAAAAAACTCAAAATTGTCGAGCTATCTTGCGCTTGCTTCATTTACAGTATTGATTGTTTTAGGGCTCTTCGGGTTTGAGTTAAGAGACTTTACAATTACTAATGACGAAATTAGAGTTCGTGACGAGCGGCTCTCTATATATCCAACCAACTTGCTTCAAATCGGTTATTATCTGGACGCAAAGCCGGAGGTATTAGTCGCTCGTAAAGTTTTAAATGGTGTTGTCAAGCAACTGGACCCGAATATCTATTTCTTTGCCGGCCACCCAAGAGAGCGAATTGGCGTAGACGAGTTTGAAAAGATTCCTTATATTTTGCTGCCCGTATTTTTACTTGGCCTATATCAGGCTATCAAAAACAAGAAAGTAATTCTCGTTCTTTTTGTTATTCCGTTATTAATTAATTCTCTGAATACAAACTCATCGGTTAACTCTAGTTTGTTTCCTTTCTTCGTATCAACAATTTATTTAGGGCTTGTTCAGTCTATTAAAGTACTAAAAAAATATAAATTCAAAATATACATCTATGCACTGTTTATCTTTTTTTATCTATTAACAATGCTGCAAATAATTTCATATGAAATTTATTAACAGGTATTTTTTATTACTATTGGTTGTCGCAATCGGCGCTTATTTGCGCTTTTACCGCCTCGGGGAGGTGCCCGCAGGGGTCTATGTGGATGAGGCCGCGCTTGGTTATAACGCCTTCACAATTGCCCAGACCGGACGGGACGAATATAAACAACTATTCCCTGTTTTTCTACGCTCATTTAGCGCTTTTTCTTCTCCTTTGTATGTTTATTTAGCTGCGCCATTGGTCGCACTTTTGGGCTTATCTTCATTTTCCATTCGCGTGCTTTCCGCCGCTGCCGGCACATTAACAATAGTAGTTATTTATTTAATAGTCGATAAAATTATTAAGTATAAAAGTAAGTATGCACCACTCGTATCAACATTAATTTTTGCAATTTCGCCATGGAGTATTTTTTTCTCGCGGGCCGCGTTTGAAGCAAATTTGGGGCTTTTACTATTAAGTGTTGCGGTTTATTTAATGCTTTTTCCACGGCTTAAATATTTGATTACTTCCGCGTTTTTTTTAGGGCTATCCGCTTATTCATACCAGTCTTTGAGATTAATTCCGCTTTTACTTATCCCTGTGCATTATTCCTTGTTCAGAAGTAAAAAGTATAATTTAAAAAATGCAATCACAATCTTTTTGGCTTTTCTCGTAAGCGTTCTGCCACAAATAATAGTTTCGGCGACTCCCGCGTTTCGTGTCCGTGCAGTTGGGCTTTTTTATGGTGATGCAATTGCCTCTCAAGCTGACAAGATTGTGTTTTTGCCTAGAGAGCTGGCGTCTTTACTTGCCTTTGCAAGAGAGTTTGGCTCGCAAATACTTTCGTATTTTTCTCCGGCTAATTTGTTTTTACTGGGAGACCCGGACCCACAGAGAAGTATCCCGGAGATGGGCGCACTTAACCTGTGGGTCATGCTGCCGTTATTTATCGGCTTTTATGTCTTGGCAAAGAAATTGCCCCACCAGAAAGCTCTTTTTGTATTCGCGATGATGGTCATTTTTGCGGCACCCGCGGCTTTGAGTCGGGATCCGTTTTCAACACTGCGGGCACTAAACTTATTGATACCCTTTAGTATCGTTATAGCCTTGGGAGTTGATAATTTAGTCGGGAAATATGGCAATGAAATTGCCTTCGTCTCGATTGTTTTACTTACCATGCTGTCACTTATCGGTTTTTGGCGCGGCTATTTTGTTTTGTTTGCAAGCGAAAGAGCGTCAGTTTGGAATTATGGATATAGGCAGTTGGCTGACGAGATTTCGGCTTCTCGTGAACACTTTGTGATTGACAATAGTCGTATTAAACCTCCTCATATTCTTTTGGCGTTTTATATGCGAATTCCGGCTCGTCAGTATCAGGAATTTGCCAAGACGAAAATTATTAAAGGTTATTATGAAGACACGGAATTTGACACCTATTATAAATTGCTAAATTTTGAGACTCGAGCAATTGATTGGGAAACTGATATTTATAAAAACCAGATTTTAGTAGGCGACGGGCTTGCAATTTCCGGAGAGCAAGTTGCCGAGCATTTTTTGGAAAAGGTTTTTGAAATTCGTGACCCATTGAAAAAGCTAATATTTCAAGCCTATCGCACAAATCCTGAGGAAAAATGTCGTATGATATATAACAGGAATAGATATTGTATATGACAGGTCGAACCCACGATGCTATTGCCTTTGCGTCTCTTGTGACAGTTGCCGCGGTTAGCCCGCCGGAGCACTTGAACGTTGCAACCGCCACTGCCGCCATAGTTGGAAACATTATCGGGGCAACTCTTCCCGATATTGATCAGTCCACAAACAGATTGTGGGATTTCCTGCCGGGGAGAGATTTTATCGGCAAACTTTTTCTGCCGCTTTTTTTGGGGCACCGAAATTTAACCCACTCTCTTTTGGGAGTTTTCTTGGTTTACCATGGTCTGGGTTTTGTCCTGCCCAGAATCCTGAACCCGGTTTATGTGGAGATTAATATTATTTATGCGGCTATGATGATTGGCTATGTGAGCCATTTGTTAGGCGACGCCGTTACTAAAGAAGGTCTGCCTTTATTGTTCCCGTTTAGGTGGCGCTTCGGTTTCCCGCCAATTTCGGCTCTTAGGATCACAACCGGCAAATGGATTGAAAATATTGTAATTCTCCCCGGCACCGCGGCATATGTCTTCTGGTTTATAGGAAACCATCATGGAGATTTCGTGAAACTACTTAAATTAATATCCGAAGGCTAGCCATGCTAATATGAAGTATGGGCTTTCTTGCTTGGCACTACACCGAAGGGCTTAATTTTTATGCGAACCGCTATGTTTATGCCCTCAGAAGTATAATTCACTACTTTTCCCTGACCGTCCTTTTAACCTCCCTCTTTGCTCCCTGGAAAAGGCTAGTGATAAGCGAAAAAAAGCCCGGCTTTGATTTGATGTATGAGCTTGAGTCCTTGAGTTTTAACCTGGTTTCCAGAGGAATCGGGGCGGTAGTGAGGATAATTTTATTTATCACAGGGATGTTAACCTTATTTTTCTTTTTTATCTTTGGCGCGGCCGGATTTCTTATTTGGATAATTTTGCCAGTTCTTTCGCTCGGGGTTTATGAGCGCGCCCGGAGGAGTCCTAAGGTTGTTGCCCAGGAATTGTGGAGAAAAATGCAAAGCAGAACCCCTATTTCGGCATTTTTTGGAAGCGAACCCGGAGTCTTTTTGGCTGCACACTTGTCTGCCTCTTCCAAGAATTTAATTGCAAAAGCCAAGCCGGTTCAGATTAATAAAGAGGTATTACCTGCGTCAGTAAGTGAAATTGTGGATCTTCTCATTAAAGGCGAAACCTGGAGCGAAACTGCTTTGAGAGAAGAAGGACTAACCAAAGAAGATATCGTAATGGCTGCCAGATGGTTCGATAAAAGGTTGGAGTCAGGTTTTTCCGCCAAAGGCGGACCAGCCTCTGGCTGGGGCTCTCCTGGTATTGGCCGCGAACTATTGTTTGGCTACACACCGCAACTTAAGCAGTACTCAACAGACATGGGCGCCCGGACCGACTTTACTCATCATTTAATCGGTCGTGGGGATGTGGTTTCAAGGATGGAGCGGGCCTTGACTGGCGGCAAGTCTGTAATATTGACAGGGGAACCCGGCGTTGGCAAGAAAACCGTAGTTTACGAGTTTGCCCGGCGTGCCGTGACCGGCGAATTCGGGGCCGAGCTTTCTTACAGGCGGGTTCTTGAGCTTGATTATAACTTTGTTTTTTCCGGCACCTTGGACAAAAACCGCAAGAAGCAAAAAATGGCCGATATTTTGGAAGAAGCGGCTGCCGCGGGAAATATTATTTTGGTGCTACGGGACCTCCAGAGGCTTACCACCTTAAGTCTTGAAGGGCTTGATCTGACTGATATTTTTGAAACACATCTTGAAAAAGGAAAGCTTAAGATTATTGCTATCTCAACCAATGATGATTACGAGAAATATCTGGCACGGGCTTCAAGGCTCAGAAAGTTTTTCGAGACGGTTGACGTTGACGAGCCAAGCCTTGAGGAAGCCCGTGAGATAATTCTGGAAGCCGCAAACGACTGGGAGAAGAAGAAAAATATTGTGATAACCGTCCCCGGTTTGACAAAAATACTGGAAGGGTCAGCGCAATACATTACTGATACTCCATTTCCCGAAAAAGCATTGGAGCTATTGGATGCGGTGGTTTTTTACAATGATCAAACGAGAGCGGACGACATAATTACAGTCGAGGATGTAAACAAAGTATTGGCCGAGAAAACCGGAATTTCTTTTGCTAACTTAAGCCATGATGAAAACACCCGCTTGGCTAACCTGGAAGAAATCATTCATGAGCGGCTTGTAAACCAGGATGAAGCGGTTAATTTGATTGCGAAGATATTAAGAAGTAAATCTCTGGGAGTCACCAGTTCCAAACGCCCCATAGGATCATTTTTATTTTTAGGGCCGACCGGGGTTGGGAAGACCGAGACTGCCAAGGTTTTAGCAAAAGTATATTTTGGTAGTGAAGATAAAATTATTCGTTTTGACATGGCCGAATATGTGGGCCGTGAAGGACTCGAGCGGCTGATTGGCTCAGCCGCACTAAATCAGCCGGGTGCTTTGACTACTGTTATTAAAAACGAACCGGCGAGTTTGCTTCTTTTGGACGAAATTGAGAAAGCTCCTGCCGAAGTTTTCAATCTTTTTTTGGCAATATTGGACGAAGGCGTGATTACGGATGCGTTTGATAAAAAAGTCAGCTGTAGCAATTTGTTTGTGATAGCGACAAGTAACGCCGGAGCCGAGTACATAAGAGAGTTGGTCACTAAAGACGAGACCAATCTTCAGGAGAAGGTGGTAGATAATATTTTGAAAAATAATATTTTCTCGCCTGAGCTTGTAAACCGCTTTGACGGTGTCGTGGTTTACGAGCCCTTGACCACTCTTCACTTGACTAAAGTGGCCCAGATTCTGCTTTCGGATCTGGCAAGAAACTTGGAAAAGAAAAATATTATGCTTTCTTTCAGTAAAGAGGCTGTTAAAAAGCTTGCTGAAGATGGCTATGAACCGGAATTTGGCGCACGGCCAATGCGGAGAATTATTGAATTATCCATTGGAGACTTACTTGGCAAAGCCATGCTCTCGGGGGAGATTAAATCCGGCGATAATGTTACAATTCTTCCCGGCTCGGCCAAAGGTGAGTTTTTGTGGGAGAAGAAGTAAAATACTTCAGTGCAGAAATTTTCTTTTGAGTTAATAAAAAAAGACAATAAAACAAAGGCCAGAGCGGCAATAATTCATACTCCTCACGGAGACATTGAAACGCCTGCTTTTTCGGTAGTGGGGACTAAGGCTTCAGTCAAAGGGCTTGATGAGACAGATTTAAAAAATGCCGGTTCACAGGTTGTTTTGGCAAACACATATCATCTTTATCTTCGCCCCGGAGTTGATGTTATTAAAAAGTTTGGTGACTTGAGAAACTTCATGAAGTGGGACGGGCCAATGATTACCGATAGCGGTGGCTATCAGGTTTCTTACTTGTGGACCAAAGGAGAAGAGGTTGGGCAGAGTGTAAAAATTACAGACAAGGGAGCAAAATTTCGCTCCCATATTGATGGCTCGATACATGAAATTACTCCCGAAAAATCAATGCAGATACAGAAAATTTTGGGAGCGGATATTATTATGGCATTCGACCAGCCTATCAAATTAGCCAACTCTGACAGGAAAAATAAAGAGGCTTTAAGACGAACTTTTGACTGGGAAGAAAGGAGCTTTAAAGAACATAAAAAGTTAAAATCAGATCAAGCTCTTTATGGGATTTTGCATGGCGGGCTAAACAAAAAAATCAGAAAAAATTTTCTTGATTATATTTTGACTGCCGGCTTTGATGGCATCGCTTTTGGTGATGAAACAATTGGCGCAGATCCCAACTTTACTGCCAAAGGTATGGACACAGTATCTGAATTTTTACCGGATGACAAACCTGTTCATGCACTAGGCCTTGGCGGGGGCCCGGAGGGAATTTTCGTCGCTGTTGAGCGCGGGATGGACACTTTTGATAACACCGGCATAACACGCATGGCCCGCACTGGCTTGCTGTTTACATACCCTGAAGATGGAGGATTGAGCCTTAATAAATTTAGGATTGATATTAATAAATCTAAATTTAAGGATGTTAAGAAGCCGATAAGTAAGACTTGCAATTGTCATACTTGTAATAACTATTCGTCTGCTTATATTCATCATCTTCTGGTTAGCGGTGAGCCATTGGGAGTCCGTTTAACCACCATTCATAATGTTTATTTCATTAATGACTTAATGCGGGAGGTGAGAAGGAGCATCATAAATGGCCACTTTAATGCATTGAAGAAACATTGGTTGGGTGAGCGGAAGTATTGACTTTGTCGGCTAATTATGATTATATACCGGTGAGTATGGAAGAAACACAACCACGTCCCATGCCAGTCTCTCCGGAGGTTTCATTTCCTCAGCCAAAAGAGCCTTCCGGCCGCGGTTCTAATATAAAAATTATCATTGCGGTAGTCGGTGTAATTCTAATTGTGGTTGTTGGTGGCTGGCTTATACTTGGCAATAATTCAGGAGGAGCTTCTCCATCACCCACACCAGTTGGCGGACTTTCCACCTTCCCCAGTCCTACTACTGAGACGCCAACTTCTGAGCCAGCTCCCTCAGCCTCGCCGGTAGCGAAGGAAAAAGTAAAAGTAGAGGTTTTGAATGGCACCGGAGTTCCAGGGGAAGCAAGTTTTTTGCAAAAAGAGCTTGAGAAACTGGGATTTGAAAATATTGAAGCGGGCAATGCCGACAAGCAGGATGCAACAGAGACGGTGGCAACTTATTCCCGTGAGCTTAGTCCGGAGCTGGCCGATGAAATTACTGAAAAACTCGAAGAATTGTATGAAAAAGTAAGAACGAGGCGCGCAACAATCTCGGGAGATTTTGATGTGAGCATCACGACAGGCCCCAGAAAAGGCGGCACGGCTACGGCCACTCCAAAGGCAACCTCAACCTCGACTGCATCGCCAAAAGCCTCGGCAACTCCCTCTCCAACACCGACTTCTACTAATTAAGTATTGACTTTCTGAAGGTATTTTTTATAAACTAAAGCGTGATGTTTTCACTTATTGCTTCTCTAGTTTTGTTAGCTAATACGGTAACTCCAAGCAGTGTTCAGAGATACAGGGGTGCTATTGAAGAGTTTCGCGCAAACCGCCAGCAAGCTTTAGATGAAATAAGGCAAAATCGTGAGGAGCTCCGAGAAAAACTCTCAGAGATTCGGGATGAGCGCAAGCAGAAAATAATTGAAAACCTAGCTGAGAGGATTGTTAATGTCAATAATAAGTGGGTTGAGCACTGGAATAATGTTTTAGAAAGGCTTAGCGGTATTTTGGCAAAAATCGAGGTGAGATTGCCGGATACGGACACGTCCGCGGCCGAAGCGGCAATTGCCAGTGCTCAAGAGGCTGTCAACACTCAAGCCGGGAAAACCTATGATATTGCAATAACCGACGAGGAGACTTTGGGCGAGAATGTAAGCGAGGTCTTAAGCGAGTTTCATGGAGATTTAAGGGAAGTTCATGCACTTGTTAAAACTGCCCGCGAAGAAGTTGTTAAGGCTTTAAGAAACTTAAAAGCTAGTGAAAGCGAGGAGGAAGATGAAGAATAATCGTGGGTTTGCGCATGTTTTATTAATTTTGGCGGCCATTGCTGCAATTGTTGTATTAGTAGTTGTAGTTACAATGCAAAATGGGGCTGTGTATCCTTCACCGGCTCCAAGTGCGGCAGAAGACTCTTTGCTCTCTCCAAGCCCTATTTCCGACTCCACCGATGTTGGAACTTTGGAAGCGGAGCTGGAGGCAACAGTAACCGGGGACTTTGAGGCAGACATTGACTCCATGGAGACAGAGGCATCCTCGCTGTAGTGCTACAATATAGGCAGGATGAACGTAGACACTAGCGAGCTCCAGGAAGTTCCAAATAAGCTTTTTCAAACAATTGGCAGCTTTAATCTTCCCGGCGGCTTGGTTTTTTCTCCGAACTACTTGCAAGCCGGCGCTATAGTTTTATGCCTCTTTCTGTTGATTCTTACTTTTGGGATGCTTCAGCACAGGTATAACCATTGGACAATTAAAGGCATTTTGCCCGGTGTCGGCCTTGGTTTTTTCCTGGCGCTACTCATTGAAGCCATCCTGTTAGTTGGTGGGCGAACCATGTTTACCGAGCTTTTGGGCTGGAAGGACGCTCCAAAGCCCATATCAAATGCGCTGGATGCTTCCCGCAGCCGGCTTGTTGATGTTTTGGGAATAACCGATACTATTCCGGAATCCAAAGCAGAGGGTGAGTTTAGTGAAGAAGAAAAAAAATATCTTCGGGAGCTCCTTTGCCCGCGAGAATGATATACTAGCCTCATAGCGAATCATAGATTCGATATATAAATTTATAATTTTTATGGACGAATTACACAGACGCTTTGAGAAATTTGAAGAAAGTGTGGATCTCGCAAAGAAACGCGAACGCCTGCGGGTTTTGGAGCTTGAAAGCGCAAAGCCCGGGCTGTGGGACACGCCTGATGAAGCTAGAGCCATAATGCAGGAGCTGGGGGATTTGCAATCAGAAATCGAAGAAATAGACAGTTTGAGAGATGAAATTAACACCTTGGATGAATTATCGGAGGAAGGGGAAGTTGAGGAAGGACTCGCTGAGGAGCTTAAAAAAGCGGAGGCACGCCTTGTCAAGCTAGAGATGACCGCGTATTTATCCGGCAAATATGACAAAAAAAACGCGATAGTTACAATTCATGCAGGCCAGGGCGGGACTGAGGCGATGGACTGGACAAGCATGATTCTCCGGATGTATTTGCGCTACGCCGAGCGCAGAAACTGGAAGGTGGAAGTCATTGATGAGACTCCCGGCGAAGAAGCGGGCCTTAAGACCGCGACGTTTAAGGTTCAGGGAACTTATGCTTACGGCTACCTGAAAAGAGAGGCGGGGACTCATAGACTCGTGCGGCAGTCGCCATTTAATGCGGACAAACTGAGACAGACCTCGTTTACGTTAGTTGAAGTGATGCCCGAGCTTACCGAGGCCGACACCCCGGACATTGAGCTAAAAGTGGATGATTTGGAATGGCAATTTAGCCGGGCGGGTGGGCATGGTGGCCAAAATGTTAATAAAGTTTCAACGGCGGTCCGCCTGACGCACAAACCGACGGGGATTGTGGTTAGTGCCCGCACTGAGCGCTATCAGGAGCAAAACCGCAAATACGCGCTCGAGCTTTTGCGTGCCAAACTCTGGGCCGCGGAGGAGGCGCGCGTACAAAAAGAAAAGCGCGAGCTTCAAGGAGAATACACCCCGGCCACTTGGGGAACCCAAATCCGCTCGTATGTTTTGCATCCTTATAAAATGGTAAAAGACCTCCGCACCGAGGTGGAATCAAGTGACCCCGACTCGGTTTTAGATGGGGATCTGGATGAGTTTATAAATTCAGAGCTCACTCTGTAGAAGCCGAGTTGAAATTAAAAGAATGAATCTTGGCGTGTTGGCAACTATGTACAATCTTGTACAATGAAATCATGAGTAACCTAACACCGATTAACGCCAGCGATGCCAGGAATAATTTTTTCACGATTTTGGAAGAGGTTTATAACGCCAAGAAAACCTTTGAAATAAAAAAAGCAGGGATTACTGTAGCTAGACTTTTGGGTCCTGGTAGAGATACTAAACGAAAAAACATTAAGGATTTTAAGGAAGCTATTGATAAGCATTTTGGTTCAATTCCTGACTTTCCTGAAGTTCATAAAATGCGATTTTCAAAGAAAAGAGATGTGAGTTGGTAACTTGCATGAAGTATCTCCTTGATACCAATATACTTGTAGATTATTTGCGAGGTAGGTCCAAGCTTGATGAAATGCTAGTAAAGGAAGGCTCTGCAGTTAGTGTGATTACTCTATCCGAGCTTTATTATGGTGCTTACAAATCTATGAATCCTAAAAAAGGAGCGAAAGAGATAGAAGAGACGGTAAAAGACTTAAGTCTTGGGATTATCCAGTTAGAAAATAACACTAAAATTTATGGAAAAATAAAGGCATTTCTTGAAAAAAAGGGAAAGAGACTAGAAGATATAGATTTATTTATAGCTGCTACAGCAATCTCAAACAATTTGACTGTTGTTACTAATAATAAAAAGTATTTTCGAAGAATCCCGAAGTTAAAACTCTACTAACTATTCACCTTACTTTGCTTCTTGTGTTATAGTAAGTTCATGGAACAAATAAAAACTGTAGCTGTCCAGCCGTCGGTAATTGCTCCCCAGCCGGCGACTCCGGCCTTAGACGAAAAGGTTGTAAAAAAACTTCCCATAGATAATAATGCAAAAGTGAAGTTTGTGGTTATTGGTTTGGTAGTTGTGGCTGCAGGAGTTTTAACCGGCCGTGCATTGTCTGGAGTTTCAGCTGAAGGCGGGCAAGCGACTCCAACAGCCAATGTTTCGGAAAACCCGGAAGGGGCAACTGTGGATGAGAGTGTCTTTGCTGACTCGGCACAGGGCACACTTCACGAGGGCGGCATAGAGGGTGAAGGGACGCACTATTTGGATACCGGAGCAGGAGCTGAAAAATATGTATACCTGCTCTCAACTGTTTTAGATCTTGACCCATTTATAGACAAAAAAGTTGAAGTATTTGGCCAGACTCTGGCCGCTGAACATGCCGGTTGGCTTATGGACGTAGGCCGTGTAAAAGAAATACAATAACTTGCCCATGCCTCTTTTAGAATTTAATAAAGTTTCAAAGAATTTTGGCTCAATAGAAGCTCTTAGGGATGTGAGTTTTGGGATTGATGAGGGAGAGATGGTTTTTGTAACCGGGCCTTCGGGGGCAGGAAAAACCACGCTTCTCAAGCTCCTTATCCGTGAAATTCGCCCCTCAGCTGGGGAAATAGTTTTTGATGGCAAATCGGTCGGAAAGCTAAAAAGGCGCGATATCCCTAAACTCAGGCAAAAAATTGGAGTCGTGTTTCAGGATTTCAAACTTTTGCCTGAAAAAACTGTCAGTGAGAATTGCGACATTGCCTTGGCAATATCAAAGACCCCCAAGATTGAGTGGGCAGCTCGGGTAGAACACGTTTTGGACCTCGTTGGGCTTTCCGAGCGCTCAGAGTTGTTTCCTTCCCAGCTTGCCGGAGGAGAAATTCAGCGGGCCGCGCTTGCGAGAGCGCTCGTGGTAAATCCAAGCATTATCTTTGCCGATGAGCCAACCGGGAATCTTGATTGGGAGACGGCAGAGGAGGTAATAAAGTTGTTAAAAAAAATTCATGAAGAAGGCAAAACTGTTATTGTTACCACGCATCACAAGAAGATAATTAAAGAATTTAAGGCTAGAATTTTAGAATTAAGGAAAGGTGAAGTAGAGAAGGACACTAAAGAATGAAATTGCATTTAAAAACCAGCTTTGATAACATCCGGCGCGCCCCCTTTCAGGCTATGGCTGCCATATTGGTTCTCGCTGTCACTTTTTTTGTCTCAACTCTAATTGCCATTTCCGTTTTCTCAAGTCACCAGCTATTAAATTACTTTGAAACACGGCCACAAATTATTGCCTTCTTGACCGATGACGCGAACCAGGAGCAAATAAATGAGCTCATGGGCAGGCTCAAGAGCGACCCGAGAGTGGCAAATTTGCGCCTTATTTCCAAGGAGGAAGCCCTGGCGATTTATAAAGAGGCAACGTCGGACAACCCGCTATTGGGTGAGCTTGTGAGCCCGTCGATATTCCCCGCGAGTATTGAATTTTCACCAAGTGACTTGGATCAGGCCCAGGAGATGATAGAGCTTATGCAGGATGAGCTAATTGTTGACGATATCGGCTTTACGGCCAACGTTGGGGGCTCAGCCGCAGTCGGCGACGTAATAGAGCGCCTCCGGACTATAACTTACTATGTGAGAGTTGCCGGAGCTATTGCTATAGGTGTTCTAGCTGTAACTTCGTTTTTGGTACTTATGGTGGTTATAGGCATGAGAATCAGTATGAAACGTGATGAGATTGAGTCCTTGAGCCTGATTGGGGCAACGCCGTGGTTTATTCGCGCCCCGCTGGTCCTGGAGGCCATTCATTATTCAGTTATGGGAGTCGTGATAGGCTGGCTTATGGCATCAGTAATCGTGATGTATGCTTCCCCCGGTATATTTTCCTATTTTGGAGATATACCTATTCTGCCCAAGGCCAGCAGTGAGTTTTTCTTAATGCTTGGGGCAATCCTTGCAGGCGAGCTTGTAATTGGCGTATTTATCGCAATTTTTGGAAGTCTATTCTCACTCTCCCGAACTCTTAAGCTCCGCTAGGCATGGAACAGGTATAGTACAATATACGTATGCTTTACTTGACCGCAAAAAAAATTCTAGTAGTTTTTGCTGTAGTAGTATTTCTGGTTGGTCGCCCGGTATTTGCTGAGGATCAGTCTAAGCTTGATGAGCTGAACCGCCAGATAGAGGAATATAATACCCAGATTTCACGGCTTCAATCCCAGGCCACAACTCTTGCAAACGAAGTGGCGCAGTTTAATGCGCGGATTCACTTGACTGAACTTAAGATTGACCAGACTCAGGCGCAAATTACCCTCCTGGGTGGTAGAATTGACCAGCTTGAGACCTCTTTGGATAACTTATCCAATGCTTTTAACTCAAGAGTGGGGGAAACTTACAAGCTGACCCGGCTTGAGGATTCGCCGATTATTCTTTTGGCCTCCGACAATGTAAGTGAAGCGGTTTCCAAATTTCATTATCTTAAGAGAATCCAGGAAGCAGACCAGAAATTAATAGACAGACTGGATAGCGCTAAAAATACTTATACAGAGCAAAAGACCGAACTCGAAGAGTTAGAGGCGGTACTGGCTGAGCAAAAAGCGGTACTGGACCAGCAGAAAGCTGCCAAAGCCAACCTCTTGGCCTTGACCAGAAATGATGAGAAGCGCTACCAGCAGTTACTGTCCGCAGCGCGAGCCGAGTTTGAAGCCATTCAGGCCATTATTGCGGGGCAGGGAGATGAAACTGAAGTGGGCCATGTCAGTACGGGGAGCAGAATCGCAAGCATTATCCAGGGGCCATCGTGCAACTCAAGCGGCGAGCATTTGCATTTTATAGTCAGTAAAGGAAGCTCAACCGAGAACCCATTTAGTTATTTAAAACCCGGGATTGGCTACCTTAACTGTTCCGGCCCGGGCGAGTGCAGTGAAGGCGACGCGTTTAACCCATCTGGCTCCTGGGATTGGCCCATAAACCCCGCAGTGCGCTATACCCAAGGCTATGGAAGCACTTGGGCTGTGAAGAACAGCTGGGTTGGGAAAATTTACAACTTCCACAACGGGATTGATATTAATAGCGAAAGTTCTTCTGAAGTTAAGGCGGTAGCCCCCGGGACGCTATATCGTGGGAGTGTGGGAGGAAGCAATGGCTGCCGCCTGCGATACGCGCGAGTTAAGCATGAAAGTGACGGCATAGACACGTATTACCTTCATATTAATTACTAAATGAAGCAGTCTTTCAGCTGTTTTATAGCACTTTTTTTACTCCTGATTTCAACGAGTACTGTAAACGCAATAGATTTTGTTATCTCAAATCCAGTTGTCAGTGGGGATAGTATCACGTTTTCAGCCGAATTATCTGACGTTTCCACTCAGTCATGCCCAGAAGGCAAATGCTATTTCCAAGGTGCAATAAAACATATAGATAAAACAAATTATTTTGGTTTTACAAAAAATAAATCTGACGAGTGGATTCAATATGTATCAGAAGCGGAACCGAGTTTCATACAAGGTAAGTTTCTGTATTGTCAAGTTGTAGAAGAAAAATGCAGTATTCCCGTGTCAATGCGTTTTAATTATGACGATCCTCATTATTATGGCCCCGGTAATTATTTAGTTAAATTAAAGCGCTATACTGGTAATTCATCTAGTGGTTCTGACTCAAACGAATTAACAGTTTCTTTGAATGTGGCCACTCCCACGCCTTCGCCAACACCCACCCCATCGCCATCACCAAGCCCGACTCCGTCATCAACCCCTACACCAACACCAACAAAATCAGCCACGCCAAAGCCAACCGCAGCACCTACCAAAAAGCCTACAGCGACACCGAAGCCCACGGAAACCGCCTCGGCTGCACCTATTGAAGTTCGTGGTGAAGCTACCTCTACTCCTGAGGTTTTGGGAATGGAGGACACCACCAGCCAGAGTGGCTCTGGAAATCTTTCTCCAATTGCCATAATAATGGTAGTTGCGGGAGTTGGCTTTGTTGGAGCCGCGGCTGCAAGCTTTTTAAAGTCCAGACATGAAAATACCACCTAAGATCAGGTTTTTTTTGCCGGTTATTTTGTGGGCCGGGGTGATTTTTGCGTTCTCGAGCTACCCCACGGGCACGACAACCGAGATCTATTGGCAGGATTTTATAATCAAAAAAATGGCCCATATGGTTGAGTATGGAGTTTTGACAATACTTTCCTACCGCGCGTTTTGGAATTCTGGGGATGGCAAGCGGAATGCGATGATATCTGCGGTGGCTCTGGCGGTTTTTTACGCGATTACGGACGAAATTCACCAGAGCTTCACTCCGGGCCGGGAACCGCGCGCCCGCGACATTATTTTTGATACAATTGGAGCACTGGGGGTAGCATTTATAATATGGAAATTATTACCAATAGCTCCAGCGCGACTAAGGAGGTGGGCAGAGAATTTTCAGCTGATTTAAAAGCTGGCGATGTTGTGGGGCTTACCGGGGAGCTCGGGAGTGGCAAGACAACTTTTATCCAGGGTGTTGCCGAGGGTTTGAAAATTGATGCCCGGGTAAACTCGCCCACTTTTATAATCATGCGTGAATATGGCAAGCTGTGTCATGTTGATTTATACAGGCTTGAGCAAAACTTGAAAGTTGAGATGGCAAACTTGGGCCTTTTGGATATAATAGCAGCGCGTAAATCAATTGTACTGATAGAGTGGGCAGAGCGCATTGCCGACTTACTGCCCAAAACTACTAAATGGGTTAATTTTGAAAACATTAATGAAAACGAGAGGAAAATAAAAATACAAGAATGAGCGTTGCAATAGTAGGCTATGGTTATGTAGGCAAGGCCCTTCACAGCTTTTTTGGAGATAGCGTAGCTGCGGTTTATGATCCACAGTACAAGAAAATCCCCGGCTATCCGCAAGTCAAGGTCACCCAAAATGCCGTCAATAAATGCGACTTGGTTGTGATCTGTGTGCCTACTTTGGAGTCTAAAGACGGCAGTTGCGACACCTCTATAGTCGAGCAAAGTGTAAAATGGCTCAGTACTCCGCTTATTTTAATAAAGTCAACGGTGGAGCCCGGGACTACTCTGAAGTTATCAAAAAAATACGGCAAGGAATTGGTTTTTTCGCCTGAATATATAGGTGAAGGCAAGTACTTTACTCCTCCATGGAGATATCCCCACCCGGAAGACATGAAGATGCACACTTTTCAGATTTTTGGCGGACCGAGGCAAGTTACCAAAAAAGTAGTGGACCTTTTTACAAGAATAATGGGTCCTCATGTGAGTTATATGCAAACTGACTCTACAACGGCCGAGATTGTAAAGTATATGGTAAATTCTTGGGGCGCTATGAAGGTAACTTTTGCCAATGAATGGTATGACATTTGTGAAGCTCATGGAGTTGACTATAGAGAGGCTCGTGAGCTTTGGGCACTTGACTCAAGAGTGGAAAAAATGCACACCTTGGTTTTCCCCGACAAGCGGGGGTTTAGCGGTAAATGTTTCCCAAAAGATATAAGCGCGATTATAGCCTCGGCCAAGAAGAGAAATTATGTTCCTAAACTTCTTGAAACCGTGAAGAGTGTTAATGGGGAATTTGTTAGAAAGTCGGTAAGATGAAAATACTGGTTACCGGTGGGGCGGGGTACATTGGCTCGGTAGCAACCTATATGCTACTCCAGAAAGGCCATGAAGTCGTGGTATTTGATAATTTTACGACAGGCCATGAAGCTGCGTTAAAAAAATTTGAAGAAGAGTATAAGAGTAGGTTTAAATATTATGAAGTTGATTTAAAAGACAAAAAAAAGCTGGCGGAAGTTTTGAAAAATGAAAAAGGCATTGACGCAGTTTTGCATTATGCCGCAAGTTGCATGGTCAATGAGTCCATGGAAAACCCGGCCAAATATTTTGAGAATAATGTTTATGGTTCCCTCAATTTGATTGAAAGTATAGCAAATGCTGGAATAAACAAGCTAGTCTTTTCCTCGACTTGTGCCGTTTATGGCGAGACTCAATATACCCCCGTTGATGAGGCGCATCCCACGAACCCTGCCAATCCATATGGTGCGAGTAAAAAAATGGTTGAAGATATTATTGCCTGGTATGGGAAGCTAAAAGGCCTTAATTATGTAATTTTGAGATACTTTAATGTGTGCGGGGCCTCTGATGACGGCGAGGTGGGGGACTCCAAAAATCCTTCTGTTCTCCTGATCCAAAATGCAGTTCGCGGAGCCCTGGGCATTGAACCTTTTTTTCTGACTTGCCCTAAAGTGGATACCCCGGACGGCACACCAATTCGGGATTATATTAATGTAGTCGACTTGAACGGAGCGCACATTAAGGCACTTGAGTATTTAGGAAGTGGCGGTAAAAGTGACATTTTTAATTTAGGGACGGGGACGGGGAACTCAGTTTTGGAAATAATTGAAGAAGTCGAGAAAATAACCGGCAAAAAAATTGAAAGAAAGAAGGCTGAACCGCGGCAGGGTGAGTATGCCAAGATTTATGCAGATATTTCAAAAGCCAAAGCGAGTCTCAGTTGGGAGCCAACGCGAAGTATTGAAGACTCCATAAACTCTCTTGTAAAGTGGTATAAGAAGTACCCGAAAGGTTGGGAATAAATGAAGCTTTATATTGATACGTCTTCTTCAGAAAAAATAATAATTATACTTGGGGGAAAGAAATTTGAAACTGATGCAAAAGTTAAAAAAGCCCAAGCGTTATTGCCATTTATTGTTGAAACTCTCAAAAAAGAAGGTAAAACACTAAGAGATATCACAGAAGTGGAAGTTAACCCCGGCCCCGGGAGCTTTACCGGTCTTCGTGTTGGCGCCGCAGTCGGCAATGCCCTGGCATGGGCATTAAAGGTCCCAAAACCTCTTGACAAGATAGTTTACCTACTGTAGCATGACGGCACTTGATTTGGCTGCCCCATTTACTAGACTAAACAATGAAAAATCGAAGAAAATTACTGGTGTACTTTATTGTATTGGTGGTACTCATAGCTGTCGGAATAGTTGTTAAGAACAGTTTGTCTGCTACATCGACTCCTAATCAATCTGGGAAAATGACCATTAAGGCAGCCACTGCAAATAAGCAGCTGGATAAAGAGTTTAAGATTGCACTTAAGGATGGAAAAGGTGAGGAGATTGACGGAATCACTATGCGCCTGGAAAACATTGAAATCCGCGACGAGATAATAGTTCAAGGGCAGAAAGCAAATTCGGTAGTCGGAAGAAGTTTTCTGGTCGTCAACATGAAGGTCGTGAATGCACTCCCGCAGGCAGTGGAAGTCAACACCAAGGATTATCTCAGGCTTGGAGTGAACGAGAACGAATGGTTGGCACCTGACATTCACAACGACCCGGTCCTGGTGCAGGCAATTTCTACAAAACCAACCAGAGTTGGGTTCCCGGTGGACTCAGGACTAACTCACTTTACTCTCCAGCTGGGCGAAATTGCCGGGGAGAAGGAGAAAGTGGAAATTGATTTTACACAATAATGGATACAGGCCAGGAGTATTCGGTTAAAAGAATTTCCGAAACATTGGTTGCCGAAATTAAGAAGTCCCTCAAAGGAGTACATGGTTTTGGGAGTGTTGAGATCTTTGTACAAAATGGTGTGGTCACCCAAATTACTGTAAGAAACATTAAGAAAACAGGTAATATACCTAGGCATGTCGGTAGGGCATGATGATACAGATATAGCCCGCCAAAATAGGATAAATAGCCTATTGACAAAGCTGACTCACTGCCTTTATATTGAGTCAGATATTGTCCTAAACATAAATACTATATTTCAATATTAGACATATAGTGTTTGGTAACATTTGTAACGGAGCTGACCGCAAACGGAGGCTTCCCAATCCAAGTATATAGCTTGGGGTGGGTGGCCTCCGTTTTTATTTGTAAAAACGGACATAGGGCGAAGTGCCCCATGAGATGTCGCGCAAGCGCTATCTCACGGGGCCCGAAGTAGAAAGGGGGTGAAATCATATAATGAAAAACGCAAAAAAACTATTAGCAACTTTAAGTTTATCAGCGATGATGCTTAACGTTGCAGTTGTTCCGGCATCGGCTATAACTTTGGAAATGACTGGGAATGGAGTCGACTCTGATAATGAAATCAAATTAGAGTCTGAGCAAAAGACAGAAGTTTCCCAAGAGAATGAGTTTAACGTTGATAATAATATCAACGCTAGCGCCAATACCGGGAGCAACAGCGCAAGCAGGAACACTGGTGGTGACGCCAGCATTGATACTGGAGACGCCACGTCAACAGTTGCCGTGCAAAATGCAGGCAACCTCAATGAAGCAGTTGTTGACTGCTGCGCATCAGCCGGGAATGCTACTGTTCTGATTTCTGAAAATGGAGACAGCACAGACAACAAAGTTAAGCTTGAGAACGAAAACAAAGTCGAAGTCTCTCAAGAAAACAAAAGCAATATAGAAAACCGCATCTATAATGATGCGACAACAGGCTGGAACGATGCTAACCGAAACACTGGTGGAAGTGTTACTATAACCACTGGTAACGCGGAAGCATCTACCGGAATTTTCAATGGTGGCAATATTAATTCCGCCATTGTCAGTGGCGGTGATGGCCATGTTGGTGGGGTGAGTGCAAGAATTCTTGGTAACGGAGTAGACAGTGATAACGAGATCGAACTCGATCTTGAGCACAAAGTCGAACTGTCCCAGGAGAACTCGGCACGAATAAGGAACTACGTCGACTCTGACGCGGTAAGCGGCAAAAATGACGCAAACCGAAACACTGGTGGAGATGTAACAATTGATACTGGTAGTGCAGAGGTCGAAGTATTGGTTGACAACGCTGTCAACTTTAACTTTGCGGATGTCGATTGTGGATGTTTGCTTGATGTAACAGCCAAGATCGCAGGGAACGGAGACAGCTCAGACAATAAGATTAAAGCTGAGCTCGAGGACAAATTAGAAGTCGATCAAGAGAACTCGTGTAAAGATAGCCATCGTGGATGGGGTCGTGGAGAGTTCGTTTTGGAAAACTTCTGGTTCCCAGAATTTGGTAGACATGACAAAGATTGTCTGACGAACGACATCTATGCAGATGCATTCTCCGGATGGAATGAAGCAGACCGAAATACAGGTGAGAGCGATGCAGATCCGTCTATTGAGACTGGTGACGCCGCCACCGATGTGGAGGTTTGGAATGCCGGAAACTCCAACGTTTTTGGAGATGTATCTGATTGGGAATTTCCAGAAGATGAACACGAGGGAAACAACGTAGATATTAACATTACGTTTGATCTCGAGACTCTTTTGGGTCTCTTAGGCTTGTCCTAAGATTCTAGCGGGTAAGCGGGCTTTCACCAGCACTTCGGTAAAGCCCGCAAACCCAAAGAAGAAAGGGAAATAGAAATGAAAAGAATTAAGAAATTTACAGCAACTTTAGGAATTATTACGATACTTGTACTTAATAGTACGGGTTTTGTTTATGCGCAGACAGCACCTGAAGCGCCATCTGCTCCGGCTGCACCCATGGCTCCCGCGGCGCCTCAAGCCCCGGAGGCCCCCGCGACACCTGTGACGGCCGATATACCCGCGACACCTGTGCCATCGGTTGTTCAAGAGACAGAAACAGAAGAAGTAATTGCCCAAGACACGGAAACTGCGGCGCCTGTTGAACAAGTACCGGTCAACGAAGACACTACCGGCGGGCAGACCGGCGGCGGCAACACCGATACCGACGTGGTAATTGATACTGGGGATGCCAATACCAATGGTGCGATAAGCAACGTTGGAAATGTTAATACAGTAGCTACAGGAAACGGCTCGGGGTTGGTTGAAAGTCCGGGCGCAAGTGTGGTCAACTCGGGTAACGGTTCGGGTTCAACCAACTCAGGAGAGGCAAACCAGAGCGCGAGTACCACAACTAATCAGGATAACTCGGCGACCATCGTGAATAATTTGAACCAGAATTCTTCAACAGGTGACAATGTTAATAATAGTAACACCGGCGGGAGCACCACAATTGATACCGGAAATGCCAATACTTCGGGAAGTATTGTAAATATGGTTAACACCAATGCTGAGGGAGTTATGATCTCGGAGTTTAATATCGCGGATGACCATATGGGCGACTATGTTTTGGACTTCGAAGCTAACTGCATTGTGGGCTGTGCCCCGTTAGATGCGCAGCTATCTAACTGGGGAAATGGTGAGAACTCGACCAATAATGCAAGTGTAAACACTGATTCTGAGTCGGCCACGTTCCAGAATAACTCAGCGGACATTGAAAACAACATGACTTTGGAAGCCAATACGGGGGACAACGCATCCAACCGCAATACTAGCAGTGATGTAGATATCACAACTGGAAACGCTAATATAGAGGCTGCACTTGCCAATTTTGCCAATAATAATTTTGCCGGCGAGGTGTACCTCGGGACCGTCAACATTTATGGCGACCTGATAGGCGATATTATTCTGCCCGAGGGCTATAGTTGTGGAACTTGCAGCGCGAGTTCAGTAACTGCTCAAAATGCAAATAATGGCGACTCGTCCGTCAATGCCGCGAATGTAAGCACTTCGGATGACTATATTCTTTCGCAAGCAAATGAAGCCAATATTGTAAATAACGTCAATATTGAGGCCGAAACTGGGGACAATGCAACAAGCAGGAATACCGGAGGGGCAAACTCGATTGAAACCGGTGAAGCAAACATCATTGCTCAGGTTGTAAATATCGCAAATAACAACATTGTGGGTGGGGACTGGTGGCTTGTTATTGTCAACGAAGCCGGCAATTGGGTGGGGCGTATATTGGGGGCTCCGGAGGGTGCTAATTTTGCAGCTTCCCAGGGGACTGACGTGGCGGTTAATGAAAATGGCGATATTACGGTTGCCAATAACGGAAACGGAGCAGACAGCACCAACAGTGGTTCGGTCAGTCAAACCAATAATACAACAATTGAACAATCTAACAATGCAACAATTGTTAATAACGTCAATCTTACCGCAAATACCGGCGGTAACAGCGCGAGCCGAAACACCGGCGGGACTAATGCAATTTCCACGGGGGACGCGAATGTGATTTTGAATATTATTAACTTTGTAAACAACAATGTGGTTGGGGATGGCAGACTCTTTGTAACTCTGGTAAATGTCTTCGGCAGCTGGACGGGGGACTTCGTAACTCCCGGGACGGCTCAGGCTGAGGACAATAGTGAAGAGGACACCGATAACGGAGTTGGCGGCTCCCCGAGTGTTCCAAATCAAAGTAATAATTCATCCAGCAGTTCAAGCTCTGGAGGTTCAGGCTCTGGCGGCTCAAGTTCCAGCTCTTCATCGTCGGATGGCTCAAGCACGACTGTAGTAAATCAAACCAAAGTGGCCAACTATTTTTATTCCAGTAGCTCCTCGACTGAGGAGCCGGAAGAAGAAATTGCCTTAGGGGAAGTCAATGGTGCAATAGCCGATGAAGGGCAAAATAGTGTTGATATTAATCTCGCTTGGGGACTTCTTCTAATCCCGCTGTATTTTGTGATAAGATTCGTGCGAAGCCGGTTGGCCCAATGAATATAATTCTTGCGATAGTTGCGGCTTTTATAATTGCTATCGGAATTTTTGGTGTCCGGAGAAGTAATCCACCTACTTCTAGCTCGATACCTGCTCCCACGAGTTCTCCCGCTCCAACCAAGAGTGTCTCTTCAAACTATTCGGATTGGACTTATCCCAATTCAAGTGTGGTAAGCTCAGGCCAAGAGCTTGTGTTAAACTCTTCCGACAGTCCGGACGCTGTCACCGGGTGGTATAGAGGGAAGATAAACTCAAGTGGTTATAACATCAGAAATTCCGTCAAGACTTCGGCCAATGACGTCGTAAAAAATGTATTTAGTGCAGTAGGCAACGGCATAAAAGTAAGTGTTGAAATTACGAGAAATCCCGGGGATAGTGCCACGAAAATTGAAGTGGAGCTTAGCTCACTCTAGGTCGGCGCAGGTGCCGTGAACGCATACGCAGTTGGTTTTTGGGACGCGCCAACCGGCCGGGTCACAAACTCGATTATTCCCCAATATCGTTGCTGCAGTTTCGTTACCCGGGCTTTGGTTGCCACAGTAAACTTTACATTGGTTAATCACTTTATAGTTCGTGCAGTCTTCGTTGGTGGTACAGGATGTTTCCAGGGGGCTGGTGACCACGGCTCCAGTTACTCTCTCAAATACCAGCTCTAAGGGCACCCCAGTGTCTTTCTGGCCACTTAGCCGTACGCCAATTGAAGGCCCCAGATACCAGCTGCCTTCAGGCTTGTAGTACGGATAAGGAACTGATACAAAAAAGGCCACAAGACAGACTATAAATATTAAGTAAAAAATTCCGGATGCTCCTTGCATGCTACATTATGCTATGTAAATAACATTGCAGATCAGTCACCAAAAAGCCGCCCAAAGAGACCGCGAAAATGAGGCTGGCGAAGACGGCCTCGATAAAAGTGGAAGCAAACATTATTTTATAATGCCTGCGCTCCATTAAGGACCCCGCGTTATCATGGGCCGCACCAATGTCACTCATTAAAACCTTAGTAAGGATGGCGTACATCACCCAGATTATGGCAAGGATTACGAGGGCCACCATCCAGTAGCCACAGGTAATTTCCAGTTTGCCCCCGATTTCAGTGCGGGTTGCGAGTAAAAACCATGCCCCGGGGAGTATGCCGAGTATTGCCACAAAGCGAGCGATGTTTTTGTGCCTTTTTACCGAGTGGTCCAAGTTATATCAGTATAACCTGTAGGGGCGTAGCGCGCTACGCCCCTGCTATTCACAGCACGGGTTTTTGTAGCCGCAGACTGTTCAAATCACCCCCACACTTCGGGCATTTCTGTTTTGGAGCTTTTTTGGCAGTCACAGTGGATGAGTGTTTGTATATCAAATTACTACTTTTGGTATTAAAGTACTATTAAATACTGTCTAAAGATATCAACTATAGTTCACAAGAGGAGTGAACAGCTTCGCCGCCCACGCAAGTGTCCGTTCCGCTTTCGCCTTTGAGAAAGTCATGGTCCGGCCCGCCGTCGAGGAAATCATTGTTTGTTCCACCAAAGAGCTCATCATTTCCGGCTCCTCCCAAAAGCACATCCATTCCGCTGCCGCCAACTAGCTTATCATTGCCCTCATTCCCGACAATGCAGTCGTCGCCACCTTTGCCGTTGATATGGTCGTTTCCGCCAAAGCCGATGATAAGGTCATTGTGGTGCGTGCCAAACAAGTAATTATTGTGCTCATTTCCGCGAATCACATGCTTGATTTTGCCTTCTAAATGGGAACATTCAAGGGGGAGTTCCGGGTCGGTTTTAAACTTTGCCTGCCAGATAATATCAAAAACTACTTTTGCATTTTGATAAACATTCCCGGCCGAGCTTGGAAATTTTACTTTTACGCTGTAAGTTTTTTCAGCATTTGGCGCGAAGCCGCCCAAATCAAAAGGAGTGTGGTCTAAAAAGTCCTCCAAAGTGCCGGCGAAAACTGAAGTTGCCGGAAGTTCGATAATTTCAATTGTCAGAATTTCATCAAAATTTTTGAGAACATTGGTGAGCGAGCCGTACATTTCAACATTGACCGTGGCATGCCCCGTGTTTTTGACTTTAAATTCTTTTTCGATAACGTCCCCCGGGAGCATATTCGTGACTTCAAACATGGGGTCGGTGGGCGAGTCCTCGTCATAAGTTACGGTTATAGGGTTGACTGCATAAGCCTCGGAGGCCCGGGCATTTTGATATACCGAAGCCATGCCGATGACTACAAAAGGCAGGAGTATAAGCGCGATTTTTTGGGATAGTTTTAAAGTTGGCATATGCCGTTATTTGTTGTTCCCTTTGTTGGCGTGGCACAAGTTTGAAAAGCCCCTGTCCCGTCTGTGGCTCGGCCTCTTGTCATGCCTTCGGTGGTGCCCGAATAAGTATCCTGGTCGATGACCGTATCGGTTGGGTCAAGAAGCTGAATGGTTTCCGTGGTGTTGTTCAGCCAGCCATCGGGTCCGTCCTCAAAAACCGCGAATGCTCCGGGGGCAAGCACGCCCAATGAAGAAATATCTTTTTCAAGTTGCACCGTGTCTTTCAATGCCCAGCCTGCAAAGTTTATTGGAGAGCTGCCGTTGTTGTAAATTTCCACCCACTCATTCACTTGAACCGCCGGATTTGCCAAAAACTCGTTTATTTTAGGGTCTGGAGTCGGAGTTGGCGTTGGTGTCGGTTCGCCGGTTGGCGTGCCGAAGGTCGCGGCCGCGCCCAAAACATTAGTACTTGAAGCTTCGTTATCCAGAAAAAACGAACCGGTTGCACCAAGGAATAAAAAGAATACTCCAAGAACTGGTATTAACAGGCTGCTCTTTGTCATCCCCGACTCGGTCGGGGATCCAGATGAATCACTGGATTCCCGCTTGCGCGAGAATGACTGCTTGAGTGTTTTTATAATGGTCTTAAGCTCCTCATAAACTATGATGGAGGCGGGGATAACCACAAATATCACAAAACCCTTTGGGGTGCGCACAAAGTCCGCCAGATAGCCCACAAAGGGAATTACGAACAAAGACTTGCCCAAGATCTGCCCGCTTTTGATTTTGGCGCCGTCCGGCTCTTCATTGGCGTCCCCTTTGGTAGTAAAAACCGGCTCTGACCCCTCAAATTCAACAGCATTAATCCGGTGAGTTGTCTGGGTCTTCCCGTCATGCGAGAAAGTAACTATATCGCCTTTGCCATAAGCTTGCTCGCTTTTTGTAATAACCACCGAGCCCACAGGAAGCGCAGGGGCCATGGAGCCTGATTGAACAATGTAGGCGCGGTAGGTTTTGGACAGGGCACCTGAAACTAGAAGATGTGTGGACACAGCCACGCCAAAACACACGCCGGCGAGGCAGGCAAGAAAAATAATAATATATTTTTTCACACTCATTAGTTTATTATCTCATTTTTGCTTCAAGGTTTTGGCGGGGAAAACCAATAACAAACCTCGCTCAAAACCTGTGCTACTCCACCTTAAACTAAGGCCCTGTCGGTGGCGCAAGCTCTGGACGACAAAGGAATTTGTCGTTGTGTCGAGATTGCACTGCTCTGAAAGCGATATCAGCTGTTAAACTATCTGTTTGTGTAACGTTAGTTTCGGCTGAACCGTCGCAGAGTACAGGACGATCATCTGGACCGCTCTGTTGATTTCCACCATCCTGAGGGTAAGGAGTCATTTCTGTTGTTCCAAAGCACCATGCTTTAGCAACAAAACGAACCTCACCGCCTGGTAGCGGACCTTGATCTCCCCAGATGTTAGTTAGGGAGTCAGCAAGAGCCACATGTGCAGTTTCTCCTACATTGAGAGCGCCTATGGGACCAGCAGGAAGTAAATGTTCACTACCCTCAGCTCGTGGATTACACACTATTCCTTCAGGTGTCTCTTCCTCTACACATTCGAACACGTTGTCTCCGTCATCAGCCCACCAGTAAAAGTTTACATGGTCAGCTAATTCCCCTTCACCAAGAGGTCCAGGAGTTATGTCTCCATCGTCACCTTCTGGTTCTGTAAGACCATTGTCGTCGTCGCTGGTTAAGGTTACATCAGCACAAAGCCAAGAATCATTATCCTTGACATGAAGGCTGATAGTATCTTCGCCCCAATCTCCGGGTTTCAAATCATGAAAATCGAAGAAAAGACGACCGGGTTCGATAACAAAGTCAGTTTCTACCACGTTTGGTGTAGAAGGATCGTCACCCAAAAGAGGATCTAGATCGTAGTCTACTCTCCAAGTTGTTCCTGGATTAAGTAATCCGTTGTAATAGCTGTGATTGTCTACTCCCAAGTCAATAGCACCTGCCGCGAGGACATTGCCTTTTGATTCTTCTGTATCACTAAAGAAAGCGTTTGTACCTGCAATCACTACTCCTCCTGCAACTAAAACAGTAATAAAACTTAATATTATTTTTTTCAAATTAATCACCCCCTCCCTAAGGCAGGTGAAATCGGTTTTTCAGGCAGAAATCTGCGGATAATTATTTATCGCGAAGCGACAAGCTCTGCTTATCCCCAGATCTCTGCCCCCTCAGTGAGGTAGCACTTTGTGCACCTCACGAGGTTTGGGCAGAAATTACACTAATCCGTTGGGATAGGTGTAGGCGTTGGTGTTGGCCAAACAGGTTTCCAATTCTCCCGACAAGAAAACTGGTCGTTATGTCTTGCTTGTTCTGCATAGAATTGCAGATCACCAACTACAACGTCAGTCTGAGCCGCGTTGTTAACAAAGCTTCCGTCACAAGTCCAACCTGTTCCTCTATTGACCGGATTGTTCAATTGAGGATTCGGATCCTCTCTGTCTGGACGTTGATTTGGAGTTAAGTCACCAAAACACCAAATCTTTCCAATATAGAAAGTTTCGCCTCCAGGAATGGGCTCGCCTTCACTAAGGATGCTGCTGTTTGAATCAGCAAGCGCAATCTGACCGGCTTCGCCAAGTCCACTTAAGGGGCCTTCAAGAAAGACTTGTTCACCGTCTTCGAAGACATTGTCTCCATCGTCAACCCAGAAAGCAAAGTTAAGTCCGTCATCAAGTTCTCCATCGGTAAGTAGCGGATCAACCCCTACAGTTAGATCGTCAGCTACCTCAGGCTCAACGTAGGTATTATCGTTGTCGTCTGTGATTCTCGCTGCAGCACAAACCCAAGCATCGTTGGAACCAACGTGAATTGAGATTGTGTCCTCACTGTAATCGCCTGGTTTCAGATCGACAAAGTCAAAGAACTTTTCAACTGTCAAATCTCTCATAGTCCAAGATGTATGAGTGCTGGCTACGAAAGCTCCTGTTGGATTTTGAAAACCGGGAATATTCCAATCAATTGCGTAACTGGTATTATCAATTTGTAAATCGATATCGCCAGCTGCAAAGGTGTTGCCAACAGATGTCTCGGTATCGCTAAAAAATGCTGTTGTGGCACCGACTACTACCACCGCTGCTACCAAAATTGTCAATAAACTCGTTATTATTCTTCTGCTCATATTTATCACCCCCTCTCTGGAATTTTTAATTTGTAATAAATTTTGTAAATCAAAAATTTAAATTTCAGATTTGATTAAAAATTAAGAATTTAAAATTGAAAATTTCACTACGAATTGCTTGTTTTCATTAATGCATCCGTAGTTTCCCACTCAAAAAGCTCGCCTTCTTCAGTTGCGGCGCGGCCTAAAATTACCCCGTCTTTATCAATTTTGCCTGCTGCCAGGATGCGCTTGGAATTAGTTACATTATTAAACTCTATCTCCACCTTATTATCTACCAGAGTGCCGGCGACTTCCCAGACTTCGCCAGCTTGGCTCATGGCCTCGCCACTGAAGTCCCCGGTTGATTTATCAACCGACTCAATGGTGAGCTCAACCAGCTTCGGGTTAGCAGTGAAAAACTCAATGGTGAAGGAAGTTGCGAGAGCCGTTACCGTGAAGGCTAGAAATAGTGCCGACTTAACTTGTGGTCTCAGGTCAATTTTTTTCATCTTAGAGTTATTAAACTACAGGAAAATGGCCAAACCCGTCAAGTCTTGAAACTATGTGCTATGTATTTATTCGCCGCCATTCTGCGGACAATTTGCAATGCCCTCGAGTATTGCTTCCAAGTCGTCGAAGTCGGCTGCTGCAAAGTAGTGCCCCGGGCCGGGCGAGGCGATATTGTCAGTCAGGTATGTGGCATTTGCCGGCGTCACGCCGATGCCCACCACATAAACTGTAACGCCATGGCTTCGCATGTCTGCCGCCTCAGCTGTGGCGACTGCGCGGGCGTTTGCATCGCTTCCCGGCTCATTTGGCTCGCCGTCGGTAATTACTACAGCAAAGTCGGGAGATGTTAAGTCTGCGCGGTCGCGGACGCTTGCCAACTCATCGTCAGCAAGTGAGAGTCCCTGGAAAAGATTGGTGAAGCCGCCCGTGGTTAGCCCGTTGACTGCGGTGTGAGCTGCAGTTTCGTCGTCGGTCAATTGTAGATCCAAGCTGCCCAAGGTCGCGAAGCTTGTCTGGCCAATGTGCGCCGTTGCGGTTGTTGGGTTCAAAGCATCTATAAATGCGTTGGCTGCGTTTTTAAGAGTGGTCAGCTCGCCTGCACTTATTGAGCCAGAGCGGTCAAGAACAAGCATGACGTCCGGCTTTTTCTCACATGGACCCGGAGGCGGTGTTGGCCCGCCATCGCCGCAGACGAAATCAAGATTATTGCGTGACTGTATTGCCTGGAAGCTGACGTCGGCCGTTATTATATCGGTTTGCGAGGCGTTATTAAGGCCGCTGCCGTCGCAGAGATACCCGCCGTCAACTGGTTCACCGGCTGTGCCATTGTCGTTGTTATCTTGATGTGGTCCATCGTAAGCTTCTTGGCCAAGTGGTGCTGGAGTCAGAGTTCCAAAACACCAGGCTTTGGCGATATAAACAATTTCATCGCCTGGGATTGGGCCATTCTCATCCCAAACATTGCCGGTTGCGTCCGCGAGTGTCCATGACTCGCCGGTAAATATGGTGGAAGTATTGCCTTCTTCGAAGATATTCTCTTCAACTTCCAGAACATTGTCGCCATCGTCTGCCCACCAGATGAAGTTGATGTTTTGGGCCAACTCGCCATCTAACAAGTCAACATCCCCGGGAGGATTGGGGTCCGTACAGTCCGGGTCGTCTATCAGCTCCGGCTCGGTACAGGTATTGTCGTCATTTTTAGTTAGCGTTACATCCATACACGCCCAAGCATCGTTATCGTTGACGCGTATAGATATAGTATCCTCGCCATAGTCTGATGGTTTGAGGTCGTTAAAATTAAAAAATAAGTGAGTCGGGTCAAGGTCGTCAGGTTCCCACGAGGTATCGGGATTGAACACCCCGTTGTAGTAGCTCTCGTTGTCTATTAATAGGTCAATGGCTCCTGCGGCCAGAATATTTCCTTCGGAAGTTTCGGTGTCCGAGAAGAATGCGGAAGTTATCCTGAGTGTCGCAAAAACGACGAAACTAATTAGTATTGCACTTTGTATAAGCCGTCTCATGTATTACGGAAAAGATTTAAGTTTTTATCTCCGTTTGCGGCCGATAAAATGAAAGAGCAGATAGCCTTTTATACAGAACTATAGACATGCTGTCAAGAAGCTATTATACTGGTTTTGTGTCAACCAAAGCTTTCCATGCTAAATACAAACTACCAAAGGCTGTTAGTGTTTCGCTTAAGAAATCCAGAAGCGGCGGCTTTATTGTAGTTTTACCTGAATATCCGGGAGCGATGAGTTATGCAGAAAATTTAGGTGAACTTGTAAATGTTGTGAACGATCTTGTGTTAACCTATTTTCGGGTTCCAAGAAAAGAAGCGCTTAAAGCTGACTTTATCTACCTTCCTCCAGTGCCAGTGGCCAAGTCAAATGAAAGGTCGGGCGTGATAGACGAATTTGTTTCATTTACCCCTCGTTTCTCCTATGCCTAAGATTCCCGTGTTTGGCTCGCCTGAACTCAAGACCGCACTTAGTGAGTTGGGTTTTACTATAGATGAAACTAGAGGGAAAGGTGGCCATTCACTTGCTAAGCATCCTTCGAAAAAACCGAGCGGTGGACAGGCTCCTTACATTACAATAAGAGGGCTTAAAGAATATTCTGACCCGAATTTTAGGTCAATGATTGTCAATCAAGTGCGGCAGTTTGGGTTTACCCGGGACGAGATTATAAACGCATTGAGTGGGAGAAAAAGCAGGAAATAAGTTATACTGAATTACTGCCCATGAAACTTGATGTCAATGCCCTAAAGACTATAATAGTCGGCTCAGGAAAAGTCACTGAGGCTGTCTTTGATGCTGCTGCTAAAAACGCTGAGGAGCTGGGCAAAGACGTCCGCGAAGTCCTGGTTTTCCGTGGGCTTATCCGTCAGGAGGACATCAACAAGCTTGTTGCCGCTTTTTACAACGTTCCATACCTTTCGCTTAAGCACTATAAAATCCCCGAGGAAGTTATGGCCGTACTCCCTGAGCGCCTTGCCAAGACCTACAGGATGGTTCCCATTGAGCGAGATAGCGTGAAGCTCAAAGTTGCCATGGAGGACCCGGGCAACGTCGAGGGCATTGAGTTTGCCAAAAGGCATACCGGGCTTGATGTCATTCCCCACTACGCGAGCCACGAGGACATTGCGGATGCCTTGAATCAATATAAAAGAAATATCCGTGAGGACTTTGATAAGGTCATTTCCGAAAACCTCAAGAAAGCTCGGATTGAAGGAAATTTGCTTGAGGCCGCCGAGAAATTGCCGGTTATTAAAATTTTAGACACTATTTTTGAGTATGCTATTGCCGAGCGCGCGAGCGACATCCACATTGAAGTGCATGAGAAGGAAGTTATCGTGCGCTTCCGGGTGGACGGGGTACTCGAAGACATTGTCAAACTTCCCCGTGGCGTGGAGGAAGCCCTTACTGCCCGCATTAAAATTCTCTCAAACCTGAAGCTTGATGAGCGCCGTGTTCCACAGGACGGAAGGTATAAGCTTGATATGAGTGGGGACCAGGTGTCACTACGTATTTCCATTATCCCCGGTTTTTATGGGGAGAATGTCGTCATGCGTCTTCTTCATGAGTCTGACAGGCCGCTTTCCCTGGAGGAGCTCGGCATCACGGGAAGAAACCTCGGGATTGTGCAGAGCAATATTCAAAGGCCCCATGGTATGGTCCTTGTTACCGGGCCTACGGGGTCAGGCAAAACTACGACTTTGTATTCGGTCTTAAATATTTTAAATACTATTAAAGTTAAGATCTGCACCATTGAGGACCCGATTGAGTACGGCGTCAAGCGCGTTACCCAGATTCAGATAAACCCCAAAGCAGGGCTTACTTTTGCCGCAGGTCTTCGGGCACTCCTTCGCCACGACCCGAATATCATAATGGTGGGTGAAATCCGCGACGCCGAAACAGCACAGATCGCGGTTCATGCGGCTCTCACGGGACACTTGGTTCTTTCGACCCTTCACACAAACGACGCAGCGGGAACAATACCTAGGATTTTAGACATGGGAGTGGAGGGCTATTTGGCTGCTTCTACTATTAATATGGTTGTAGCTCAAAGATTGGTCCGGAAAATCTGCTCGCAGTGCGGCGTGGAGTTTACGCCGGAACCCCAACTTGTGGAAAAACTCTCTCAGGATTTCCATATGAATATTGAAAAGTATAAGTTTTATAAAGGTGTGGGTTGTAACGAGTGCCGCGGGACCGGATTTTCGGGCAGGATCGGGATTTATGAGATTTTGCCGGTCACTGAGGAGATTAGAAAACTGGTCGCCACGAAAGTTTCAAGCGACATGATTGCCGCCAGAGCCCATGAAGAGGGGATGCTAAGTATGTTTGAGGACGGCATGGAGAAGGTTAACGCCGGCCAGACTACTATTGAGGAAGTTCTGAGAGTGGTTCAGGAGGAATAATATGCCCCTTTTTACATACAAAGCAACGGACGAGGTTGGCAAACTGTTTGAAGATACTATTCAGGCCAGCAGTAAAGAGTCCGCGACGGGAACTTTGCAATCCCAGGGCGTAAAAATTTTGACTATAAAGAAAGTGGGGGGTTTTGGGAGCCTCATGTTGGGAGGTATTTCTACTTCCGATAAAGCGAGTTTTTGCCGTTTTATGGGCACAATGCTTCGAAGCGGCATGAGTGTCCCCGATGCGGTTGAAATAATCCGTCAGGAAAGTAAAAACCAGAAATTCCAGAACATCTTGGCTGACCTAAGTTACCAGGCCAAAAAGGGCAAGTCAATTTCATCGGTTTTGGAGCAGTATCCGCATGACTTTGACAAAGTGTTTTTAACCATGGTCAAGGTAGGCGAGGAGTCGGGAACTTTGGAGAAAACATTGGAATATTTGGCCGTCCAGCTTACTGCCTCCCACGAGCTTGCACAAAAAATCAAGGGCTCGATGATGTACCCCGCGGTTATCGTGGTTGCGATGTTTGGTAACGGGCTATTGATGGCCGTTTTTGTGCTCCCCCGGCTCGCCTCGGCATTTTTGAAGCTTGATGTACCCTTGCCCAGCTATACCAGAATTCTTTTGACTGCCGGGGAATTTTTTGGCAAAAATCCAGTACTTATTATCGGTGGCACCATTGCTATGGGACTCTTATTTTTCTCGCTGTTTATCATTAGGCCCACGAGGACAATTATGTTAGGTGTCATAAGCCGGGCCCCGGTTGTGCGCACCGTAATAAAAAACATTGATGTTGCGAGGTTTTCGAGAACCTTGTCGACGCTCCTCCGAAGCGGTGTTCCCATTATTGAGTCCCTGGACGTGAGTTCCGAGTCTGTAACTTCGCCCAGAATCAAGGCGGAAACCAAGCGTTTTGGCTCACAAGTTGCCAAAGGCCAATCATTGTCCGACATTATGGCTACTCAAAAAACGGTCTTCCCGTCAATTATGGTCCAGACTATTCGGGCCGGCGAGAAGTCGGGGAGCTTGGAGCAAGTGTTATCTGAAGTTGCTGACTTTTATGAGAAAGAAGTCGAGTTCAGTCTCAAAAATATGACTTCCCTGATTGAGCCGGTTCTCATGCTTGCCATTGGTGTCGTAGTGGGGGTTATGGTTATTATGATGATAGCACCGATTTATTCCATAATCGGTGGTCTGCAGCAGACAATTCAACAGCCATGAAAAAACAGCCAGCACTAATAGCAGCAGTCGCAATTGCGGCAGTTTTAGGAGTTATTGTTCTTATTTTTGCCGCCTCCCGTGGTGGTGGGGGTACGCCCCAGCGTGAAATTAACTCGGTTAGCGTGCAGAAAGATGGCAATACCTTGACGGTCTCGCGCGACGGCACAGTCAGCTATAAGACCAGTGAAGGGATTTTTGAAGATTTTTGGGACAGCGACAAAACCGATACTTTCTTTGCATACATAAATGGTAAATATACAGGCTCGGGGGAGCTTGTCACGGGCGGGGGAAATTATATTTCAATAAATGGCGGAGCAGCAAGTTATATACTTGGGGAGGATGAGCTTATTGACCAAGTTGAAGAAGAAACTGGTGGTGGGGGTACAGGAGGCACCGGTGGCTCAGGTGGCAGTGGCGGCTTTCCCACTCCGGCAGGTGCAACTCCAACACCCTCATCGCCGGGGCAGGGTGGAGGAGGCGGCACTGGGGG
>MGHM01000003.1:0-13664 GCA_001793235.1 Candidatus Woesebacteria bacterium RIFCSPLOWO2_01_FULL_44_24b | reverse complement strand
GCACCCCAATTCCGACTCATTCAGCCACACCGGTACCCGCAGAAATTCGCGAACCAGACTGCGGGGCAAACACTCAGACCGGCAAAACCGTGATAGGTAATGACCTTTGTATCTCTACCCCATCGCCTACCCCTACTCCATAAATTAAATCTCGCGCCAGTTTAGGAATTCATATTCTCCGGAAGTTGGGAAGTATGGGGGAGGGGCGAAGAGGAGGCCGCCGTCGTAATTCAGGGTCCTTGTGATAAATCCGGATCTGAGTACCCCGCCCGAGACGTAATTCCAATATGATTTATTATAAGAAATGACAGCGCCGTTAATAGTGAGGCTATTCTTTACGGCCCCGGGTTGATTACTACACTGGCCGCTGTAGCCTGCGTACGCGTATCTTAATACCTGGCCCTTCTGGGCCATCATGGCGGCATCTATGCGAAAGTCGTTGGGTACGTCTCGCACAAATATCACGTCGTTTTGGGCAATTAGCCCTAAGGCATCCTGGCCCGGCGGGTTAACGTAAGTAATGCTCCCACGGACCCAAATGTTAAGTGTGCTTGAGGAAATCGGGAAGCCCGCGGCAACAACAGTCACTCGCCCGCTGACCTCCCCCTCCACCCAGGTGTCGTCTTCCAGGAATATAAGTTTGTTATCACTCAAAGAGTAATTTCCTATGTAGCTCTCGTCGTCAATAATCTGGTACCTTCGCCTGCAGCCGCCAATGCCTTCCTGGCCAAGGCCCTCGCCCGGTACTCTGTAGCCAAAAATAGAGTCCACATTTGTTACCTCATATACGTCAACCGTGCCGTTATTTTGGAACACCAGGTGGTACCCCGGCTCGTTTGTAGGGCCAAGGTACAGGCCATCAGCTTCGGCACTTTCCTGCATTTGGGCAAAATCAAACGAAACGCTGTCAAAGTCCATAGCCGGCATTGGAAACTCCCAGAGGTTTTGGTCTCCCCCGCTTCCCCAGACTCCGGGTTGCTCGGTTGGCGGGAAACAGCCGGTTTCAGTCCCGCACATATAGGTTTCCCGCGCACTCATCACGCGGCCGTAATTTATCCCATCCTGCCGTATGCCGTTGTTTGAATGAACGTCGCCATAAAGGGTAAGCCCCGAGCCATACCAAGTGCTTGCGTTACTAAGGAAAGCGAATCTGGCAAAACTCTGTAAACCATATTGAGCCTCGATTGTGCGCTGGACGCTGGGGTAGCCTTGGTCCCAACCGGTAGAGCGAATAGTTACCACTGATGAGCCGTCCTGCGGCGGGGTGACTTCCAAGGAGTAGCTCCCGACTACGCCGCCTTCCGGGTCGGTATATTCATGGGTATAGGGGCCGGGCACTCCCGTTCCGTCCTGATAGTCATCCGGGTCATGGGCCAAGTGCCAGCGGTAATAGTTAACCCCGGCTTCGGCAATGTTTAGTGCCTGCTCGGAGGCCAATTGCCTTTGGGCGTAGTCAACTTGAAGTGAAAGAAGAATCAAGAGCCCATAGATAACTGTCAAAAAAGCACCGGTTATTATAAGAATTGCAGGAGTGATTGTGCCGCGATTTGTCATAGATTATCTTTAAGTGTTCTTATGCTCACATTGGTACTAAGCGAATAAATCGAGCGCTCGGCATTATCCGGGTTAACGTTTATGTTTAAGGATATTCTAACGAGCCTGACTTCTGCAAGGTCAACCGGTGTGGGTAGGGGGTTGTTGGCCGCGTCCTCCGGCCAGCCGTCGTTAAAATACAAAAGAAGTGGAATACCCGCGTTTTGAACATTTTCTGTAAGGACTTTTGTTACTTCATTGGCGGCCGGGTAAGTAGCGGGAAAGCCAATTGGTTCGATTGTGCCCTTGGTTAGCGAAGTTCCGTCAAGAGTATAGCGCACGAGTTCGCTCACGCCGTCGTAGTCGATATCCGAATAAAACCTTATCTCGTTGTCAGTGCCTGAAACCATGGGGTATGCACCGTTTTGGCCCTGCCGCATAGTGCGGATTTCCCGGGCCATTTGAGATACATTGTAGTTTGCCTCGTCTACGTTTACATAGTTTACAAATCCCGCAAGCTCGCTGTCCGCCAATATTTTTTGCAGGCCCATGACCCCGATGCCAAGTACCACCATAACAAAGCCCGCGACGCTTAGTTCAATAAGGGTGAATCCCTTGTTTGTCATTCTGGAGGCCGCAGGCCGATAGAATCTTTTTCTTATTGACTTATTCATATTATTCAGGTGTTAAGATAAGCCTTTCGTTTTGGTCCCCGGAAACTGGAATATCAATAGTAAACTCTAAAAATCCCGAGGCCGTGGCAATAAGCGTATATGCTTTGTCTTCAAGTCCGTCAAAAAAGACCTGGCCGAAATTTGCCGCCCCCGTTACTCCTGAGCTCTCACTTGCTTCATAGCCAACGCCGTCCTTAAGAGTGGCAGCAACTGAGGCAACCAAGCCGGAGGTGCCATCTTCAAATCTGGTGAGTAAACTCCCTTGATCGTCCGTGGCAAGCGAGATAAGTAAAGCTATGTCTTCTGCGGGATCTATTGAAATGGGCGATATAGGGTTAATTCCGGCAATCTCAACAGTTGAGTCCGTGGGCAGAGAAATTTCGTAGTTGTCCCACTCAAGCTCTTCGATAACCAACTTCCCCGCTGAGTCCGTCACTATCTCCTGGTCAAATTTATAAACCGGGTCATCCAATCCGTCTGTGCCAATGGTTTTTTGACCGCGAATTCTTACAATCTGGTTTGGCAACACTGCAAGTTCCGGCTCTTCCCCAAGTGTAGTTACGTCAAGCCGGGCAAATCTGTCAATGTTAAAACTTGCCTCAGTTAATTGAGCCGCCAGGACGGTTATTAAGGGTTTAGTGGGGTTTGTTACCTCAGTTGTTGAATAGGTGCGGTCGGTGCTATACCCCGCTTTTGTCACGGTTATCTGGTAGCAGGTATTACAGATTGGGGAGCCGGGCAGGGTAACTCGCCCTGTGTCGCTTGTAAAATAGGTGGCGTTGACCGGAGGCACGGTTGTGGCAGTTATTTGAACCTGAGCTTGGGCAACAGGCTGCCCGAGTGCATCAAAAACCAAAATCGAAAGAGTGCCGGTTCCCGCCGCACTTTCGGTTCCCCGAGGGGCAATATCCGTGACAAGTGACACCTCGCTAAAATTGGCGGAAGCCAACCCGCCCCAGGAGACGTCAACTTTTACCCTTTTGTAGTCAACCGGCAAAGTATCTGCGGGAAACTCACCATCAAAAGGGTCATCAATGTAGTTTACGCGAGTGCGAATGGTGTAGTTTTGGCCGTTTCTTTGAATACTTTGGTCTTGAATAAAAATCCCGGTGGGTATTCCACCGACGGTGCCCACATCGTCGTATGGGGCATTTCTGATGATTTCCATTGATTCAAGGGCAATGTGCCGGGCTGAAATTCTTGCTCTGGCGTAGGAAATTAAGTCATAGGCCGAGAAAGCCAGAGTGATAACGGCTTGGGAGAGAATGACGAAAATGCCAAGAGCAATAATGACACCAATAAGAGAGTCGCCGCGTCTGTAGGGCAGGGCCATAATATTAGTATATAATGAAGTTATGAAACTGCCCAATTTCAGTCTCTTCAAGCGTACCTTTATCTCGGTAGTGATGAGTCCGAGGCAGATAAAGGCTATTAAAGTTAACACTAAAACTGGCAAGGTAATTAAGTTTGCCCAGATTGAACTGCCGGTAGGGGTGATTGTTAACTACCGCGTCAAAGAGAAGGAATTATTGGCAAAGTATTTGCGCGAGCTTTGGGATAAAAATAAAATTCGTGATAAGTATGTCGGGGTGGTGGTCCCCGAGTTTTCCACTTTTACAAAAAGTCTGGAGCTTCCTAACATCACCGATGTTGAAATTGCCGAGGCCCTGAGTTTTCGGATGCAGGAGTTTTTGCCGACAAATGTTGAGGATGTGGTGTTTGACTGGAAAATAAGCAAACGCGAGAAAGAAAAAGCCCGGGTACTTGTGGTTGCAATCTTAAAGGACGTCCTGTTTGGCTATATTGATGCAGTTGGGGCCGCGGGTCTGTCTCCTCTGGTAGTTGAGACTCCTTCGATGTCCATACAGCGAATAATTGACAAAGACCCATCAGGCAAGATGATCCTTTATATGGGGCCGAGCGAGGCGATACTCGTAATAACCGCGGAGCAGGAAATTGTTGCGAGCTCAGTAATTAATTCCGATAACATCAACTCAATAGTCACCACGGCACGACAGATGCTTGCGCATTATTCGGCAGTTACTGTTGAGAAAGTCATGGTAAGCGGAGTCGGGCTGACCCAGGACCTTATCCAGTTTTTGAATTATAACTTAGGCCGCCCGGTGCAATTTGCCGATGTTAAGGCCGCAGGACTTCTTCCGGGGCAAGTGCAGGATTATTTGGTTGGCCTTTCGCTTCAGTATAAAGATCCGGCCGAGCCCGCAAGCGAGACCACTATTAACCTCTTGCCGCCATCATGGGCAGACTATTATAAAACTCAGTCCACGGGCATCAGAGCGTGGACCTTGACTCTGATCGCTTCAATAATAGTCTGGTCAACTTTTCTCTTCGTGACAATCGTTTTTATGGTTTTGCGGCTTCAGGCTCAAAGTTTGGAAAGTAGCGCAGCAGATGGTAAAACCGGGGAACTCAATATTGCCGTCACCCGGGTGAATGAAGTAAATGCCCTTGCTGAAAATGTGATTAAATATAACCAAAGCTTGGTTCCACCGCAGGCAATTATAAATCTCTTAAGTGATGCCAAGACGGAAGGGATAAGCCTGAATTACTATAAAGTTAATTACGAGACTGGAGAGGTAATTATACGGGGGCTGGCAGCAACACGGTCAAATCTCCTTGCTTTTAAGAATTCCGTTGAGGCTCTGGAGAAATTGTCGGCTGTTCACTTGCCGGTGACGAGCCTTGTCGAAGAAACCAATATTAGTTTTGAAATGAGCCTTAGTTATAGTGATTTCGTGGCCAAAAACCGGGCGCCCGTTAAATTAAAAATTTAATAATATGAAACTGGTACACCAAGCATCAAAAGAGCCGAAAAGTGAGAAAGTTCCCAGGGAGCTGCGCGCTCCGCACAAGAAATTTGCGATAAAGCGGCGAGGCCCAAGTGTTATTGTTAAAATCGTGGTCGCGAATGTGGTCAATGTACTTCTTCTTGTGGCAATATTTTATCTTTTGGCTCAGTTGCCGGTAGTCTCCAAAAAGATAAAGGAACTCAGGAGTACCCAGCTTGCGGCACAGGGATCGGCTGATGCAGTCATTATTAACTCTGAAATCGAAAAAGATAAAGAAAAAATTGATACCCTCACAGGTCTTTTGGCCCGGGACCAGGAGTTTATCGAATTTGTGGAAGTAGTAACAGCGCTCAAAAGTGAAGGCGTGGTAACGGACGTGATATTTCCCGGCGGAGACCCGATAGTGTCTCCGAGTCTGGCAACGCTCGGCGGCAAGGGCTATCCCATAATTCTTACTTTTGGGGGGAGCCTTGAGGCGATCAATTCCGGGCTTTCCCGAGTGACCGCTCTTCCATTTATCCTCGCACCACAGAATGTTGAGCTTGAAATTAACCAAGCCTCGGAGGAAAACCCTGGAGGCACGGTCTTGCGGCTTGGCGTTTACCTAGTAGTCAATGACACTTTTGCAAACAATTAACCGGTTTTATATCGCGATGGCACTTATTTTAATAGGGCTTGCGGTAGTGGTCATCTTGTCCCTGAGGGGAGTTTTTGGAGCAATTTCCACGGCGGGAGAGGTGGATGAGTCACTTCTTAAAGCTAGTACTCCGCGCCTGAACAAGGGCAAAATTGATGAAGCCCTGAAATCCCTTGATGAGCGGGAATTCATCCCCCTTGACTTGTAGTGAGAGAAGTGTGTACAAATAATAAGACACATGTCATTCCCAACTTGATTGGGAATCTATATAAGCAAAGCTTGCTGCTTCGCAGTAAATAATTTATATGGATTTCCGCTTTTGCGGGAATGACTGAAGAAAAGGGGGTGAGAATTCGAAAATTATGATTAAAAATTTAAAAGAGGCGAAGGCTCGCGGCGTAGCTTTGCGAGCGTTTACACTCATTGAGCTTTTGGTTGTCATCGGTATCATTGGAATTCTCGCTGCTATAGTTCTAGTGGCGGTTAACCCCGGCCGCCAATTTGCTCAAGCAAGGAATACTCAAAGGAGAAGCGACATGCTTGCAATTACCAGTGCAGTTTATCAATTTGCATCTGAGCATGATGGCAACTTACCCGCGACAACTTATGCGTTGGGTGTGGGGCAAGACTTCCCTGTGTGTGATGATCCCGCGGGGGTCGATGCTACCGAGATAGGTGGAGCTGCTTTGCAGTTTGATATGGCTGCAGCAGGTGACTGTGATTTGGCTGTACCGGTGGGTAGTACCTGTGATGCAAATGGTGACGGGACGGCTGATGCCGAGTTGACAGTACCGACATATCTTACTGAGGTACCATCTGACCCTTCAACTGGAGCCTACGCAACAGGGACTGATTATGTTATTTGTGTGATGAGTGATACCACTCCCACGCCAGGTAGAGTTTATGCTGCTGCGACTGATGAATTAGGAACAGTGGTTGGGAATTTTGATATTAACGTTTTGCGTTAATTTATAGAAACAAGGACTGCCTGCTTAGTTATTTTAACTAGGTTTAAGACAGTCCTGTTTCTGTTTGTTCTGGTTTTTGATAGTTGACATTTATTCGGGTCAATGGCTAGATTTAATTAGTGATTAGCAAAATAAAACCCGTACTTATACTTGTTACTCTATTTCTGGTTTTATTTTTTTCAGTTTCTCCCAGCTTCGCTCAAGAAGAAAAAGTCATTAAAGTGTCTGGATTTAGTCCAACTAGAAGTGGTTCTCCATTGCTTAATGCTTTGGGAAATCCATATGTTAGCCCTGCTGGACCAAGTACGGGGAGTAATATAATTGCGAGTTTTATATCCAGCCCGGAGCGTTTCGGTCCTGGAAAAACAATAGAGTGCTCTGTTGACTTTCAAGCACCCACTGATTATATAAGCTCAGGATCTTTAGTCAATGTTGACGGAAAATTGTTAGTGGATGTTTTCTTCGCAACGAACACTACACAACCTTTGACGCAAGAAGAGATAACTGAATTGAAAAAGTTTCTGCTTACGGGAGGGGTGGTTTATGCGCACACCACAGCTTCCGGAGGGGATCAATATGTACCCTTATTCCAAGAACTGAGTATAGATATTAGTTTTGGCGAGAGGCAGCAGGAGTCCACCCCTACACCTTCTTCGGACCCCGAAGATATATACCTCACTACTAATGGTCCATTTGGGACCGTGGGCCCTCTGATTCACGGTCCTTTTCGCTCGATACTGGCCTCTGGTGTTAGTGTTATAGCATATAGTCCTAATCTAGGTACGAATATTTTGGTTGAAAGTCAAATTGGATCTGGGTATTTGGCAGTGGCGAGTTCACCACTCCATGTTAATGTTCTGGCACAGGGAAATAATATCCGGTATTTTTCTAATCTCGTGGCAATTGGCTGTAAAGATGATAACTCTATAGTCCTTCCTGTTCCATCTTTTAAGCAAGGGCTTGAGCCTTATGATGGTATTGATCCTGTTTGGGAGAAACAAATTTATGATGATGCCTTAAATACACTCCCGAATTGTGGGCAAACAATGGCAGATTGTGCCTGTGCATTGACCTCAGCAACTATGGTGATGAGGTATTTTGATGTGAATTTAGCTCCGGATGCAAGCAGTATTAATCCTGAAATTATTAATAACTTTTTTAAAGTGAACTCAGTTGGTTTTATCGGCCCAAACTTCAGATGGAGTTATGCTGGCAATTTTTCAGCAGAAGCCAATAGTTCGCTCATTGGTGGGGGGCAAACGAAACTTGAACAACCGGTGCGTTTGGATTATGACCTCGAAGACATCAAAGCCTTAATTCAGGGTGAAAAACCTGTGATTCTTAAGGTAAATGACGGTTCACATTGGGTTGTAGTGAAAGGATACGACCCTGATGATGACCGTTTGATAATTAATGACCCTCTTTACCCAGATCCGCCTCCTGGACAACATGCTTATCTTGATGAGCGCTATACTCCCGACACAACTGGCTCTATGGTAGTTTATGAAACCACAAACTCGGATTATAGATATCTTGAATTTGCCGCGGTCTCCAAGAACCATCTTCTGGTAGAGGATGTGAATGGTAACAAAACCGGGTACGATGCTGAGACTGGCCAAATTGTAAAACAGATTCCAAACTCAGATTATGCACTGGACGAATATTATGGCCCGCCAACTGACGAAGGAGTATATTTCTTGACCATCAAACTTCCCTCAGACGGAGAATTTAGCTTGGAAATCATCAGTCAGGATGGCCAACCACATCCAGTGCAAGTCTATTCTTCTGACATTGAAGGCAAGCTGGCCGGCAAGACCATTAACCCGGAAGTCAGCGGGGAGAACTATACTTTTGTATATAATGAAGAAACTGCTGGTGAGTTTGTGAGCGCCTTTATAGATGCCGCGATTGACATAAATCCTTTAATGAAAAATAATCTTTTGGTGCCGCCCAACAAAAAGTTTCCTGTTCCGGTTGCCGTCTTGGGTTCAGAAGCTTTTGATGTAGCCAAGGTCAACCAAAATTCACTTACTTTCGGTGAGAATGGCTATGAACAAAGTTTTGACAGTTGTGATGATCCATGGGATATAAATCGTGACGGTGAACCCGATTTAGTGTGTAATTTTATAGCCGATGAGCTTGGTCTTGGAGTTGGGGACACCGAAGCCACTTTGAAGGGGATGTATGAAGGCGGTATTTATTTCAGCGCTACTGACTTAGTCTGGCTACTCAAACCCTGGTTTTTATTTTAACGGATTGATTTATGTGTAACCAATGTATATACTTCGTATATGAATACAGTAATTCATATCAAAGCAGATAAAGAGGTAAAGGAGAATGCTCAGAGCTTGGCAAAGAAGCTCGGTTTGAGCTTGTCTGATGTTATTAACGCGTCACTTCGCAACTTTATTCGGACGCGCGAGATAGTCTTTTCTGATGTTCCTCAAATGACCCCAGAGCTTGAGAAGCTGTTAGACAAAGTGGAAGACGACATAAAGCATAACAGAAACCTGTCCCCGGAATTTAAGACTGTCGAGGAAATGGATAAGTACTTGGACGGTTTATGATTATTAAACTTCATAAAGAGTTTGAAAAGAACTTCAGGAGATTAAAACCCAGTGAGAAGAAAAAGTTCAAGGAAAGAAGAGACTTATTTATTAAGGATGAATTTCACCCAATTCTGAATAATCATGCATTGAAGGGTAAATATCTAGGCTACAGGAGCATCAATGTAGCTGGTGACTTGAGGGCATTGTATAGAAAATATGGTAATACAGTTGTTTTTACCACGGTAGCCACGCACAGCAATCTTTATAAATAATTATAAGCCCTTGATTTCTACCCCGGAAACTATATACAATACTTAAAGCTGTATTTTAATGTATAGTGTCAAGTTACAAGTTCAAGTTAGTAAGTGGCTCGCAAATGTTTAGCCACCACTGCCTACCCCCACCAGTTGGGGGTATTTTTTTGGACTAAAATGGGCAATTTAGAAGTTTGGAAAATAAAACACAAGAATTTTTTTAAGAAAAATCCGGACGGGAAAATTAAACACCTTCTAAAGTATGCTATTTTAGCCCCCTCAACTCACAATATGCAGCCATGGCTTTTTAAAGTCATGAAAAGTTCTTGTGTTATCTCTTATGATCCCAAACTTACCTTGCCTCAGGCTGATGCAAAAGGACGGGATCTTTATATCTCTTTAGGGTGCTGCATTGAAAATCTGGTAATTGCGGCTCAGTACTACAATGTTTTTGACTCCGTAAACCTTTTCCCAAAGACTGGTAAATACTCAGTTGCAGAAGTTAAATTTAAAAATCTTGGCAAAAGAACCTCGGAAAATAAAAAGATGAAAAGATTGTTTTCTACAATTACTGAAAGGGTAAACTCACGAGGTTTATTTCTAAAAAAAACTATAAAGCGATCGGTGGTTGCGCAGTTGCTAAAGCTTAATACGTTTAGTGGTTTGAAATTGAGTTTACTCGAAGATGGCGATCAAATAATTGAAATGTCCAAACTCACGGCCGATGGACTTCGTTATGCATATAAAAACCCTAAATTTCGAAAAGAAATGTCAGGTTGGGTTAATTCTAATTTGTCATCAAGGAATGAGGGAATACCGGGATACTCCTTACGAATGCCCTTTCTGTTGTCGCTCGTTTTCCCAACCCTTGTTCGTAATTTTAATGTCGGGAAGCAAGTAGGGAAGATTAACTTTGTCAGTATGTCGTCGTCTTCTTTGGTAGTAGTTATTTCAGCCAATAATGACATAAAAGAAACTTGGGTAAATACGGGGAGACTAGCAGAGCGCATGATGTTATTTTTACAATCCAATAACGTAAAGACTTCAATTTTTGTTGCATCGGTAGAAATGGGAGATTTATATAAAAAGGTACAAGAGATCACAAAGACACATCTTATTCCACAATTTGTTTTTTGCGCCGGTTATATGGGTCATAATCAGAAACAAACACCTCGCCATCCACTAGAGACTAAATTAATTTCCTGACATGTTAAACCCTTCAAAACTCAAGGCCTTTGATAATCATAAACTTGTGATAGAAATAAATGAACCTGACACAGGGCTATATGGTTATATAGCTATTCACAACAATAACTTGGGGGAAGCTGTAGGCGGAACACGTATGTACCCATACGCTACAAAACGGGATGCCCTGGTCGATGTTTTGAGACTTTCTAAAGCAATGACTTATAAGTGTGCACTGGCGGGTATGCCACATGGAGGAGGAAAAGGGGTTATAATAGGTGACCCCAAGAAAGATAAAAGTAAAGTTTTACTTCGGGCGTATGCCAAGAAGGTTGATGAGCTTAAAGGTGCTTTTCATACAGGGGAAGACGTCGGCATTTCAGAAGAGGATGTTCAATGTATGCTTACCATGTGTCCTTATTTTATCGGAAAACGAGGATTGGCAGGAGACCCTTCTCCATATGCTTCTTTATCGACGTTTTACGCGATGAAAGCGGCTATTAAGCGTGTATTTGGTGAATCAAATATGCGTGGTAAAAGTGTAGCCATTAAAGGTGTAGGTAAAGTTGGCAGTGAGCTTGCGCGGCTTGTATATAAGAGCGGGGCGAAGGTGTATATCTCAGATATCGATCCTCAAGCAACAGCTTTTACCAAACGCATGGTCCCCGACGCCCAAGTTGTAGAAGTAGAGGATATCAATAATTTTAAAGTTGATATCTATTCCCCTTGTGCGTTGGGCAGTGAGTTTACAAGTAAAAATTGTAAAAGAGTTAAAGCAAAAGTTATTTGTGGTGCTGCCAATAACCAGCTTACAAAGCCATCAATAGGAAATTGTTTATATGAGAAGGGGATTATTTACATTCCGGATTACGTTGCAAATTCCGGGGGTTTGATAAATGTAGCGGACGAATTAGACGCCGGAGGCTATAATCGCAAAAGGGTCGTTGAAAGAATTAAGGCTGTTGAGAAGACTATTGAACATCTTTTTGAAATGTCTGAGGAGGTTAAAGAACCATTAAACATAGTTGCGGATGAACTCGCGAGGGAATTATTTGAACACGGTCATAATCATGTATAAGAACCCAGCTTATAACTACTCAGCACGCTCAACTTTAAAACTCATTAAAGAAAGTAGAGGGGCGTATTGGGCGAAAAAACGTGAGATTAATTCATTGGATCTTTTTCATAGAGCAGCCTCACAAGTTCCTGCATATAAAAAGTTTTTAAAAAAGCACAATGTGAACCAGAATGAAATTAGAACATGGAGAGATTTTCAAGCTCTGCCGCAAATGAATAAAGAAAATTATTTGAGGAAATACAAATTAAATGAGTTAGTTTGGGAAGGTTCTTTGAAGCAACCTTTAGTTTTTACTGCAACGTCCGGTTCTACTGGTGAGCCGGTTTATTTTGTTCGAAACCAACAGCTGGATTGGCAATACTCGGTAATTCTGGAAAATTTTATAAAAGAAGGGATGAAAGATAAGCCTGGCCCGGTACTGATTATAATCTCGTTTGGAATGGGTCTGTGGATTGGGGGAATAATCACGTATAAAGCTTTTGAGCTGGCAGCCCAAAGAAGTAATTTACCGGTTTCGATTATTACCCCCGGCATAAATAAGAGAGAAATAATTAATTCTTTAAGAAGGCTATCTTCACATTATGGGCAAACAATAATTGTCGGTTATCCGCCCTTTGTGAAAGATGTGATTGATGAAGCACCCGAGCAAGGAATTGATATTGATAAGCTGAATATCCGAATGCTCTTTGCCGCAGAAGCCATTACTGAAGAGTTTAGAGATTACGTTGCTGAGAAGACAAAGATGAAGAGCTGTTTTGTGGATACAATGAATATATATGGTAGTGCAGATATAGGTGCAATGGCTTATGAAACCGGTGTGAGCATTTTAGTTAAAAGGCTAGCAATGAAGACCCCGGAATTGTTTAAAGATATATTTAATGATATTTATAAAACTCCTACTCTTGCACAATTTAACCCTCTTTATATTTCGTTTGAAGAAGTTGATAAACAACTGTTGCTCACCGGTAATAGTGCCATGCCTTTAGTTAGATATGCCATAGGTGACAATGGTGGTGTATTTAGCTACGACGACCTTGTTAAGAAGATGAGAAATCATGGAACGAGCCTTGATAAAGAGTTAAAAAAGGTTGGAATCGATAAAAATGTAGCTAAACTACCCTTTGTGTATGTTTATGAGCGTAAGGATTTCTCTGTGAAACTGCACCTTCGTGATATTTATCCCCAAATTATAAAAGATGCTCTCCTTTCACCGGGAATAAACGAGATTCTAACGGGTAAATTTACTATGACAACAAAGTATAATGCTAGACAAAATCAGTATCTCGAGTTAAATTTAGAGGAAAGAAAGGGCAGAAAGGTGAGCAGGGAAGCTGCCGATCTGATAAAAAAAACTATCTTAAAAGCACTTTATCTCAAAACCGATGGTCCTGGGGATCCGAATGAGTTCGTAAAACGGCCAAATTTGTTGAAATTAGTATTTTGGCCAGCTGAATACCCATTACATTTTGCTACAGGAATAAAGCAAGAATGGGTAAAAAAAGCGTAACATGGATGAATTAATTATATTAAAACAAGGCAGTTACGAAGCTGAAGATCTTGAACGATTGAAGAAATTTGAAGATCTGAAACTTGTCGACTTGTATGAATCTCAATTAAAAGAGTTGTTCGAGATTAGAAATCCCCAATTATTATTTTCTTCTAATTTTTCTAAACTCCAAAATAATTTTGTTAAAGAAAGTGTCAAAGATAGAGATTTAAGAGGAGACTGGATTTATTACTCATGGCGAAACTCCTTAGTTCATATCATTTCTGAAAATGACTATTTCGAATTGCGCACTAACAGAAACAGGAACTTAATTACAAAAGAGGAACAAAAAAAACTAAGGAATGCTACATTTGCCTTTGTTGGATTGTCTATTGGTAGTAGTGGTTTGGAATCATTAGTGTACTCAGGAGTTGGAAAAAAATTTGTTGTTTCAGATTTCGATACCTTGGAGACTTCGAATTTAAACCGT
>MGHM01000002.1 GCA_001793235.1 Candidatus Woesebacteria bacterium RIFCSPLOWO2_01_FULL_44_24b | reverse complement strand
CTGTAAAGATGAGAGAATTGAAATCAGTAGGGGCGTTGCGCGCAACGCCCCTACATCAAGATTTTGAGGGTTTAACCGACCATAAATCAATCATTGAGGAAGTAGACAAATTCCAAAGAACTCTCGATAAGGGTTTAAGGGAATTTGATAAGTTGGAAAATGTTGATGGCAAAGCGGCATTTGATTTGTACCAAACTTACGGCTTTCCACTGGAGTTAACACTGGAATTAGCCCAAGAAAAAGGCATTAAGGTTGATGTTGACGAATTCAAGAAAGCGTTTGAGGAGCATCAGGAAAAGTCGCGAACCAGCTCTGTCGGGGTTTTTAAAGGCGGGCTCGCCGACCAGTCTATTGAAGTGACCCGGCTTCATACTGCGCACCACTTGCTTTTGGCTGCTCTCCAAAAAGTAATTGATAAAAGTATTTCCCAAAAAGGTAGCAACATTAATGCCGAAAGGCTCAGGATGGATTTTAATTTTGGCAGGAAGCTGACTGACAAGGAAATGAAAAAAGTTGAGGAACTAATTAATCAAAAAATTGACGAAGATTTGCCGGTTACCAAAAAAGTCATGCTCAGGCAGGAGGCTGAGAAGCTCGGCGCGCAAATGGAGTTCGGCAGAAAATACCCCGATAATGTAAATGTTTATTTTATAGGAGACACTGACTCCCCTTTTTCAAAAGAATTTTGTGGTGGCCCACATATATCAAAATTATCCGAAATGCACGGGCGTGTTAGAATTACTAAGGAGGAATCAGCCGCGGCTGGCGTGCGAAGGGTTTACGCGGTAATTGACTAAACCAAAATCTGCTCATGAACAACGAATACTTCTGGTCTATTGTTATCGAACAGGATAATGTTCAGGCGGGACTATGGACCATCAAAAATGAAAATATATCCGTGCTTTCGGGAAGCCAGGGTTATCCTTGGGAGACGGATGACAACCTTGTGGAAAAGGCCGACACTGCCCTTTCTGAAGTGGGCGAGGCCTTGCCTGAAGGCGCTCATGAGCCCAATAAAACCGTTTTTGGCGTTCCGGCTTCTTGGGTGGAAGAAGGGAGTATCAAAAAGCCACATTTGGACAAAATCCGCCTGGTTTCCCAGAAACTTTCGCTCACCCCCACGGGTTTTGTGGTCTTGCCAGAGGCCATTGCCCATGCAGTCAAGATTAAAGAGGGTAGCCCGCTTTCTGGCATTGTAATAGGAGTCGGGGCCGGGAGCCTGGACGTGACCGTTTTCAGGCTTGGCAATATTGTGGGTACCGTTAGCGTGGGCAGGAGTGCGTCCCTGATTGAGGATATGGTAGAAGGGCTTAGTCGTTTTTCAGGCGGAAGTGTACCTACCCGATGGCTTTTGTATGACGGCCGCGGCGTGGCTTTGGAGGAAGTTAAGCAGGAGCTGTTGCGCGCCGACTGGTCTGAGGCGGGAGACCTTAAATTTTTGCATACTCCACAAGTTGAGATAGTAAGTGATTTGGAAAAGGTGGAGGCAGTGTCTATCGCGGGCGCCTCGGAAATGGGCAACATTAAGGGAATTGAGGGACAAGAACCCCACGAAGTCGTTTCCAATGTGGCCGCTACCAACGATTTTTCCCCGGAGGATCTGGGTTTTGCGGTAGATAGCAACATTCGCGAGCAAAAAGTAGGGCGAAAAATAGTTCCCGCACTGCCCGCCGTTCACGCTCCGTCTCTATCTTTCTTGAAAAAATTCAGGTTGCCTTCATTTTCCTTTGGCGGAAAGCGGGCAGGAGTTCTCTTGGCGGGTGTTTTATTAATCCTCTTAGTTGGTTTGGGACTGGCTTGGTTTTATTTCCCCCGTGCTGAAATAACCATTTATATTTCTCCGAAAAATTTACAGGATACCGAGGTGGTTGTTTTGGATGAAAACATTGAGCTCCCCGAACCGGGCAGTTTTACTTTTCCGGCCGTAGTTGTGGAGACCGAGGTAGCTTCTGAAAAAACAAAATCAACCACTGGTACACGCACTGTTGGTGATCGGGCTAAGGGGCGCGTAAACATCAGAAACGGCACGGCAGACGAGGTTACTTTTGAGTCCGGCACTACTCTGACCGGCCCCAATGACTTGGAGTTTGAAATGGACGAGGGTGTAACAATTCCTGCAGCAAGCTCGCCAAGCACTCCGGGAGAGGCGGCAGTGGGTGTCACGGCCAGTGCTATTGGGGCAGATTACAACCTTGCTGCCAATGAGAGTTTTGCGGTTTCGAACTTTCCCAAAAGCGAGGTGGACGCGGTGAGTTCGGAGGATTTTTCCGGAGGCAGCAGCCGTGAGGCGCAAGCAATTTCCGGGGATGATATAGAAAGCTTACGGGACGAGCTTCTGGAGGAGCTTAAAGCCAGTGCCAGAAGTAACTTGGAATCACAGGCAAGCAGTGCGCGTTTTGTGGCAGACTCGTCTAAATATGAGACTGTCGATGAGTCCGCAAGTGGCAAGGCCGGGGATGAAGCCGAAAGTGTTACCGTATCAATGACCATAACCGCCCGAGGGCTCACAATTGGCGAGGAGCAGGTTTCGGAACTGTCTGCTGAAATCCTTAAGGATCAGATACCCGAAGGCTTTAATCTTAGAAGCGAGCAGGTGGAGACGGAGTTTCAGTTAGTTGACGAAGTTGAAAGCGGAGTTTGGGAATTTGATATTGCCTTGAGTGCGAATTTGCTGCCAACTGTTGACACGGACCAAATTAAGCGAGATGTAGCCGGCCGTCATCCGACGGCAGTTGAGGAGCGTTTAGCGAAAATTCCAGGGTATCAGCGCTCGGAGGTTACCGTTAGACCCAAGCTTCCGGGCTTCTTGGGCAACATTCCCCGTTTAACACAAAATATTTCCGTGGAGGTGGTATCGGCGCAATGAGGAAATCAGCTTTCAAGCTCATCGGGTTGACCTCGGGAATATTGGGTTTTTTAGTTTTGGCGTTCGTGACGCTTCCCATTGTTTCTTACAACTTAGCCGACGGCACCCGTTTTAAAGAATATCTTTCTCCTGTTCCTGAAGGTGAAGTTTTTGCTTCTGAAAAAGTTGACTATACCAAAGCAAGCAACTGGTTTAAGGCTGCCGACTTTGACGTTTCTGAGGTCTCCAAAGTCCGCTACTACACTTTATCTATTCCAAAACTGGGAATAGAAAATGCGACTGTCGCAATCGGTGGCGAGGACCTGACTGAGTCGCTCATACAATACCCCGGAACGGCACTTCCCGGAAAGCGCGGCAATGCGGTCATTTTTGGGCACTCTATTTTGCCTCAGTTTTTTAACCCCAAAGACTATCTGTCAATTTTTTCCACACTTCCAACTATGAAAAAAGGAGATAAACTTGAGATTCGCTACGACGGCATTACTTATAGCTACAACGTTGAAGAGTTGTTTGAAGTCTCCCCGACTGACCTGGAAATTTTAGCTCAAAATATTACAGACTCGTACGTCACTTTAATTACTTGTACTCCGCCGGGGCACCCCTTAAGGCCGAAGCGCTTAATAGTTCGTGCACGGCTTGATCCGCTTGGTACAATTAGCGACAATGGCAAAAGCACTTGGAATTGATTTTGGCGAGTCAAAAGTCGGTATCGCCGTCTCTTCAGGTGTTTTGGCCGCGCCATTAAAAATTATTAAAAATTCTGGCCTCAAAAAATTAATATTTGATATTAAGAATATTGTAGAGGAAGAGGGCATAGAGGCTTTGGTGGTTGGAGTGTCTGAAAATAAGTCCGGCCAAAGTGCTCGAGATTTTGGCGACAAACTCGCGAAGGAATTAAATTTACCGGTTTACTTTGTTGACGAGACTTTGACCACAAAAGACGTACAAAGGCTTGTAATTGAAGCGGGTATGAAGCGCAAAAAAAGAAAAAGTATGGAAGACGCCTTTGCCGCGACACTGATACTTCAGAGCTATTTGGATTCCCAGTAGATGATGTTATACTAGACTCACATGATCAAGGATGTCATAGCTCCTATTCAGGCGTGGCTTTTGTCCCAGGGCAGGTGTGTTGGCTGCAGCACGCCGCTTTTAAAAGGCCGCGTGGAGAAACATAAATTGGGAACGAAAGTAACTTGCAAGTGCGGCAGAATTTATATTAAAGATAAAGCAGGGCGCTTCCGTCGCGCCTTGGTCAGTGAGGTCTAATGAAGCTTATTGCTCCAATTGTATTTCTGCTTACTCTTCTAGTTGCCGGACTTTTAGGATTTTTATGGTGGAACAGTGCGACAGCGGCACCCGGCACAAGTTCAGAGGAAGTGCGCTTTACTATTACCCGTGGCTCATCGGCGGAAACTATTGGAAAAAACTTGAAAGAAGCGGGGCTAATTCGCGACACATTTGCGCTCAAGATTTATCTACAAAGTAAAGGACTTGTTGCCAAGCTTCCGCCGGGGCAATTCAAGATTGCAAAAAATCTTAAGCTGCCTGAGCTTGTCAGTGTTTTATTGAAAGGTCCGGTTGAGCTCTGGGTGACTATTCCCGAGGGTTTGCGCCGTGAGCAGTACCCTGAAATTTTTGCTGCAGGATTAGAGCTTTCGCCGGCTGACGCAACAAGTTTTGAGGAGGAATTTTTACTGGCAACCGAAAACCTGGAAGGTTTTTTGTATCCTGATACCTATTTGTTTCCACCGAACGTGACGGCCGAGCAGGTTATTTCTGTTCTTAGAAATACTTTTGACAAAAAGTTTACACCAACTCAAGAAGAGCTTGATGCCGTTGGGCTAACTCTAGATGAAGCGGTCACTCTGGCCTCAATTATTGAGCGCGAAACCAGAAACGCCAGTGAGCGCCCAACTGTTGTCGGGGTTTATTTGAATAGACTCGGTGCCGACTGGCCCTTGCAGGCCGACGCTACCATTCAATATGTGACGGGGGATTCGGAGGACTGGTGGAAGACTCCAACTACAGCCCAAAAAGAAGTTAATTCTTTTTACAACACCTATAAATACCCGGGGTTGCCCCCAGCCCCTATTGCCAACCCAAGCCTCACTTCACTGGAGGCAGTAATTAATCCCGAGGATACGGATTTCTGGTTTTATCTTCATGACCCGGATGGAGTTATTCACTTTGCCCAAACCCTCGAGGAGCACAACCTGAATGTGCAGAGATATTTAAGATAAATATTATCTTAGAAAATTTTTAATAGAATCTTTGGTTAATGAATGATTATAGATATCGTTGTGGCCAGCGTCTTTAATTATTATGAATGTTTTATTTTTACCTTGAACACTCTCAAATAGCCTTTGGCCGAACTCTATCGGGACTACCTCATCTTTGGCACCATGAATGAACAGAAGATTATTGGAATTCCTAATCCATTTCTCGGTAGGATATTTATCGAACAAAAATAGACCTACGGGAAAAAATTGAAACTTAGCTTGGACGACATTCTCCAAACTTGAGAATGAAGAAATTAATAGTGTTTTGTCTGGAGTTTCTAAGAAATTATGATATGCTGCCAGTGATGTCCCCAGACTTTCGCCCAATACTATCACTCTCTTGGCATTTCTAGAATTCAAATAACCAACTACGCCCTCTACATTTTTCATTAAGGCTATCTGAGAAGGGGTACCAGGGTCGCCTGAGTAGCCTGTATATTCAACAAAAAGATATGAATAATTTGTATCTTGGAGAAGTTCAATAAAGAAACTTCTGTCGCAAGCGGATCCCGCATTTCCATGATAGAACACTAACCATTTATCCGAAATTTTATTTACATACATTCTTGTGCCTTGCCAATTTATCTTCTCTACATCTTCAAATGCTGAGCACCTATCAAAGTCCTGATTATCAGGAAAATAGATTAACTTACGCTGAAAAATAAATAGAAATATAAAAATGGCTAAAAAGGCTCCAATTGTCGCGATGAAAAATTGTTTATACATCTTTAATTTCTATTTTACTATGTTTTTAACTCCTTGTTGACAAGCGTGATAAAATCGGTATAATTGCCTACAGGCGTACTCAAATGTAGGCTGATCTCGCTACTTTTCGGGCGGGACTTTTTGCGTACGAGGCACCCACCTCATGGCTCAAACAAAAAGACGAAATTTCGGAAAAATTGAGAAAGATCTGCCAAAGCTTGACTTATCTCTTGTTCAGAGAGAAAGCTGGGAGTGGTTTTTGACTGAAGGAATAGCCCAGGAAATTTCGCAAATTACTCCAATTGATGATTTTACAGGCAAAAACTGGCAACTTACTTTGGGACAGCATACCTTGGAAGAGCCCAAAAATACTCCTAAATATGCCCTTGAAAAAGGTCTGACGTTTTCAGCTCCATTTAAAATTAACACCACACTAATAAACAAGCGCACCGGCGAAGCCGTTGAGCAGGAGGTATTTTTTGGCAATATCCCGCAAATGACGACAAGCGGGACTTTTGTAATAAACGGAATTGAACGCGCGGTTATCAACCAAGTAGTTCGCTCTCCGGGAATTTATTTTTCTTCTGAGCGGGACCGCACGACCGGAAGGCTTTTGGGCCGCGCTGAAGTTCGCCCGCTTCACGGCTCATGGCTTGAATTTGAAATCGCCAGAAACGACGTGATTTCAGCCCGTATTGATAAAAGGAGAAAGGTAAACGCGGTAACTTTGTTGCGTGCGATGGGGGTGGCCACAGACAAACAAATACAGGATGCTTTTGTTGGTGTTGACACAGACGGCACCCATCACTATATCGAGCGAACGCTTGAGAAAGATACTACCGCGACCCGCGAGGAGGCCTTGATTGAAATTTACAGGAAGCTAAGACCCGGTGAGCCAGCAGTGATTGACAACGCTGAGAGCCTTTTTGTGAGTCTCTTTTTTGAGCCCAGACGGTATGACCTTGGCCGAGTGGGCCGCTATAAGATTAACAAAAGACTTAAGCTTGATGTCCCTAACACCCGGGAAAACTGGATTTTGACCAGAGAAGACGTGGTTGCCACTCTTCAATACCTCATCGGCCTTCAGAACGGCCAAGGGCATGTGGACGATATTGATCACTTATCGAACCGAAGGCTGAGGCGTGTAGGTGAGCTTGTGGCTACTCATGCTTTTCGAGTGGGACTCTTGCGCCTCGAGCGCTCAGTTAAAGAAAAAATGAGCCTTATCTCGCCCGATGATAAACCCATGCCGCAGAGCCTGATTAATGCCCGCCCGTTGGTTGCGGCGATTAACGAGTTTTTCCGATCAAATCAGTTGTCAACCATTTTGGATGACACAAATCCTTTAAGCGAGATTGATAACTTGCGAAGGGTCTCGGTTCTTGGACCGGGGGGCATAAATCGCGAGAGGGCGAGCTTTTCAATCCGAGATATTAATTCTTCGCAGTACGGAAGAATTGATCCTATTCGCTCACCCGAGGGACCGAATATCGGTCTTGTTACTTATTTGGCCCTTTATGCGCGGGTTAACGAGTATGGATTCATTGAAACGCCATACAGAAAAGTGGAAAAGACCGAAGCCCGTGGGAAGACTAAAGTGAGGCTTACTGGCGAGATAGTTTACATGACTGCTGACGATGATCAGGAGTGCCACATAAGCCATAGCAGTATCCCCATGGATGAAAATGGGGTAATCACCGCTGAACGCGTACCTTTCAGGTTCAGGGGCGAGTTTTTGGAAGGGCCAATAGAGCTAGTTGACTATGTTGACGTAACTCCGAGGCAGGTGTTTGGGGCCTCCGCCGCGCTTATTCCTTTCCTTGCACACGATGAAGGAAACCGCGCGCTTATGGGCAGCAACATGCAATGCCAGGCTGTGCCTTTAGTGTCTCCCGAGTCCCCGGTTGTGGGAACCGGAATGGAGGAAGTTGTGGCGAGTGCAATGGGCCGTGTTATTAAAAGTGATTTCGAAGGCGTTATAAGCTATGCCGATGCGGACAGAATTGAATTAACTCTTAGTAAGCTCACCGACAAGGTTAGTTCAGACCAGATGGAAATACAAAACGGTGGCAAAAAGGTTACATATCACCTGAATAAATTTAAGCGAACTGCGCAGTCCACCTCATATAATCAAAAAACCGCTGTAGTGACAGGCCAGAAAATTAAAAAGGGAGATTTACTGGCGGACGGCCCCGCAAGTGAGGGTGGCGAACTGGCGTTGGGCCAAAACTTGATGGTGGCATATATGAATTACGGTGGTTATGGTTTTGAGGACGCGATTTTGGTCTCCGATAGGCTCGTAAAAGACGATCTTTTGACCTCTGTGCATATAAAAGAATACCAAGCAGATGTGGTGGAAACCAAGCTTGGGCCGGAAGAGCTTACCCGGGACATTCCGAATGTTGCCGAAATGGAGCTGGCAAATCTTGCCGAGGACGGCATAGTTGTGGTTGGCTCGGAAGTTGGCCCGAACGATATTCTGGTTGGAAAAATTGCTCCGAAGGGCGAGACCGAGCTTAACAGTGAGGAGCGCCTTCTTCGAGCCATTTTCGGCGAGAAAGCCCGTGAAGTTCGTGACACCTCGCTTCGGGTTCCCCACGGCGAAGGCGGCATAGTGGTGGACGTGAGTGTGCTCGACAAAGACAAAGGCGACGAGCTTGGGCCGGGAGTAATGATGAGCGTGGTAGTTAAAGTTGCGCAGCTTCGAAAAGTAAGTGTCGGGGACAAGCTTGCGGGGCGCCACGGCAACAAAGGAGTTATCGCCAAGATAATGCCTGTGGAAGACATGCCGTACCTTGCGGATGGCACTCCGGTGGACCTTATAATTTCGCCACTTTCGGTGCTTGCCCGTATGAACTTGGGGCAACTACTCGAAACCCATCTTGGCTGGGCACTTGCCAAAAAAGGCCAGAAAGGCGCCCTCCCCGTCTTTGACAAAGTTGAAGAGGGTGTTATCTCAAAAGAACTTGAGAGCGTGGGGCTTCCCGGGGACGGTAAAGCTCAGCTTTATGACGGCCGCACAAGCGAGCCGTTCAGTGAGAAAACGGTTGTGGGTATTGGTTACATTCTAAAGCTTAAGCACATGATTGAGGATAAAACTCATGCCCGCTCAACTGGCCCGTACTCGCTTGTTACTCAACAGCCTTTGGGTGGTAAAGCTCAAATGGGAGGCCAGAGACTTGGCGAAATGGAAGTTTGGGCACTGGAGGCACATCGTGCATCCCATACGCTTCAGGAAATGCTCACCATTAAGTCCGACGATATTGTCGGCCGCGCTCAGGCCTTTGGCGCAATTGTCAAAGGCGAGCCAATCCCTGAAGCAAAAGTCCCCGAGAGCTTTAAAGTGCTTATTCGCGAGCTTAACTCTCTGGGACTGGCAGTAAATGTGGAGGGTGTTGCAATCAAAGAAACCGAGTTGCCCAGTGAAGAACTGGCGCAGGAGGAGATTAAAGAAGTTAAAGAGGCTGAAGGCAGGAAACACCCGGACCCATTGATGCAGCTTAGAAATCTTGAGGACGTGACTTCTCTTCAAATCCGCCTGGCCTCACCCGAGGACATAAGAGCCTGGTCTCAGGGCGAGATTACCAAGCCTGAAACCATTAATTACAGAACCTTGAAACCCGAGAAAGACGGACTTTTTGACGAGCGGATATTCGGTCCAACCAAAGACTGGGAATGCTACTGTGGTAAGTATAAGCGCATCCGCTATAAGGGTGTTATTTGCGATAAATGTGGAGTTGAGGTAACTGAAGCCCGCGTCCGGCGCGAGCGCATGGGTCACATTGCCCTTGCCGCTGCAGTCGCGCATGTCTGGTATTTCAAGGGTGCTCCAAGTAAGATTTCCTTGCTACTTGATCTTCCTCCCAGAGCGGTCGAGCAGGTTATCTATTTTGCCAGATATCTGGTTATGTCAGTGGACAAAGAGGGTAGAACGCAGGCGATAAAGACACTGGAGCAGGTTCGTAGCGAGAAGCTTGCTGAGACTAGACAGATTTATAAAGAAAAAAGAGTTCTTACCGAGGCTGATTCAAAAGAACGCGAGGCCAAAGTTAAGAAAAGAATTAAAGACAAGGATCAATTGGCCTTAGCCCTTTCGGAAGTTGAGCTTACAACCCGTAAAAACATAACCGCTTTAACTGAGGAAGAGCGGACAACCGTTGAGCGAACCGAAGAGCTTTTTGGAAAACTTGTTTCTATAGTTAAGGATGTCCGGCAATTTGGTTTTCTCACTGAAGATGAGTATGACCAGCTTGCAAACTACGGCGTTAATGACTTTGCTGAGGTTAAGATGGGAGCGGAAGCCTTACTCGAGGCCTTGGATAAGCTCGATTTGGACAAGGCGGCAAAAGAAATCAGAACAGACATAGATGAAGTTAAGGGCAAGGGTGCAAGATATTTGAAGCTTACCAAGAGGCTTAAGATTATTGACGGAATGAGGGGCGCCAAAACTTCTCCTTCTTGGATGGTCTTAAGAGTGCTTCCCGTGCTTCCTCCTGATTTGCGGCCAATGGTTCAGCTTTCAGGCGGGCGTTTTGCCACAAGTGATTTGAATGATTTATATAGGAGGGTGATAAACCGCAATAACCGCTTGAAGCACTTAATCGGGCTTGGAGCACCGGAGATAATCCTACGAAACGAAAAGAGGATGCTCCAGGAGTCGGTCGATTCCTTGATCGACGCCTCGCAGAGAAAAGCTACAAGGCGCGGCCGCGGCAGGCAGCCTTTGAGGTCACTCTCAGATATGCTTAAAGGCAAACAGGGCCGCTTCCGCCAGAACCTTTTGGGTAAGCGTGTTGACTATTCCGGGCGCTCTGTAATAGTTGTCGGGCCCGAGCTTAAGCTCACCCAGTGTGGTTTGCCCAAAGACATGGCGCTTGAAATGGCAAAGCCATTTGTGCTTCGCGAAATGATTGAGCGCGGCATTGCCCCGAACGTGAAGTCCGCCAAAAACATGCTTGAGAGGCGACCACCGGAAGTGTTTGATATTTTGGAGGAAATTACCAGGAATCATCCGATACTTCTCAACCGTGCGCCGACGTTGCACAAACTTGGCATTCAGGCCTTCTATCCTGTTTTAATTGAAGGAAGTGCCATTCGTGTTCATCCGGCAGTGTGTAAAGGTTTCAACGCTGACTTTGACGGGGACCAGATGGCGGTTCATTTACCGCTTTCCCAGATGGCTCAGCAGGAAGCACGGGAGCTCATGCTTTCGGACAAAAATTTGCTCAGGCCCGCCGACGGCTCGCCAATGGCGGCTCCTGCATCTAAAGAAATTGCCTTGGGAGTTTATTACTTTACCACTCTCGATGAGTCGCTTCCTGCATCCGAGACGGTTTTTGCAGGTGCCCAGGAGTCAATTCATGCTTACCAACAGGGCAAGATAAAGGTAAGACAAAAGATTAGTGTGCGCATTGGCTCAAAGATAGTCGACACCACAGTTGGCCGCATTCTCTTTAATGAGATTTTACCGCCGGAGTTTAATTTTATCAACGAAAACGTGCACTCCGGAATAATTAAAGATCTCATAGACAAGGCATTTATGGAAGTGGAGCATGAGAAGCTGATTAAGCTGATAGACGATATTAAAGACATTGGTTTTGTGGGAGGCACCCTGTCGGGTCTGTCATTCGGGATTTCAGATGCTCAGGTTCACCCGGAGAAGCCGCAAATGATTGAGGCGGCCAATGCCCGCGCGGCCGTGATTGAGCAAAACTTTGCGCAGGGGCTTATAACCAACGACGAAAAGAAACGCCTCATCAAAGATATTTGGATAGAAACTACCGAGCTTATTGCGGACAGAACCTGGGAAATGGTCGACCCCAATGGTCCGGTAAGAATTGTCATAGATGCCAAGGTGGGCCGCACTTCGAGGGATCAGATTAAGCAGCTTGCCGGTATGCGAGGACTGGTTATTGACCCCTTGGGTAACGTTGTAGAGTTGCCGGTTAAGAGTAACTTTAGAGAAGGCCTTTCAGTGTTTGAATATGTGGCCTCAGGTCGCGGTTCCAGGAAAGGCTTGACCGATACGGCTCTCAAAACCGCTGACGCTGGGTATTTGACTCGAAGACTGGTGGATGTGGCCCATGATGTCTTAGTTCGGGAAGATGACTGTGGAACTGAGGAGTTCTTGGTTATGTCCAAGGACGAGCGCACCAAAGCCTTCCCTGCTCGAATTCACGGCCGCTTTGCCGCGGAAGACGTGGTAGCCGGGAAAAAAGTTCTGGTTAAGAAAAATGAGTTGATGAGTGATCTGATTGCTCTTGAGATTACTCAAAATGAGGATGTAAAAGAAGTGAAAGTGCGCTCACCTCTTACTTGCAAGACCCGCTACGGAGTTTGCAAGAAATGCTATGGCTGGGATTTGTCGACCAGAAAGCTTATTGACATCGGCGTGCCGGTTGGGGTGGTTGCAGCCCAGTCTATCGGCGAGCCGGGCACTCAGCTTACTATGCGTACTAAGCACACAGGGGGAGTGGTTGGTGTGGACGTGACCCAAGGGCTGCCCCGAGTTGAAGAGCTTTTTGAGGCACGCGTCCCGAAGTCCCTTTCCCCGATTGTTGATATTGCCGGAAAAGTGACGGTCGAGGAACTTGAGGAAGGCTGGAATGTCAAAGTTACCTCGGACACGAAACCGGTCGAGGAGCGCGAATATGTGATACCAAAGACCAGCAAAATCCTGGTTGAGGACAAGTCCTTGGTGGGCCCCGGGACTCAACTGGCCAGCGGATTTTTGGATATTAAAGAGATCCTGCAGATTAAGGGCTTGAAAGCTGCGCAGGAGTATTTGGTCCAGGAGCTTCAGGCGGTTTATGAGTCTCAGGGTATTGCCATCGACGACAGACACTTTGAGGTTATGGTCCGAAAGATTAGCGACGAGGTTCGAGTGGTCACGGCCGGAGACTCTTCGATTTTGCCCGGGGACTTGGTTGAAAAAGCAGTCTTTGAAGAGGAAAATGAGGCGGTTTTGGCCGCCGGCGGCGAGCCTGCGAGCGCAAGACAAGTAATTTTGGGAATCACAAGACGTGCACTTTATACAAATTCATGGCTGTCTGCGGCCAGTTTCGAGCAAACAACGGACATTTTGGCCAACTCGGCCTTGATAGGCAAGAAGGATAAGCTACTTGGACTCAAAGAAAATGTTATAATCGGCAGGCTCATTCCTGTTGATGAGGAGCGAGCACGACTGCATACCTGAAATATGCCAACAGCATCACAACTAGTTCGAAAAGGGCGCAAGTCAACGCACAAAAAAGCCAAGGCAACGGCTTTGAAGCGCTGGTTTAGCGCTAAAGACAGAAGGTTTAAGATACTTCACGCGCCATTTAAGCGTGGGGTGGTTTTGGCAGTTAGAACCATGACACCAAGAAAACCAAATTCAGCACTTCGAAAAGTCGCGAGGGTCAGGCTTTCAAATAAACAGGAAATAACGGCTTATATACCGGGTGAGGGCCATGAGCTCGCCGAGCACTCGGTTGTTTTGGTGCGTGCCGGCCGCGTTAAGGATTTATCAGGAGTAAGATACCAAGTAGTTCGAGGCAAACTTGACACAGGCGGAGTTGTCGGAAGGAAAACTTCCCGCTCACGTTATGGAGCCAAGAGCGGTGGTATGGTAAGAACAGTTACCGCTGCGGGAGCACCTGCAGCCGAGCCTGCAGCAGCATGAAGAATTTGAAATTTTAAAAATTAAGAAATAAAAATTAAAAATTAGCAATATGCCAAGAAGAGGACAAGCCAGAATAAGAAAAACAAAAAAAGACCCATTATATGGGGATTTAATGGTGGCAAAGCTTATTAACCGGGCAATGCGCGATGGCAAAAAGTCAGTGGCCCAAAAACAGGTTTATGGGGCGTTCGATATTGTAAAAGAAAAAAGCAGTGGTGATCCACTGGCCCAGTTTCATCAGGCACTGGCCAACATCAGGCCTTCGATGGAAGTGCGGCCCAGACGTGTCGGGGGCGCGGCTTACCAAGTACCAATGCCGGTACGGGGTGCTCGCCAGGATGCTTTGGCAATTCGCTGGATGGTGGAAGCGGCACGCACGCGGTCAAACAGCGAGTTTCATACTTTTGCGGACAAACTTGCTGCAGAAATTTTGGAGGCAGTAAAAGAAGAAGGCGGCGCAGTCAAGAAAAAGACTGACATGGAGCGGGTCGCAGAAGCCAATCGTGCATTTAGTCATTTTCGTTGGTAATCTAAATCCTCAAACTCGGGCACTACTTTTTGTTTCTCCTAAAGAACTTTACTAAGTAATAGATGATTATTATGAACCCAGCAAAGGCAACTAAATTTGTAAAGGGATCGTTCGTAACATACAACATCCAAGTTAGCATTTATTGATTTTAACACAACGCTCAGATCGAAGCGGGAGAGTAAGACTCTTTTTTATTGCTAATCTTCCCCCCTAAAATTTTCGAGGCATTAAGTATTTCTATTCCCAATAACTCCCCATTTTCTCCCAGCTCCACGTTTACCCCGGGAGAAATTTCTTTGGATTCATATTCAATACCTTTCTGGACAAACATCCATAAAGCATCGCTTTTTTTGTCGTAATATACCTTTTCTCTTTTTATTTTTTCTGCCATCTTTTTGATTTTATTCTACTTTTTATATCTTCATCCGAAATTGGATGAATTGTAATGATTTCTATTTTGTTACCTATTTTATCATAGCTGATCGACAAGTTTCTCAACTTATCTGCATATTCCATTTTAGCAATAGCAATATGGTGTTTGGTTTGAGTATCAAAAAACCTGAATTTTGCCTCTTTGTATATCTTGTGAGGATAATCGTCAGGAAACTTTCTTTCTTTTAACCTTCGCTTTAAATGAGGCCTGTAAATAATTTTCAACTTATTGATTTTAGCACGGTTGCTTGGTACAATTGTGAATCACGCGAGGCGTGATTTTATTTTGCCTCTTGGTCTAACTAACTAAGAACTAATTACTCATAACTAAATATGGCAGCACAAGTAACTAAGAAAAAATCAGCAATTATCAGCACGATCACCAAAGACCGGCTGGTCCCGTTTGAAAAAATCCGAAATATCGGGATAATTGCGCACATTGACGCCGGCAAAACTACAACCACCGAGCGCATTTTGTTTGAAACCGGCAAGACTTACAAACTTGGCTCGGTTGATGAAGGCACCACTGCAACCGACTGGATGGAGCAGGAGCGTGAGCGCGGCATCACAATAGTCTCGGCTGCCATCACCACTTTCTGGGATTTGCAGTCGGACTCTTCTGTAGAAAACGGTCATTATAGAGTCAACATCATTGATACTCCGGGCCACATTGACTTTACTGCCGAAGTTGAAAGAAGCCTCAGGGTTTTAGATGGAGCCCTTATGGTTTTTGACGGGCGAACCGGTGTTGAGAGTCAGTCTGAAACCGTGTGGCGCCAGGCGGACCGCTATAATGTTCCCCGCATTTGTGTCCTTAATAAACTAAATCTTATTGGCGCCAATTTTGAAGACAGTATTAAGTCAATTCACGACAGGCTCGGCGCAAATGCTCACCCGGTTACTATCCCCGTTGGCCAGGAGCATGCCCATCGGGGAGTGGTGGACCTCTTGCGCATGAAAGCTTATACCTATAAAGAAATAACCGACAACAAGCTAACCGAGGAAGAGATTCCGGCTGACATGCTTGAGTCGGCCAAAAAATATCGCGAGGAATTAATTGAAAAAGTGGCCGAGTTTGACGATGAAGTCTTGACCAAATATCTGGAGGGTACGGAATTAACTGAGGCAGACATTAAAAAAGCAATCAGGGCTGGGGTTGTGGCAGTCAAATTTTTCCCGATTTTTGGTGGGGATAATAGAACTGCAACCGTTCAGCTTCTTTTGGATGGAGTTGTTGAGTACCTCCCCTCGCCGATAGATGTTCCGTCCGTTAAGGGTATTAACCCTAAAACCGGTGCCCAGGAGGAGAGAAAAACTGCAAATGAAGAACCACTTGCGGCTCTTGGTTTCAAAGTTATCACAGACCCGCATGTGGGCCGCCTTGTCTATATCAGAATCTATTCAGGAAAAATTAAGGCCGGCCAGCAAATTTATAACGTAAGCAAGCAAATTACCGAGCGGGTTGGCAAACTTGTTTTAATGCACGCCGACCAGCGGGAGCTTATTGACGAAGCTTATGCCGGTGAAATTGTGGCGGTGGTGGGTATTCGCGACACCGGCACTGGGGACTCACTAAGTGATCCGGCGCACCCGATACTTCTTGAGTCTATTGAGTTTCCGGAGCCCGTCATTTCTTTGGCCATTGAGCCGGCTACCAAAACAGATCAGGAAAAAATGGGCTTGGCTCTAAATAAACTTTCGGACGAGGACCCGACTTTCAAGATTAAAAGTAATCCAGAAACCGGCCAAACCATTATCTCGGGAATGGGTGAGCTTCAGCTTGAGGTTCTGGTTGACCGCATGAAGCGGGAGTTTGGCGTTGAGGCTTCGGTCGGTGCCCCGCAGGTTGCATACAAGGAAACGATTAAAAAAATTGCCGACGGTGAGGGCAAATATATCCGCCAAACCGGCGGCCGCGGGCAATATGGCCATTGTTGGCTTCGCATTGAACCTCTTGGCCGTGGAGAGGGATTTGAATTCAAAAGCGAGATTAAAGGTGCCGCTATTCCAAACGAGTTTATTTCGCCGATTGAAAAAGGAGTCAAAGAGAAAATGGACAAAGGGATACTCGCGGGTTTCCCAATGGTGGATATGAAGGTTGTGGTTTATGACGGAAGTTACCATGACGTGGACTCCTCAGAGATTGCCTTTAAAATCGCCGGCTCGATGGCTTTGGAAACCGCTTCAAAACAGGCCGATATGGTGCTTTTGGAGCCCATCATGAAAGTGGAGGTCTCAACCCCTGAGGAATTTATGGGGGATGTCATTGGCGACCTTTCCAGTAAGCGCGCACAAATTTCGGGAACCGAACAAAAAGGCATATATACGGCGATAAATGCAACCGTACCTTTAAGTGAAATGAGTGGCTATGCTACAACCTTGCGAAGTATTTCCCAGGGCAGAGCCTCCTTTTACATGGAGCCAAGCCACTACGAAGAAGTGCCCAAAAACATTACTGAAAATATTATTGCCAAAAGAAGTGGCACTTCAAATTAATTGACTTCTTATTAACAAAACTATATATTGGCGCATGCTTGAACGTAGCGGATATTTACCTCCGGACAAGGAACTTAACAGCAACTCACTAATCCCCGGTATTGTCAAAAGAATTAGTACTGCAGATGAAGAAAAAGCAATAGACCTGCGGACGGTGGTCTACGACTATGACGGACTGGAAGTCCAACAGCGGGTGATCGAGACTGTAAGATTTCTTTTTTCTGAGGGAGTAATTGAGTATTCAGACAACAGATTAAGGGTTAAATAAAATTTTCCTTTAACTCCAAAACTAATACTTGACAAGCACAAATGACCTCAATATACTTGCAACTATCCTGATTTCTAATCGGGATTTGATTTTGCCCTAAAAACATTTATAATATAACTCATGGCAGCTGACACTAAACAGAAATTTGAAAGAACCAAGCCGCATGTCAATATCGGCACTATTGGCCATGTTGACCATGGCAAGACTACATTGACTGCCGCTATCTCCACAGTTTTGGCAAAGCACTTTCCCGGAAATAAAGCTTATAAGTTCGACGAGATTGATAATGCTCCGGAGGAAAAAGAACGTGGAGTTACGATTAACATTACTCACATTGAATACGAGACCGAGAAAAGGCACTATGCTCACATTGATGCTCCGGGCCATGCAGATTACATCAAAAACATGATTACCGGTGCAGCTCAAATGGACGGCGCAATTTTAGTTATCTCCGCCGCAGACGGCCCGATGCCGCAAACTCGTGAGCACGTTATTTTGGCTCGCCAGGTAAATGTTCCTGCACTGGTCGTTTTCCTTAATAAAGTGGACACGGTTGACGACCCGGAAATTATTGATCTGGTTGAAGAGGATGTACGCGAGCTTCTTAAAAAATATCAGTTCCCCGGGGACGAAATTCCAGTTATTCGAGGTTCGGCCTTAAAAGCCCTTGAAGGCGACGCGGAAGCCGAGAAGCAAATCTTGGAGCTTATGAAGAAAGTTGATGAGTATATTCCCGATCCGGTTCGGGACATTGATAAGCCCTTCTTGATGCCGGTTGAAGACGTCTTTTCTATCAAAGGTCGAGGAACAGTAGTCACCGGCCGGGTAGAGCGCGGGAAACTTAAGGTAAATGATGAAATTGAAATAGTTGGACTCAAGCCTTCAAGTAAAACCGTGGTAACCGGTCTTGAGATGTTTAGGAAGACCCTTGATGAAACTCAGGCAGGAGACAACGTTGGTGTACTCCTCCGGGGAAAAGAAAAGGACGATGTTGAGCGCGGTCAACTTTTGGTCAAGCCAGGCTCAATTACTCCTCACACCGAATTTGAAGCAGAGGTTTACATTCTAAGCAAAGACGAGGGTGGCCGCCACACACCGTTCTTTACAGGTTATAAACCGCAATTTTTCATTAAAACCGCCGATATCACAGGTGAAGTGACTTTGCCCTCGGGAATTGAAATGGTAATGCCGGGAGATTCCGCCAAGATGAATGTAAAGCTTATAGTGCCGGTTGCTATGGAAGAAGGAATAAGATTTGCTATTCGCGAAGGTGGGCACACGGTTGGCGCCGGTGCAATCACCAAGATTACTAAATAAACCGTGCCCCGCGGCAAAGCTTTGCGGGGTCGCACTTTAAAGGGCCAAAATGCCATCAGGAAGACTCAGAGTAAAGCTTAAAAGCTACGACCATAGAGTTATTGACGAAGCGGCTGCGAAAATTCTCGACAGCGCTATGGCCTCTGGTGCAAAAATAGTCGGCCCCATTCCCCTCCCCACAAAAAGAACCATAATCCCCGTTTTGGAGTCCCCCTTTAAACACAAAGATGCACAGGAGCATTTTGAGATGCTGGTCCACAAGCGCCTGATAGATATTCTGGACCCCAGTGAGCGAACAATCGACATGCTTTCCAATTTGGAACTCCCGGCGGGAGTTTCTATTGAAGTTAAGATGTAAATATGCCTACTGAGCGTACTGCCAATAGTCCTGAAACTTTTGAAATTATTGACACTAGAGTTGATGATATATCAAAACATATTAAGTTTCTTCTCCTAAATTCAAACGGTTTGGAGACAAGGGAGGTTGATATACAAGCCGCTAAAGCAGCTAATTCTTTCAGGCGTTTTCTCCAATATAATGCCCCAAAATCCTATGTTGAAAAAGGAAAGAATGGTTGGGTGGTTAAATCTTCTGGTGCGAGCCTTATTTTAGAGTCTGAGACTGTGGAAGACTTTAGGAAGAGAGTTTTAGATTTAGGAAGCTTAGACTTTGTCATTGGCAAACATTACGGGTTTGGCCCAGCCACGTTTGGTTTTGTTAAAGAAGCACTCACAGAGATTGGTAAAAGGTGATCCTCTTCCTTGCTTCTCCCGACCTTAGGGCTCCCAGCAGGAGTTTCTGTTAAGATTAAGACGTAAGCCTTATTGTTAAGCGGCAAGGATTATTTTATCCCGCACTTCGCTGAAGGTAATGTCTTTAAACTTATCAAAAAATCCTCGAATACCCAAAAGTGGATGCCCATCTTTATTTATCTCGTCAGAGAAAACCACGGGAGCATCGAATTGATGCGATTGTCCTTTTTGCGATAACATAATATTAATTATTACAACTTTACCTGTAAATTCTTGCTTTTCATTACCCACTCCCTTAAACGCAATCTGGTCTTTAATACTTTTTAAATCTATACCCAAAAGGTCTGCTATCTCGGCGTGAAAAACACAAAATACTGCACCTGAGTCAACCAATGCTGTATATTTCAACGGCCCATTGCCGCCATCATTAATATTGTTGATCAAGATATCTATCAGTGGGAATTTGTAAGGACCACCCTTGGTAAAATTGAATTTAAACGTCATAATTTAACCAATATAGGGGATTAATTTGGTAGGGACCTTGAACAGGTGGGGAGTTTTATATCCTCGCTTTTTAGCACTCACATACACACTTTTAGCACTTCGTGAGCTTGTAACGATCTTTCTTCCCTCGTCGTCAATCAATACCCACTTGCCTCCATATTTTTTGATGGTCTTTTCTAGATCTATTGTCATAGAGGGTACTTTATATCATATTAAATTTTTCTTTACAACATTACAACTCGCTTGCTATCCTTTCTTGCTTCTCCCGACCTCATTTGATAGTTTGCCCACCGATTAAAAAATTAAACACGACAGGGTTTTGGAGTGTAATGAAATATGGTAAATTATTAATGTGTATCCTGAAGAAGCAACGGGGATAAGTAGTTCAGAACAAGAACTCGAACCTCGCCCAAAGACTCTCTATAGAGGATATATCTCAAACGAACGGGATGAAGCTGTTCCAACACGCTCGAACAAAGAAATACTCCAAAAAACCTTTGAAAGTGGAAAAAACCCGCATGATGAGGGCCTGGCAAATATGTTTATATGGTCAACACCGAATGAGAACTATGCAAAAAAAGTTGTCGCAATGAGGTTTTTAGTAAAAATGGCTATAGACTCAGAATATGAAGGTAAAGTTAGGGATGGGACGGCTGGGTTACCCACATTAGCAGAGTACAAAGTTGATTCAGAAACTAAACTTTATGATGCAGCTGGTAAGGTACTTGTACCCCTGAATGAAGGTACTTCCGAACAAATTATCATCGAAGAAGTTCCGGATCGGAATTTAGTCAAAAAACCAATTACACCAGACAGCCTGAATTCGCTTATTGAGCGATTTTACAAAAAGGTGGGTGAAGGTGGGGTAGATACTCTCGGAAGGGCTACTATTATGCTTGATCATTTGGCACACACGGACTTTATAAGAAAAAAGAATTATGATTTCGGAGAGGCTACTTATGGAGAAGCAATAAAACAGGCTTACGACTATTATGTCGGTATGGGTGTTGGTAGGATGCAGGCAGAAGAGCTGCTTGCTAAAGGACTCTTTGCTGGCTCTACTGTTATGGGTGAACTAGCATCGTCTACACAATTCACTGAACCAACTCAAGGTTGAGTTGGTTCAAACTTGGTTTAACACGATTTGTCTGCAAATTTCCTTGCTTCCCTCACGCTCATTTGATATAATCCATGCACATGAGGTGGTTTAGCCCTTAACCTCGAGAGTAAGTTTGAAGGAAGCTAGTCGCGCCTTCGGGCGCTCTTTTTTTGGAATAAGTCTCTAACCATGATTGATACTATTTTAGGAACAAAGCAAAAAATGTCACAGGCATTTGTGGAAAACACAAGAGTGCCTGTAACTGTCATTTCCGTGGAACCAAATATTGTCACTCAAGTTTTGTCTGAGAGCAAAAATGGCTATTGGGGAGTGCAACTCGGGACAGGCGCCAAAAAGACCAAGAATATGACCAAGTCAGTCCTAGGACACTTGAAAAAGGCGGGTTCCCCCTCCGAAGCGGAGCGAAGGGGGGCTCGTTTTTTGAGAGAAATTAGGCTTACTTCTGAACCTGAAGAAAAAGTCGGCGACACCATAAAAGTCTCCGACATTTTTTCGGCCGGGGACGTCGTACGAGTTACCGGCGTTTCCAAGGGTAAAGGTTTTGCGGGCGGAGTTAAGCGCTGGCATTTTGCCGGGGGACCTAAGACCCACGGGCAGTCTGATCGCCTGCGTGCTCCGGGCTCTATTGGCCAGGGAACGGATCCGGGGAGAGTCTGGAAAGGCAAGAAAATGGCAGGGCGAATGGGAGGGGATACCGTGAGCATCAAAAACATCAAAGTGGTCGCGGTAGACGCAGAAAAGAATGAACTTCATCTTTCTGGGCCGGTTCCGGGAACTCCGGAAAGCTTGTTGATTATTAAAAGAATAGGAAGACCAAATGAAAGTTAATCTATATTCAGCTAAATCAAAGACGGTTAAGAGCTTGGCTCTTCCGAAGGAGTTCGGTGGAGACGTAAACAAGGCACTTTTGGCCCAAGCTATTCATATTTACAGGGACAGAACCCACGCCGGAAATTCCAAGGTTAAAACCCGTGGTGAAATCAATCTGACAACTGCAAAATGGTACAAGCAAAAAGGGACGGGGCGTGCCAGGCACGGCTCACAAAGTGCGCCGATATTCGTCGGGGGCGGAGTGGCTCACGGGCCAAAGGGCGTCAAAAGAGTACTTGGTTTGCCCAAAAAAATGAAGATTAGGGCTCTCGCAAGCGCGTTTGCCCTCAAAGCCAAAGAGAAGGCCATCGTTGCGGTAAAGGATCTGACAGCAGTCACAAAAACCAAAGAGGCTATGCTTTTAGTTGATTCGATTTGTAAAGGCGAGAAGTTGGAAAAAGGGAAACTAATGCTCGCTCTGTCGGAGAAAAACAAAGGGATTTATAAGTATTTTAAAAATATTGACCGACTCCGCGTGGAGAGATATTCCGACCTTAATGCATACACTGTTTACTTTGGTGGGAAGTTAATTCTTGACGCCGACAATTTTAAGAAAACAAAATGATTAAACCGATCTTGACTGAAAAAAGCTTGGCGGAGGCCAAAGCCGGCCGTTATTCATTCTGGGTTCCGGCGCGCTCAACCAAGCACCAGATAAAAAAATTAATAGGTGAAACCTTTGGGGTTCACGTTGTGCGAGTACGCACGCAAAGCAGAGCCGGTGGGATAAAAACCACGCTAACAAGGAGAAAAATTACAGTCAGTCCTCAAAAGAAGGCAATTGTAAGTTTGAAAGCCAAAGAAAAGATAGATTTGTTTGAAGGAGAAAAGAAATGAAACTCAAGACCATACTAAAGAAAAAGTCAGGCCGGGTAGGCGGCAAGGTGACAGTCCGCCATCAGGGCGGGCGCCACAAGAGGTTTTTGCGCGACGTGGATTATAGGCGTGACAAAAGAGACCTGCGTGCTCGAGTAATAGCCGTGGAATATGATCCAAACAGAAACGCCTCGGTTGCGCTTTTGGCCTATGAAGACGGGGAAAAGCGCTATATAATTGCTCCCGAGGGACTAGCCGTTGGCGCTCCCGTGATCGCATCTGAATTTGCGCCAATTGAGCCGGGAAATGCACTTCCCTTGGTAAAAATTCCGGCAGGAACTGCCGTTCACAACTTGGAAATCCGCCCGGGCAAGGGAGGGCAAATGGTCCGGGGGGCAGGCTCGGCCGCGGTGGTTCAAGGGAAAGAAGGCGATTATATGCTTGTAAAGCTTCCTTCGGGAGAGTTAAGGCGATTTCTGCTAAATGCTTGGGCAACTATCGGGATGCCAAGCGGCGGGGAGCGAAGAGGCATCCGGATTGGCAAAGCCGGAACAAATCGAAGGCGGGGGATTAGGCCAACAGTCCGGGGAGTCGCGATGCACCCCGGGGCACACCCTCACGGCGGTGGTGAAGGCCGAAGCGGAGTGGGCATGAAGTACCCAAAGCGCTATTCCGGTACAAAAGCCGTGGGCAGAACCAGGAAACACAGAAAATATTCGAATAAAATGATAGTTACAAGGAGAAAAGCCGGAAGGCACCAACAAACATGAGCAGAAGCGCTAAAAAAGGTCCTTTTGTCGACGAGCGATTGATAAAAAAAATTGCAGCCGGCATGGGGGACAAGAAAAATCCTATAAAAACATGGTCCAGAAGCAGCACCATTTCTCCGGAATTGGTTGGGAAATATTTTCAGGTGCATAACGGGCGCGTTTTTATAGATGTTTTTGTAACTGAAGATATGGTCGGGCATGCCTTGGGCGAGTTCGCGCCAACCAGAACATTCAGAGGACACGGGCAAGTGGTGAAGCGAATAATCGAGAAAACGTAAAAATATTATGCAAGCGATATCAACACAAAAATTTGTGCGAATTGCACCGAGGAAACTTCGGCTCATTGCTGATATGGTTCGCGGGAAGTCAGTATCCGAAGTTTTGGAGGCCCTTCCTTTTGTGAGGAAAGACGCGGTCAAGCCGGTTGAGAAAGTAATAAAAAGCGCCTCAGCCAACGCTAAAGTTAAAGGGGCAAACCCGGCTGAGCTTGTTATTTCCAAGATTGAGATTTCCGAGGGCCCAAGGCTGAAGCGCTTTAGGCCAGTGTCCCGGGGGCAAGCTCACGGGTATGTAAGGGCTATGAGCCATATTAAAGTCGTGGTAACGACTAAATCAGAAGCACGAAATCCAAAATCCGAAATAAAAACTGAAAATACAAAAATTAATAAAAAAAAGGAAGGAGAGAAATAAGTTTCGGATTTCGATATTCGAATTTTGAATTTAATTAACATGAGTCATAAAGTAAACCCAGTCGGTTTCAGAGTCGGGCATTTTAGGCCCTGGAAGTCAGTGTGGTTTTCAGACCGCGCAAGTTATCGCAACCTCCTTCTGGAGGACATAAAAATCAGAGGATTTCTTATGGACAAGCTTAAGGTCGCCGGCATTGAGCGGGTTGAGATTGCCCGGCTTTCCAAAAGCATGGTTGTAACCTTGACGGTTTCCCGCCCAGGTGTGGTTATCGGCCGTGGGGGCTCGGGTATTGAGGATATTAAAAGGCAAGTAGTTGAGATAATCAAAAAGGTCCGGGGAGCGGTCCCGAAGGATACAAAAATTGACTTGCAAGTTCGGGAAGTGCGGGATCCGGAAGTTTCTGCGCAGCTGGTTGCGGTGCGCATTGCGGGGGAGCTTGAGCGTAGAATGCCTCACAGAAGGGTCATTACCAGAAACATGGAGCGGGTGATGTCCGCAGGCGCCAAGGGCGTTAAAATTGTGGTTGCCGGGCGCATCGGCGGGGCGGACATAGCCAGATCCGAAAAATATCACCAGGGGGCCGTGCCCACTCAAACATTGAGGGAAAATATTGATTATGCACAGGTCCCGGCCCTATTGACGAGGGGTTATGTGGGAGTAAAAGTGTGGATATATAAACAAAAAAGGGAGGAAGACTAATGCTTGCACCTAGACGGGAAAAGTTTAGAAAACAATTTAGAGGAAAAAGACGGGGAGTGGCAATCCGCGGAAGCGAGCTGGCTTTTGGCGAGGTTGGCTTGAAGTCTCTTGGCCGCGGCTGGATGAGTGCTGCGCAGATTGAGGCGGGCCGCCGGGCTATAACAAACGCGCTTAAAAGAAAAGGCCGTACTTGGGTCAGGGTTTTTCCGGACAAGCCCATTACTTTGCGCCCTGCCGGTCAGCGTATGGGTAGCGGCAAAGGTGAGGTGGACCACCACGCAGCAGTGATATTGCCCGGAAAAATTATTTATGAAATTGCGGGTGTCGAGCCGGAAGTTGCGGCAAACGCATTGAAGAAAGCCGGAGACAAAATATCGTTCAAAGCGAAAATAGTTTACAGAAACTAATTATGAAAAAAAGAGAATTACAGGAGTTGAGAGGGAAGCCGGAGGAACTAACAAAGAAGCTCCTTGGCCTTCGTGCGGAGAATCTAAAAAGCGAAGCGGCGATTGTTTCGGGCAAAGAGAAGAATTTAAGGGTTAGGAAGAATATTCGCCGTGACATAGCCCAAATTTTGAGTATACTATCAGAAGCAAAAGGTGAAAAGAAATGAAGGTATTTACAGGTAAAGTTATATCGATAAAAATGGCCAAGACCGCGACGGTTGAAGTGGTGCGGAATGTTGCTCACCCTATCTATGGCAAGCGGATAAAGCGAACAAAAAAGTACCACACTCACGATGAGTTGGGTGCAAAAGTCGGCAACACGGTAAAATTTGTAGCTTGTAGGCCGGTAAGCAAGCTTAAGAAATGGAAGGTAATTGAGATAGTAGGGGCCAAGAAAGGCAAAAAATAATGGTACAGCTAAGGAGCATTTTAAATTTGGCGGACAATTCAGGAGCAAAGGCCCTGATGGTCATAGGCATTTCAGGCAGAATCGGCAAAACCGCAACAATTGGCCAGGTGGTAAAGTGTTCGGTCCATGGGGCAGACCCAAACGGCGCGGTTGCGAATAAGGAGCTGGTGAGCGCAGTTGTCGTGCGTACCAGAAAAGAGGTAGGGCGGCCCGACGGCAGCTACATCCGCTTTGACGATAACGCCGCGGTGGTTATTGACAAGCAGGGGCTCCCTCGGGGGACCCGGGTGCTCGGGCCGGTAGCGCGTGAAGTTCGTGAAGCGGGCTATACCAAAATTGCGTCCCTGGCTAGGGAGGTAGTCTGATATGAATAAATTTAAAGTTGGCGACAAGGTACGGGTGCGCTCGGGCAAGGACCGTGGCCGGGAGGGAACCATTGAGGCTATCTCAAGCGGGCGAGCTTTAATTCAAGGTATCAATATTTACAAAAAACACGTTAAAAAAAGCGTCTCCCGTGATAACAAGGGTGGGATTTTTGATATTCCGCGTCCGGTGCTTCTGTCAAAGCTTGCCGTCCTTGACCCAAAAACAGGAAAGCCCACCAGAGTTGGTTTTCGGATTGAGGGAGATCGCAAAGTGAGAATAAGCAAAAGAAGCGGAGTTATCTTGGATAAACTTAAATGAAGCACAAACCATTAAAACAAAAGTATATGGAAGATGTCAGGCAAAAACTTGGTGAAGAGCTCAAGGTGGCAAACGTCATGGCCTTGCCGCAAATCACAAAGATTGTAGTTAATATGGGCACAGGCGAGCGGCTCCGCGATAAAAACGCCAAGGAAAAACTTATGGCAGAACTTGCGGCTATCACAGGTCAAAAACCAAAGGTGCAAGTGGCTAAGACGTCGATTGCAGGTTTTGGTGTGAGGGAAGGAATGCCGGTTGGGCTGACCGTTACTTTAAGGGGCGCTAAAATGTACGATTTTTTGGAGCGGCTCATAAGTGTGGTTCTGCCGAGACTTCGGGATTTCAGGGGTTTACCCAACAAGAGCTTTGACATGGCCGGGAATTATACACTGGGTGTAGCCGAGCATACAGTTTTTCCTGAAGTGGACTTGGCCCGCGTGGACAGGCCACACGGACTGGAGCTCACCATTGTTATTAAAAATTCCGATCCGGTTAAGTCAAAGCTTATGCTTGAGATGCTCGGCATGCCGTTTGAGAAGACGGAGTAAAAGTAAAGAATATGGCAAAAACATCAAAAATAATAAGAGAAACCAAGAAATTAAAGTATCAGACACGATACAGGAACCGCTGTCGAATTTGCGGCAGACCCCGAGGGTATATGCGTAAATTCGGGCTTTGTCGAGCCTGTTTTCGTGAATTTGCTCACCGCGGGGAGATCCCGGGTGTTAGAAAGGCAAGCTGGTAAGTTATGACTAATTACCCGGTTGGTGACTATTTGATAAGAATAAAGAATGCGGCTCGTGCGGGCAGGCGTGAGGTTGTGGTTAAAAATTCACGCTTTGTCGAGTCAGTCGGAAAAGCCCTGGTTAAGACAAAGATTCTTGAGTCCGTTGCAGTTAGCGAGGGAGTACTCACTTCGCGTTTGGCTTATCACAAGAAAGCTCCGACGCTACTTGATTTAAAGCTTGTTTCAAAGCCGGGCCTCCGAATTTATATGGGGTTGGATGAGTTGTCTACCCGCAAAAGAAGAAATGCATCACGACTGCTTTTGTCTACCCCGGAAGGGATACTTAACTCAGACGAAGCCAGGAAGAAAGGCGTCGGGGGCGAAGTAATTGCGGAGGTTTGGTAATATGGGAAGATTTGGCAAACTACCAGTTAAAGTTCCTGTCGAAGTTAAAGTAACAATTACTGACAATGGAATTACTGTGGCGGGCCCGAAAGGAACACTTGAGAGGACTTTCCCTCGGCTCGTTAAGGTGGCTGAATCTGAAGGGAATATTGTGGTTGAGCAGATGGGGGGCTCGAAGGCTGCCAGAGCGGTTCAAGGTGCGACGCGGGCCCACATTGCAAATATGGTAAGTGGAGTGCTCACCGGCTGGAAGAAGCAACTTGAAGTAAGCGGCCCTGGCTATAGGGCAGAATTGCGTGGCCGTGATTTGGTTCTTATGGTCGGGCACTCGCACCCCGTGGTTATTAGCGCTCCCGAAGCGATTAATTTTGTGGTTGAAAAAAATGTGATAACGGTAGAGGGCGCGAACAAAGATGAAGTGGGGCACATTTCCGCCCTTATTAGGGATTCACGGCGAGCAAATCCATATACCGGCTTTGGGGTGAAATATACAGATGAGGTAGTACGAAGGAAAGTCGGTAAACAAGCAGGAAAGACTGAGTAATATGTTAACCAAATCACGAGCAACCAGAAAGAAGAGAATAAGGGCACGCCTTGCGGGAAACTCAACCGTTCCAAGGCTTACGGTTTTCAGGTCGAATAAGTTAATTTATGCTCAGCTTATCAATGATGCCAAAGGGCTGACTTTAGCTTCGGCAAAAGGCAAAGATCCGAAAGAGGTCGCCCTCGACTTGGTTAAAAAGGCTAAGAAGGCTAAAATTGGAAGGTTGGTTTTTGATAGAAGCGGCTATAAATATCACGGCAAGATAAAAGAACTTGCCGATGCCGTGAGAGAAGGAGGTATTAAATTCTAATGGATAACCGGAATAATTATGCTGAGAGCGGACTGATGGAGACAGTAGTTGACATTAACCGAATTTCAAAAAAAACCAAGGGTGGGAATCAGATGAGGTTTTCCGCTTTGGTGGTTGTGGGCGATAAAAACGGCCGTGTGGGAGCCGGGCTTTCGAAAGCACGCGACGTGCGAAGCGCAATACAAAAAGCCATTGGTTTTGCGGGGCGCCACATGATTCAGGTTCCCATTTCTGGAACAACCATACCATTTGAGGTAACCCAGAAATATGGGGCAGCCAGGGTGCTCTTGAAACCCGCACCTACCGGAAGTGGTATCATAGCCGGCGGACCCATGAGGGTTGTCCTGGACGCCTGCGGAGTGCGCGACGCGGTTGGTAAGATTTTAGGTACAAAAAACAAAATTTCGAATGTTTACGCAACCCTCAAGGCGCTGGAGACAATTATTAAGCTTTCGGAAAGGAAATAATGTTGAAAGTAAAATCAAAGTCAAAGAAAAGAGTCGGCCGGGGCTATGGAAGTGGCAAAGGTGGCCACACTTCGGGTCGTGGGCAAAAAGGCCAGAAGGCCCGGACTTCGGTGGGCATTCTCTTTGAGGGTGTGAAGGTAAGAAAGTCGCTTTTAAACAGGCTTCCTTTCAAAAGGGGCAAAGATAAATTTAAGGCAAAGCAAAAGCCTTTGATAGTAAATTTGGATGCTTTAAATATTCTCGCTAGCGGCTCAAAGGCTTCTATTGAGACTCTGGTCAAGGCAGGAATTGTGAATCGGGCTGATGCAATGGCCTATGGAGTAAAGATTTTGGGAAATGGTAAACTGGAAAAGAAGCTGACGGTACTTTTACCCACTTCGAAATCTGCTGCCGTTAAGATTGCGAAAGCCGGAGGGAAAGTAGAATAAATGGTTCATGAAATACTTGCCTTTTTTACAAGGAGCGTTAAATCCCCGCCAATTCGGAAGAAAATAATACTTACCGCATTGGCCTTGGTAGTTTTTCGCCTTGTGGCGCACATCCCGGCTGCCGGGATAGACAGAACTTCACTTCAGACACTTTTTTCGGGAAGCCCACTCTTGTCCCTTTTGGATGTATTTTCAGGCGGCACCCTGGCCAATTTTTCCATTATGGCCTTGGGGCTCACGCCATATATCAACGCCTCGATTATTTTACAGCTATTAACAATAGTTGTTCCACGCCTTGAGGAGCTCTCCAAAGAGGGCGAGTATGGCCAGGAAAAAATTAATCAGTACACCAGGATTTTGACAATTCCTTTTTCCATTTTTCAGGCGCTTGGCATGTACGCCCTTTTGACTTCTCAGGGCATAATTCAGGGTCTCTCTCCCCTTGGCATAGTTGCTTTAATCGCCACCATGACGGCAGGTACCATGCTTGCCATCTGGATTGGTGAGCTCATCACTGAATATGGCGTTGGAAACGGGATTTCTTTTTTGATATTTTCCGGTATCGTGGCCCGTCTTCCGGTGTCCTTAACCCGGACGCTTACTACCGTGCGCGCCGAAGATCTTCTTTATATTGGCATATTTCTTGTGGTTGCCATGGTAGTTGTTGGGCTGATAGTTTATGTAAATGAGGCAACACGCCAAATACCCATTCATTATGCAAGAAGGGCATCTGCCCCCGGAGGCTCATATTTGCCGCTAAGGGTAAATCAAGCCGGAGTAATCCCCATCATTTTTGCGGTCTCTTTGGTCCTTATGCCAACCATGGTTAGCCAATTTTTGGCAGGCGTCAGTAACCCCCAATTGGCTGAGTTTGCAGTAACCCTGGCCAATGTCTTTCAGCCGCAGAGCCCAACCTACAACATCACATACTTTTTACTAGTTGTCGGCTTTACTTATTTTTACACCTCTGTGGTTTTTAACCCGCAAAAAATTGCCGATAATTTGCAAAAAAACGGTGGTTTTATTCCCGGCACTCGCCCGGGTTCTCAGACTGTAAAGTATCTTAATTACGTGTTAAATAGAATCACCGCCGCCGGAGCGGTGTTTTTAGGGCTCATTGCGGTTCTTCCCGCTCTTGTCTCGGGCATGGTGGGCATCCCCGATTTGGTTATAGGTGGAACCGGGATTCTTATCGTAGTTGCTGTGGTTTTGGAACTTACACGGGACATCGAAGCCCAACTTGTTATGAAGCGATATGAGAGTTTGCTGCGATGATATTTTTAATAATGGGGCCGCAAGGCTCCGGTAAAGGAACCCAAGCAAAACTCCTGGCCCAAAGGCTTGGACTTTTTTATCTTGACGTTGGCGCGCATTTGAGGAAAATCGCTAAAGCCGACCCGAGGCTTAACGAGATTGTAAATAAGCGCGGCGAGCTGGTGCCGGACTCTGAAATGTTTATAATTATAACCGATTTTTTGGACAAGGGTGATTTGCATGACAACTTGATTTTAGACGGCTACCCCCGCTCTATTGCCCAATATCAGCTTTTGGCTGATTACTTGGCCAAGCACGGTAGTGGGGTAACAAAGGCCATTTTTTTGCAGGTATCCGACGAAGTTTCGGTGAAGCGGCTGTCTGCCAGGCGAACTGACCCGGCAACCGGCAAAATTTACAATCTTTTGACAAACCCGCCAGGACCCGAGGTAGACCGCACAAAATTGGTTCAGCGGGAAGACGACAAGCCTGAGGCAATTGCGGAGAGGCTTTTGCATTATCACGAGACAACCCAGCCACTCGTGGAATTACTAAAAGCGGGGGGTCTCTTGATAGAAATTAACGGCGAGCAATCAATTGCCGATATTGAAAAGGAAATAAATGCAAAAATTTGAACTTAAAACCAAAGTGGAGATAGCGGTAATGGCCGAAGGGGGCAAAAAACTCGCACGGGTCAAGGGGGAGTTACAGAAAGCAGTTAAAGAAGGTGAAAATGCAGAAAGCATTGAAAAGTTAGCCGTGAGTCTCATTAAAAAAGAAGGAGCCAAGCCATCCTTTGCAATGGTTCCCGGGTACCGGTGGGCAACTTGTGTTAATGTGAACGATGGCCTTGTTCATGGCATACCAGTCAATAGCCTAGTTTTTAAAGATGGCGATATAGTGAGTGTTGATGTAGGGCTTTATTACAAGGGTTTTCATACCGATACATCTTTTACAGTGCTTGTCGGTAAGTCCCCTGAGCTTGCCCATTTTTTGGAAGTCGGCAGGCAATCCCTGGGTAAGGCAATCCGAGCGGCTAAAGTAGGCCACAGGCTTGGAGATATCTCAAGGGCAATTGAGAGTAATCTTAAAGAAAATGGCTACTCACCGGTGACCGCGCTTGTGGGTCATGGCATTGGTCGGGAGTTGCATGAAGATCCCATGGTTCCCTGCTACAGCGGGTACCCCGGAGAAAATTTTCTTTTGAATGAGGGAGCGGTTTTGGCCATTGAGGTAATGTATGCGGCCGGCTCTGGTGAGGTGAAAACCGGTTCTGACGGTTGGACAATACGCACAAAAGATGGTAAAATGTCTGCGCTTTTCGAGGAGACCGTCGCGCTCACCCGTGGTGGTCCTATTGTGTTAACCAAGTAAAATGGATGACAAGAAAAATACGATAATTGACGGGGAGATTGTCCAGATTCTGCCAAACACAATGTTTAGGGTAGCGGTAGCGGGGCGCGAAATTATTGGTGTTCCATCCGGCAAAATGAGGAGAGGCTTTATGAGACTCATGCCGGGGCAGAGAGTTAAGATTGAACTCACGCCATACGATGAAAACCGGGGAAGAATTATAAGCAAAGCTTGAAATATAATTTATGAAAGTACGCTCATCAATAAAGAAAATTTGCAAAGACTGTAAGTTGGTCAAGCGCCGAGGGGTGCTTTATGTGATTTGTGTGAACCCTAAGCACAAGCAAAGACAAGGCTAATATGGCTAGAATTTCAGGAGTTGAATTACCAGAAAATGCAAGAATCGACTGGGCCCTAACCCGGATAAAGGGTATAGGCTGGAGTAGCTCGGTTAAGGTGTTAGGAGAGTCGGGAGTTACACCGGATAGTAGAGTCAAGGATTTGACTATTGAGCAAATTTCGGCAATCACCGCGGCTCTTGAGAAGTACCCCACAGAGGGGGACTTGGTGCGCTCAGTTCGGGGGAATATCCAAAGACTTAAAGATATCGCAAGCTACAGAGGCATCAGGCATGGTAAGGGGCTTCCGGTCAGGGGCCAAAGGACCCGTAGTAATGCCCGCACCAAGCGAGGCAAGCGAAAGACCGTAGGATCGTTTAGAAAAGAAATGATGACAAAAACCCCGGATGAGGCACAGGAGAAGAAAGAATAATGGCCGCTAAAGTACAGGTAGGAAAAGTTTATGTTTTTGCCAGTTTCAATAATACCGTGGTGACGGTGACTGATGAGGCAGGCAACACCATTGCTTGGGGCTCGTCAGGGAAAGCCGGCTTTAAGGGTACAAGAAAGGCGACACCTTTTGCAGCCACTTCGGCAGTGGAGACGGTCATTACAAAAGTCAAAAATGAAAAAGGGATGAAAGAAGTGGAAGTTTATATCAAGGGACCAGGGCCGGGCCGCGATGCGGCACTTCGTGCGATTAAAGCTACCGGAGTCAAAATAAATTTGATTGCTGACGTCACGCCGATGCCCTATGACGGGCCAAGGCCAAAGAAAAAGAGGAGAGCTTGAGCTGAAAGCTAATATTATGGCACGCTATACAGGACCAAAAGACAGATTATCCAGGCGCGAGGGCTTTGACCTTTTTGGCAAAGGAGCCAAATTGACAAGGCTTAGTGTTCCGCCAGGTGTTCACGGGCCAAAAGGTTTTACCTCTCGAACTTCTCAGTACGGCCGCCAGCTTCGGGAAAAACAGAAAGTAAAAAGAATGTATGGGCTCACCGAAAAACAATTTATGCGCTATACAACCTTGGCCTTGAAGTCCAAAGGAAATACTATTAATAAACTTTTTGAGCTCCTTGAGTCACGCTTGGACAACACAGTCTACAGACTGGGCTTTGCCGCTACTCGCCAGCAAGCTAGGCAAATGGTTGGCCACAGGCATGTTTTGGTAAACGGCAAAAAAGTTAATATCCCGTCGTATCGTGTTGTGCCCGAAGATACAATAGCCTTAAGCGAGAAAGCCTTTAATATTCCGAAAGTTAAGGAACTTGTCAAGGAAGGTGACATAAAGCCGCCGGTTTGGCTCAAGAAAAAGGGCGGCGCCGGGAAAGTTGTGAGAAACCCGGTTCGTGAAGATGTTACTGAACCCATTGAAGACCAAGACATTATTGAGTTTTACTCACGATGAGATATACTACCATACTAGTCTATTTTACGGCAATATTAGGGGGGTGGTGATATTTATGGATCCGATTTTTGAAATAAAAGAAAAAGAACAAAAAGACAATTACGCAAAATTTGAAATTGGGCCGCTTGCAGCGGGCTATGGAGACACTATTGGGACGGCACTTCGCCGAGTTTTAATCTCGAGTCTCAAGGGAGCGGCAATAACAAGTGTGCGAATTCAAGGAGTACAACATCAGTTTTCGACACTCAAAGGCATGAAGGAAGATGTACTTGACTTTCTTTTGAATTTAAAGAGAGTCCGGTTTGAATATAAGGGAGACGAAAAAGCTACTGTGAGTCTTTCGGTTAAGCGCCCCGGTGAAGTAAAGGCAGCTGACTTGGTAGTGCCTGCCAACGTCCGTGTGGCGAACCCCGACTTGGTTCTTGCAAACCTTGCTGATGGCTCGTCTCTTAATGCTGAGATGTCGGTCGCAACAGGAGTTGGCTACATCATGGCTGACGAGCTGGAAAGGGAAGGCGTGGGAGCAATCCCCTTGGATGCAAGATTTTCGCCAGTTGAGCGTGTAATTATTAAAGTAGAAGAAACACGCGTAGGTCGGGTTACCAATTACAACAAGCTGATTCTTGAGATTTGGGCAGACGGAACCATAGCGCCAAAGGATGCTTTAACCGAGGCGGCAAAGATACTGCTTTCTTATTTTGAGCAGATAGTAAACCCTAAAAAGGTTGAGGAAGCAGCACCTACTACCGAGGAAGATTCTCTAGGGCCAATTGGCAAACTCTCGATTGAGGAAATTGGCCTTCCTACACGAGTGGCCAATGCGTTGGCAAAAAGCGGTTTTGATACAGTTGAGAAGTTGGCCAGTGCCGAGCGTTCAGAGCTTACTAAAGTTAGAAATCTAGGAGAGAAGTCCATAGACGTCATAAATGAGGCATTGAAGACGAAAGGAGTGCAGCTGCGCGATGCGTAAGAAAGTGTTTGGTAAAAAACTTGGGCGAAATCGAAAAAGTCGCAACATACTTTTTCGCTCACTGGCGAAGGAGACGATTTCTCATGGCAGTATTAAAACTACCAAAGCTAAAGCAAAGGCAGTTCTCCCCGAGCTTGAACGGCTCATTGGATTTGTTAAGGATAATTCCCTTGTTGCCAGGCGAGAGGCATTGGGAAAGCTGGGTAATGACAAAAAGGCAGCGGACGCGCTTTTCAAAAAGTATGGAGCTTTGGCGAGCTCAAGAAATTCCGGGTATGTGAGGATAACTAATTTAGCGCCAAGACGTGGAGACAGTGCAGAAATGGTAAGTCTCTCGTGGGTAGAAATGCCTGAAGAAGAGAAAAAGAAAAATGAAAACGTACCAAATAAAAACAAAAGAAATTAAAAGAGAGTCTCACGAGCTGGATGCAGCCAGTATGCCCTTGGGCCGTTTGGCAAGCCGTGTGGCTACACTCCTCATGGGCAAGCACAAGCCAAGCTATACCACTCATATTGATATGGGTGACTCGGTAGTTGTCAAAAATGCCGGCAAGTTGGTATTAACCGGTAGAAAAGTTGACCAAAAGGTTTACCAAAAGCATTCAAATTATCCTGGAGGATTTAAAGAAGTGGCGGTTGCAAAGCTTATAGCCGAGCGGCCGGAAAGAGTGATAGAACTCGCGGTTTCGCGGATGCTTCCCAAGAATCGTTTGCAGTCCGGCAGAATGAGAAGGCTGACGGTCGAGAGGTAATATGGCAAAAAAGACAGATTATACATACGCAATAGGAAGAAGAAAGTCTGCAACGGCTCGGGTCAGGCTTTACAAAGGAAGTAGTGAAAGCTTGGTTAATAAAGAAGTGATTGGAAAGTACTTCCCGGGGAAGCTCATGGCAGCTTTATGGCAGAAACCATTTGAGCTGACCAAAACCACGGGTAAATATTATATTACGGCAAGAGTTTTGGGAGGCGGCAAAGATGGCCAGCTTACGGCTGTTATTCATGGTATTTCTAGAGCGCTTACTAAGCTTAACCCGGAGAAATTTAGAAGTGTTTTAAAAAGCGAAGGCCTTTTGACTCGCGATGCCCGCGAGCGTGAGCGAAGAATGGTTGGAACCGGCGGAAGAGCTCGCAAACAAAAGCAATCTCCAAAGAGATAATGAGTGCCGAGACTCCTAAATTATTTTCGAGAAGAGATTTCCTAGCCACTCTAGGATTAGGTTCTATAGAAGCCGTTGGTCTATGGATGATCAACAAAGATGGAATAAGAGAATCAATCAACAAGGAGCACTCCATTTTAAATTGGCAAGAAAGATCTGGAGTTTTCGTTGCGGGGGAGGACATGGAATTAGAATATGCAGGTAAGAAATATTCTGTCCGGGTCAACGAATTGGAGTTTCTTGAAACTTTGACTCACATTGCCAACGAAGAAAGTGGAGTGGATAGCCTAAACACGTTTCTTGATAAATATCCGCTTCACATAGTATTGGATCAGGCGAAGACTAATCATTATGCGAGCTACGTTCCATCTAGGCTAAGTGATTCGCCGATGCTACAATTTTCGAAAGCAATGCTTGGTGATTATTTTGAAGCAGGGTTAACTGTTGATCCCCAGAAACTACTAAACTCGCACACTGCAGTAATGCATGAACTAGTCCATTTATGGCAGGACGCGCGCGGTGGGATTTTGAAAGACAATGGGTCCATATTGAAATTGAGTTATCTGACTACTTCAATGACTGGAGGGATTATTGTAGGCAACAACCTGTCCGATAAACAGGATTTAAGAAACATCGAGCGTTCAAAGGCAACTAAAATATCGCGACGAGTATTTAATACTGCGGCATTGGGATTAACTTCATCCTTTGTCGGCTATAATTTGTGGAGTTTTCTTACCCCAGACGAACTTGAAGCATATGCCCGCGCTGGTCAACTTGCATTAGAGCCAGACAATATTCAATATATAAACCAGTTTTTCAAATTCGAAGAGCTGGATAATTCTTCCCTTTAGCCTCAAGGCGGAGTACAATACTGACTATGAGACTTTTTAGATGGCTTCGTGCGCATAAAAAACTGACGCTAGTTATAATCATAATTTTGGCCATTGGTTTTTTTGTGCTTCGCGCGCGCGCCAGTGGTAATGGCGCGACTCAGGAAGCAACAGTTGAGCGCGGGACAGTTGAGGAAGAACTGGTTCTAACAGGCGAAATAAGCGCCACGGATTATGCCAGCTTGCAGTTTAATACTTCAGGAACCGTTTCTTGGGTTGGAGTTAAAGTCGGAGAGGAAGTAAAAAAAGGCCAGGCTTTAATGAAGCTTGACACGGTGAAACTCAACGCCCTCTATCAAGCGGCTCGCGCCAATTATCGTGCTGCTGAGGCCAACGCGCAGGAAGTTTTGGATGATGTAAAAGGAAATGACAGCGGCGAAACCTTTGCGCAAAAAAACGATCGCACCGCGGCCGAAACCGCACGCGACAAAGCATGGGATGCCTTGATGTCTGCTCAAAAAGACCTCCAGGATGCCACCCTTGTTGCCCCGTTTGACGGGGTTGTTGCGATAGTTAATTCCGAATCTCCCGGTGTAAACATCACGGCAGCTACGCCTCAGGTGGCTGTAGTTAACCCCGGGACTCTCTATTTTGAGGTTCTAGCGGACCAAACCGAAGTTGCTTTTTTTGGGCCGAGGGACACTGCAGAAATAGTCTTGGATGCGTTTGATGGCGAAGCCGTAAACGCAACCGTTGCTTCAGTGTCAATAGCTCCAGACGCGGTTGAGACCGGAACGGTCTACCCGATTAGACTTTCTTTGGACCTCACCAATCTACTCAAATATAAAATTGGCATGACCGGGGATGCGAAATTTATTCTCTCTCGAAAGGACGACGTCCTTTATGTGCCCGCTGACTTTGTAAATAGCGATGGCGAGGGGGATTATGTCTTAGTTAATAGCGGTAAGGACAAAAAATATATTGAAGTAGGCATTGAAGGCGAAGAGCGGGTTGAGATTAAAGGGGACATTTCTGAAGGCGAGAAGGTTTTTGACTAACAAAATGCATGATACAACTTACGAAAGTCAACAAAGTTTACGAAGTTGCGGATGGTGACTTTTACGCGCTCCGGGATATTAACCTTCTTATAAAGCGAAAAGAATATGTCGGGATTTTGGGCACTTCCGGGTCCGGCAAGTCGACCCTTATGCATATAATTGGACTTCTCGATCGCCCTTCTAACGGAAAGGTGATAATTTCCGGCCAAGACACGGGAAGACTTAAGGACGCGGACATCAGTAAGCTTCGGGGCGACTACATCGGCTTTGTGTTCCAACAGTTTAATTTGATTCAGAAATTAACGGTTCTTGAGAATGTGCTTTTGCCCACCCAATACGCAAAAGAAAAACTGGAATTTAATCCACACGATTATGCCATGGAGCTACTTCGCAAGTTTGCTATTTCCGAAAAAGCTGAGAGCTATCCAAACAAGCTCTCGGGGGGTCAGCAGCAACGTGTGGCCATTGCGCGAGCCTTGGTCATGAAGCCAGAGATAATTTTGGCAGATGAACCAACGGGTAACCTTGACACGGCAACAGGCGAGGAAATATTAAAGTTATTGGGGACTTTGAACCGCGACTTAGGAGTGACAGTTGTTATTGTGACGCACGATCAGTATGTTGCCAAAAAGACCGACCGTCAGATTTTCGTCCGCGACGGGATGATTGTCAAAAAGTATTAAAAATTTATGAATTATTTTACTTTTTTAATTAGAACCGCTTTGAAGGATTTTGGCAGAAGCAAAGTTAGGACCGGGCTTACTTCTTTGGGCATTCTTATCGGGGTTTTTTCCGTGGTGATGCTCATTTCCCTGGGACTGGGACTAAGAAACTACATTACAAGGCAGTTTGAGGATTTGGGTACAAATCTTATTATTATTCTGCCCGGCAGCGGCTTTTCTCAGGGCTTTGGCGCGGGCTTGGCGGGAGGTGCGGACTTTGACGAACGGGACATTAAGTCCCTTGAGAAAATTGGGGACCTGGAATATGTGGTTCCAGTGTTTATGAAGGCCATTGATGTTGTTGCAGGGAAAGAGGAAGAATTCGGCTACGTAATGGGAACAAGCGATGACTTTTTTGGTCTGTATGGCATAGACGCTGAGGCTGGTGAGGTTTTTACAAAGGGGGATATGCAAGGGCGTTCGAAGAAAGTGGTTCTTGGCAAGAGCTTGGCGGAGAAGCTTTTTGGCGATTTTGAAAGCGCAGTGGGCCGGGACATTAAAGTGCAAAACCAAAAATATGAAGTTATTGGCGTTTCTGAAAATGTAGGGGACGATCAGCTTGATAACGCAGTTTTGATGCCCTATAGAACTACTTATGGCAACCTAAATCCGGGAAAGACCTTTTTTGCAATTTATGTCGGGGTTGCTGACGAGGATAAGGTGGCGGCCGCCAAGGAGCTTGTTGAAAAAGAGTTACTCAAGCGCTACGAGGAGGACGATTTTGAGGTTAGTGAACAAGAGGAGCTTTTGGCCACAATTAACCAGATTATCAGTGTCGTCAACGCGGTACTGATTGCCATTGGCTCGATTTCCTTGGTCGTCGGGGGTATCGGCATTATGAACATCATGTATGCCAACGTAACTGAGCGCACCAAGGAAGTGGGCATCAGGCGGGCAATTGGCGCCACAAAGCGCGATATTTTACTCCAGTTTCTGACCGAAAGCGTTTTGCTATCTCTTTTAGGAGGAATAGTGGGCTTGGCTTTGGCGGCATTGGTAGTGCTAATAGTTCAGCCCTACTTCCCCTTGGGGCTTGATGCCGTGGCAGTCGCCGTAGCACTTGGTATTTCCTCGGCAATTGGCATATTTTTTGGAGTCTTCCCCGCCCGAAGAGCCGCAAACTTAACGCCTATTGAAGCAATTAGATACGAGTAGCTAGGCATTAACTAGCTTCCCCACAATAACCCCCACAAGGATGGCCAGGCCGCCAATGATGAGCATCCTGACACCGTGCTTCATGGTGTGGTCAGTGTGGAAAATCCTGCTACTTACCAGCCCCAACATAAACAAAGCCATGAGGGACAACAAAATTGAAATAAAGAAAGCAGGGGACACGTCAAACACCAGGTAAGGTGCCAGGGGAATAAATCCCGCGGCAAAGTAGGAGAAAAACATAATTAATGCACCTTGAGTGGAAAGGGATTTCCGGGCACGCGTATACTCCTCAGCAGACTCTTCGGATAAATAACTGCCTACGCCCATGGAGAACGCTTCCACGAAAATTAGAATTATACCGGTCAGGAAGATGTCGTGTTTGGGGAGCCCCGCCGCAGCAACGCCCGAGAGAAGCCCAACCGTAGAAACTAGGCTATCTTCGACTCCGAAGATAAAATTTCGAATGTAAGTAGCAAACTCCTCTTTTTTGCTTGAGGCCATGATATAGCCATTATATTAGAACTTTTGGGTGAAGTAAATCAGTTTGAGGCAAGTTGTGCTTGACAAGTGAGGGTGAACTAGACTATTTTAAGCTTAGCCAAGAAGGGGGGTGAGTCAATTTGGATCAACAATTCTACGATGTAAAGAAGAGAGCCAAGGTTTCGGTACCAGTTTCTCAAGTTAAGAAAACTAAGTACGAGAGACCTACAAAAGACGGAGGAACTCAAGTGCGATATGCCTTGAAAGCCGAAGTCGATGGATCAAGACTCACAAAGTTTGTAAGCAAAGACGTTTGGGATGGCATTGATGCCCCAGTAGTTTAGAGCTTAAGTCTTGCCTGCCTACGCAGGTAGGAAGCAAAAATCCCCTTCAGAAATGGAGGGGATTTATTTGATTACATCCAGCTCCGCGGAGTTGGTGTCTGTATCATAAATTGCAAAGGTTGCTTCGTCATATTTCCCATCCTTGATGCCACAAACAGCTCCTGGATTAAGAAGTAGAGTTTTGCCGTGGTTGCCCATCCCTCCCTGGTGAGTGTGGCCAAAAAAGACCGCATCATATTCACCGGTTTTGGAAAGTAAATCTGCAAGCTTGGGGTAGTGGCAGATTGCGATTTTCCTCTTTCCCAATTCAATCTGATGATATTCTTCGGCCAAACCAACGATTTTGAATTTCGCACCACCCCGAAGAGCAATCTGGTATTGGTCCTCGTCACAATTACCAAATACTGCATAAACAGGGAGCTCCACTTCAGCAAATATTTTTGCAGTTGCCGGAGCGCACATGTCACCGCAGAAAATTACAGCTTCTGCTCCGGCCCCTTTTGCTTGTTCAAGAACTTTTCTTAAATTATCAATGTGGTCATGCGAGTCTGAGAGTATGGCTATTTTCATTTTCTTTATTTTACCACAAATAATTATTGACTAGCGATACAAAACCTTTATAATTGTATGTATGACCAGAGTAATT
>MGHM01000001.1 GCA_001793235.1 Candidatus Woesebacteria bacterium RIFCSPLOWO2_01_FULL_44_24b | reverse complement strand
ATCGTAGGCGGCGTTATAACAACAGGCTGATCTGGAGTCTCTGGGTTCATGTAATTATTATTCCACAATATCTACGATAATCGCAAACTCAACTGCTATAATTTGTGTATAGCAAAAATGACAAAGGCTCAAAAAGAATTTAAAAAGTGGTTGAAATACATTTTGAAAGAAGATTCAGCAATATTGGACGAGCTTGCTACCCGAGATACCATCACTCCTGAATTAGTGGAAGCAGTAAAAGATGTCAATAAAAAATACGCCTCTGCTTTCAGAGAGCTTGCAAAGAAATAGCTAAACCTCAATAACCACAGGCAAAATCATGGGGCGGCGCTCAAGCTCCTCAAAGAAAAAGCGCTCCAGAGTATCCACCGCGATTTCTTTAAGCTGGTGCTGATTGAGATTTTCTTTTTTGGCGTGGGCAATCAGTTTATCCACTCCTTTTTGCAAAACTTCTTTACTGTCTTTTTCAAATACAAATCCGCGAGTGACCAACTCAGGTGTTCCCGAGAGAGCCTTGGCTGCACTATCAAACTGCATTATGGCAATAACAAAACCCTCGCGCGACAGAATTCTCCGGTCGCGAAGCACAATGTTTCCAACATCCCCAACCCCAAGGCCATCAACCAAAATGCTCCTGACCGGCATTCGCTTGCCACGCTTAGCTACCCCGCGCTCAAACTCCACCGAGTCCCCGGGCATTAGCTCAAAGACATTCCCCGGCTCGGCTCCCAAGCCCTGAGCCAGCTGGCTGTAAGCCCGCATATGCCTGACGGTCCCGCCAATGGGTATAAAATACTTGGGTTTAATGAGCCCGAAGAGGAGCCTGATGTCTTCCTGTGAGCCATGGCCGGAAACATGTAAATCCTCCTGCAAGTCGTAATAATGAACATCCACTTGCTTCTCCAATAGCCTGTCCACCACATAATCCACTCTCATTTTCGAGCCCGGAGGAGCGGGATCGGCTGAAAAAATCACCATGTCATTCGGGTCAATATGCAAAAACCTGTGATCATCTTCCGAAACTCTGTGCAAGGCACTCCCCGGCTGACCGTAGCAGCCGGAAATTATCAAAAGGACTTTATTTTTAGGAAGGCGAGCGGCGGCTCTCGCGTCAACTTCAATGTTGGACGAATAATGCAGATACCCCAGGCTTCGTGCAATTTCTGCCTTTCGTTCCATTGAGCGGCCAACGAATGCAACTTTCCGGCCTGTTTTCTCGGCCGCGTGAATTGCCTGCTGCATTCTTGAGATATTGGAAGAAATTGTCGTAAAAAAGACCCGGTTTTTAGCCTTCGTAATGACTGCTTCAATACGCTCCTCCAAGACACTCTCACTTTCGGTGTGGCCCGGAGTGGTTGAACCCAAGGCATCGGAAGCCAAGGCAAGGACTCCGCGCGAGGCCAAGATTACCGCCTTTTGAACATCAAAGGGTTTCCGGTCAACCGAGCTCCAATCAAATTTATAGTCGGGAACGTGCATCATCGTGCCCTCCGGGGTATTGATGGCGAGCCCCACCGCGTCCGGTACCGAGTGTGAAACCCGGAAGGCGCTAATTTCAAAAACACCAAGCTTTATTTTAAAATCCCCTGCCTGCGCAGGCAGGCGCTCCGGATCAATAACCGAAAGCCTCGCGTGCTTAACTTCATAGTCAGCCATTTTGTCTTCAATAAAGGCGGCGGTTAAACGAGTTGCATAAATCGGAGCATTTACTTCCTTGAGAAGAAAAGGCAAAGCTCCCAGATGGTCCTCGTGCCCGTGAGTGACCAAAATCCCGCGAAGTTTGTTTTTATTCTTAACAATGTAGCTGAAGTCCGGAATAACCAAGTCAACACCGAGCATCTCCGGGTCCGGGAAGCCAACACCGCAATCGACGACAATCATATCATTACCATATTCATAAACGTAAAGATTCTCGGTAGCCCCTGTTGTGCCCGAAAGTGCGATGAATTTTAAACTAGCCATACACAAAGTATATCACGAAGCTTAGACATAATCCGAAGCGATGAAGTCTTTGACATTTTGCTCGTTAATCACAAACTTAGTGCCCTTGCCTTCCACAATTAACTTTGCCACTTTCCTTACCAGCCCAAAAATGGTTCTTTGAAGAGTACGAATCCCCGCATCAAAGCCAAGGGGCCGCACTAAATTGCTCCAGACCTTATCGTCAATCACGACTGTTTCCTCTGGAATATTTGCTTCTTTCAAGGCTTTGGGCAAAATATATTTCTTGCCGATAGTTATTTTCTCCTCATCGTTATAAGAGGGCATGTTTATGGGCTCCAAGCGGTCCATAACGGCGGTGGCAATGCCATGGGTGTTATTTGCTGTTGCTATAAAAATCGCCTCGGACAAATCAAACGGGTAATCAAGATAATGGTCAACGAATGCCTTGTTTTGCTCGGGGTCCAAGAGCTCCACCAAGACACCCATGATGGAGGCGCGGCCCTCATCGGTAACACGGTCAATTTCGTCAAGGAGTATAACCGGGTTTTTGCTCTGGGCTTGGCGCAGGGACTTAATGACTTTCCCGGGCTCAGCTTCAGGGTGCATTCGGCTCTGGCCACGAAGATCCAAGGGGTCTCCCATACCTCCAAAGGGAATACGGGCAAATTGCCGGCTCATGGCTTCGGCAATCGAAATTGCCATGGTGGTTTTACCGGTACCAACCAGCCCCACAAAGCACATTATGGGAGCCCTCGCCATACCCTCTTTATTGCTTTTATTAAGCTGCATCACGGACATATACTCCAGAATGCGGTCTTTGAGACCGGTCAAGCCATAGTGGTTTTTCTCAAACACTTCTTTAGCACGGTTTAAGTCCAAAATATCGTCCGTTCGCTTGTTCCAAGGGAGCGATACTACCCAGTCAATGTATTTATTCACCCGGTCAACTTCCGGCAAAAACGAGGGGGAACTGGTCAGAAGCCCGAGCTGCTCCAGACGAACACTAATATTTTCATTAAGATCCTCGGGGATTTGCCCTTTTTTAAGCTTCTCGCGCAAATCCACCAAAAGCTTCTGGGAATTATCATTCATAATTCAGTTTAGCATGTTGTGTCATTCCCGCGCAGGCGGGAACCTATACTAGTATAATTGATTATGGCAGAACAAAATGAGCTCCCATCATTCCCTTTAAAAACGAAATCCATAGAAATGATTGCCGAAGGCAAAGCATTAAAAATGCTTCCCAGAGCTAAAGTATGGAAAACGGAGGATGGAAAAGTCATTAAAGAAATGCAATTCCCAACAACTTTTGTAGGATTAGCCCAAACTAAAGCGGATTATGAGTACTTTAGCAAGAGACTTGGTGACAGTGTGGCAAAGTCTTATTTTGTTGTAGGGGAAGGATCAAACGGCAAGCCCACAAATCTTATTATTCAAACTGAAATCAAAGGTAGAGCCTTACGAGATGTGCCAGATGAAGAATTAAAATCTAACCAAGAACTGCGCGATAATTTAATTAAATTCTTTTCAGGTTGCCTTACGATGTGGGATGAAGACAGTAGAATGCCTGATATTTATGGGAGGTTTGCAAACCCTCGCGCAACGACAAACATACGAATAGAAGATGCAACCAATAAGCCATATTTAACTGATATAATTGCGTCAGAAAGATATTTTTCTAAAAACTCTCCACTTCCGTACAGAGTAATTAATCAAAAAGTTATAGCAAATACACGCAGTTTTATAAAGAATTTAAATCGCCAAGTTACCTACTGAAGCGTTTTTTGCCACTAGAATTTGACACTAAAGTTATACAAATGTTAGACTTTGTGTATGAATATATTAAGAAAAGTTTCGGTAAGAGAGTTGCAACACAACTTGTCTGAGTATTTCGAGTTGGCAAAAATCGCACCGATCTCGGTCACCAAACATGGAAAGGGTGAAGTTGTTATGCTAAATCTGAACAAATATAAAGTAATCAAAAAGAAGTCATCCAAAAAAGACAAAAGGGGCATTATGTCTCTGGGTTTTTTTGGAATGTATAAAAACAGAAAAGATTGGAAAGGCAAATCAACCACAGAGATAGCCGAAGATTTAAGGCACAGGGCCACTTATGGCAAATAATATAATAATTGATACTTCAGTATTGATTAATGCTCAAAAGGGAAATAAAGATACTCTCGTATCTTTTGATAAATATAAAGACCAAGCATTAATCTCAAGAATGACGGCTTATGAACTAATTTATGGCTCAATAAATAAAAAAGAGAAAGAACTAAATAAAGAATTCCTTGGTAGCTTGGATATTATCGAGATTAATGAGATGATTTCAAACTACGCTTATACCATCTTAGATAAATATGGCCTAGCCACTAGGTTCGGTATAATTGATGCTGTAATCGCAGCCACAGCCATTATTAATAAATACCCTCTCTGGACATTAAACATAAAACATTTTAGTAAGATAAAAGAGCTTGAATTATTTAATTTAGATTAACGGCCGAAGCGTTTTTTGTCTGTGGACACTAGCCTACTTGTTGGAAAGTGCGGGCCGGAAGAACCGCGGTCTCGTCTGTCGCCTCCACCGCTCCTGTTGTCATCGCGCCTGCCAAAATCCCGTCTTGGTCCGCGGCTTTCCCCGCCACCTCTATAGCCTCCACCGCTTCGGCCTCCACCATATCCGCCTCGGCTTCCGCCAAATCCTCCACGACTTCCACCATACCCTCCGCTTCTTCCTCCGCCACTATAACCTCCGCTTCGCTCACGAGGCTCTCGGGGTTTTTCTTTTGAAGGGTCCAGGATCATACTCAAATTAAGCCTGCCCATTTTGTCAATTTCCTTGACTCTGACAGTTACCTTATCACCCTCTTTTGCAATATCCGCAGGGTCTTTGACATAAGTCTCGGCCATATCAGAAACATGAACCAAGCCGTCTTTGCCGGGAAGAATTTCCACAAATACGCCAAAAGGTTGCATGCGTACAACTTTGCCTTCATAAATTTCTCCCGCTACCGGGACTCTTACCATATTTTCAATCCACTCAACGGCACGGTTTACCCCATCAATATCAACTCCAGTAACACTTATGGTTCCATCGTCATTAACATCCAGCTCAGCCCCGGTTTCAGCTTTAATCTTTTTAATCATCTTGCCTCCCGGGCCAATGATTTCACCAATTTTATCAACCGGTATTTTGACACTTCTTACTTTGGGAGCGTACTTGGAAACTGCCTCGCGGGGTTTTTCAAGGGTTGCAAGCATTGAGTCCAGAATTTCTTTCCTTCCGGCTTTGGACTGCTCAATCGCTTGGGCTAGAATTTCAACTGTAAGGCTTAGGGTTTTAACATCAAGCTGAAGTGCTGTAACTCCCTTTGCGGTTCCTGCAACCTTAAAGTCCATGTCGCCGTTAAAATCCTCGATGCCCATAATGTCAGATAAAACCGCGAAGTTTTTAGCGTCTTTAATGACCAGGCCCATTGCAATTCCGGAAACCGGTGATTTAATGGGGACTCCAGCGTCCATGAGTGACAAGGTTGAGCCACAAGTTGAGGCCATTGACGTTGAGCCGTTTGAGCTCAGAATTTCGCTGACTACGTGGACTGTGTAGGGGAATTCTTCTTCAGACGGGAGAACGGGGAAAAGTGCTCGCTCGGCCAAAGCCCCGTGCCCGATTTCGCGGCGACTTGGGAAACCTACCCTACCAACTTCGCCTATTGAATAAGGCGGCATGGAATAGTGGTGGATATAGCGTTTGTCTTCTTCGCCCTCGGCGGATTCAATCAACTGCCCCAAGGACGGGCTCCCTAGAGTTGTGATTGTTAAAGCCTGGGTGGTGCCTCGTTTAAAAATTGCCGAGCCGTGAGTGCGCGGCAGAACACCAACTCGAGATGAGAGTTTACGAATTTCTGTGTGTTTTCTGCCGTCCGGGCGCTTACCTTTAAGAATCATTTCGCGAATACGCTCGCTTATCATTTTGTCGATAATACCAAAAACCAGGGGCTTTTCGGGATCTGTAACTTGGTCGCGGACCGCGGCAATCAGCTCGTCCAAGTCACTATTTCCACCCTCTTTGGTGGCCATGCTATCGATAACGCTGTCCAGTTTATCTTTAACCAGCTTCTCAACTGCTTTTTTAAGCTCAGCCGAAGTTTTTACTTCCTCAAAAGTCTCTTTTTTATTGCCAACCTCTTTCGCAAATTCTTCAAGTACTTTAAGTACGTCTTTGGATTCTTTCTCGGCAAAGGCGATGCCCTCAAGTATCTCTTTCTCGGGTACTTCATTGGCGCCAGCTTCGATCATGACAATGGCCTTGTTAGTAGAGCTTACTGTTAGCTCCATCTCGGAGGTTTTAAGCTCGGTCTCGGTGGGGTTAACAAAATATTTTCCGTCTTTAAGGCCGACTCGGAGTGTTGCCACCGGGCCGTCCCAGGGAATACTAGAGGCGGCAAGCGCGGCCGAAACCGCAATTGGCGCCACGTCCACCGGGGAATTTTCCATGTCAACTGACAGGACAGTTGTAATAACCTGAACTTCGCGCATATAAGCTTTCGGGAACAAGGGGCGAACGGAGCGGTCAATCAAGCGGCCGGTTAAAATGGCTTCGTCACTTGGGCGGCCATCCCGCTTTACCCAGCGGCTGCCTTTGATTTTGCCTCCGGCGTAAAGCCTTTCCTGGTACTCCACCGAGAGTGGGAAATAATCCAGCTCCACCTTCAAAGGAGCGGAAACCACAGTGGCCAATACTACGGTGTCGCCGTATTGGGCAAGGACTGCGGCGTCTGCCTGCCCGGCAAGCTCGCCGGTCGTAAGCTTCAGTTCCCGCCCGCCAAGGTTTATAACTTTCTCAATTTTTTTCATTTATCTTAACTAGTCCTATTTTAGGTCCAACTTCTTTTTGAGGTCTGAAAAGCGCTCTTTGTCCCGCTTCTCCAAGTAACTCAGAAGCCTGCGCCTTTTGGCAACCATTGAGAGAAGTCCACGTCTTGAGTGTACATCTTTATTGTGACCCTTTAAATGCTCGGTTAATTTATTAATTTGGGTTGATAGAAGCGCTACTTGAACTTCCGGGGACCCTGTGTCCCCCTTTTCCCGAGCAAACTTTTTAATAATTTCCAGCTTCTCTTCTTTTGCGAGTGCCATATGTCATGAGTAACTAAAGTAAGACTATTTCAAGTCTAACCTTGTTGTCATCTTGGGAATAATATCATAGTCGTGACCAAAGTGCAAAACCGAACTACCAAATAGTCCTAATATTTTTAAGAGAGCGGATTATTTTGTCTTTTGTAATCAACACGCTTCCTGTAACAATTGCCGTGGCGACAATGATTCTATCATGAATATTTAAGACTTTTGATAATTTATAACACTCCTGAAGTACTTCTTTTTCCAGCGGTACAACGGTTAAATTTTGAATGCGAATATCGCTCAAAAATCGGCCAAAGTTAAACTCTTTAACCTTAAAACTTACATGCAAGGCTTCGACTAAAACCAACGAAGGGATTATTCCTTCTTTTTTCCCTTCAAAAACCTCATTTAAGATTTGTCTGGCGCGGGTGGAAAGTGTTGGCCTTTTTATGAAGTACCAAACCAGGGTGTGAGTGTCGAAGCAGTATTTATTTAGTTGCATTTACTATTTCATCTACTTCTTTGTCAAGACTATGAGTAATCTCGTATAAGTCTTCATCGGAAATATCCGCTCCAGCAAAAATTCCATAAGGGGTTTTCTTTTTTTTCACAAACTCCTTTAATGATTTATTTATCACGGCGCTCAAACTCAAGCCCATTTTGGCGGCCTTTGCCTGTGCATGGGCTTTAAGTTCTGGGTCAGTTTTGATATTTATAATCGCAGTACTCATATACACCCAGTATATACCATTTTGGGGCCAAAGTGCAAAATCTGTTACTCTTCTAATAACTCACAAGAGTCCGGAGCAAGATATAATGTTGTTGCTCCAAGATTCCTGGTGGTACTTTCTCCTGTCTTATAGCCAGTTATGACTTCAACAGTATATGCTGTCACTTCCAGTGCACAAGTATCCCCGGGATTATTTGCAACCGAAGCTACCCTGTGTGGTGGGATTCCCTCACTACATCCGCTTTCAGGGCAATATTCACCAACATAAACAGGTTTATTACCATCTCCGCCTCCGCAGCTTTGCATTCCCCCAACTACGGCCGCTGACAGCAGCAAATTACGAAGCCCCCTCATTTCCATAAAAATAAAATACCACAAAGTATTGCCGTTTACTATATCTAAGCTATTTAACTCACTGAAGTACCTTTATTCCCAGAATAAATCTTTGGCTTGAGCCAGGAGGTTGGCGGGTTTACACTTTCGCCTTCCGGTGCCTCGTGAGTGTCTCGCTCGGGGCTTGCGTCATCCTGTTTTTTGGCGCCTTTCATAGCTCTGGGTGGAACCGACATTGGTCCCATGCCCTGCATTGCCGGTATCATTCCCTGGGGGAAATTAAATTGCGGCCCTGCCTGCGCAGGCAGGCGGGGCTTAAACTCCTCTTTTCTGGTATATTTGCCGCCAGCGGCCATAAGCTCGCCGGCAAGCTTAAAAGTATTTGCGTTAACCTCTTTTTTATTAAAATTATCACTGCCTTCGTGAATTCCTGAGAGTAAATTGGTCGCAATATCGGGGTGAAAACCGCCTTCAATTTCCTTAATGTAGTCAGCCATGAGCTCACTCACCGAGGAGCTGGGTCGGGCCAAGGAAATAATATTTCTTCCCTCCGGCGCCGTAATGTCGTTAATGCCAATATGTACAATCTTTGTTTCATTAAGCTCGCCACCGTTCAGGGCCGGAAACTGGTCAGCCCGCTCGCCGCCAACCAAAACCGTGGTGTCCGCGGAAACCCCCGAATAAGCCAATTCTACTTGATTTTTCTGGGGTGCCTCATGCTGAGGTTTGGGAATAACCGTCAGCCTGAATTCTTGGTTTTCGATGTCGTAGCTGACCCTCTCGATCTGCTCAGCCGGGTAACCCACAAACTTGACGACCATGTTTTTACTGCCAATTTCCTCGCCTATTTTGTCCACCCCAACAAGCCTGTTAAATTCCACCCTCATCTGACTGGGGCAAGAAATGGCAATATCCTTTTTGCCTTCAATCGCAAGGTATAAAGACAAAGCGGCCGCAACCTGGTCAAAATTCGGGTCCCGTGGCAAAAGCACCAGAATATTTCGGCTCGCGTCAATTACTGATTTGAACGATTTCTCCATGCTTTTTCACTTAGTTGCGACTAGTATATCACCTTTTGAGAATGCTAAAAGGGGAGCCATAACTATGCCGCATTCCTCACCTGCTTTTGCTTCCACCAAATCATTTCTCCCTCTTCGAAGCGAGGCAATTTTAGTAACTCCCAGCTCCTGCTCGCCGCGCATAAGTACCAGCTTGTCGGTTTTGTGGATTCTGCCCTCAGTAACTTTGCAACCAGCCACCTTGGTTTTATTAAAAGGAAACTCCGCCAGAACTTCGGCTTTACCTAATACTTCAAGCTTGCTTCCTGCAATCTTGTCTTCAATAAACTTCACAATATCGTAAATAATTTTAAATTCATGAGCTTCAACCCCTTCAGTTTCTGCCAATTTTTTGACGCTACTTGGGATTCTGGCTTCAAACGAAACAATTGTGGCCCCAGTGGTTTTTGCCAAAAACACGTCCGATTCGGTAACTTCTCCTACTCCGGAGGACAAAACCACAGCGTCTTTGGGAAGAACCGAGCTTAAAGCTTCAACCGTCCCGGCACTTTTGACCTTTACAATCAAAGTCAGTTGACCTTCCTGAGTTTTTATTTTTTTGTAAACCACCGGAACTGCCGCAGGTTGCCCTGCTTTCTTGCCGGTAATTTCGGTCCCTATTTCCGGGATGTCGCTAAAGCCAAGGACTAAAACCGGGTCTGATGGATTAGCCTCTTTGATGGGTTTATTATTTTGGTCAAAAAGACCTTTTACACGGGCGCTAATCGATCCTGTAGAAATTTCATCCCCAACTTTGAGCTTGCCATCTTTTATAACCGCCGAAACAAGTGTTCCTCTTTTGTCTCTATTAGTCTCAATTACTGAGGCCAAAAGCGGATTTTCTGAGTCCGCCGTAAAACCCGTAACACCGGCCAAAAGCATAATTGTCTCGACCAACTCCGCCACCCCTTTGCCCGCTTTGGCAGAAATCTCAACCGCTGGAGTCGAGCCTCCCATACCTTCAAAAAAGATTCCCTCTTCCATAAGCTGGCCGCGTGCTTTCTCAACATTTGCCGAGGGCAAATCAACCTTGGTAAAAGCAACAATCATGGGGAGTTGGTTTTGCTTAATATAACTCAGGGCTTCTTTGGTTTGAGGCATGACGCCATCGTCCGCAGCCACGACTAAAATTGCGATATCAGCCACTTTTGCGCCGCGCGCGCGCATCTTGGCAAAAGCTGCGTGGCCCGGAGTATCGATAAAGGTAATACTTCCTTCTGGGCTCGTTACCTTCGAAGCACCAATACCTTGCGTAATGCCGCCGGCTTCGCGGGCTGCAACGCCCGTCTTTCTTATTGCGTCAAGAAGCGTAGTCTTGCCATGATCTACATGGCCCAAGACAGTAACTATTGGTGGTCGTACTTGTTTCATAGTAATAATTTTGCGTTTTCATTTCTCGACGGGCGCTTTTGCTGTCACTTCACCCGACTCTATTTCTATTTTGTATCCGGTTAGCTGCCCGGCAAGTCGCACATTCTGGCCCTCTTTTCCAATAGCCAATGAAAGCTGATCTTCGGCAACCACAACGACTGCGGTTTTGGCTTTTTCGTCAATTCTAATGCTCATTACTTCAACAGGTGAGAGCGTTGCCTTAATAAATTCCTCAGTATTGTCAGACCAGGGAATAATATCCACCCGCTCGCCACCAAGCTCTGTGGTAACAGCTTGAACACGAACGCCTTTCTGGCCGACGCAGGAGCCAACCGGGTCAACACCTGACTGGGTAGAGCGCGCCGCAATTTTAGTGCGCACACCGGGCTCGCGGGCGACACCCACGATCTCAACACTTTTGGATGCAACTTCCGGGACTTCACGGGCAAAGATTTTTTTGACAAAGTCATCACTAGCACGAGACAAAACAATGAGCTTCCCCCGGGGGCCATCTTCAATTGCCTTAAGTAAAAATGTCAGTCTTTGAGCAGGGTTTAAGCGCTCTGTGGGAATCCTCTCTTCGGCCGGCATTAACCCTTCGGTTTTGCCAAGGTCCACCCGGACGTTACTGCCGTCAAAGCGAAGAACGGTCCCGGAAATGAGGTTTCCTACTCGCCCTTCAAATTCGTCCATGACAACGCCCTTTTCTGCTTCACGAATTTTTTGGTGAATTACCTGCTTTGCAGTTTGGGCGGCAATTCTACCAAACCCTGGAGGTGTTACATCTTTCTTATCCCCGGTTGGGTTTCCCTCCTCGTCAATTGACCAGCCGAAAATCTTGGCCTCGCCGCTTGAAGGGTCTATTGCTGCTTCATAGTCAGAAGTGTCGACATCTTCGCCGCGCTCCTTGGCGTCCCGCTTAAACGCGGCCACGTAGGCCTGCCTTATGGTCTCAAGAATCACTTCCACGTCAAGCCCGCGCTCCTGGGCTATTGCCCGGAGGGCTTGGCTAAACTCTGTTCTTGGTCCTTGATTTGCTGCCATGGTTAGTAACAAAAAAGGCGGGCCGCACCCACCTTCAACTCACTTAACTGGTTGTATTTTAAGCTATTTGAAGCAGTGAAGTCAAACTACTCTTGGGGTTCGTTCCACTTTACTAAACTACTGACAAAAATTTCCTTTGAAAGTTCACCTTCTTGGCCTCCTAATTCACCTTTCTTTACAACTTTTACTTTTGGAGGATTAGAATCTTCAATATAGCCTGCATATTTCCAATCGTCTTCCATTTCGCCGCTTCTCCTTTTTACCTTAACAATAAATTCCACCCTCTCATCTTCGTTTGTATGAATAGTTTTTCGAAGCTCGTCAACATATTGCCAACTTTCACTTGTGTTGCCAACAACCTTGTAGCGGGCTGTTAACGATCCTTCATGCAATCCATAACCCACAAGTTCAGCTTCTTGCTCACCTCGATCCCTGGAGCTTGTATAGCGAAAGACCGTTTTTGGTTTTATAAGAAGTTCTTTAGGATTTGGAGTAGGCTCTTCTTCACCCATGACACTATTATAACCCTTCTCCCCTCAACTCCTCCACAAGTCTTTTTTGTTCACGGGAAAGCTTGGAGGGAACATCGACGATTATTCTTACATATTCATCCCCACGGCCGCTGCCGCGAAGGCGCTTGATACCGCGCTCCTTGAGGCGGACCATACTTCCGGACTTGGTTCCGGCACGAACTTTTATTTTAACCCCTGCCTGCACAGGCAGGGAGTCATCCACCGTTGGAACTTCAATGTCTCCACCAAGCGTGGCCAATGAATAGGGGATTTCAACTTTGACATAAATATCTGCTCCATCGCGCTCAAAGCGGGCGTCGGATTTGACGTTTAGTGACAAAACAAAGTCATCAAACTGGATACGCGTTCCATCATCCACTCCCGCCGGAATTTTAATTTTCCTTTTTTTACCATTGAGTGAAACTTCTTTTTCAACTCCGTGAACAGCATCCATAAAACTTACGTCAATGCTATAGCGAGGCACCCGCTGCTGCCGAAATGCTTGTCCACCAAAAAACTGCTCAAAAATTTCAAACGGGTCACCGAAGTCAAATCCTGAGCCTGCCGAAGGACTACCACTTGTATATGTATAAGTAAACGGGGTTCCCTGCTGGCCAAAGCCACCGAAAGGATTACCTCCAAAACCAGCTGCACCTTGCCGGCCGAAGCCCCCTCCCGGGGCGAAGGCCTGGTGGCCAAACTGGTCATAAGCACGGCGCTTTTCCGGCTCACTCAAAACCTGATATGCTTCGTTGATTTCTTTGAAGCGCTTTTCTGCCGCCTCTTTATTGTCTTTGTGTTTATCCGGATGCCACTCCAAAGCCTGGCGGCGGTAGGACTTTTTTATCTCCTCAGCGGTAGCATTCTTATCCACTCCTAAAATGTCATAGTAATCGGCCTTACCATTTGGCATATGAAGTTTATTTTAACAGGTTAATAAAGTCTTGTTAAGCAGTTATTGCTCCGGAGTGCTAATTGGGGCGACCTTGTCCATTATGTTCAACCTGTTTCTTTGGCGCATAGTCAGCATCTGTGTCCTACCCCATTCAGCTTGCACTCTGTCGAAATATTCCTCATGAACAGAACGAGGAAAGCTTGATATTAACATACGAAGTTTATCGGCTGAATCCAACTTATGAGGGTTCAAACCTAATTCTAAATCTAACAATTGAGAATCAGCTTTAGCCAATTCACCGACCAACATGTCAGACAACACCTCATAACCAGCTCTGTCCATGCCCTGAACACCACCTTGAGCTCTTATCCGCTTTTCATATCTGTTCAAAGCCTCAATGCGAACATTCACATCAACTTTCTGTAAATCTGCATACTTGCCTTCAAATGACATATTCAAACTATCTATATTGATGCCTAATCTCTGGTGCGGTTCCGGGTTTTCATCATATGCCTCAATTTTGAGTGAGCTTACTCCCAAACTCTGAATTTGATAGTGAGCTAATTTAACTTGCTCCTCAAAATCTTCTATTCCCGTCCTAGCTTCTATAGATGTAGTCATAACTTAAAGTTAATATAGCCAATTCCTTGGATTTGTCAATGAAGATTTGCTCTAAATCCCTCTCCAAACCCTCACTCCTGGGATTTTAGTGAAGTGCTTGTCGAAAGTTATGACTTTAGAACCGGTTTCAATGGCATTTGCCGCAATCCACGCATCATTAGTCGGAACAGGTATTCCTCTCTTAAGTAACTCATAAAAAATGCCTCCATAAATTTCTGCCGTTTCTTCCGAGATATGTACTGCCTCAACGTTCGGCTTTAGCAAGAACGAATTCAGCTTCTCTAAATTCTCCTTAAACTTTGTTCCATTACGAAACCCGGTAACAAGCTCGCCAATTGTTACTACGGAAATATAAACTGTGTCTGAAGCCTCAAGTTCTTTTTGGATATCTCCCCCGGAAAGTCTAAGTTTGCTATAAGCGTTTGTATCAAGAAGCACTTTCCTCATTTCCACATTTCTTCATCAATTTCTTCAAAAACTGCGGTGTTTCTTTCAAACTCATCGTATTCTTCCTGAGTCCAAGTTCCGGCGATATCGCTAAAATCAGCTTTTTTTGCTTGTTTTTTTGGCAAGTTCATAGACTTTCGCAAAAGCTTTTTTATGGTTTTGTTTAAGCTCAACCCAAGCCTTTTAGACTCAGCCGCAATGCCCTTCTCAAGCTCTGGCTCCAAATTGTGTATCGTTATGGATTTCATAGTGGTTCAGTATAACACAAGAAAATGGTTCAGTTTTGTGGGGAAGTCAAATTAAAGCATTTCTCGTGGTATAATGAGGCATATGGCAACCAAGACAAAGCTAAACATCAAAGAGCTTAACGAGAAAGGTAAAAAGATTTATGAAGAAGAGCTTAAGAATAGGCTTGAGGGGAAATATGATAATAAGTTAGTTGCCATAGAAGTTAATAGCGGAAAGTACTATATCGCAGATAGACCCTTAGATGCTATTCACAAAGCGCAAAAGGATTTTCCTGACGAAATATTTTACATTGCAAGGGTTGGGTCACCCTACGTATACACGCTTTAACAATGAATTGCTTCTTCGATGAAAAAGGTAGCCCCAAGGCAAAACTTATTGTAAAAGGAGAACACGAAGAGGTAGAAATCGAGGCGCTTATTGATACCGGATTCAGCGGAGATCTGACTTTACCCTTGCCGGAGGCGATATTTCTAAAGTTAAGGCTGGTTTCATCTGTTGCTATAGTTCTTGCAGATGGCTCTATCAAAAACAAATTAATGTTTGAAGGGAAATCAAAACTAGACAAAAAGTTTGTTTCTACCGATATTATTCTGACCGAAGAAGGTGATGCTAAAGTAGGCATTGCCTTACTTAAAAGAAACAGGTTAACAATAGATTTTGCGAAAGATAAAATTTCAATAAAATAAACCATGAATCACAAAAGAAAAAGGCCAAAAAGCGCGCGTTCGGGCTGCTTACTTTGCAAGCCCTGGAAGGTAGCAGGGAACAGTAATCAGGCTTTAAAGTTTCAAGATCTTAAGCTCATTGAAAGATTTAAAGAAGACTCACGCCTGATTTTTTCCCAAAATCCCGAGACAAAACAGTGGAACTGGGGTTTGCTCAACAGCGCCGGCTAAAACATTAACCAGAGGGTCTTGCTCTTCTAAAAGATACTCTGGCAGTTCTGATTGAGGCAAGCAAAAACGTTTTTTGTTGCTTCAGTTAACTTTTCAACTCTATCTTTAAACATTTATTCTACAACCTCGCCTTTCTCACTTCCACTACTCGGGTTTTGCAGCCACTCTGGCCATTGTCCTTCCAAGTCCTCATTCACATACTCCGGGTGCCTTGTAAGCCAATGTGTCAACCAACCATCTTCGTCATTTTTGTCTTTAAGTCTATTGTGTGCTTCGGGTATTCCCGTAAAATAATCCTCTGCATTTCTAAGATTAACCCTGGCTTGTTCTTTAGTAAGCCTACCCGACTTGACCATTGTATCGACAACCCTCTCGTAGGCATTGTAGACATCACTGTTTATCCCCCTATAGTGTTCGTCCAATATTAGCTCTGTTTCTCGCTCAAGTATTCTACGTGCTCGGTCTATATTGTTCTCATTATCTATTCCCATATCACTCTACTAAAAGTGCCCAATTATGGTTCAGTTTTGTGGTGAAGTC